>CAYOAH010000001.1:0-1550 GCA_964401905.1 uncultured Gammaproteobacteria bacterium
TTCGCCTCTATCGGCTATCCGGCCAATCAGGGTGGTAGCCCCGAAGACTGGGACAGTATGACCGCGATATCATCGCCTGGTAACCAACCACTTTTTTACCAAGACTTAGCCGAGGGTGTCCATGCCGGTAAGATCTTTAGCACTAGCACCAATAATTCTGCTCATCCGCGTTATTTGTTTGCTAAATCTTACGGTGGTTTTGAGTGGCGCTTTGATCAAGGAAAGGGTATGAATGGCCATGATTATTTTGCGGATAGCGGTCGCTACATCAGCACTTCATCTACTTCATTCCTCTGGGAACCACCAATAAATTTTTGTAGCAATAATACTAGACCGGCTGGCAATGATTCAAACTCTTTCTGTCTAGTTAGACCAGAGATTGAAAATGTT
This sequence comes from uncultured Gammaproteobacteria bacterium, assembly GCA_964401905.1. Classification (GTDB taxonomy): domain Bacteria; phylum Patescibacteriota; class Patescibacteriia; order Patescibacteriales; family Patescibacteriaceae; genus UBA1359. Next base: position 391 of record CAYOAH010000001.1, read on the forward strand.
AAAATAAATGATATGCCGGTAGCAAGCAGTAGCTTAATCACTTTCAACAAACCAGTAGTTAGTGTTAATTTAAGTTTTAATAGCCGTATTAATGCCAGCCAACGACCACTCAAGCGAATTCAGATTGATTGGGGCGATGGCACAACGCCCTATGATCGTCGCGGTAACTTCCTGGATCGCATCGACACATCCGCCCCTCACCAGTTTACCCATCGCTATTCTTGTCAGGCGGCTACTGGCAATGAATGCCAAACTAATAACGCCACGATTACTCTGACTGATAATTGGGACGCAACCTCAAGTTTCTCGCTCAGAATTAAACCCAGCCAAAACAATTAATTCTTCTAAAACCACCCTGACTAGGGTGGTTTTAGGTTGTCCTTAAATAAATAATTAGTTGTTTGCTCGGTTTTTTTGATTATGGTATAATTAAGTCAATCTAAAATGGCTTGAAATTATGGCTGAAGCAGCCGCTAACCTGCAAGATCAATATTCTTCTCCTTATTATAATGGGGAAATTTTACGTCAACAAAAAGCTGAGGCTAGCAGACAGGCTAACAGCCAAAGAATAAATGCTCAGATAATTGATTTTCCAGGGATTAATGATCGATTAATGTCTCGCCAAGATTCTACTAATCAACCTCAAGATTCCACTGATCCCAATGAATCTAACCAAGATGAATCCAACCAGGTTGAAGATGAAGGAATGGCGACTCAAGACACCGCCGATTCACTAAAGCAAGCCCAGCAATTGGCTAAACTGGCGGCCAATCCAACCGTTGCTGGAGCTGCCGCTGTAGCTGGTGAAATGGCGATTGATGCCATTAAGAAAGGCGAGGGTGGCAAGATGATTACTGGCCAAATGTTAAAAACTTGGTGGTCTAATTTAATACCTTCTTGGGGTGGAACATTGCCGCTTTTAAATCTACAAGCCTTTGCTGGTTTCATTGAAGGACACAAGTTCTTTTGTAAGTTGGGTGAAGAGTGGAAAGCTCCAGGAATTTTTAAAAAAGCTATCGGCTGGCTAGAGGTTGCCGCGATGTTGTCATTAGATTTATTGCTCCTTCTTCTTATTCTGGCCGCGCTATCTTTTTTAATTTTTATCATCAACGTTATGACCCACCCCATAGCAAACATGAAGATTCTTTGGGACTTATTTG
>CAYOAH010000001.1:1650-118373 GCA_964401905.1 uncultured Gammaproteobacteria bacterium
ATCAACGTTATGACCCACCCCATAGCAAACATGAAGATTCTTTGGGACTTATTTGGCGGTGCGATAGATAGCCTGCTTTAGTTTATGATTATTTATATATGTGGCGAAAGATAAAAACTTTTTTTAATCACCGTTGGTGCCGGTTTAGTCCGAAACAAAAATATTTTGTTATCGGCTTAATCTTGCTATTAATTTTTACACCGGTTTTTGTCTTCGCTCTTGATGTTGTCACTACCGCTATCTTAAAGATATTAACCGGCATCATTAGTGTTTTAGTGTCTTTTTTCGGTAAATTATTAGCTGTTGTCTTACATGCTCTGGTTTATGTTGCCCAATACAATAATTTTATCAAAGAGCAGGTAGTAATTGAGGGGTGGAAGGTTGTCCGCGATGTCTGCAACATGTTCTTTGTCTTAGGCTTATTAATTATTGCTTTTGGAACTGTCTTGAGGTTGCAAAATTATCAGGCCAAGAATTTACTGCGCAGTTTTATTTTTGGCGCGATTTTTGTTAATTTCTCTAAAACTATCTGCGGCTTGATTTTGGATTTCGCCCAGATTATTATGTTAACTTTTGTTAATGGCTTTAAAGATGTCGGCGCCGGCAATTTAACTGAGATGCTGGGATTAACTGCTTTGTTTGATGTGGTGGTCAATAATTCCGACGCTTCAGCTGAGCCGCTAGAGGGCCTGGGCGTTTTTATCAGCTATCTGTTAGCTTTAATTTATATTATTGTTGCCCTGGTAGTTATTCTGACAATGACCATAATGTTAATCCAGCGGGCCGTTATGTTATGGATATACGTTATTTTATCTCCATTCCCTTATTTATTATCCGCTTTGCCAAAAGCCGGTAAATTAGGCCAGGCTGGCAGTCGCTGGTGGTCTGATTTTACCGGATTGGTAATTACCGGCCCAATGTTGGCTTTCTTTATTTGGCTATCATTTTTTACCGCTTCTGGCAGCGGCTTGAGCAATTCGACAACAACGGACTCCGGTGGTATACAACTGCTTGGTAGCACCAGCACGGCTGCGGTCCCTAATAACAACTCAGATTTGACCAATGATATTAATGCGGGGGTGACTAAATCCGGCACGGCTCAGGCGATTATTAAATTCTTGGTGTCTATTGGCTTGTTGTGGGGCGGCATGATGCTGACCAAAGAGACCAGCTCTCTGGTTGGCGGCGTCGTTGGTGCTGGCATGAGCAATCTTAAGAAGATGGGCAATAAAGTCAAAAAAACGGCTAGCGGCATGGCAACCAACACTGCTAAATGGGCGGGCCGCAACACCTTGAAGGGGGCCGGCGGTTTAACCTATGCTATGAGTAAGAATAGCAACAGCAAGGTCGGTCAAATGTTTCAAAAATTGGGCACAGCCGGTAAGACTTGGGGTGATGAACTGACCGAAGAACGTAAAAAAGAAAAAACCAAGAGTCGTCTTAATACTTTAAAGAAACTTGGCCTTGGCGTTGGTGATAAAACGATGGACGCCTTCAAGAATGTTGCCGATGATGACGCCGTCAAAACAATCGGCAAAACCGTTAAAGGTGGTCTGACTATTGCTGGCGGAACAGCCGCCGGAATACTGACTGGCAATCCGTTCCTGGGTGCATTGATGATTGGCGGATCTACTGCCACCGGACTTGCCCAGTCTCCACTTAATAAAAAGATTGGAAGAGGTATTCAAAAAATGATTGGCGGCACAACCGTTCCGGCCTATGAAGATGCTTATGATAGAAGACATGTAGCAATTGATAATGCGGCCGTCACAATGGGGAGCGAGCGCTCAAAGGCAGCTGAAGCTAGAGACGCTTCAAAAAAGAGAACTGAGGAATTGTTTAAGAATGGACAAATAACTAGAGATCGCTATGAGCAAGGCATGACAAAAGCCGATGATATTTATAATAGGAAGGTCGGAAAAGCTATTAAAGATTATGACTCTACTAAGGCAACAGCTACTGAGCAGATGTATGATGAATTCATAGATATAAGACAAAAAAACTTAAGGCAAAATGGCAAAGCCACTAAAGCTGATCAAGAGAAGAATGAGTATGAAACGAAAATTAATGGAATAAAAAATAACCCCAACTTATCTAACGAAACAAAAAGAGCCGCCCTATTCAAGGCTAAACAAGACTATGCCGGCGGTGGCTCATGGAAGAACACTGAGGCTAATTTGCCAATATTGGCCGCTTGGTTAGCTGTCGGTACCGGGGTTAAAAATTTGGGCCAAGGTATTGAAGATTATCACCCATTTCAGTTATCAGTGGATGCAGCCAATCTACACTTGAAGGATAGTAATGCCGCTGAAGAAAGAGTCAAGCAGTTGTCTCAAAGAACCGACCATGCCACTTTATTTAAAGATTTTAATGCTGGTGATTTTTCTGGAGGTTTGGCTGGCATTACCCCCAAGCACAAAAATTTCTATGAAAAGCTAACCAATAGATCAGATCCAGTCAAAACTACTAATGCTATAAATAATTTGGTTGGTGCCGTCGGCCAAGCTGACCCAAAGGAGAAGAAGGATCAGGATATTATAAGATCGATGTTGCGCGGTATTGCTGGTTTCAAGTTTAATGGTGGCGATGTCAGTCGGCTGCAACCATTAATTAATGCCTTAAATAGTCAAGCCGCTGGAACTGGTGGAAAAGTGGATCAATATGACGATTATTTAAAGAAAGCCGTTAAGATGCGTCAGATTGGTCCAAGCACGATTGTCGGACAAGGCAATGGCTCATTAAGGGTTAATTCTTTTGCTGGCGGTATGCATGAGGCCAATATTATCGGAGCTGATTTCGGCCGACTGAATTCTTTAGCTGACTTAAAGCCTGATATTGAAGGCGGCAAAGTTGTTGGTGCCAATATCGCCCCGGAAAAAATGGCGGCAGTAGCTGGTGAGCTGACTGGCTTAATTGATAACGAATTGGCCGCCCTAGAACAAGCTGGATCAACCATGGTTACTGAGCCGCTTGATGTCTTGGAGCAAAAAATCAGTCAATTACGCGATCAACGATTCACTGCTCTACAAAACGGTAATTTGGACGAGGCTAGCTCGGCCATGGAAGAGCTAGAACCATTATCCAGAATCCGTGATTTACGCGTTGCTAAAGACAAGCTAGCCGACCCGGCCAGCTTAGGCAACCTAAGTCTTAGGAATACGGGTGTTTCCTTAGCCAGTGCTCGGGAAAGTCAGACTACCAATATCCATGAAGCGCTACATGGTTTTGGCTTAGACAATGAAGAATTGACAGAAAACATTGCTCAGAAAATGGCCGCTGGATCTTACCGAGTTGATGATGCCGCCAATATAGCTCAAAGCATCAAAAATATAATGGCCCAGAAAAATATTACCCAAGAACAGGTTACCCCCGAAGACATTGCTCAAGCTATCGGCAGTGCTCAGCCAATCAGCCAAGCCGAACAGGTTATCGCTAAAGAAGGTGGTGAAACTATTATTAATAATCAAACAACGGTTAATAACACCACAATTTATAACCAAAACCAAGAAGGGGATAATGAGTCTGTTGATGATAATGGTGAACACAATAACGGAACAGGCCAAGATAATGAAAGGTCAAAAAAAATAGACAAGTTATCCGATGATATCAAGCAAAGACAGAGATTAGAAGATTATCGTTATTTTCGCGGTCTTAATGAAGACAAAAAAGACAGGCGCCGAGCTGAGAATATTGAGAAAACAGTTAAGCAGACTCCTAAGCAATAAACACTATGCCTAACCAACAATATTTATTGGACTGTCTAGATAAATTCTATGAATTACCCGATGTCATAATTCTAGAATTTAATCATCCAAATCACTTAAAAATTATTGATGAGCTGGGGGCAGAATACGGCCTAGAATTAAGCTTTGTGGCGGTTCTGGTGGCGATTGATGAATTACAGTTGAATAGCTTGGCGGAATATCTAGTTAAGCGCTATGATCTTCCGGAGGTAACCGCTAAAACGATAGCCGATAAGCTTAATAACCTTTATTTTCAACCGATTATCAACCGCTTATCTTTTTTTAATCAAGATCCTAATAAGATCAGCCCAACACTAGATGAGGAAAGATCAATAATTACCAATTTATTTAGAGAAAACCTGCTGGTTGAACTAAAAAATTACGAGCAAATTATTGCCGCCATCAATCAACGGGTGTTTGCATGGCTAGATCGTGATTTGAGTGCTCGCAAGCAGATTGAAACCGCTTTACTGCAAAATCAAGAAAAAATTACCGAACAGCCTATTGTTATCAATGGCGAAAAATTACCAGGCACAGTAGCTAACTGGCTGCGTTGTTTTGCTATTGAAAAGGGGGCTGAAAATTTTAACTCTCTAAGCATTTCTGAATTCTTAGGGTTGTCCAAGAATGCCGCCAATCTTTCAGAGTTAGACAAAAAAACACTGCGGGCTCTTCTCAACACTTACCGTAATATCAAATTTTTCCCCGACAGCATGCCTAGCGATGACGGAACTGATTGGGCCATCATTCCATTACCAGAAAAAAACATTTCCTTGGACGAAACTATTGATTTGACCAATGACTCTATTATCAATACTGCCGATCAACCAATCGATCCCGAAATGCAACCGCTAGCATCGCCGATTAAAAACACAACTGTGCCGAAAGATGCGGGCGTTGCCAATAAAATAAATCAGCTGCAGTTAATGCTCAAGCGCTATAACCCCGACAGCTTGGAGGCGCAGGCGATTGCTGAGGAAATTATTAAGCTGGAAAAAAGTTAAAGTTATGTTTGATTATTTGCAAAAATATCAACAAATTCCGGCTGATGTCCGAGCTAAGCTGGATACTCCCTTAATTAAGGCGACCATTAAGCAGTTAGAAGAAACCTACCGCCTTTCTTTGGCGAGCCTACTGATCAAAATAATGGTCAAGGACATATCGCTAAGCCGTCTATCTTATTATCTTAGCGAGAATTATGGCTTATCCGGTGATCAAGCCCAAAAGTTAACGGCTGAATTGCAGGCCAAAGTGCTAGTAACTGTCCAGAGCTATCTGGCTAAACCGTTGAACGCACCGATTGATATCAACCAGCTGGCTAAAGGCGGCACGCTTAAAGCTTTAACATCACCCAGCCAGCCGCCAATCAGTCAAAAAGCGGGCCAGCAACCGCCGATTGATACTGACTTGGAATCAGTCTTGAACAAATTAGTTAGTCAGCAAAAAATATTTAAACAACCAGGGGCAATAAATCGTTGGCGACAGCTAGCTAAAACTTTCTTAATCGGCGTCCGCAATCAACGAGCAGTCGATGATTTTTTGTCTCGCCCGCTAGATAGCGGTGGGCTAGGGGTTTCAGCCGAGCAAATACCACAGCTTAGTCAACAATTAGCTGAGGCTAAAGAACTGCTTCACCGAGCGGCTGAACAGCAAACAGTTACTACGCCACCAGCTAAGCCGCTTGATCAATTAATTACTCAGGCGGCGGTTCGTGATTTTGAGTCTGATTTACTAGCTAGTCTCAAAAAAATTGATAACCAGCCGCGGCCAGAGCTAAAGACGGAAAATGAATTGCCGGCACCGCTAACCGCTAGCCCCAAATTACTGGAAGCCGCCCAACCGGCAGAAGAAACTCCGGTAGTCAATCAACAGGTTCCAACTGTTAATAATCAGCCACCAGCTGATTCAGCGCCGACAATTGTTGTTCCAATTGACCAACGTGCTGCCGACAATAAAACTGGCAAGATCCGCATGGACGATGTCCGCTTTACCCCTAAAACCTTGACTCCAATTGACGAGCTAGCCAACCTCAATCTAAAGCGCTTCCGTTATCTTGGCCGCAACCCGGAAGAACGCGCCCAAAAAATAAAAGAAAAACTAGATATGCTAGCTGAACATGGCTACAGCAAGCGTCTGCAAGGTCTTAGCGCTTGGCGGCAAAGTCCGCTTAACCGCCTCTACCTGCAAATCGGCCAGCGTAGCATTCAAAATTGCCAGCCAGCCGAGCAATTGCTATCAAAAGAAGATAGCCAAAATAATGATAATTTAACTTTCAATGAATTTGTCGCTATAATGAATTTAAATAAACAGATCCGTTTTTAATTATGCAACAATTTACTGTTCCACAATTTATTGATGCTGAAGATAAGATTATCGGTCCGATTACCACTCGGCAATTTATTATACTGCTAATCATGTCTGGGGTGATTTTTTTAGAATATAAGCTTTTTGACTTTTCCTTATTTTTGGCAACCACCTTATTGACTGTCGGTGTATTTTTTACCTTTGCCTTCAGTAAAATCAACGGCCGGCCGTTTCACTATTTTTTGCTCAACTTGATTCAAAGCTTATTTATGCCACAGCTGCGCCTTTGGAATAAGAATTTTGGCAAGAATCTAGCTGAAGCTCAATTTGACAGCAAGAATATCATCAAATCCCAACCACCAGCCATTAAAAACCGCTTCACTTCTTCACGCCTAGCTGAATTATCGTTAATTGTTGATACGCGTGGCGCTTATAGCGGAGAGACAGAATTGGTTGATGAGTTAATTACTAAGCCCTAATTATGGCTAGCCAGCAAAAGAACAATCCAATTTCTACTCAGCGCTATTTAAAGATAGCGGATATTAAAAAAGACACTGTCATTATGAAAGATGGCACATTGCGGGCCGTTTTGATGGTGTCCAGCATTAACTTTGCTCTCAAAAGTGAAGACGAACAAGAAGCGATTATTAGCGGTTATGTCAGTTTTTTAAATAACCTTGACTTTCCTATCCAAGTAGTCGTCCAGTCACGCGAACTCAATATCGCCAACTACCTGGAGTCAATGCGCAAAAAAGCCAATGAACAGACTAACGAGCTGTTAAAAAATCAGACTTTGCAATATGTAGATTATGTCAGCCAGCTAGTTAGCCTTGGCAAGATAATGAACAAACATTTTTACATTATTGTTCCCTATAACCCCATCTCCGATAAACGCAAGGGGTTTTGGCAGTCGCTAATTGAAGCTTTCCGACCGATTGATGTTATCAATCTTAAAGAAGAACGTTTTATTTATCTAAAAAAACAGCTCTCCGAAAGAATTGATAGCGTTATCAACGGCTTGTCATCAATGGGGCTTAATGTCGTCCAATTAGACACCCAAGGGCTAATTGAGTTGTTTTATAATGTCTACAACCAAGAAACTGCCGCTAACCAGCCCTTAGACAATGTTGAAAAAATTAATATCAATACTAATTTTTAAATTCCGCCATGTTCAATATTCAGCCTGACAAAAAAACAACTAACCCCGATAAGGCAAACAGTATTGGTTTTTTAAATAAACAGACTTCGGCCACCCTTAATGAACAAGCCAGATTAGCCGAGGAGTTGATTGAGCAAGAAAAAGCCTATCGCTATGGCGTCGTCAACATTCGTGATTTGATAGCGCCGGCCAGTCTTGAAGTTAAGCCCAAACATCTATTGCTCAACGGCCAATATGTTAGCACAATCTTTATTGTTGCCTATCCTCGCTATATCAGTGTTGGCTGGTTCGCACCAATTCTCAACCTTAACGAGTCGTTTGACATCTCCATGTTTTTTTATCCAATTAATTCAGCTATTGTCCTTAAACAATTAAAGAATAAGGTTGGTGTCCTGGAGGCTCAAATCAGCGCTGATATTGATCGCGGCAATCCGCGCGATCCGCTGAGAGAAACTGCCCTGCGCGATGTTGAGGCGCTGCGTGATTCTTTGACTCAAGGAACTGAAAAATTCTTTCAATTCGCCCTCTATGTCACCATTTATGCCAAAACCGAAGAAGAGCTTAACCAACTAGCCAATAACATGGAAGACTTGTTCGGTTCACGGCTTATCTACTCTAAAAAAGTTTTTTATCAGGCCGAACAGGGCTTTAATTCTACTTTACCACTATGTGATGATGGCCTAAATATTGCTTTCAACATGAATTCGTCACCGGTTGCTTCCTCTTTCCCGTTCATTTCCAGTGAATTAACTAGCGACAATGGCATTCTCTATGGTATCAATCGCCACAATAATAGCTTGATCTTATTTGATCGTTTTAGTCTGCCTAATGCTAATAATGTTGTCTTCGCCACTTCTGGCGCCGGTAAAAGTTATGCCATTAAATTAGAAGTTCTTCGGACGATGATGATGGGCACTGATGTCATTATTATTGATCCGGAGTATGAATACAAAGAGCTAGCCGAGGCCGTCGGCGGCACTTATATTAATGTATCACTGGCTAGCGAGGCCAAGATTAATCCGTTTGATTTGCCACGACCGGTCGGACAAGAATCCAAAACTGAGGATATTATTAGGAGCGGCGTTATTACGGTCAAGGGCTTGGTCAGAATTATGCTGGGCCAATTGTCAGCCGAAGAAGATTCCATTATTGATATGGCTCTCTTGGAAACTTATGCCAAGAAAGATATCACTCCCGATAGCGATTTAAGCCAGATTGAACCGCCAACGATGCGGGATTTGCAGTATATCTTGGAAGGAATGGAGGGGGGCGAAAATATTGCCTTGCGGCTCAAAAAATATACCGAAGGCACTTTCTCAGGATTATTTACTAGCCCGACTAATGTCCAAATGGATAACCAGCTGGTCGCTTTCTCGGTCCGCGATTTAGAAGATGAGCTGCGGCCCTTAGCCATCTATACGATAGTCAACTATATCTGGAATGTTGTCCGCAGCCAATTAAAAAAACGTATTCTAGTAATTGACGAAGCCTGGTGGCTAATGCAGAATGAAGATAGTGCCAAATTTATTTACGCCCTAGTCAAACGTTGCCGTAAATATTATTTAGGCGTTACCACTATTACGCAAGATGTTAATGATTTTCTATTATCGCCATACGGCAAAGCTATTGTTACCAACTCAGCCATGCAAATATTATTAAAGCAGTCTCCAGCCGCTATTGATTTAGTGCAAAAGACTTTTATGCTAACAGAGGGCGAGAAATATCTGCTACTGGAAAGCGGTGTCGGCGAGGGAATATTCTTTGCCGGCAATAAGCATGCCGCCATTAAAATCGTTGCCTCTTATATGGAGGATCAATTGATCACTTCCAATCCGGAGCAACTATTAAAAATAGAAAAACAAAACCAGGCTGAAGCTCAGGCTGAAGCCGAGTAAATAATTAACTAATTAACTCTATGCGGCTTTCTCCAAAAACTATTAATTGGCTAATGATTGGCGGGGTTATCATTATCTTAATTGTCTTGCTCTATATTTTGTTTAGCGGCAAGCTGAGTCCCAATTATAATCCGTTAAAAACGATTATTAATCCAACCACGACCATCCCCGAAACAACCCAGTCAGAGCCGCAAACTTTTTCTACCGAACAGCTGGCTGGTAACCAGGTAGTCCTGGACAATCGCGGTCGCCTGGAAGTTGAATTAGAGAAAAAAGCCGGCGCCTTTGTTGAACGCTGGGCTAGTCTATCTAGCCAAGACAATTTTAGCAATTTAGAAATCCTCAAAAATAGTATGACTCAGTCAATGATTGCTTGGACTGACAATTATATAAAAGAGCAGTCGGCTAATAAAAAGGCTGACACCTATATCGGCACCAGAGCCCAGGCCATTGTCACGCAAGGAACTATGGATTCGGTTGATAGCAATTCGCTAACTGTTGATGTTAAGGTCCGTGGCCAAGAAACCATTGCCACAGCTTCAAGCCAACCAAAAAACTTTTATCAGAACTATCAATTAAGTTTGGTTAAAAAAGACGATGTCTGGCTAGCCGATAAACTGACTTGGCAAGATCGCCAATATCAATAATTAATCTAAATTTTATGTTAGGAGGGGAGCAAAAAGCCCGTCATGGGCTTTTTTGGTTAGATTTATTGTGGCCAAAATACTGCTACAATTGCCAACAGCCAGGCAGCTGGCTGTGTCATGACTGCCAACGGCAATTAACCGCCAATTGGCGCTGGCGGTCGTTATTGATTGACCACAAATCAAGCCTGGCCGCGATTATTTATTGCGCTGATTATCACCAGCCGCTATTGAACAAACTGCTTAAATTAACCAAATATCAGCGGTCGACTATGGCCGGCCGGATTTTAGCTATCAATTTAGCGGAATTCATCCAACAAACTATTGCTGAGCAATCATGGTTTCAACAGTCATTTATCACGGCTGTACCCTTGAGTCGGCAGCGGCTTAATTGGCGCGGCTTTAATCAATCCCAATTGCTAGTCAAAACAATAGCCGAGGTCAATCACTGTCCAGTTACTAACTACTGGCACCGTCAACACCGGCCGCCCCAAGCGCACTTGAATAGAAACACGCGATTAACTAACCTAAATCAGGCTTTTTCTTGGTTAAAATATGCAGCTGGCCAAGATTTTATTATTATTGACGATGTTGTCACTACTGGCGCCACTTTAACGGAAATGGCTAATTGTCTTAAGCAATCTGGAGCCAATGAGGTTAGGGGATTAGTCTTGGCCCATTAATAATATGAAGAGATTATTTATCTTGCTGGCTCTTAGTAGTTTAGCCGGGCTGATTATAATAATCGGCACCACCCGGCTATCGACATCTTCTTTACTGCGAATAAGCTACCTGGACGTCGGTCAAGGCGATGCCGCCCTGATTACGACAGCCAGCGGCCAGAACATTTTAATTGACTGCGGACCCAATCAACAGATTCTCGCGGCGCTTAGCCGTAGATTGCGGTGGTGGGACAGACGCCTGGACATGATTATCGTCAGCCACGACCACGCCGATCATTGGGGCGGGCTACCTTATCTCATCAATAAATATCCGATCCAACAAATAATCTTGGCCCAGCCGCCGCGATTATCAACTGAGCTAGCCGGTGCCCTCAATGATGCTAAGCAAAAGGGAATTATTATTAATAATATCCGAGCGCCAGCCGTAATAAGATTATCCGATAACAGCCGGCTGACTATCTTGTGGCCAACCAGCGAGCAACTGATTCGCTACCAAGACAACATTAATAACCAGTCTTTAGTTATATTATGGCAATACGGCCAGAATAAGTTCCTCTGGACCGGCGATCTAGAGGCTGTTGCTGAAAACGAATTATTGGCCCAGCAGCCAACCGGCCGACCGATTGATATTCTCAAAATTGCCCACCATGGTTCGCTAACCGCCACCAGCTTGGCCTGGTTAAACTATTGGCAGCCCAAGATGGCGGTTATCAGTTTGTCTAGCGCCAATAAATTTGGACTACCTAGTCAACTGATTATTGATCGTTTGCGCCGTCTCGGTATCCGCCTGTGGCGAACTGATCAATTGAGCGATTTTGATATTTGGAGCAATGGCCAATTAATCTGGCAATAATCATCACCAAGAACTAATTTGGCAAAACCGCTTTAGTGGTTTATAATAATAACCAACCGCCATTGTTAGAGCGGAATTATTGAAGATCTATGGCAAAGAAAAGACAGGAGCGCACCCTAGTGATTATCAAGCCAGACGCCCTAAACCGCAGTTTGGCTGGCGAAATCATCCATCGCTTTGAACGCAAGGGCTTAAAAATAGTCGGCCTCAAAATGATGCAACTGGACAACACCATACTAGCTGAGCATTATTCTCATTTGACCGACAAGCCGTTTTTCCCAAGGATTGCCAAGTTTATGTCTGATTGGCCGGTTATTGTCATGGCTCTGGAGGGCATGGAGGCCGTCAATAGCGTCCGTTTGCTGGCCGGAGAAACCTTGGGCCGTAAAGCTGACGCCGGCACTATCCGCGGCGATTTTTCCATGAGCATTCAAGCTAATGTTGTCCATGCTTCCGATAGCGTTGAGAATGCTCACAAAGAACTGGCTAGATTCTTTCAACCGGAAGAATTATTTAACTGGGATCGTCTTGACCTGCAAGCAATTTATGCTGAAGGTGAGGGCGATGAAGAAGAGGAATAATCAAAGGCGGCCTTGGGCCGCTTAACGGGCTATCGTATAGTGGTAGTACGCGTGCATGGGGTGCATGTAGTTCCGGTTCGATTCCGGATAGCCCGACTATGAATAAACTGCCTAGCAAACATCAACATAAACGTTATCAGCCAATATTAATAACTATCGCCAGCTTATTGGTCTTAATTTTTATACTAACCGGACTAGTCAAAAATATTCGTCAAGTTTTTGGGGTGAAGAGTGAAATAACTCAGCTGGAGGCTGAGATTAAGCGTTTAGACAAAAAAAATCAAGAGGTTTCTGGATTGGTAGACTATCTTGATTCCAAAGAATTCTTAGAAGAGGAAGCGCGTCTGAAGTTTGATTTACGCCAACCAAATGAACAAATAATTGTCATCAAGCAACCAGATTCGTCAACCGACGCCGCCGATAATAGCGCCAATTCAGTTTTTGACTTGCCGGCCCCTAAAAAAGATAAGGTGGCGATCAGCCGCAATCCTAATTTGTGGTTCAAATATTTTTTTGATAATAAAGTACAATAAAAACGCCATTTGGCGTTTTTATGTAGGAGCCCATTGTCGGATTTTAACCGACGACATTTCCCGTACGAAGCGACTGCTCTACCAGCTAAGATACACTGGCAGCTAACGACTTAGAGCGGGTGAGCGGAATCGAACCGCCCTCTCCAGCTTGGGAAGCTGGCACAATAACCACTATACGACACCCGCCAAATTAGGATAATATCCGTTTGGTGGCTCATCAGAAATGTGCTATAATTTTATTATAAAGACAAAGCTTTTGATTCGTCAACTTATGGATTCGTCACGATCTAATTTTTATTGGTTAAAAATTGGTCGGCCGCTATTTATTATTGCCGGCCTCATCTTAACTTTAGCTCAGCCAATTTTAACTTCAGCTGATGCCACCACCTCAGCAACCAGCAGTCCTAGCGGCAAAGCTAGCTGGTATGACTTCAAGCCGGGACTTTTTGCGGCTTCTACTATTTATCCGCTCGGCCAAAAAGTTAGGGTATATCATCTGGCTAGCGGCAAAACCGTTGATGTGGTTATCAACGATTATGGCCCAGACCCCAAAATTCATCCTGATCGAGTAATTGACTTACAAAAGGAGGCCTTTGCTCAATTAGCCACCTTAGGCACTGGCGTTATTACTGTCCGTCTGGAACCGCTATCGCCAAGCTCTAGTTCTAACATTAGCACTAAGAAGCCAGAACCACCAAAACCAACCCGCGATTTAGCCAAAGAAAAACTTGCTCTTCAACAGTTCACCAAAAAATATGGCCGTTTGCCCAAGAACTCAGCTGATTGGCAAATAGTTAACAATCTAGCCTATGCGGCTAGTTCAACCAAGACGGTTAGTGATTTCAAGTCCCTAGAGATATCCAACCAGGATGCCGATTCGGTGGTGGTTTTAGATGCTGATAATAATCAGGTCCTGTGGCAAAAGAATGCTCAAAAAATCGTGCCGATTGCTAGTCTAACCAAGATGGTGGCGGTAAAAACCTTCTTAGACACCAAGCCCAATTTAGATAAAATAGTCAGCTATAACAGTCAAGATGAGCAAGAAATTACCAAGTATTGCGCGCTATCCGAGGCCGCTCTTCTAAGACTGAAGAATGGTGATCAATTAAAAATCAAGGACTTGGTCTATTCAGCCTTAATCGGATCGGCCAATAATGCCGTGGAATCGCTGGTCCGCGTTAGTGGCCTTAGCCGCGCCGAATTTATCAAAAAAATGAACGCTAACGCCAAGAAATGGGGGGCTATTAATACTAAATTCGTTGAACCGACCGGCCTATCAACCGACAATGTTAGCACCGCCAAAGATTACGCTTTAATTCTAAAAGCAGTCAGCCAAGATACTAATATCAAGAAAATAAGCACGACTGCTGTCTATAAATTTAGCACTACCAACACCAAGCAGTCGCACACTATCAAGAACACCAATAAATTACTACAGGATGGCCAATTTTCACTGCAGTCTTCTAAGACCGGCTATTTAGTGGAAGCCGGCCATTGCTTGGCTATGGCCGCCCAAAATCAGAATACTAAACAAAAATTTATTGTCGTGACTTTAGGTTCATCGAGCTGGTCCAAGAGCTACGCCACTGCCAGCCAAATATTAACAACTGCTTTGAATTAATCATTAACAAGTTATGATTAAGTTTAACCAAGCCAGCAAATTTTACCCGCCACAGACTAAGGCCTTAGACAACCTAACTCTCAGCATCGGCTCTGGCGAATTTGTATCAATTGTCGGCCAGTCTGGCAGTGGCAAAACCACCATGGTCAAATGCCTAATCGGTGAAGAGCGTTTAGATAACGGTCAAATAATTGTTGGCGATTGGGATATCACCAGGCTATCCAGCGGCGAGGTGCCATTTTTACGACGACAAATCGGTGTTATCTTTCAAGATTTCAAATTATTACCTAAAAAAACCCTAGCCGAGAACGTCGCCTTTGCCCTACAGGTCTGCGGCAAATCATCAAAAAAAATTAATGCCATCATTCCACAGTTAATGAAAATTGTCGGCCTTAGCGAACAGATGGATCGCTATCCGCACGAAGTCTCCGGCGGTGAACAACAGCGGGCCGCCATTGCCCGAGCCTTAGTTTACCAGCCTAAAATATTGTTAGCCGATGAACCAACTGGCAATCTAGATTCAATTAACGCCGAAGAAATTATTGAGCTTTTGCAGAAGATTAATAAATTTGGCACCACGGTTATCTTGGTTACCCACAACCGTGAAATCGTTAATAATCTTAACAAAAGAGTTTTAACTATTAGCGATGGCCGGCTAGTTAGCGACCAGGCGCACGGCAAATATCTTATTTAAAACTATGTTCTTATCTTTAAGCAGAATCGTTAAGTTTGGTTTCCAGGATGTTTGGCGTAATTTCTGGTTGTCGCTAGCGACCATCATGATTTTAATCCTGACGCTATTCTCGGTTAACCTTCTATTGTCGTTACGGATTATCGGCCAAGCAGCCGTAGACAATCTCAAGAATCGCGTTGATATCTCTATTTATCTCAAAGAAGGGGTCTCTGAGGATAAAGCTCTCGGACTTAAGGCCCGCTTAGCCAATCTAGATAATGTGCAAGAAGTTAGTTATTTATCTCAAGCCGAGGCCTTAGAATCGTTTCGCCGCCAACATCAAGACAATCCGGAAATTCTGCAGGCATTACAAGAGCTAGATAAAAACCCGCTAACCTCCAGCCTAACCATCAAACCTCGCGATCCAGATCAATATAATCAATTAATTGAAGAACTAAGCCAAATCCAAGACCCGCTGATTGGCTCGCGCAATTTTCAGGATAATCAAGCTCTGTTGGCTAAGATTAATAATATAACCAACAAAATTAATGATATCGCTATCGTTATCAGCTCTATCTTTATTCTAATAATGCTCTTGGTTATTTTTAACTCGGTCAAGCTGGCTATTCATAGCCATCGTCAAGAAATTGCTATTATGAAGCTGGTTGGCGCGTCCAATTTTTTCATTAAAGCGCCGTTTCTTTTTTCCAGCCTGATTTATACTATTGCCGGCGTAATTCTAACCGCGGCTATCTTTTATCCTTTCTTAAATGTTCTCCAGCCCTATTTAGATACTTTCTTCTTTGGCTATAACATTGATTTATTGCAATACTTTAACCATTATTGGTGGCAAATTGCCGGTTTACAACTGCTAGGCATCGGCACCGTTAACTTGCTGGCCAGCTATATCGCGGTTGGCAAGTATTCTCGCATCTAGCTATGCTCAGCCAGGGCCAAGAAAAACTGATTAAATCACTGCACAATAATAAAGGTCGGACTAAGGCCGGCCTATGGTTAGTTGAAGGTAAAAAATTTCTAGAACTGGCGGCACCAAATATTCAGTTAACCTTTACCGCCGCCGACACGGCTAATTTCCGCCAACTGACTACTACCGACAGCTTACCAACTATTGCCGCCCTAGCTCAACCGCCCAAATTCCAGCCAGCAGATATTAAGCGTCGAAAAACCATCTTATTATTAGATAACATCCAGGATCCTGGCAATCTTGGCACTATCATCCGTCTAGCTGGCGCTTTTGATGCCGGACTAATTCTTTTAAACTGTGTTGATCCTGGCAACCCCAAGGTTATTCGTTCTTCCGCCGGCACTATTTTTAAGACTCCGTGGTTGGACCTGGACTGGCCAGCAGCTAAGCAGTTAATACAAGAACTTGATCGGCCAATCTATCGCCTAGAAAATAATCACCAAGCACCGGCCTTAGATATTAAAAGTAGCAACCTGCCGCCAGAAATTTTGTTAGTTGTCGGCTCAGAGGGCCAGGGGATTACCGTGCCGCTACCCGGAAAAACATTATTTATTGATCATCAGCCTTGGGTTGAGTCTATCAATGTGGCAACTGCCGTGGCTATTGCCCTGTTTGTTCGTTATCAAGCTCAAAATATATGAATAAAAATTTTGAACACTCCGAATTGCGCGCTATCCAATACGGCTGCGGCAAGATGGGTAAATTAATCTTGCGCTATCTATATGAGAAGGGCGTGACTATTGTTGGCGCGATTGACAGCAATCCATCCTTAATCGGTCAAGATATCGCCGATTTAATCGGCTTGGAGCAGAAATTGGGTGTTACAGTTAGCGGCAACCCTGAAGAAGTATTTGCTCAACAGCCGGCCGATATCTGCATCGTGGCTATTGGCAGTCTGATGACAGAAATGTATCCGTTGCTGACTATTCCGTTAAAATATGGCGTTAACACTATTACTACTTGCGAGGAAGCCTTTTTCCCGTGGACTACTTCACCGGAATTTAGCAAACGCCTTGACTCATTAGCCAAAGATAATTATTGCACGCTGACGGCCAGCGGTTATCAGGATGTTTTCTGGGGAAATTTAATCACCGTTCTGGCCGGCGCCAGCCATAAAATAATCGCCATTGAAGGTCAATCCAGCTATAATGTTGAAGATTATGGCATTGCTCTAGCTAAAGTTCACGGAGTCGGTCTGCCGTCAGCCGAGTTTGCCACTAAAATCGGTCAAGCCAATATCTTGCCATCATATATGTGGAACAGCGGTGAATGGCTAGCGGCCAGATTGGGGTGGACAGTTAAAAATATTAATCAAAAGCTAGCCCCGATTATCGCTGAGCAACCGACGGCCAGCCGCCTGCTTAATCGGACGATTGCTGTTGGTGAATGTCTGGGCATGATGGCGACAATTGATTTGGAAACTAATGAAGGGCCGATTATTCAAGCCAAGAGCATTGGCAAAATTTATGGACCAACTGATCAAGACACTAATAATTGGACCATTAAAGGGCAGCCCAATATTACTGTCAGCATTGCTCAACCGGCCACGGCCGAATTAACTTGTGCGACTATTGTTAATCGAATTCCCGAAATTATGGTTGCTAACCCTGGTTTCATGACTACCCATAATTGGCCCAGCCCCAGTTATCGCGGACGAGTATTGTCCAGTTATTTGCCAACAAAATAACATCGCCCTAAAGCGATGTTAAAGTGCTCGGGGACAGGGGTTCGAACCCCGATTAATGGCTTCAAAGGCCACTGTCCTACCATTAGACGATCCCCGAAAAACTTTATTAATATAACGCACCGCTCAAATTTTGTCAAAAACTAAATCATTCCAGCAATGTTTAAACCATCTTATCGGCTGATAATTATCAGTTTACTAATAGCGGCCAGCTGGCCTGGGCAGACTACGGCCGCCACCCAAAGCAACGCCGCTTTAGCTGAGCAGCAAGCGACTATCGCCGCCATCAAAAAAGCCCTGCCGGCCATAGTCAGCATTACTGTCAGTGAAACCACTAAACAGGAGATTGATGGCCAGTTGGTTAGTCAAAAGATTCGCCGCGGCTCAGGCACCGGTTTTATTATTTCTAGTGACGGATTGATTTTAACCAATCGCCATGTGGTTAATCAAGCGGGTAATAATGGTGAGTACCGCGTTAGATTCCAATCCGGCAAATCTTATTACGCCCAGCTAATTGGCAAAGATCCGCTCAATGATCTAGCCATCCTCAAGATATTTGACAAAAATCTGCCAACCATCCAGCTGGGCAATAGCCGGGACTTAGACATGGGAACAACGGTTATTGCTATCGGTAATGCCTTGGGGCGTTATCAAAATAGTGCCACCAAGGGGATTGTTAGCGGTATCGGTCGCAATCTCAGCGCTTCTGATGACAATGGCCAAGATGAACTGTTAACCAATGTCATTCAAACTGATGCCCAAATAAATCCCGGCAATTCGGGCGGACCGTTGATCGACCTAGACGGACGAGTGGTTGGCATTAATGTCGCTCGCGATGCTAGCGGCGGCTCTATTGGCTTTGCTATTCCAATTGATGATGCCAAGCCGGTCATTGATAGTGTTAAAAAAATTGGCCGTATCGTCCGACCCCGACTAGGAGTTAGTTATCTAACTATAGATGATGACTTGGCCCTAGAAAAAGGATTGCCAGTCAAGCAGGGTGCTTTAATCAGTGCTGACGACAACCAGTCGGCGGTAGTCGCTGGATCGCCAGCCGAACGAGCCGGCATATTGCCCGGTGATATTATTCTGGAAATAAACGCCCAGAAGCTTAATGAACAAGATAGCTTATTGCAGGTAGTCCAAAAATATAAACCGCATCAAAAAATCGGTCTCAAGATTCAGCGTGGTGATAAAAAAATAATCGTTCAAGCCACTTTAGACGAATTTCCTAATAGATAAGCCTATGAAAAAAAAATTTGACATCATCACTATCGGCGGAGCCACTGAAGATATTTCTGTTTTGATTAATAATTATCGCCTAATTGATAATCGTCGCGAAATTCTGGCTAAAAAATTACTGGCCATTGAGTATGGAGCCAAGACGATTGTTGATGAAAGTTTTGTAGAATATGGCGGCGGCGCATCTAATTTGGCAATCGCCATAAAACAGTGCGGTCTTAATGTCGCCAGTTGGTTGGCCGTCGGGCCTGATCGCCGCGGCCAAGATATTATTGACAACCTCAAAAAGCACAAAGTAGATACCGGGTTGTGCCAAATAATCGATCGGCAACAATCGGCCCTATCGGTGGTCTTAATCGGCCAAGACGGGGAGCACACAATTATTGCCTATCGCGGAGCCAACGATCATCTATCAATAACATCATCGACCGCCACGCGGCTGGCTAGCGATTGGCTTTATGTTTCGTCCTTAAGCGGTAAAATCTGGTTGAAAAATCTAACAGCTATATTTAAAAGTCATAAAAAGATTGCCTGGAATCCTGGGCAAGCCCAATTGGCAGCTGGCTTTAAAAAGCTGCGGCCATTTTTAGAAAAAACCGACCTATTGATTGTTAATCAAGATGAAGCCTTACAATTATTAGCTAGCCATCCGCTTGATAAAAAACAGCTGGCCGACTATGGTCAAGATATTAAAAAGCTTATCCAACGCTTGTGGTGTTATGGTCCCAAAATAGTAGTCATTACCGCTGATTCCCAGGGAGCTTGGTCTTACGATGGTCAAACAACGATCCATCAGCCGGCATTGCCAGTTAAAAAAATTATTGATACCACCGGAGTCGGCGACGCTTTTGGCGGAACTTTATTGGCCTGCTTAGTTAGGACCAATAGCCTTAAAAAATCTTTGCGTCTGGCTGCCAAGCAAGCAGCAGCGGTTATGAGCCAACGCGGCGCCCAATCCGGGCTGATCAATATCAGCCGATTAATTCGCTAGCCATGCCTGAACTGCCTGAGGTCCAGACGATTGTCAACGATCTGAAACCACCACTAGTGAACAAATATATTGCACGGCTTCAAATCTTAGATGGCCGTCTAGAAAGCCTAAGTGCCGAACAGTCCTTGCCATTAATCATTGGTCAACCAATCATTAATATTTTCCGACGGGCTAAAAATTTAGTTATTGAGCTAGCTAATAATTGTTATCTAGTCATCCATCTGAAAATGACTGGCCAGCTGATCTGGGCCAGTGGCCAGCAATGGCTGGCTGGCGGACATCCGACTAAAGATTTGTCGGATAGTGATCAAATTAGCTGGCCCAACAAGTCAACCCGTCTAATTATAGAGCTATCTGATCAGGCTCGGCTATTCTTTAACGACAGCCGTAAATTCGGCTGGGTTAAGTTAATGAATCAACAGGAGTGGTTGAGCTATCAAGCACCTTTAGGAATAGAGCCATTAAGCTCTAACTTTTCCTGGATTGATCTGCGATCAATTCTAGAAAAGAAACCAAAAACCAAGATTAAACAACTGCTATTAGACCAGCACTGCTTGGCTGGCATTGGCAATATTTATGCCGATGAAAGCCTTTTTGCCGCCGGAATCAGACCTAGTCGGCTAGCTGGCACATTGACGGTGATTGAGATTAAGCAGCTGCACCAATCAATCATCAAAATTCTAGCCGCCGCCGTAGCTTACCGCGGCACCTCATTCAGCGACTATCGTGATGGCCGTGGTCAAAGCGGTAATTTCTCACAAAAACTGCAAGTTTATGGCCGCTCAAAACAAAATTGCTTAATTTGTGGACAGCCGATCAACAAAACAAAACTAGCTGGTCGCGGAACCAATTTTTGCCCTAATTGTCAAAAATAATCTAAAGCTTGGCCAATAATTTGCTATTTGCTATAATACTTAAGACAAACATAAACAAATAAAACCATATGCCCACCAACTCCCGCCTCTCACTTGCTGGCCTAATAACCTTGGCTTTAGCTGGTTTAGCTTTGCCGGCTTTGGCGGCTCAATTGACTTCAACTAGCAGCGATCCGGCGGTTGGGGGATTAATAAATGGCGGGACTATCAATAAGGTGCCGACCACTGTGACCACTAGTATAACCTCAAGCATCCCAGTGGCTCCATCGGTCAGCCCTGACGCTATTGCCATTAGAATTTTTGACAATGCTGACAACCTCAGCCCTCGGGCCTGGTACACTAAAAACATCGGGGCTAGGCGATCACTGCAATCACTCTTGGTAGACGGCTATGACGCGGTCAGAGATGATCGGACAGTTTATGTGGCGGCCGCCAACATAGCTCCCTGCCAAGGCATAAGCGCTGGACCGAGCTGTCTAAAACCAATTATTGTTATTGTTTCCTTTAACCAGAATATCTCCAACGAAACAGTAGATATATTTGGACAAATACTAGCTAATTGGCGCTTTAACCAAAATATTAATGGCCAACCTGGTGTCTGTTCCAATGGTGGCGGCAATCTGAGCTGCTTATCTGACCAAGATTGCCAATCTGGACAAATTTGCGACAGCTTGAAGGCTAGGGTTGTCCGAGATACCAGACGGTTAATTGACCTGTCGGCAATGAAGACTAAGTTAGAGCAATACCGACAATCTTACCAGCGTTATCCTAGCTTAGAGTCGGGAACTTATTTAGCTAACAAAACACTGTCGGTTTGGCCAAGCTGGCAAAAAACCTTAGCCATTAAAATGGGCGCGGCCTTGCCAATTGATCCAATTAATCGTCTCGGCGCTTCACCCAGTGGTTACAACCAGATAACTGGCTGGAATGAACAACAACGATCTTTTGCTACCACTTGGCCAACACTGCCCGAGGGTAGCCGAGTCTACCAATATGAGTTGGTTAATAATACTCGCTACACCTTGTGCGCTAATTTTGAAACTAATTACCAAAATATTAGTAGTTATGCCTGCGCTAACAACCACGACAATCAAGGGCCGGTGATTAACTGCCCGGTGATGAGAGGTGCGGCCGGACAAGCTTTCTCGGCTTATGCCGAAATCTTTGACAATGAAGGTGACGCTATCAATTCTACAATTAATTATAATCAATTGGGTGGCTGGAGCCACCTGAATGTCCAATTGGTCAACTCTGGCCGGCAGCTCAAAATTTCTGCCACCACCACTGGGCCAGACGGCCGCTATGATTTAACATTCAACACTAGCGATAATCTGGGCGCCACTAGCACTAAGACCTGCTCCATAATCATTGGCAATGGACTTTGTGGCAATGATTTGATTGATCCCAATGAAGACTGCGAAGGTAATCTTGGCGTGGCCGCTAATGCCAGTGGCTCCAATCCTGGCCAGCAATATAGCTGCAACCAGTACTGTCGTTTTACCGGCGGTTGGTGCGGTGACAATATCATTCAAAACGGACAAAATTTTACTGTTAACCGCGAACAATGCGATGGCAGCAACGGAGTTGCCACCAAAACCAATGATTCTAGCCCCAATAGACAATACGCCTGCCATGAACCAACTAATCCAAACGCCTGCACATTAACCGGCGGTTATTGCGGCGACCATATTATTCAGACCAATCCCAATATCCAAATTAACGAGGACTGTGATCGATCAACTGACAGTCCCAATCCTGACCCAAGCTCAACCTACAACGGGATTCAACGTTATCAATGTGGCCAGCCGGGCACGGTTAATGCCTGTAAATTTACTGGCGGTTATTGCGGTGACTCGGTAGTTGATTACGGCTATGGCGAAACTTGCGAAGAGAGCACCTATGTCGCGCCCACTACAGCTAATTCTAGCTCAACCAAACAATACGCCTGTTTGGGCACTACTTGCCAAGTTACTGGCGGCTGGTGCGGTGACGGCCAAATTAAGGCTGGCGTTGAAAATTGTGACTGCGCCAATAATCAAAAGAATTGCGCTTGGGCTGGCAATAGCAGCAGTGCTAATCCGGATCCTTCAGCCACCAGCTCGCCATCCAACGCCCACCGCTGTCAAAACTGTTTACAAACCGGCGGTTATTGCGGTGATGGAATCGTCCAGGAACAATCTGAAAAATGCGACCCGCTAGAACCTCTTTCGGTTTTTAAATCAAGAACCGGTAATACCAGCATAGATCAAGCTTATTATGACCAGTTTGTTGCTACCTGCTTAACTCAAAATTGCCAAACCAGCTGTTATGATCAAGACGGTGATGGCTATGGCATTAAAAAGTATAATGCCTGCGCCACTAGCACTGCTAACGATTGTGAAGATAGGCCAAACGGCAGTGATGATCTAGTTCATAGCGCCGACGATGGTATCAATATTAATCCAGGGCAACCAGACAATTGCACACAGTATGATGGACTGGATAATAACTGCAACGGCTATATTGACGACAAAGCATGGCTCTATACCAGCCCGCTTTGGTCTGACAGTTTTAATAGGGATGTTTTGAATCCAGCCGTTTCCACTAATGGCAGCTTTGCTAGAAGTACAATTGATACTACCATTGGCGCTACCGACAGCCGATCGGCTAAAGTAGAACAAGACAGCCAGTCAACAGCGCCCAGCTATATCTGGCCAAATGTTTGCAATAATATCAATTATACTAACAATAACAACTGCACGGCCTACGGTGGAAAATCCCTAACAGGCTTGACTTGGGATATTACTAATGTTGGATTGAACATTAATCAGAGCTATGTTTTAAGATTCAAGTATAGAGGCTCGGCTAATTTCTTGCACCCGACCACTACTAGTCAAATTAATCAAATTCATTGGGGTATCGGCAACAATCCTAGCATAAGCCCCAGCTCTTTGGTAGCCAGCACTAGCAATTTAATCGCCCCCGGAAACTATCCTTCATTCAGTACCAGGCCCTATCTGGGCAGTTTTACTTATTATCAAAATCTTAACCAATTGGCCGGTGGAATGTACCTATCCATCTTAGTCGGCCAGAATAATTTACCTAGCGATGGCAATACTTTGAATATTGATGATTTATCGTTAACATCTTGTCAAAACATTCGTCCCGATAATACTTATTGCGGTAATGGCATTATAGAGGGAGCTTATGAAACCTGTGATTTTAATATGGCTGAGCCCAACTGGGACGAAGCCACTGAATTTTGCGATGATAGCTGTCAAAGAGGACGCCGCCTGAAAATTCTACAAATCTATCCAGGCGATAGCAATACTATCAATCTACAAAATATCATTAACAACAATAAGGATAATTATATTACCAGGACCGCCACCATAACAGCCGTCTCCCTGGCCAATTTTAACAACTCGTCAAGCACTTATATTCCAATTAACAACCCGACCAGTTCTTATAATGTTGTCGTTTTTGGCTTTAAAGACTGTAATGGTAGTAGCGACGGCACCAATCAGCTAGCCGGAGGAAGGGATCTCTCGCCCGCTGCAGCTAGCTCAACTCAACGCTTTATCAATGCCGGCGGCGGAGTTATTTTTGGCCACGACACTATCTGGCAAGAGTCGGGAACGGTTTGCGGTGGCAACCATAGTAACTTTAATAGCTTAGCTCACTATGCCGGCATCTCGCTAGCCAACTATCAAAACACAAGTAATGGTTATAATAATATCAGTAAAAACATTAACCAATCATCAACACCAGCCTCTGCCCTGATGTTTAATAAGCCATATGTAATAGATGATTCTTTTGCAGTTAAATTTACGCATACTAGTGGATCGTTACCAAACCAATCTTTATGTTCTAGCCCTGATGGGCTAAAAATCTGGCTTGATGGCGGCGATATTAACACTAAATTCTGGGCAACAACTTGCGGACGAGTAGAGCACATAATGCTTGGTCATACAGCATCGACCACTATTGGTGAACAAAGAGCCATGATTAATATGTTTTATTATGTGGCCACTCATTAGTAAATTAATTTATAAATCAAATGGAGCAAACCAATAAGTACCGCTGGCCAATCATTGTTTCTTTAATCATTTTATTAATAATTACCGGCCTTTTTGCCTGGCGGCTATTTTTACCAAAAAAATCGCCAGCAGAATTGAGCAATAATCAAAACACAAGCAATCAAACATCAGAAAAACAGCCCGACTTCAAGACAGCTGACGATCTGGATGGTGATGGCTTAAGCAATAAGGCTGAACAGGAGTTTGGCAGTAATCCAGAAAAGGCTGATAGTGATGATGACGGCATCAGTGACTGGAAAGAAAAATCATTAGGCACTAACCCCAACAAAACCGATAGTGATGGTGACGGCGTTAGTGATTATGATGAATATGCAGGCCTGAGCAACCCAACCGGAGCAGGTGATTTAGATAGTGACGGCGACGGCCTCAGCGACAAGCAAGAACTGGAGCTGGGCTCCAATCCTTATTCAGCAGATACCAACCAAGACGGCATCAACGACGCTGAAGCGCAAAAACAAAATATTAGCTTAGTGGATAATGACCTAGACCAAGACGGCATTACTAATTTCGAAGAAGAAATCCGTGGGACCAATCCTCGTCAGGCCGATAGCGACGGCGATGGCACGGATGATTACCAACAAATTTTTGGTCACCCGCGACCAAGTCAACAAAAATAATAAATAACAACGGCTACCATTAGGCCGATTAACGCTCCAACAGCGATTTGCGTTGGAGTATGGCCGATTCGCTCCAGCAACTGCGGATATCTTTTGTCTAAATAATTGTCATCTTCTAAGTCATCAACCAAATCATTCAAAACCGATCCTTGATTACCTAATTGGCGGCGCAAACCAGCGGCATCACGAATAACCAATAAAGTAAAAACCAGCGCAATAGCAAACCCGGGATAATCTAAACCCTTTTCCAGGCCGACAATAGCGGTTAAAGCTACGGTCATGGCCGCATGGCCCGACGGCATGCCTGAATAGGCCCACAAGGTGGACCAAGACAGCTTCTGTTTGTTGCTTTTGATAAATACCTTGCTAAGCTGAGCTATAGCCGCGGCCGCCAGGGGAGCGATTAATATTTCCATAGATTTAAGGCTTATTTTTAAGTCTTTTTTATTATAGCAAAAAGGTGATTAATCGGCTATAATACAATTAATCAGTCGTTAATTCTAAATTATGAAAATAGTTATCCGCGCTGGAGGTTTAGGAACGCGTCTCTGGCCGTTCAGCCGTCAGAACAATCCTAAGCAATTTCAAGCGCTGCTTGGCGACAAAACAATGTTGCGCAATACTTATGAACGAGTAGCTGGAATTTTGCACCAGCCGGATGATTTGTTTATCTCAATTAATGAGTTGATGGTCAAACGGGTCAAAGTTGAAGTTCCGGAAATTAAGCTTAATAACATTATTGTTGAAAGCGAGTCGCGCAACACCGGGCCAGCCATGTGTTTGGAGGTTTGTTATTTACAGCATTTTTGCCAGCCTGATGATATTATCGCTTCTTTGCCATCAGATGACTATATTTCCGACAACCAAGCTTTCGCCGACCTGCTCCTGGCCAGCGAACAATTTCTCCAGCAAAATCCTGATTATATCCTAACGCCAGCCGTCAAGCCAGCCTATATTGACACTGGCTATAGTTATCTTAAAGCTGGCCAGAATCTGCAAAGTATTGGCCAGGAAACCATTTTTACCGTCTGCAATGTCGTGGAAAAACCCAATGAAGACTATTGCCGCCAATTAATTGACTCAGGCATCTATTATTGCCACACCGGTATGTATGTTTGGCGCTTACAGACTATTGCCGACCTATTTGCCAAGCTGCAGCCGGCGATGTATCAGGTCTGCCAAGAGGTGGTTAGCCTACTAATCAATTATGGCGACAACGAAAAAGTCCGCCGCCTTTATGGCCAATTAGACAAGATTTCTATTGAATCAGCCATTACCAATAAAGCCGATAAGCTAGCCATGAGCGTGTCCAACCGCGTTGGTTGGAGTGATTTGGGCAAGTGGCCAGTCTTAAAGAATATTCTGGCCGCTGAAGTCAGCGACAATGTTACCAAAGGACGAGTAATAACCAAAGACTCCAACAATAATCTGGTTTACTGCAACCTGACTGACAAGCTGGTGGTAATTAATGATATCAACGATCTGGCCATTATTGACACTGGCGATGTCCTGTTTATTTCATCGCTAAAAAACTCTATTAATACCAAGGAAATTATTGACGATTTAAAAAAAGAGTCACTGGATAAATATCTTTAAATGCCGACTTATTATCACAATTATTCGCCGCAAAAAAAGTCAGCCGCTTGGCTGATTTGGTTGGTATCAATTATTATCTTTATTGGGATATTCGGCGGGCTTTATTATATCACTAAAAAACTAGAGAACCGCCGAGCCCGGATTAATTATTGGCAAGAACAGGCCAATCAGCAAGCCGATCGCTCCGTAACCCTGATTGAGGGCTGGAACAGCCAACAGATTGCCGATAAATTAGCCGCTAGCCAGCTCGGCTTCAGTGCTGACGATTTTTTACAGATTAGCGGTTACCCCAAAAAGAATTATCAGTCACTTCCGGCTAACAAATGGCCGCAAGATTTTTCCGACAGTTATGAATTTCTACAGGACAAACCCAAATATCTAGGCCTAGAGGGTTACCTATTTGCCGACACCTATCGCTTCCACCCATCATCTAGCCCGGAAGAGGTGATTATTAAGCTATTAGATAACTTTGACCGCCAGCTGAACACAAAAATGCGTCAAGACATTGAACGCCAAGGCAAGACCATTTATCAGGTTGTTACCATGGCTTCTTTATTGGAAAAAGAGGTGCGCAGTGAAAAAGACATGAAACTAGTCTCGGATATTTTCTGGCGACGGATTAAAAACGGCCAGCGCCTAGAATCTTGCGCCACTTTAGCCTATATTCTTGGTGAAAATAAGCCGCAATATTCCTACGAAGAAACTCGGATTGATTCTCCCTATAATACTTATATCAATGATGGCCTGCCGCCCGGACCAATTGACAGTCCCAGCCTCAAAGCCCTTAAAGCCGCCATTTATCCGACCAGTAATAACTATAATTTTTTCTTAACTCGCCCCGATAATGGTGAAACAATCTTTAGTCGCAATTTTGAAGAACACAAAGTTAATAAAGCTAAATATTTGCAATAAAAAAAGTCCGCGTTAGGCGGACTAGAGAGAAACTGAGATGAGAGGGGATGGTTATTTTTTTATGATTTCTTTAAGCGTATTGCTTAATTGGCTATGACTATAGGCGTCAGCAATGAAATAATCAGCACCAGCTGTAATTAGTTCATCACCTTTCTTACCACAACTACTCATAGCAATTATAACGTTCGCTTGTTTTTTTTCTTTTAGTTGCCTGATTATTTCCAGACCCCTAGTTCTAATGCTACCAGCCTTAAGATGCATGGTAGGCAAACTAAACTCTACTAAAGCAATATCTACTTTTTCAGAATGCATAGCCGATGCTTCATCGTGGGCAATAATTACTCTAACATCATTCCCCAAGTTTCTTTTAAGGGCATGAGTTAATAAGTTGATGATTTGCTGGTCATCATCTACAATCAAGACACTAATAGGCTCTTTCATTTTTATCTCCTCGTGTTTAAAGAACAATTTCTTATCTCTAAGATAAACTAGGTAGAGCAACTAGTCAAGACCAGCAGTAATTTATTGCCTGCAACTTGACAAGCCGCTTATTTTCTCTTAAGATTGAATAGTAATGTAATACTTCGTCGCAGACAGCAGGTGGCTTAGGCGTAAAACCTGCCGAGACAAAAATATTTTGACTCTGCCCCAAAGGTCGAACTGCGATTGTTACATGGCAGTTTTTTTATTTTCACGCAACGACTATGCCAAAAACCAAACAACAGAAAGAAGTTATCCTGCGCGATCTGGATGCCAAACTGGCTCAATCCAAAGCCGTGGTCTTCGCTTCCTTCAATGCCTTGACTGTCAAGGACACTGAAGAATTGCGCGGCCAGCTCTGGGAAGAGCAAGGTGAGTTCCTGGCTATTAAAAAGACCTTACTCGGCCGCGCTCTGGGCAATGTCCAGTTAGCCGAACAGCCGAATGTCAAGGGATTTGACGGTCAGGTGGCAGTCATTTTCGCCTATGGCGATCAGGTATCGCCGGCCAAGCTGCTGCAAAAATTCCAAAAAACCCATGAAGACAAGATTGCCTTCTTGGGCGGTGTTTTGGATGGCCAGCTCTTGTCAGCCGCCGATGTCCAGTCGTTAGCCAACTTGCCAAGCAAGCTAGAATTGCAAGCTCGCTTAGTCGGCGCCTTAAACGCGCCAGTTAGCGGCTTTGTTAATGTGTTGGCCGGCAATTTGCGCGGTCTGGTGACTGTCTTAAAGGCAGTTGCTGACCAAAAAGCTTAATAATCGCTCCGTAATTTACGGAATTAATTTAATCCTATGACTGAAGAAATGAACAAGACCGAGGAACAGATTGAAGTTCCTGCCAAATTCCAAAAATTGGTGGACGAAATTGAAAAGATGTCCGTCATTGATTTGGCCGAATTGGTCAAAGTTTTGGAAAAGAAATTCGGCGTTAGCGCCGCTGCTCCAGCTATGATGATGGCCGGCCCGGTTGCCGGTGCCGAAGCTGCTCCAGCTGAGGAGAAAGACAGTTTTGATGTTGAGCTCAGCGATGCTGGTGCCAACAAGATTGCCGTCATTAAGGCTATTCGCGAAATCAGCCCTGAATTAGGCTTAAAAGAAGCCAAGGACTTGGTTGACGCCGCTCCAAAGATGGTCAAAGAAGGCGTCAAGAAAGAAGAAGCCGAAGCTGTTAAAGCTAAATTAGAAGAAGCTGGCGGCAAGGTGACTCTTAAATAAGTATCCTGACTCCAGAATAACAAAAAAGAGCTCCTAGCGAGCTCTTTTTTGTTACCTAATTATTATTTATTCAGTCGGCAAAACAAACTTCTGTATCGCCTGATCGGTCAGCAGATAAATAGCCTTACTAGCCGAACTGATCGCCGCGGCTTGAGCTTGACGATCGGCTAGCCGATATTGGCCAGAAATTGCCCCGTCTTGACCATAAAGCAGTATCCGCCGATATCCAGACTCTAAACAGTAAAAATTGCCACTATCGGCCAATAGTTGACAATTAGACCAGCCGACCGCAACTGGTTCTACAGCCTTGATAGCAATAGCTTGGCGGCGGCCATTATTGAGTTTGAAAGCCCGGCCGTCCTGATAAAAAACATAAGCCTGACCGTCAACCGCTAGACCGGCGATATCGCCAGCCGGCAATTGATCAGTATTCCATTGCTGACCGCTGTTAAAATTATCGGCCTGCTTTTGATAGCGATAAATTTGGTTATCGCCAGCCACAATATAAATCCGGCCGCCATAAAAAGCCAGCGCTTTGATTTGGCTGATTGGCTTGTCCAGCGGCCAAACTTTCCATTGGCCATCACGGCTCAGCGAAGCAATCTGACCATCGCCAGCGGCAAAATACCAGCTCTGACCATCAGCGGCAGCAGCCACGATAGTCTGCCAGCCTTCCGGCCAAGCGACGGTTTGCCATTCTTGGCGGCTATTTTGATAAATCACTTGCCGGCTAGCCGAATCGGTCCAGGCCAACAATTGACCATTCAATCTCAACAAGCTATCCGTGGAGGTGACAGTAGTGATTGGCTGGTCAGCCAAGGCTTGACCATTCCTTAAAGTGTAAATATGCCGGACTTGACCTAACAACTTTTCCTGTTTCAATAAGGAATTTTGCCAGCGCTCGGTAATTTCGGCCGGCAGTTTCTCTTTAGCGGCTTGCCATTGTTCCAATAGGGCAGCGGCCTCATCCAAGCTCTGATTAGCCGAAGTTAGATTATTGTATAACAGGTTGGCTTCAATTTGATTATGTTTTTGTTCAACCAAGGCGACCTGATCGGTCTTTTGCCGCCAATTGGCCTGTCTTATCTGGCTGCGATACTGCCAAAACATGCCAATAATCAACAGCAGTAAACAGGCGCTAGCCAGACCCAAGAATATCCGGCTGCGCTTAGTAAGCCGTTGCCAATAAGTCCGCGGTTGTCGGTAGCCTTTATCTAAAAAATAATGAACACGGCGGCTGATAGCTTGAAAAAAGTTAATAAGCGGCTGAATAACCCGTTCCAGCGGCAACCAATATTTTTCTACAAGCCGACAACGCCAAGGCGCCGTTTTAAACCAATAGGCTGTCCAACGATTGTTAACCTGACGAAGCCGAGGCTGAGCCTTATACCAAGCCGATTGACCGATCAATAGCAGGCGGCGACCATGGCGACCGATAATTGGCCAACCGCGCCAAGACCTGATTTTTTCTTTAGTTTCCTGATAGTATTCCCGGCCATCCTGATAATTATTGCGCCAAACTTTGACCCAGTCTCGGTGGCTGAAACGGATTAGCCATTGCCAGGCGGCAATTACTACTTTCTTTAACAATAAGACAAACTTGGCCCAGCCGGATGGATTAAGAATCTTTTCGGTTCGCTCTTCGGTCAAGCGCAAATTATTGCCCATTAGCGGGGTAGCGACGGTGGTTGACTGATTATTGCTAATTAGGCCGGCCGGCATCTCTAGACAAGCTTCGTCATCGCGCTCATCACGGTGGCAGCGCTTAATAATTAGACCCAAAAAGTCCACCCGACGATTGGTCTGTTGCAAGAAGTGGCGCAATTTTTCAGCACCGACTAACGGCGACTTGTTGGCTAATAAATTCATCGCCGTGGACGGCTCAATATATTCGGCTAAGGCCTCATTGCTGATTAAGCAATAATCGCCGTTCGGCAGGGCGCCGCTAAATATTTCGCTAAATAAACGGCCGGTTCGTTCAGCGCCATCTTCGGCCGGAGTAATCATCTTGACAACCTGCTTGCCGCTATCTTGGCCAGGCAACAGCATCCAGGCCTGATTGCGACCGATTGAGGTCAAAAATAAGCCACGCTCAGTTAATAGGCCGATAGTAGCGCTAACTTCCGGCTCCAGATAGCTGATTTTATGTTCGGCTAAAAAAGCGGCTAAATCATGATTAGTCTGCTGGATAGCCGCGATAAAAAATTTCTCTAAATCATCC
Source organism: uncultured Gammaproteobacteria bacterium (assembly GCA_964401905.1). Classification (GTDB taxonomy): domain Bacteria; phylum Patescibacteriota; class Patescibacteriia; order Patescibacteriales; family Patescibacteriaceae; genus UBA1359. The sequence goes on from CAYOAH010000001.1 coordinate 33,236, forward strand.
AAGCCTGGATGTTCATTCTTATCCAAGTCCGGCTGCTGATAATAATTCAATTTCGGCCGTTCGCTAAAAAAGTCCAACAGCAACAGTGCTTTGGCATTGGTGGCATAAACTTCTACCAAGCTAAAGATCTTGCCGACTCGCGAAAAACGAACCTCATTGGCCGGATCCCCCTGATCGGCTTCGGCCCAAGCGATTTTAGCAATTGAACTGCTTTTTTGTTCAGAGCTCAGTAATAGCGACGCAAGCTTATACGGCATAAACAAATAGACTGAAGTTAACCAAAATAAATTGCTTTCTTCAGTTAAAAAGATTGACGAAAATAATTATATAAGATATTATGTTTTTAGACAAGGGCTGACACAAAATTTATACAGCCCGAAACTCAAGCCTTAAATAATCATATGCTAGAAAAACTTTTTAGCTCCGGGGCTCGGCTCAAATTACTTAAGCTCTTCTTATTTTCCGGACCGGACGATTGCTTTTATATCCGCCAGTTGGCGCGCGAGCTTGATTTGCAGCTCAATTCAGTGCGTCGTGAATTGACCAATCTGGAAGAGATCGGTCTGTTGGAAGTTAAGACTGACCGCCAGCAAAAGCTGGACAAGAAATTTTATCAGGTCAATCAAAATTTCTATCTGTTAGCTGAGCTACGCGCCTTGCTAGCTAAGGCCGAGATCGGTCAGGAAAGCAAGCTGCTCAATGATATCCAAAAACTGGGCGCTATTGAATTATTAATCATGACCGGCTTTTTCACTAATGATTTATCGGCACCGACTGATCTTTTAATCGTCAGCGATCACTTCAACAAAACCAAGCTCAACGACTTGATCAAAAAGATTGAGCAGGGGGCTGGCCGCAGCGTCCGCTATACCTTAATGGACAAAGCTGAATTTGAATATCGCCAAAGCATGGCTGACATCTTCCTTTATCAGATTTTGAACAGCCAAAAAGAACTTATCGTCAACAAGTTGGCTATCTAAAATAAATCGCCATTAATATTATCACAAGAAGCCCTAATCGGGGCTTTTTGTTTTTTATTCAGGGTTCTTTTAGCACTCTTGACAGTGGACTGCTAACGATGATATACTGGGGACAACTAAGAAAAATATCTATGGAAACACGACCAGCCCTAATCCTCAAGCTCTTGACTGAGGACTACATCCAGACGGCGACACCGGTAGCTTCCCAAGCTTTGGTGGACAAATATCGTTTGGATTTCTCGCCGGCAACCGTCCGCAACGACTTGGCCGACTTAGAGGAGGCTGGTTATATCATTCAGCCGCATACCTCGGCCGGCCGTATTCCAACCGAACTAGCCTACCGCCAATTGGTGTCTACGATCGAACCAAAGGCGCCGGCCACTGCCGTCAAAAAATTACTGGAACCGGTTTTAGCTGATTTCGGCAACAGCTGGAAGCCGCTAGCCAAGGTGTTAGCTCAGTTAACCAATAGCGGCGTTTTCTGGTCTTTCCATCGCTATGATTCTTATTACACTGGCTTGAGCGGCCTACTTGGCCAACCGGAGTTCAAACAATTATCCATGGTCTATGATATTTCTCAGGTCATTGACAGCTTGGAAGAAATCATTGACGACTTGTTTAACCAGGTCGGCGAAGAACCGACCATCCGGCTGGGTAATGATAGCCCCTTCGGCGCTTTTTCCAGCACGATTTTGACTAAATATCGTTTCGGCCAGCACATCGGCCTCTTTGGCTTACTGGCACCGCTTAGAACCGATTACCAGACTAATCTTAACCTGATCAATTATGTCTACCGAGCCATCCAAGAAAAACGCTAAAGAAAATAAGAGCAAAGCTAAGGACAGCTATAGCCGCCAACAATATCACGAATTGGAAGATAAATACCGCCGTGCTTTAGCTGAACAGCAGAATCTAATCAAGCAACATCAGAAAGATCGAGCCCATTATGTCCATTATGCCAACGAGCAATTGCTCTTAGAAATCCTGCCGGTCTACGACAACCTCAAGCTATCCTGCCGCCACTTCAATCCGGATAATACCGCCAGCTGGTTAGAGGGCATCAATTATATCATCAAGCAATTTCAAAATATTTTAAGCCAGCAGGGGGTCAAAGAAATCGCCACTAGCGGCCAGCCCTTTGATCACACTACTATGGATGCGGCCGAAATAGTGGAAACCGCTGACCAGCAGCAAGACGATTTGGTAGCTGAAGAAATCAAGCCTGGCTATCAATTGGCAGAAAAGGTGATTACGCCGGCCCGAGTCAAAGTTTATCGTTTTAAACAATAAAATAATAATTAATTTAATTAAACTAACAATATGCGAGGACTAGTAAAATGGAATCCCTTATTTGACAGCTTGGAAGAAGCCGAAAAAGTCTTCAGCGACTTCTTACCAGCTTTACGCAACGACCAGCACAATTTCGTGCCGGCCATTGATATGTATGAAGACAAAGACAATGTTATCGTGGAGACTCAATTAGCCGGTATCCAACCGGAAAATGTCCAAATTTCCATTGATAACGACACCCTGTGCATCAAGGGCGAGGGCGAACGCCACAGCGAAGTTGATGAGAAAAACTATTATCGCAAAGAAATCCGCCGTGGCAGCTTCTATCGTAGCATCCAGCTACCAGCCCATGTCCTAAGCAGTGAAACCAAGGCCGTGGCTGAAGATGGCGTCTTAAAAATTATGATTCCCAAGGCCCCGGAAGCTCAGCCCAAAACCATTAAGATTGAAAGCAAGAAAAAATAATTAATAATTTAAAACAATATAACCAGTATGAGTAAGATTATCGGAATAGATTTGGGCACTACCAATAGCGCCGTGGCCATCATGGAAGCTGGTCAGCCCAAGATCTTAGAAAATGCTGAAGGCAATCGCACCACTCCATCAGTGGTGGCTATCTCCAAAAATGGCGAACGATTAATCGGTCAGACCGCCCGCCGGCAAGCCGTGACTAATCCGGAAAATACCGTCTATGCCGTCAAGCGCCTAATCGGCCGCCGCTTTCAAGATGAAGAAATCCAGCGCGACCTCAAGAATGTGCCATATTCCATTGTCCAAGCCGGCGATGGCGTCAAAGTTAAGCTGCAGGACAAAGAATACACGCCGCAAGAAATTTCGGCGATGATTCTGGCCAAATTAAAAGCTGACGCTGAAGCTCGCTTGGGTGAAACGGTCACCGAAGCAATTATCACTGTACCGGCTTATTTTGACGACTCCCAACGCCAAGCCACCAAAGATGCTGGCAAGATCGCCGGTTTGGATGTTAAACGCATTATTAACGAGCCGACCGCGGCCGCTCTGGCTTACGGTTTTGACAAGAAAAAAGGCCAGCAGATTGCTGTCTATGATTTAGGCGGCGGCACTTTTGATATCTCTATCTTGGATATTTCCGAAGATACGGTGGAAGTTAAAGCCACCAATGGCGACACCCATCTGGGCGGTGAAGATTTTGATCAACGGATTATCACATGGATTATTGATGAATTCAAAAAAGACCAGGGGATTGACTTGTCTAAAGACACCTTGGCCTTGCAAAGAATTAAAGAAGCAGCCGAGAAAGCCAAGATTGAATTATCCACTCTTAATGAAACTGAAATCAATCAGCCGTTTATCACCACCGATGCCAACGGACCCAAGCACTTGGTTATGAAGATGACCAGAGCCCAGCTGGAAAATTTGGTTGGTGATTTGGTAGCTAAAACGATTGAACCTTGTAAGAAAGCTCTGGCTGATGCCGGCTACCAACTAGGCGATATTGAGGAAGTCATCATGGTCGGCGGTATGACCCGCATGCCGATGGTTCAAGCCAAAGTCAAAGAATTTTTTGGCAAAGAACCAAATCTAAGCGTCAATCCTGATGAAGTCGTTGCTTTGGGTGCGGCGGTTCAGGCCGGTGTTTTACAAGGCGATGTCAAAGATGTCTTATTATTGGACGTCACCCCGCTAACTTTGGGTATTGAGACCCTGGGGGGTGTGGCGACGCCATTAATTGAACGCAATACCACTATTCCAACTTCTAAGAGCCAAGTATTCTCCACAGCAGCCGACGGCCAGACTAGCGTCGAAATCCACATTGTCCAAGGCGAACGGCCGATGGCGGCGGATAATAAATCGCTGGGCCGCTTTATTCTGGATGGCATTCCACCGGCTCCGCGCGGCGTGCCGCAGGTTGAAGTTAGTTTTGATTTGGATGCCAATGGTATCTTGAATGTCAAAGCCACCGATAAAGCTTCGGGCAAAGAACAGAAGATTACCATTACCGCTTCTTCCGGCTTGAGTAAAGATGAAATTGAAAAACTACGCCAAGAAGCTGAAAAACACGCTGAAGAAGACAAGCAGAAAAAAGAATCAGCCGAACTGAAAAATCAGGCCGATAGCGTTGTCTTCCAACTAGAAAAACTGCTCAAAGATTCGGCCGACAAGATCAAGGCTGAAGATAAAACCGAATTGGAAGCCAAGCTGGCCGAACTGAAAACCGCCAAAGACGCCGGCGATTTAGAAGCTCTAAAAAAGAAGCTAGAAGAAACCAATGAAGTCGCCCAAAAAATCGGCGCGGCGATGTATCAGCAGACAGCGGCTGAAGCTAACGCCACCGGCACCAATCCAGCTGACAGCGCGGCCGATTCAGCGGCTGGCACTGAGACTAACGGTCCGGTTGAAGGCGAGATTGAAGAAGAGCAAAAATAATTAACTATTCATGGCGACTGACTACTACCAAGTCCTGGGGGTCAGCAAGACCGCTTCGGCTGAAGAAATCAAAAAGGCTTTTCGCAAGCTGGCGCATCAGTATCACCCGGATAAAGCTAGCGGCAACGAGGCTAAATTCAAGGAGATTAATGAAGCCTATCAAGTCTTAAGCGACCAAGATAAACGGGCCAAATATGACCGCTTCGGTTCGGCCGCTTTTCAGGGCGGCGCCGGCGGCTTTAATGGTGCCAATATGGGCGGCTTTGATTTCAGCCAGTTTTATCAAGGCGGCCAAGCCGGTGGCTTTGAGGCCAACTTCGGCGATCTCGGCGAAATGTTTGGCGATCTCTTCGGTTTCGGCCGCGGTTCCTCACGGGCCGATAGCGGCCGCGGCCGTGATTTGGAGGTCGGTCTAAAAATTGATTTCCTGACGGCTGTCTTTGGCGGTGAAGAAATCATTAATCTGGAAAAACAAACAACTTGTTCCAAATGTCAGGGCAGCGGCGCCAAGACTGGCAGCTCGCCCAAGACTTGCCCGGATTGCCAAGGTCGAGGCGTGATTGATCAAATCCAACGAACCATGCTCGGCAATATTCGGACGCAAGCCGCTTGCCCTAAGTGCGGCGGCCAGGGGCAGATTATTGATCAACCCTGTCCGCATTGCCACGGCCAAGGCCGAACGGTGGAAAAAAAGCCGTTGACTATTAAAATTCCGGCCGGAGTAGCCAATGGACAGACCATTAAATTTACCGGCCAAGGCGAGGCTGGCCGGCGCGGCGCCAAAAGCGGCGACCTGTATGTCAATGTCCGCGTCCAGCCCCATTCTCAGCTCAAACGCGATGGCCACAATATCCACTCCATCGTCGGCCTGACTTTCCGCCAAGCCGCTCTGGGCGACAAGATTAAGATTGATACTGTTGATGGTCCAGCGACCTTAAAAATTCCGGCCGGCACGCAAAGCGGTCAGGTGATTATCTTGCGCGGCAAAGGCGTGCCCAAGCTCAACGGCTATGGCCGCGGCGACCATTTGGTTGAAGCTAAAGTACTAACACCGACCGGTTTGACCAAAAAACAGAAAGAGGCCTTAGAATTATTAGATTAATATGGGCCGGCTTTATCATATTACTACTATCGGCTGCGCCATGAATATCAGCGACAGCCAGCGTTTAGCTAGCCGCCTCAATGAACTGGGCTGGTCGGCTACTGATCAACGATCGCAAGCTGATTTAGCTATCCTGGTCACTTGCGGCGTCCGCCAAGGGGCCGAAGACCGCATTTATGGTCTAATCAAGCGTATCAAGCAAGACAATCCCCAAACAGCCGTCGCTTTGACCGGCTGTTTGTCGTATCGGCCGGATGTTCAAGCTAAAATCGGCCGGCAGGTGGACTATTGGTTCAACATCAACCAATTAACCAAGTTGGAGCAAATTATTCCCAGCTCCCAGCCCAGCGGCAGTCTGGCTCACCTGAATGATTATCTGCAAATTAAGCCGCTTTATGCCTCCACAATCAGCGCTCTAGTGCCGATCGGCAATGGCTGCGATAATTTTTGCAGCTACTGTGTCGTCCCTTATGCCCGCGGCCGAGAGAAATATCGGCCGGCTGACGAAATTATTACCGAAGTCCAAAACTTGCTAACCGCCGGCACTCAAGAAATCACTATCATCGCTCAAAATGTTAATAGCTACCGCGACCCGGTTAGCGGTCTGGATTTTGCCGGCCTACTGAAACAATTAGACAACTTGGGCGACTATTGGCTGCGTTTCGCCACCAGCCACCCCAAAGATATGAGCGCGGAACTGATCGCTTTTATGGGCCGCAGCCGCAACCTGATCCATCATCTGCATCTGCCGGTCCAATCGGGCAGCGACCGCATTTTACAATTAATGAATCGCCGCTATAGTAGTGACCATTACCGCCAATTGGTGGCCGCCGTCCGTCAAGTCTGGCCTGATGTCAGCTTGACGACCGATATTATTGTCGGCTTTCCCGGTGAAACTGCGGCTGATTTTCAGGCAACCGCCGAGTTAGTGGCCGCTAGCGGTTTTGATCAAGTCTATATCGCCCAATTCAGCCCACGACCGGGCACGGCCGCCGCCAAGTTGCCGGACGATGTGCCAACCGCCACCAAGAAACAGCGAGAAGTGGAGTTGGACCAGATTGTTAAAGCCGGAGCTTTTAAAAACCGCCAAGCGCAAATCGGCCAAACCGTTGAGGTTTTGCTAGAAGAACAGCGCGGCCATAAATATTTCGGCCGCACCAATCGCAATCAACAAATTTTGCTGACACCCCAGCCGGGTATTGATTATATTTTGGGACGGCGCTACTCGGCCCAAGTGACGGACGCCCGCAATTTCAGCCTGGCCGGACAATTATTATAAAATAAATTATTTTTATGGCTCAACTCAAAGCGCTCGCCGTTATCGGACCAACCGCCGCCGGCAAAACCAAGTTGGCCATTGCTTTGGCTGATCGCTACAACGGCGAAATTATCAGTGCCGATAGCCGCCAAGTTTATCGCGGCATGGATATCGGCACCGGCAAAGACCTGCCTGATTACGCCAATAACGGCCGGCCGATTGCTTACCACCTGATTGACGTGGCCGATCCGCAACAAGTTTTTGATCTGGCTACTTACCAAAAAATGGCACAACAAGCTCTATTAGATATCAGCCAGCGCCAGAAACTGCCAATTGTCGCCGGTGGCAGCGGCCTGTATTTGCAAGCCCTGATAGATAATTATCAATTAAGCGCCGTCAAACCGGACAATCAGCGCCGGCAAGCTTTAGAAGAATTATCGGCCGAACAGCTCTATGAACAATTGCTGACAGCCGCGCCGGCTTTGGCACAGAAATTAAATAACAGCGACCGCCACAATCCGCGGCGCTTGATTCGCTATTTGGAAATCGCCACTGGAGCGACCAACCAACAGCCTCAGTCAGCTAGCGCCCAGCCAACCACAGACTGGCTAATTTTGGGTATTGATTATCCGATGGAAGTTTTAGAAAAACGGATGTATCAACGGCTGATTCAACGCCTAGAAAACGAAGACATGATTCAGGAGGTCCACAAGCTGCACGAGCAGGGGCTGGATTGGCCGCGACTGGAATCATTCGGCCTGGAATACCGCTATATTAGCCGCTATCTCAGGGAGATGATTGATTATGACCAATTAGTTGAACAGCTGCATACGGCGATCCGCCAATTCGCTAAACGCCAAAAAACCTGGTTCAAGCGCTGGGCTAAGCAAGGCCGGGAAATTCATTGGCTTGATACCGATAATCCGCTGAAGGAGGCCGAGGAGTTGGTGGAAGAATTTTTAAAGTAGCCCCGCTTTTGGGCTTTTTTCTCTTGACATAGCGTTTCACAAATGATACAATAGTGTCAACATTATGAAAAGCAAGATAAACCTGCTGGAGCAACTGAAGCCCTTACCACACTTCAGCAAAGCCACTATTTACCAGCTAGGAATACAACTAGGCTTAAAGGAAACGACGCTGAAGACTTATGTTAGCCGCTTTTTAAAATACAAAGAAATATTACAGCTCAAAAAAGGCCTCTATGTTTCTAATGATTTCTTTGAGAAAAATCACGGTGATATTTCCTATGTCTTTTATCTGGCCAATATTTTACGCCAGCCATCCTACATCAGCTCATGGGCTGCTTTGCAGTATTATAATCTGGCCACGGAGGCAATTTACTCCATAACTTCGGTCACCCCCAAAGTAACTAGGAGTTACCAGACAAAAGCTGGTAATTTTACTTATCAGTCAATCAAAAAAGACCTGTTCTCGGACTTTTTATTGGTTGACAATAAATTCAAGTTCTTTATCGCCACGCCAGCTAAAGCCTTGTTTGATTTATTATACTTCCGAACCAATCAGTTTCGCGGCTTGAAACTTAATGAAATAAATGCCTTAATAGACGAATTACGCATAGATATTGAAGAAATGGATAAAATGGAACGAGATAAATTTTATTCACTGCTGGAAAAATATATATGAGCGAACAAATAACCGCCATTCTTCAAAGAAAGCTGGAAGAATTTTCTGGCCACGCCGGAGTTAATGCCGAAATGGCCCGCAACGCTCTCAAAGAAGAGCTGCAGTTTTATGTTCTCAATTTTATCTATCACCATCCGAACTATAACAAATGGATCATGTATGGCGGCTCGGCTTTGCGCATAATTCATGGTCTAGATCGCATGTCAGTGGACTTAGACTTTGAAATCTCCAGCTCGGTGACTGAAAAGTTTTTAGAGGAGTTAAAAAATGACATTGAGACTTATTTCCGAGAAACCTACGGAGCCGATGACAGCTTCCTGACTGTCAAAATAACAGCGGGACGCGGCTTGATTCTGAAATTTCACATCGGCCAAGCCTTAAACCTAGGCCATTCTTCAGACCAGGTGCATGTTAAGATTGATCTGAATCATTTTATCGCCCCCAAAGCGGTGACCGAGCGCCAGCCGATAAATCATAACCAGCTGTCCTTCGTCATCTTGACCTACAATATGTCAGCCCTGATGGCTAGCAAGCTAGCCGCCATTTTTCTGCGCGGCTCCCGAGGCACGGGCAGCGATATCTACGAAGAAAAAGGCCGAGATATTTATGATTTATTGTGGTATATGGGCAAAAAGATTGTCCCGGATTTTGATTATCTGGCCGCCAAGGATATTGAGATTAAAAATCCCAAAACTCTATTTGACAAGTTAACCCTAAAGATGAACAAGGTGGATAACAAGAATCTTAAAGACGACCTTTCACCCTTGTTTGTTAATCAAACTTATATCGCCAACTGGCTGAGCAATTGGCTGGAAACCTATTTGAGGCTATTGGAAAACTACAATATTAGAACCGTCAATGGCCTGGATAGCATTGAAATTTATCAGGACTTTCGCACTGATAATTTTTACTTTATCCTGCGCTACGGGGTCGATGATGGTAAGTCAGTGAGAATAGTATACACGCTGAACGACTACTGGATTGAGCTCCCGGCCGGTGAGCTGAAGGTAAGCACTAGCAAAGAACTAAAAGATAAGATTACTTTTTCTAAAAATGGCTCTAGCCCGGCCTCACGAGAAAAATTGATAAAATATGCCAATCTTTTTTATCAGAAAACCGAAAGATACCTAAAGAAAATGAATCACGTCATCTTGGGGGATGGCATAGTAACTAAAACCATCAGAATGACCGCCGGTAACCTGAATCAAAAAGAACAGATTGTCTTAACTAAGTCAACTTTAATTTCTTGCGAATTGGATGATTTGTTAAAATAATTGGCGGCATCAGCCGGTGATGATTGATAAAGTGAAAAGGCTTGGTTAAATAAGCTCAAACTGATAATATAATTATCCTTATTGCAAGAAATCGCCTTTTTCTGCAATAAGGACTTTTATATTGTAAAAAATGGCAATATTTTGCAATATAAATTCTGTTTGCATCAAGTTATCCACCAAAAACCTGGTTTCAAATACTCTCGAAATGCGCTACAATATAGTTGAACAAACTATACATGTCACAACAAAAAACAAAAAAAAGAATAGAGCCATTTTTAAAATGGGCCGGTGGGAAATCTCAACTATTAAAACAGTTTGAGCCATTATTTCCCAAACCCGATTCATATAAACGCTATATTGAACCATTTGTCGGGGGTGGAGCAGTATTTTTTTATCTACAGCCGCGTGAGGCTATTATTGCCGATTTAAATAAAGACCTGATTAACGCCTACAAGGTTCTCAAAAACCATGCCACAGAGATAATTAAGACCTTAGAGCACTATCAACAAAATCACAGCAAAGATTTCTTCTTAAAAATTAGAAATGAATATAACGCGGATGAGCTAGACAATATCAACAAGGCCGCCCACCTAATTTACCTCAATAAAGCCTGTTTTAATGGTCTCTATCGGGTTAATAAAAAGGGTGAATTCAATGTTCCCTTTGGACAACATAAAAAGTTTACAGTCAACGAAGAAGGTTTGTCGGCAGCCAGCCGACTTTTAAAGCACGCAAAAATAGAAAATTCCGGTTTTGAGGATATTCTAGAATATGCTAAGAAAGGTGACTTTGTTTATTTTGATCCGCCATATTATCCCTTAACTAAAGGCTCTGATTTTACCTCATACACTAAGGAAAGTTTTCTCGAAAAAGAGCAGGAAAAATTGGCAAATATTTTTGAGCAGCTCGATCGTCGTGGCTGTCTACTAATGCTTAGCAATTCTGACACTAAATTCATTAGAAATCTCTACAAGAAGTGGCACATAACACGGGTTAATGCCAAACGATTTATCAATTGCATTGCCGAGAAAAGGGGCGATGTTAGCGAGGTGGTAGTTAGAAACTATAAATAAATGTCTTTATTCTTCCGCAATAAAAAATTCGCCCTATACCAGGGTGACTGTCTAGAAATTCTCAATAAATTACCGGAGAATTATTTTGATATGGTCTTTGCTGATCCTCCTTATTTTCTATCTAGCGGCAGTTTTAGTTGTCAAAATGGTAAAATGGTCAGTGTTAAAAAAGGCGACTGGGACCTAAGCCAAGGTTTTCAAAAAGATTTCCAATTTCATTTGGACTGGATTAAGGCTTGCCGACGAGTTTTAAAACCGAATGGCACAATTTGGATTAGCGGCACTTATCATTCAATTTATCAATGCGGTTTTATTCTACAAAATACCAAGTTTCATCTATTAAACGACATCGCTTGGTTCAAGCCCAATGCTGCCCCCAATTTAAGTTGTCGCTTTTTCACCGCCAGCCACGAAACCTTAATATGGGCCAGAAAAGAAAAGAAGGCCAAACACACATTTAACTATAACGTAATAAAAGAAGGTGAATGGTCAGAAGATGAGTTTAAAAAACCAAAAATGCAGATGAGGTCGGTATGGTCGCTAAACACACCACAAAAAGAAGAAAAAAAATTCGGTAAACATCCTACTCAAAAACCACTCAACCTATTAAAAAGAATTATCCTAGCCAGCACTAATGAAGGCGATATCGTACTTGACCCATTCACTGGCAGTTCAACAACCGGCGTAGCAGCTAATCTATATGGCCGAAAATTCGTCGGTATAGACTTAGAAAAAGACTACTTAGACTTATCATTACAAAGATTAAAGGCTTTAATATAAAAATATGAAGAATTTTCATGCAGAGCCAATGACCATTAAAGATCTTTTAAGTAAAAAGGATGTCGTTTTTAGAGTTCCCCCTTATCAAAGACCTTATTCATGGGAATCTGAGCAAACTTTATCTTTCTGGGAAGATTTAAATGATTTTGATGAAATTAATTTTTTAGGCACCTTTGTTGTCAATAATGAGTATAAAGATCGGGAAGGATTTGTTGATTTAATAGATGGTCAACAAAGAATAATAACCATCACAATGATGTTGGCTATACTAAGAAATCAATTTTATTCTAACGATTTAAATAGTAAAGCCGAGGGGATACATTCTAGTTATATTTGTAATAGGGATGATAATGGTAATGATAGTTATAAACTAAAGGTCGGTAATAGTCTTGAAAATTATTTTATTAACTGTGTGCAAAAAAATAATAATAGCTTCGATCTAAAACAAAAAACTGAGGAACAAAAGTTGTTAGAAAGGAATTATAAAATATTAAATGATAGGCTTTGTGAGCAACTAAAAAAAGAGAGTGACAAGGAGTTATATTTAACAAAATTAAGAGATAGAATTAAAGATTTTGAGATTGTTTTTATAGAGGTTGATAAAGAAGAAGATGCTTTTACTTTTTTTGAAACTCTAAATGCTAGAGGCTTGGAACTTTCCACGGCTGATGTTTTAAAAAATTTGATTTTCAAGAAATTAAACAAACAAGAGAATATTAATAAATTACAGGAATCATGGCAAAATATTACAGATAATTTAACGGATAATAATGAAGAAATTGATGCATCAAGATTTATAAGACATTATTGGTTGTCAAAAAATAAATTTATAACACAAAAAAGATTATTTAGATCAATTAAAGGCCACATGGAAGGAAATTCAAGGGAGTACGCCGGCTTTTTAAGTGATTTAGAAAGAGAATCATTTTTTTATAGAAAAATTAATTTTCCGATAAAAGAAGAATGGAATGGCGATTATATTCAAATATATAAATCGCTAAAAAATTTAAAAAAAATGAAAACATCTCAATCAAACAGCATAATGTTGTCATTAATGAGAGTTATTCATAGAAAAGACTACAGTGATAAATATAAAACAAAATATATAAGAGATACTTTTTTGTGGATTGAATATTTTACATTTACTTTTTCAGTAATAGCGAAAAAATCACCAGCCCCTCTTGAAAGAATGTACTCTAGATATGCCATTTTAATTGATAGAGCCAAAAACAAGAAAGAACTTGAAAATAATTTATTAGATTTCAAACAAGAATTAATTAAATTAACTCCAGATAAAGATAGTTTTGTGGATGGTTTTAAAAATATTAGATATTCAAAAGCTAATCAAAAATTAATTATTTATATTCTAGAAAAGATTAACTATGCAGAAAGCAATGAACAGTCTTTCGATAATGTAAATATTGAACATATAATTCCACAGAACCCAGATAAAAAATCAAAATATAAAAAAGATAAAATAAAAGATTTTGTTGATAATATTGGGAATTTAATGCCATTGGGTCCGGAATATAATAAAGAAGCTTCAAATCATGATCCTATAAACAAAATTGAGTACTACAAAAAATCAGAAATAAAAATGGCTTCAGATATCATTGATAAAATTGGTGTAAGTAATGATTGGGGTGAGTTTGATGTGGAAAATAGAGCTATTGATTTAGCTAATATGGCTTGGAAAATATGGAATATAAATAATTAAATATGAAATATCTTAAATTTTATAATGATACTTTGAACTGCAAAAACGAAGATCAAGTTTTTACCTATCTACTTAACACACTTAAGCCAAGCAACATGCTTTGGTCTTATTTTGTTAATTGGTCTAAAGTTTTGGACAACACAAAAAAGATAGAGATTGCTCTCAATAATCTTAATTATCTCATCGGTAAACAAGACTTTGATAATGAATTTAAATTTTTAATCAGACAAAATCCTAAGATAGCCAAAATTATTCCAGCCTTAGTTGTTCGTGACGGCAATAATACCAATAAATTTAAAATTTTAGTCGATTACCAACATAAAAAGCTCGTTTATGAGGAATATGATTTCTCAAAAGAAGTTATAACTGACAAAGATCTTAAAAAATATCTTTTATTTGTCAAAGAAACTGGACTCAAAGATCTTATAGTCTCACAAAAAATAAAAAATTTAGTTGATTACATGATTGGCGTTGAGGCCGGCCTAGATAGTAATGGTCGAAAAAATAGAGGTGGCCATTCTATGGAAAATATCGTTGAATTTTTTATTGCCGATATCTGTAAAGATAAAAAATGGCAATATTTAAAGGAGGCTACTGCAAAAAAGATAAAGAATGAATGGGATTTTAATGTTCCAGTTGATAAATCATCGCGCCGCTATGATTTTGTTGTTAACAATGGAAATAAATTAATCATTTTTGAAACTAATTTTTACGGTGGAGGCGGATCAAAATTAAAATCAACAGCAGGTGAGTATAGAGATCTATTTAATATTCTCAACGGCCAATACAAGTTCGTCTGGATCACTGACGGCAATGGCTGGAAATCAACAACCAGACCACTGAGAGAGACATTTAATCATAACGACTACTTAATTAATTTGGATATGATCGAAAAAGGTATCCTAAAAGCTTTATTAATATAAATTTTTTAGAAGAATTCGATAATTTTAATTTTAAAAATAGGTGCTAAGAATAACAAATAAAAGCTGGCAAAAGCCAGCTTTTATTTATGTCTAAATTATAAACATCGTTAGTTTGACTTTCAGACTTAGCGATGCTACAATATTCTTGGGTGGGGGACACTAACCATAATCTTATGATCCCCAAATATCATAACATGATTAGAAACTTGCGTTTGGAACGAGGCCTATCCCAAGAAGAAGTTTATAGCCGCTGCGGTATCGGCCGATCTTCTTATATTTCTTTCGAGCAAGGCAAGACCGAGCTTAGCTTTTCCCAGGTTGCTCAGTTGGCCGACCTTTTCGGCCTATCCTTGGAGCAAGTGGAGGGCGGCCTCAAGCCGAACTATGAAAAATACAAGCAGATGATTCTGGCTTATTTGCGCTATCATCCTTCTAGCGACGGTAAGGTCGTCAAAACCAAACTAGCCAAGCTTTTATACTTGGCTGATTTCGCTTGGTTCTACGACCATTTGGAGAGCATGAGCGGCATGCAGTATCGGCGCCTGCAATATGGACCTGTGCCCAATGAGTATTTTCGGGCCATCGACGAATTAGAAGAATCCGGTCAAATCAATGTTGACCACAAATCAGACATACAATTAATCTCTGAGACTACCAGCTCAAAAAAACATGTCCTAGCTGAATTATCTAAAGACGAATTAAATCTAATCAAAAAAATCTGCCAGAAATGGAAGTCTAAGAAATCGACTGAGATAGTCCATTTTACTCACAATCAGTTGCCTTACAAAATCTGTCAGCCTGATGAGATTATTCCCTATGAGCTAATCACTCAAGAAGATCCTGGCTATATTTACTAATCATTTAACTCCTTCTCCAGCACCTCCCGCGCCACTTGCGGGTTGGCTTTGCCGGAGCTGCGACGCATTAATTGACCGACAAAAAACTGCATCAGGGGAGTCTTGCCGGCGCGGTAGTCAGATACCTGTTGGGGGTATTCGGCGATAATAGCCCGAGCTAATTCGGCTAATTCATCACTATTATCCACTTGTTCTAAATCTAATCTCTCAATAACTTCCGCCACGCTGAGGTTATTATTTTCAACCAATTCGGCTAGCACCGCTTGGCCGGCCGTGGAATTAATCTTGTTATCAGCAATAGCTATTGCCAGATCAACCAAGTGGCTGGGGCTAACTGGACCGTCAGCTAGATTATCTAAGCGGCAATGCTTGGCGACTTCGCTAGTTAGCCAATTGATAGCCGTTTTAGCAATAATTGCCGCCGCCTCTGGCCGATTCTTGGTGGCTAAGGTCAAAACCTGGTCAACATAAGCCGCCGTGGCCGGCCAACTGGTCAGTAAATCAGCGCTATCTCCTGGCAACTGATAATCTCTTTGCCAACGCTGAGCTTTAACTAAAGGCAATTCAATTTTTTCCACCTCGCTAGCGGCTGTTGCCAGCCAGTGATCATTAACCACCAGCGGGGGAATATCCGGTTCAGTGAAATAGCGGTAATCGGCCATCGTTTCTTTGACCCGCTGGGCCTTGGTGGCGTTGCCAGCTTCGTCCCAGCCCCTGGTTTCAGCTGCTACCTGGCCGCCGCTAGTTAGCACTTCGCCTTGGCGCTTGATTTCATAATCAATAGCTCGCTCTAGGGCTTTGAACGAATTAAGATTCTTGACTTCTACCTTGTTATTTAGCTGATAACCAGCTAGACCAATAATAGTCGCGCCGTCAATCTGGTAGCGACCGGCTTCTTGCAGGCTGATATTGGCTTCGCAGCGCATCTCCGCCTTTTCCATATTGGCAGCGGAAATCCCCAGATAGCGCAATAATCTTTGAAATTCTTGACCAAAGCGCCGCGCCTCTTGCGCCGATGTAATCACTGGCCCGGTAACCAATTCAATCAGGGGAGTGCCGGCCCGATTAAAATCAACCAAGCTATGCTGGTTATTTTTATCATGAGCCAGCTTGCCAGTGTCTTCTTCCAAATGAATGCGAGTAACGAAAATATCGCGGCCGTCAATTGACAATTTACCACTATACCCTAGTGGAGTATCTGATTGAGTTATCTGATACCCTTTGGGGAGGTCAGGATAAAAGTAATTCTTGCGGGCGAAGCGACTGTGCTGATTTATCTGGCAATTCAAAGCTTTGGCCAAGAGCAGCCCGAAGTGGACCGCTTGCCGGTTAGGCCGCGGTAGAGTGCCTGGATGCCCTAGACAGATCGGACAAACCACAGTATTAGCCGCCTGCCCTTCGGCATTATTATCGCAGCGGCAAAACATTTTGCTTTTGGTCTTCAATTCGGTATGGATTTCCAGGCCGATGACTGGGATTAATTGTTCCATAATAAAGCTTGAATTGTTTGGCTTAAAACAAAGCTTGAACCGCCAGCCACAATTGATCGTTGAGATTGTCGATAGGCTGATTAGCGTCAAAACGCGGCCAGCCATAACGCTCAGCTAGCTGTTGGTGGCATTCGCGGACTTTATCCATTAACTGATTATTATTTTCGTGCTTATGGCCTTGTTCAATACCGCTGACAAAACGCTGGCCGTCCAGCCACAAGGCCAAATCCGGTTTCAGTAAGCCGTCGTTGATTGCTTCCAGAAAATTAAGCTTGGCGCCAGCTCCCCAGCCCCAAGCCAAACCGGTGCCGGTATAATCTTCAGCGACAATCCATTCACCGGCGGCTAATTGCTTTTCCAGCTCCGGTTGGTATTGAAAACGATTTAAAGCATAGATAATCTGCGCTTCCCGCGGCGATAGCTGTAGTGGATTGCCTTCCCGCAAATAGGCGTTGAGCAGCGGACCGCTCGGCGCCAGCTCATAAATCGGATATTTCAAATAGGTAGTGGAATAACCGGCATCGCGCAAACGGTCAACCAGCAGCTTGGCCTGAGTGCTCTTGCCTAGATTATTAATACCGTAGAGAACGATTAATTTTCCGGCCATAAATTTAAGCTTAAGTTTTAACCGGCCAATTGCCGGTAAATATTTTCCGCCTGCTCATACAGGGCGGCTAGATCGCCATTATTATCTACTTGGAAGTCGGCCTCAGCGATTGCCTGCGGAATATCTTGTTCGGCCTCGCCTTGCTCATCAATTTTGAATTGCTCCAAAGTCTTGCTGGCGTCGTCCGGATTCTGGCCGCGCTTGGTTAAACGCTGATGGCGCAGGCCCTGATCAGCCAAGACCGCCACTAAATGAAAATTGGGGAATTCGCGAAAAGCCACAAAATCACCATAGCGGCGCATACCCTCCAGGAGTATAAACGGACAGGGGTCATTTTGAACATCGCGCATAATCGCTTTCAAAATAATATCCTGACCGAATTGGCGCCTGAGGATTGATGACAGATTAGCCATGTTTTCCCTGGTCTGCGGCAGAGTCAGGCGATCAACGATATCACGCAGGGGACCGGAAAAGCCATAGACTTTACCGCCATATTTTTCCGCCAAATACTTGGCAATAGTCGTCTTGCCGGCGGCTAATTGGCCGGTCAGACCGATAATCAACTTGTCCATAAATTCTTTCAATCAACGAATTAAGCTTGTTCTATATTAACGGCGGCGCCGTATTGTTCGCTATCGTCCAGCATGTCTTTTTCTTGCCAATCATTAACCCAATCGCTAATTTTATAGGTTTTAAAGCTGCCGTCGGCTTGGCGGCCGACCAGTTTTTCAATGCCGGCGTTGATAATCATTTTCTTGCAGATAAAACAGGGATAAGCATCTTGCGGTTTTTCCTGGCCGTCGCGAATAACTGTGGAATAGAGATACATGGTTGAGCCGAGCAGGCTGGCGCCGGCTCGAGCGGCGTTAATGATGGCATTTTGTTCGGCATGGACACTGCGGCACAATTCATAACGATGGCCGTGCGGCACCTTAAGCATGGCCCTAAGGCAGTTGCCGCGTTCCCAGCAATCCTTAGTCTTGCGTGGCGACCCTAGGTAGCCGGTGGAAATAATCTGATCGTCGCGAACAATAATGGCGCCATGTTTGGCCCGATAACAAGTGGAGCGGCCGGCCACTTCGCCGGCGATATTCATATAATACTCCAATTTGGATGGTCTGCTTGGCATAAAATATTGATTTTAACTGTTCTTTATAATCATTTTAACAGATTAAACTAGCTTTCGGCAAGCCTGAAAAAATGCTATAATCTAACCATTATGAGCCGCCACTTAATTCAGCGCAAGGTCAATAAATATCTGCAAGAACCAGCTGCCAAGCTGGACTTGCACGGCCACAGCCGCCGCGAAGCCGAAGTAGAGCTGATCGGCTTCTTTGACTACTGGATCAAGCAGGGTGGCGGTGTCAAGCTACTGATTATTACCGGCCAAGGCTGGCATTCAGCTGATGGCCAGGGCGTGCTCAAAGATTTTACCGCCGCTTGGCTTAAGACTCGGGGCTATCGTCAGCGAACCGCCAAGCCACAATTTGGCGGCGCTGGAGCTATTGAAGTTGACTTGCCAATAACTTAAACAAAAAACCAATCCTTGAGGGGATTGGTTTTTTTATGGGGCGCTCCAATGACGGAGCAGCTGGTAATTTTAGAATTATTGACCCAATGAAACTCGGATGCCCGGCCCCATTGAGGAACAGATGGTCACGCTCTTGATGTAAGTGCCCTTGGCCGCCGACGGCTTGCTCTTTTTGATAGTTTCCATTAAAGCCTGGAAATTATCGGCCAGCCGTTCGGCGCTGAAAGAAACTTTACCAATGGCGACATGCAGATTGGCAGTATCATCATTCTTAAAGCTGACCTTGCCTTTCTTTAATTCAGTAACCGCTTTGGCTGGATCAGTCGTCACGGTTTCATTCTTGGGTGACGGCATCAAGCCGCGAGTACCCAAGATCTTGGAAATAACCGCCAAATTGCGCATCAAAGCCGGTTCAGCCACTGCTACCTGAAAATCGGTCTTTTCAGTCTTGCGGATTTCTTCAATCAATTCATCGCCGCCGACCAAATCAGCACCGGCCTCTTTAACAGCCGCCTCATTTTCCGGACTGACAAACGCCGCCACTTTGACGGTCTTGCCAGTACCATGCGGCAAGCTGACCGCGCCGCGAATCTGCTGATCGCCCTTACGCGGATCAATACCGAGCCGCAAATGAACCTCTACCGAAGCGTCAAACTTGGTCACGCTGGTTTTCTTAACCAGCTCCAAAGCCTCAGTCAAAACATAGGTCTTGGTCTTGTCAACCAGCTGGCGGACTTCGGCTTGCGCCTTGCCCTGCTTAGCGGTCTTGTTTTTCTGTACTTTCTTAGCCATACGATTGTGGTGCGAGTGCTAGCTAGCTAGCTCCCACGATCCTATTTAATAAATAAATTAGTCTTTAATCTCAATACCCATCTGACGAGCAGTGCCGGCAATAATTTTCATCGCCGCCTCAACATCGCGGGCATTCAAATCGCTCATCTTGGTTTCGGCAATCTCTTTCAGCTGGGCTGTTGTCAGACTGCCGACTTTTTCTTTGAGCGCCTTGCTGGAACCTTTGCTAACCTTGGCCGCCTTTTTGATCAATTCAGAAGCTGGCGCCGTTTTGGTAATAAAATCAAAGCTGCGATCAGCATAAACAGTAATAACAACCGGCACGACATCACCCATCTTGTCGCGGGTGGCGTCGTTGAACTTGCTGCAAAAATCAGCGATATTCAAGCCGTGCTGGCCCAAGGCTGGGCCGACCGGCGGGGCTGGATTAGCTTGACCGCCTTTAATCTGCAATTTTATCTGGGTAACTATTTTTTTAGCCATACGTTTGTTTAAGGGGCGGTGAGCGGAGAAGCGCGCCGTTACCGGCCCGCCACCAGCCTATCTGTAATTAAAGCTTATTAATCTGTAAAAAATCTAACTCTACCGGGGTCTCGCGACCGAACATGGAAATCAGCAATTTGACCTTGCCGCGGTTTTCATCAACCTCGGTGACCTTGCCTTCCAAATTCTTGAACGGACCGTCAATAATCCGCACCGGTGAGCCGACGGACACATCAATCTTAAACTTCGGTTCATCCAAGCCCATTCTCTTTTGCAATTCTTTAATCTCGGCTTCATCAATCGGCGTTGGCACGGTGCCGGTACCGACAAAACCGGTAACATTCGGCGTATTGCGAATAGCATACCAGGAATCATCAGTCACAATCATTTCCACTAAGATATAGCCGGGGAAAATCTTTTCCTCATAAACCTTGCGCTTGCCGTTGACGATTTTAATCTTCTTTTCGATCGGAATCATGACATTAAAGATTTTGTCTTCCATGTCCATCGATTCAATGCGCTGCTTGATATTCTGGGCGACATTTTCTTCATAGCCCGAATAAGTGTGCAGGACATACCAGCGCCGTCCTTGATTAAGAGTTTGTTTAGCCATAGGAATGAACTAAAATTAGTGATTATTGCTTAATCAGCAACTTCAAGCCTGCCGCGAATAAAGCATCTAGGCCGCCCAAAAAAATGGCGGTGCCCACGCTGATGCCAATGACTAGCAAGGTGTAGTTGTAGGTTTCTTTCTTAGTCGGCCAGGCGACCTTCTTGATTTCCGCCCAAGCTGAACGAAAATAAGCAGTGATTTTCTCCATAAATCTTGATTTTAAAAACAGCCCTGGCGGGCGTTTTATTGATAGTTCTATTTTATCAAAAGCGGTCTGTATTTGTCAACATTCTTGTACCACCACGGGGAATCGAACCCCGGTTACATGGATGAGAACCATGCGTCCTAGCCGCTAGACGATGGTGGCGTCTATAATTCGCTTGGTAATATACCAAAAACTTTCTGGTCTGTCCAGCCCTTTAGGCTAAATATTCTCCCAAGATATCGGCTTGGCCGATCAAAAATTCGCTGGCGCTAACCGCCTGACGGCCGGCTAACTGCAGACAATGGATAATCAAGGCGCCTTGACCGCTGCCAATAGCCAACTGCCCATCAATTAAGCCGACTTTACCGGGATTAAGCCAGCCCTGATTAGATACCGCCGCGGCCATAATCTTCAAACGCTGATCGTGCCAATTCGTCCAAGCACCCGGCGCCGGCTGCATCGCCCGTACCAATCTCTCAATCTCTGGAGCCGGCTGATGCCAATCAATCTTGGCATCGGCCGTCGCCACCAAACCGACATAGCTGGCTTGGCTGTCATCTTGCGGCTGAGTGGTTAGACGTCCTTCAATATACCCGATGAGGGTATCTGGCAAAATATCAGCGGCGACTTGCCCAATTTTACTGGCTAAACTGCCCATCGTTTCATCACTGGCTAAGTCAATTTTAACCTGAGTAATGACCGGTCCGGCATCTAATTCTTTAATCAATTTCATTATGGAGATGCCGGTTTGCTGATCGCCATTAATAATCGGGGCCGATAATACACCAGCGCCGCGATATTTCGGCAACAGCGAGCCATGAACATTAACCCAGCCTTGCGGCGGCATCTCCAGTAGCACTTGAGGAATCAATTGGCCATAAGCGATAACCGCAACCACATCCGGTTTGATATCGGCTAACACTGGCTGCCAAGTTTTTAATTTTTCCGGCTGCCAAACCGTTAAGCCATTATTTAGGGCCCAAACCTTAGCTGGCGGGGGAGTCAACTTGAGACCGCGGCCAGCCGGTTGATCCGGCTGAGTTAATAGTCCCAAGACCTGAAAACGCTGGTCATCAGCTATCGCTTGAAAGGCCGGCACGGCCAATTGCGGCGAACCGGCTAATAATATTTTAACCTTAGGGCTAGTCATGATTACTGATTTAGGTGATCAATAAACAACACGCCGTCAAGGTGATCAACCTCGTGCTGAATGACTCGAGCTAAGGCGCCCTTAGCCGGTAGATGAACTTCCTGCCCCAAATCATTGATATAATGGCAAACCAATTCTTTAGACCGCCGGACTGGACCAAAAACATTGGGCACCGACAAGCATCCCTCTTCCTCAACAATGGTAGCCGAACTTAAATCACTCAAGACCGGATTAATCATCGGCCAGACGCCCTCATCAGTATTGACCACAATCAAGCGCCAATTGCGGCCGATTTGCGGCGCCGCTAAACCGACACCGTCCTTGACTAGCATGGTTTTGGCCATATCAACTATCAATTCTTGGAATTTCTTGTCTTGAAGCATAGCTAAATCAACCGTCTGAGCTACGCGGCGCAGGCGGGAATCGGGATTGATGACTAGCCGCCGAACCCGGCCGCTGGAAATTTGCTTTTGATCCATAGCTTCGTTATAATTTATAGGTCTTTTATCTTAAAACTTTTGTCTTATTTGCGCAATATGCCCCGCGATGTCCGCCAATTTACCGATATCAGCCAATTAATCAACCGGCCGCGGCCAATAATCAAGCCGACCGCTTATCCTTGGCAACAATTGGCCCTCGAGGTAATTGAACGGCTGCGCATACCTGATTTTAAACGTAATTCAGTTTTTAAGGCCTGCCAGCAGTTTCCCGAATCAATCATCCGCCAAGCCGTTATTGACACTCAGGAACTCTGCCAACAAGGCTCGCGTTGGCAGTATTTTTTCAAAATTCTGGGCAATTATCGCCAAGACCAGCCTACTCGGCGCTAGCCGGCTGCCACTGCCAAACCGCGCCGCCAACCCCGAAAGGCGCTTCATAAGCCAAGTTCTGCCACGATCCCGCTTGCCAAGCCAAGGCAGCTTGTAAAGTCAGATAAGCCAGCCAAGCGCATTGGCCGGTTTCATTAGCTTTATCTATTGGTAATTCCAATAACGCTTGGCCATCATTTTGCCGCAAGGCTTCTTGCAGGCGCTGGTCAAACTTGTGGCCGCGCGCCTGTAAACCATTCGGCTGATCAGCCCCTAAACAATGGGCTAAATCGCCGGAACCGATTAACGCCGCTTTGCCCGGCCATTGTCGCAAAAATTCTCCCAGCCGCCGACCAAACTCCGCCTGCCGCTCCGGCTGATTATCTATATAACCGATCGGCAAAATCGGCACATTCTTTAAATCTTCGCTTAATAAAAGCAGCGGCACGGCCGTGCCATAATCCAACTCCGGCTGGCTATAAAAACGCAATTGTTCGGTTTGTCCCAAAAAGCCCTGCAACTCTTCGGCCAAGCCCAAAGCGCCCGGCCATTGCCCTTGAGTGAGCAAATCGCCGAACAAGCTTAAATCAACCTGATAATTCAAGCAAACGTTGGCGTTCCACCAGTCTGGCCCGCTAACGGCATGGGCAGAAATAATAACTATCGCCTCCGGCTGAGCCGCCGCCAAATTTTTAGCTAACAAATTATAAGCTTCCAGTGTTTTTCCCAGTTGAGCCCGATGTTCTTTGCCGATATTCGGCGCCAGAAGCGGTGAGTGCGGCACGAGGCCGGCAAAAGCTAAGGCCATATTATTAAGGATTGGTTGAAGTTGGACTAGTCGTAGCGGCAGTCGTTGTTGGTGCTAGGCTATCAGGCGTTGAGGTGGCAATGGGCTGACCATAATCGGCTGGCAAATTATCTTCAACAATCGGCCCTTGGCTATAAAGACTGAAGTGGCGAGAATTAATAGTAATGATATTGGCCCAGCTATATCCTAAGTAGTTAAACATTCGTTCGCTGGCAATCAGCCGCCGCTGGCCATGATCCAACAAATAAACGTTGGGGTCGCCATCCAGCTTGATTAAGCTGCCGTCGTCCAAGCTAACCGGCTCAACCGTTTTGTAGGCAGCCAACTCTTTTTGGTCGGCGGGAATAATTCGCCGCTGAGCAAACTTGGCCGCTAGGGTGGCCCGATCTAGGATTGGCGCCTTACTGCCTTCTTCCACCCAATAAACGCCGCCGGTTTTCTTATCTTGTAATAGCGCGCCAGTCGGATAAGTCGAGGTAACCGTAATCGGCGTTGATTCTTTATAGGCGGCCAATTCCTCCCAACTGCCCTTGATTACTTCTTGGCGATTAAAGCCCATCTTGGCGAAAGCCTGTTGGCTGGTAAAGCCGCGGCGCTTATCATCAACCAAGAGATAAACCGCTCCAGATGGCGCCTGGACTAAAGCGTATTGTTGAAACTTAATCGGCGTGCCTTCCGGATAGCTGTCTAAATCTTCCGGCCTGACTATGACAATCTTATTGGGGTTAAACCGTGAAACTAAGGCGCCGCGGCTGGAGAATGGCCGCTTGCGGCCGGACTGGATCAGATAAACTGTCTCTTGGCCGGCAGCTTGCAGCAAAGACCCGTCGGGGTATACCTGAGTGAAATAGCGCTGCCAAATATTCCAAAAATTATAGTTGCCATTATAGACGTGGGGGGTATAGTTATAAAGCGCGGCGGTTGCCCGATTGGCCGGAACAACAATCATCGGGTCGCGGCCGGTATTGGTTATGGTATAGGTTTGACCAACTTGATATTTATAATAACGGGGATTAACCATATAATCGTAGAACTGCAGCGCCGCGGCGTTAACTTGCTTGCCAAAGCCGCGCCAGCGTTCGCCGCAGGCGGCATTATCTGGACAGCCATAGCCGACCGCCCAATCTAATTGGCTTTGTCGCGGCCCCTTGCTGTCAATCAAGCTCTGTTCTTTTTGCAATAGAACGATTAAAAAACGGGGATTGATTGACACTTTGACGCACTTGATTCTGGCCTCTTCAATGTCCTGCGGGTTATTAACTTCAACGCCGCTGCAATCATAACTATTGACCGCGGCATTATAGATGATCTCGGCGGCGCTGCGGACAACCCCATAATAATCAGTTGTCCGATAGGTAGCTAAAAAACTGCCGCGATCTTCCAGAAAGCTTTGAATCTCTCCCAAATTCATGGCCGCGCTATCCATAATCTCCTGATCGGTGATAATCAGGTTAGGATCAAAATCGGCCGCTTGAGCTCGGCTGCCAGCAACTAGCCAGCTGCTGGCAATTAAACCGATAATTAGCAAAACTTTACTGGTCAATGATTTCATGTGGTTAATCTTGATGATTTTTTAATTCAACGCCGGCCTTAAAAATAATTTTATTGCCCGACGATAAGTCGGCATTAATTATATCACCCTCTTTAATTTTGCCCTCAATTATTTGCAAAGCCAATTCATCTAATAATTGATTCTGAATAACTCGTTTCAGCGGCCGTGCGCCAAAGGTAATGTCATAACCTTGGTCGGCCAAGAACCGCTTGATCTTGGCGGTCACTTTAAATTTGATGCCTTTAATCGCCAGGCGTTGGCTGACTTTCCGCAGTTCCAATTCAACAATATTACCCAAAGCTTCCTTACTCAGACTCTTAAAAATAACAATTTCATCAATCCGATTCAGGAACTCCAATTTAAAGTGCTGCTTAAGGATATTGTCAATCTTGTCTTTCATCTCATCCTCGCGAACTTCGGCCAGTTTCTTGGCATCGCTGCCATCATAAAAACCAATGGAATAATCCTTAATGACTTCATTGCCCAAATTGGAAGTCATGATGATGATGGTGTTCTTAAAATTAATCACTCGGCCTTTGGCATCAGTCAAGCGGCCGTCATCCAAAATTTGTAACAAAATATTAAAAACCTCGGGATGAGCCTTTTCTATTTCATCAAACAAAATAACACTGTAGGGGCGGCGGCGCACCCGATCAATCAATTGGCCGCTATCGTCATAGCCGATGTAGCCGGCTGGCGCTCCCAAAATCTTGGAAACGCTATGCTTTTCCATAAATTCGCTCATATCTAAACGAATCAGGGCATTTTCATCATCAAACATGAATTCCGCCAAAGTCTTGGCCAGTTCAGTCTTACCAACACCAGTTGGACCGACAAATAAGAAAGAGCCGATTGGCTTTTTTTCTTCGCTGATACCGGCCCGTGACCGGCGAATGGCGTTGGCTACCGCCACAATCGCTTCAGCTTGGCCAACTACCCGGGCCTTGAGATAATCTTCAATCTTGGTTAGTTTCTGAGCCTCGGTTTCCAGCATCCGAGCCATCGGGATACCAGTCCAACGGGCCACTACTTTAGCGATATCTTCTTCGTCAACCTCTTCTTTTAAAATCCGCTGGCCGTTGCTCTGAATCTTTAGTAAATTCTGCCGCTCCGTTTCAATAGCTTTTTCTAAATCCGGAATCCGGCTATAACGAATCTCCGCCACTCTAGTCAAATCATCGCCGCGCCGCTCAATAATTTCCGCCTGCGCCCGCAATTCATCAATATCTTTTTTAAACTGGCGAATTTTGGAGATAATCTCTTTTTCATTGGACCAATGCAGCTCCAGCTGTTTGGCCTTTTCCTTTAAATTTTCCAAATCACGATTGACCTTGCGAGCTTTTTCTTTATTATCTTCTTTTAATAGGCCGGCCTTCATAATTTCCAGACGGCGAATTTCTCTTTTGAGGCCGTCCAATTCGTCCGGCGAGGAATCAATCTCCATCCGCAAGCTGGAGGTGGCTTCATCAATCAAATCAACCGCCTTATCCGGCAGAAAACGATCGGTAATATAGCGAGCCGATAATTTGACCGCGGCAATCAAGGCGTCATCAGTGATCCGCACGCCGTGATGAACTTCATATTTTTCTTTAATCCCGCGCAAAATGGCGATAGCATCCTCAACGCTCGGCTCTTCCACGAAAATCGGCTGAAAACGCCGTTCCAAGGCGGCGTCTTTTTCAATATATTTTTGGTATTCTTTAGTGGTTGTGGCGCCGACCAATTTAATTTCACCGCGCGCCAATGCCGGCTTCAGCATATTGGAAGCGTCCATGGACCCTTCTGAAGCGCCGGCCCCGACAATAGTATGGAGCTCATCGACGAATAAAATAACTTGACCATTGCTTTTCTGCACCTCTTTGATGACCGACTTGAGCCGGTCTTCAAATTCGCCCCGAAACTTGGCGCCGGCAATCAAGGCGCCCAAATCTAGACTGACTAATTCTTTGCCTTTCAAAGTTTCTGGCACATCGCCAGCGATAATCCGCTGAGCCAAGCCTTCCACGATAGCTGTTTTACCGGTGCCGGCTTCACCGATTAGAACTGGGTTATTTTTGGTCCGCCGTGACAAAACCTGCATAATGCGGCGGATTTCCTCATCACGGCCAATGACCGGATCCAATTTTTTCTGGCGGGCTAAATCAGTTAAATTAATGGCGTATTTCTGTAAAATCTTATATTTCTTTTCGGCATCAGTTGACCCGGCCGCCTGTGAACCGCGGAGCTCAATCAAGGCCTTGAGCAGACCTTCATAACCCAGTCCGACTTTCAATAAAATTGATTGCGCTTTGGACTTGATACCGACAATCGCTAACAGTAAATGCTCGGTGGCAATATATTCATCATCTAAATTTTTGGCTTCTTTTCGCGCCCGCTCAATTACCATTGAGGCTTCAGCTGTGCCCTGAACCACGCCCTCGGCGACTTCGGCCCGATCAGATTTCGGTAACTTATCTAATTCAGCCTCGGTCTGGCTAGCCACTAAGTCTGGATCGATCTTTTGCGCCTCAATAATTGGGCGCACCAAGCTCTCATCCTGTTGTAATAGGGCTAAAAGCAGGTGCAAGGCGCCGATAAACTCCTGGCCGAACTGCTGGGCAACTATCTGAGCGTTAATAATGGCTTCTTGCGATTTTTGAGTAAATTTATCTAGCATGTCCATATTATTTATAGGCTATTAAGCTAATTATTTAGCAGTCGCTGGTCTAGACTGCTAAAAATAATATAGCCGAGCCGGCGTCGTCTGTCAAGATTATAGCATAAAAATCGCCGAGCTAAAAATTAACCAATTAGCTGTTGACAAAAACATCAATTAAGCGTAATTTGAGACGACATCAATTTGTACCTATTGTACCTAAAAATCAATAAAATAAAAGAGGAGGAGGTTATGGAAACTTCCAAAAATCTCGCCGCCCAGATCGTTGATAGCGCTTGCCAAGAGTTCCAACAATTCGTTGGCCAGCAAACAACCTTGGTGTCTATGGCGCAGAGAGCCGGCACGCAGGCAAAGGCTTATAAAATAATCACCGTATTTATAGCAGCCCTATTCTTTATAACCATGTTTGCTAGCTTGTTTGTAAAGCAAGGTTACAATATGGTTATTATTGCCGTAAGCGCCGTAGGGGTAGCAGCTATTGTTTTTTTTATTATATATCTTTGCTATGCAGGGAAAGAACGCGCCTGTTACCGAGATATTAAAACAATTGCCGCCGGCCGCCTTAGCTATACCAAGAAAGCAATCAACCGGGCGCTAATGGAGCACATGTGCGCCAACGAAGATGACAACACCGAAGACTTTTATTTTAAGCGGATGAAGAAAATCACCAGCGGCTTCTTCGCTGATGATTTCAATTCCTCCCTAACCGCGGAGGAAACATCCGAGATAAGAAATTGGCTGAGATCCAGCTACTCAGCCTGCCTCCGAGCCGATTAACTTCTTTCTGTCTTTCTCCACTAAGCCTCTCTAGGGAGGCTTTTTTATTTTCTAAATAGCCAAAAGACGATATAATTATCTTAATGAAAAAAATAATTCCACCAATCACTCCTTTTGCCTCGCTAGTCTACTCGGCGACCCAGCAAATCCCTCGAGGACGCCTCAGCACTTACGGCGCCATTGCTCAGGCCATTGGCCGGCCACGGGCAGCTCGGGCGGTCGGCCAAGCCCTGAACCGTAATCCATATTGGCCAGCCGTGCCGTGCCAGCGCGTCGTTGGCAGCACCGGCCAGCTGACCGGCTTTGCCACCGGCCTCAATAAAAAACGACAGCTCTTGCAACAAGAGGGTATAGTTATTAAAAATAATCGCGTCACTGATCTGGCCCGAGTTTTTTATCAGCCACATTTATGAAAATCAATGAATCATCTCAAAATAGCTACTCCGCTATTCGCCAAGCCCTACAAGAACTAGCCAACCCAGCCAAAGCGGCGATTCTTAGTCGCTTTTTTAAGACCGGTCCAGGGGAATATGGCCAGGGCGATATTTTTTGGGGTATTACGGTGCCGGAGCAACGAATAGTTGCTAAGCGTTTCGCTAATTTACCGCTGGCCGCCATCAAGGAAATGCTAGCTGATCCAATTCACGAAGTCCGCCTAACAGCCGGACTGATCTTGGTTGACCAATACCAGCATAACCCGAACCAACACCAAGGCTATTTAGATTTTTATCTAAACAACATTAGAAGTTTTAATAATTGGGACCTGATTGACCTAACCGCTCCCAAGATAATCGGCCAACATTTAGTTAATAATCAAAACAAGAAACTGCTCAAAGAACTCAGCCGCAATAATAATATGTGGGCTAGGCGAGCAGCCATGGTCGCCAACTTAACGCTTATTAAATCCGGCGACTACCAAACAGCCTTGCAAATGGCGCCTCAATACTTAAAAGAACAGCACGATTTGCTCCATAAAGCTACTGGCTGGGTTCTGCGAGAGGTGGGCAAGCGTAATCAAGCGGCTTTGCTGAATTTCTTAGACCACTGGGCTGGCCGAATGCCCAGAGTTATGTTAAGGTATAGCCTAGAAAAATTACCGGAACCACTCCGGCAAAAATATTTACAAGTCCGTTATGTCAACTATTAAAATATTAGGTATTCGCTTGGATAATTTAACCGACCAAGCGCTCCGGCAACGTTTAGCGACTTATTTAGCTAGCCGGCAAAACCATCTGATTGTCACGGTTAATCCGGAATTTACGCTAGCTGCTCAAAAAGATCAGTCCTTTAGCGACATCCTCAATCAGGCCGACCTATCTTTACCGGATGGCTTTGGTCTCAGCTTGGCCGCCTCAACTTATGGTCAAAAATTAATCCGCCATACTGGCGCCGATTTAACAGCCGATTTATTAATTCAGGCTGAAAATAATGGCTGGCCGATAGCTATTGTCAATTGGCGCGGCGGGCTATCGCCAGCCGCTGTTCTGCGGCCGGCACTACTAGCTAAATTCCCCAAACTCCATTGCCTAATTGAGGACTGTGGCCGCAATGGTTATTTGGGCCAGCGGCAGCTATCACGATTAAACGCTTTTCAACCACGACTAGTTTTCTGTTCATTAGGCGCGCCTTATCAGGAATACTTTCTAGCCAAACATCAAATGACTTGGCCGAGCTGCCGCATCATGATTGGCATTGGCGGCAGCTTTGATTTTATCATTGGCCGCATCAAAAGAGCGCCCCAATTATGGCGGCGCTGCGGACTGGAGTGGCTGTGGCGGCTAATTCAACAGCCTTGGCGCTGGCGGCGCATCTGGAGGGCTGTTGCTGTTTTTAGCTGGCAGTTTATAATCTGGCGCTATAAAAATAAAAGCCGCTAGTTTCCTAGCGGCAAAGTTTCTGGAAAAGTTTGGACGGACTATTTAAGGCCGTCTTTTTTTAGCTTGTCCCAGGCCAATCTGGTGATGGCTCTGGGAGCACTGATTTGGAAGACGTGACCAGTGTCCATGGTAAAAGACTGATAACGCTGGCCATCATAGACGGCCACCATGACAGTATTGTATGAAGAACCCAGCTCCTCATACAGGTCAATGACGTTATTAATGACAATCTCGTTGTCGCGAGATTGCACCTGGCTGCGGTCAGCCAGACCGGCGCAATGATGAGCCTCATAAAGGCCATCACTGGTGCCGTACCAGACCACGTCTGGATAACAGCGGGATTGCCGTTGAAAATTAACGCGGTAAGCGGCTGTTGATTGACCAGCCAGTATTAAGCTGCTAGCCAACAGGATCAATGTACAAACAATTCTGCGCATTTTACCTCCCTTCTTCTTGACAGAATGACCATATCTTACTAAAACCAATAGTTTTGTCAACTAAGTTTGCCAATGGCTAGCCAATTCGCTATAATATAGGGGTTATTAACCTTGTTTTTACTTCCTATGCCTGACGCTCGCTTGCGCTTAGCTCCATCGCCAACCGGCTTCCTCCATCTAGGCAATTTACGAACCGCTATTTTTGGCTATCTAGCTGCCAAGCAGCTCCACGGCCATTTTATTCTACGGATTGAAGACACTGACAATAAGCGGCGAGTTAAGGGAGCTGAAGATAGCTTGATTAAAGTGCTAAACCAGCTCGGCATTAAATTTGACGAAGGCCCGCATATCGGCGGCGGCTATGGACCATATGTTCAAACTGAACGCCTGGACATTTATCAGCATTACGCTCAAAAACTGATTGATAGCGGCAAGGCTTATTATTGTTTTTGCAGCGAGGAGCGCCTAGAAAAATTACGCGCCGAACAAACCGCCAGCCATTTACCGCCACGCTATGATCGGGCTTGTCGCAAGCTCAGTGCCAAAGAAGTCAGCCAGCGTTTAACGGCTGGCGAAAAATATGTTATCCGGCAAAAGATGCCGACCAGGGGCGAAATAACCGTCATTGACGCTCTGCGTGGCACTATCACTTTTGCGGCCAGCGACCTTGATGACCAGGTTTTGATGAAATCCAGTGGCATTCCGACCTACCAACTAGCTAGCGTTGTTGACGACCACTTAATGGAAATTAGCCATGTTACCCGAGGCGCTGAATGGCTGCCATCTTTTCCTAAAAATATTCTGCTCTATCAGGCTTTTGGCTGGACACCGCCCGAGTTTATCCATCTGCCATTAATACTTAACAAAGACGGTGGCAAGCTTAGCAAGCGCCAAGGCGATGTTTTTGTTGAACAGTTTTTAGATAAAGGCTATCTGCCGCTGGCTTTGATCAATTTCTGCGCCCTCTTGGGCTGGCATCCGCAAGGCGATCAAGAAATCTTCACTAGTTGGGCCGACCTGATTAGTCAATTTGATTATCGTAAAATCAATAGCAGTCCGGCTATTTTTGACCTAGATAAACTCAACTTTCTCAATGGCTACCACTTGCGCCAGCTGCCAGCCGAACAATTGACCGAATTATTGACCCCGCATTTAATAGAAAATCAGGCGCTGGCTACGGAAAAATCAAAAAAAGAATTTAATTTTAGCCTAAAAATAGCTAAGCTATATCAGGAGAGGCTCAAGAACCTCAATGAAATCGGGGAGTTGAGCCGCAACCTATACCTGGATCAGCCCGATTATGATCCAACTCTATTAGTTTGGAAAAAATCAACGCCAGCCGCTACTATTGAAGCCCTAAAAACGATTATCAATTTTCTCAAAGATTATTCCCAAACCAACTGGAACACCGCTGAACTACAGACAGCCACCATGGATTTCCTACAAAAGAATAATTTAGCCAACGGCGATCATCTCTGGCCTTGGCGAGTTGCCCTGAGCGGTTTAGCAGCCAGTCCCAGCCCATTTGAATTAGCTGACATTCTTGGTCAAGCCGCAACCATCAAGCGTCTTCAACACGCTTTGCGGTCTATGCAAGCTCAATAAAAAATAGTATAATTTAGCCATGAAACATCGTCGCTATCAAAAAATATTATCAGGCAGCCTAATAACCATTGGCTTATCTTTATTCTTATTCTTGACTGCCTACCATCCGCAGTCAGCGCGCGGCAGCTACGAAGAAGAAGTCAATCAACTCAATAGCCAAATCAACGATAAAAAAGGCGCTCTAACTAAGCTGCGCGACCAACAGCGCTATTATCAACAATTAGTAGCTGAAAAACAAAGTGAAAAAGCCACCCTCAGCAATCAGCTGACCATTTTGGACAGTAAAATCGCTGAAGCTGAGCTGGATATTCAAGGCACCGAGCTGGAAATGGAGCAAACCAACCTGGAATTGCGCAGTCTAGAGCTAGAAATTGCCGATAAAGACCAATCAATTGACCAAAACAAAACCAAGCTCGGCAATCTGCTTAAAACCATTGACCAACAGGGGAGCAAAAGCGCCTTGGAAATTATCTTATTAAATGATTCTTTTTCCGAATTTCTCAATGAAATCAAGTATCTCAACGATATCAGCAGCGGTGTCCGCGACCAATTGGAAGACTTGCGGCAGCTCAAAAATTCACTAGAAGAACAACGAGCCGCCCTGGACACCAAGCGCCAGCAACTGGCTGAATTGCAAAAAGTCCTGGCTGACAAAAGGGGTTCGCTAGACCAAGAAAAACAAGATAAAAGTTTTATTCTAGAACAGACCCAATTGTCAGAAAGCCAATATCAAAATTTACTGGCGGCCGCCAAGCAAGAACAAGCTCAAGCTAATGCTGAAATTAGCAGTTTAGAAAAAAGCGTCCGGCAAAAACTAGCCCTTATTGAAGCTAACAAACCCAAGACTGGTCAAAAAAGTTCCAGCAGTAATAGCTCATCCGGCCTAGTTTGGCCAGTACCCAAGAATTACGTCAGCACCTATTTCCATGATCCGGAATATCCTTTCCGCTATCTTTTTGAGCACCCGGCCATTGATATCCGCGCCGGCCAAGGAACGGCCGTAGTGGCTGCCAGCAACGGCTATGTCGCCGCTGCCAAAGATGCCGGCATGGGCTATAGCTATATTATGATTGTCCACGACAATGGTCTAGCTACAGTTTACGGCCATATTTCTAGGATTGCCACTAAAGAAGACGCCTACGTGACTGCCGGCCAAGTAATCGGCTACAGCGGCGGCATGCCTGGCACGCCCGGTGCCGGTAAACTAACTACCGGACCGCATTTGCATTTTGAAGTCCGTCTCAATGGCATTCCGGTTGATCCTTTAGCTTATCTGCCTTAATCGCCATGAATTATCATCGCTCCAAGCCTGGATTTGGGCCGTTAGAAGCTATTTTAATCTTAAGCACTCTGTTGCTGATAGTCAGTGCCGGTTTTACTTATTGGTCAATTGACCAAGCCAAGCAGCGCGACCAGGTCAGAATCGCTAATCTTAAGATAATCCAATCGGCTATCAACCAATATTTCAATCAATACCGCGAATTTCCAGCCGGGGACCATGATGTTGGCAATTGGGATTTGGGCTACCGTGATGCCAGCGATCAGCGGTTTATCGCGCCGTTGGTGGAAAAAGGCTTCTTACCGGCCAATTTTGCGGCCGATCCAATCTCTAAATACGATGAAAACAAGGGGATTGACTATACCTTCCGCTATCAAGTCTACCAAGATGACGGCCAATATTGCCCACGCGGCCAAGGCCAATTCTATGTTTTAGGCATTCGCGATTTAGAAGCTGACAGCGGCGGTCTTAATGATAAGGCTAGCCAATTTACCGATAGTGGATTTTTATGCAAGAATCGCAACTGGCAAGATGAATTTGATTATGTGGTTGGCGCTTTTGCTAGTCCGCTAAAAAAGAAATAATTTACTTAATAGCAGTTGAATCAGAAAATAAATAAAGAATCGGCGATAATTGCCGATTCTTTTTTATCAAACCCAAAGCCGCTGCGGGGAGCGCTAGTCATAATGTCGCACAATACATCTTATACGACATAGTGGTTAGACTGGCCCTAATCCAAAATCTCTTTTAGGGCTTAGGGATAAGTCAAAATCATGCCCATTAAATGTAATTCCGGGCTGAAGAGTAATAAAATCTTGCAGAGCAATAAAAAGACGCCGACGACCAAGACACAGAAGACTAGGACTGCCAAGAAGAAGACTAGTTTGAAGATTTGTTCATCCATATTATTTATTAAACTTATTATTGAAAAATAATCCGATCGCCATAGCGCAGGTCAATCACCTTGGCTTGACTCAACTGCTGGGCAAATTTACTTTGGCCAGCTTGCCATAGCTTTAGTTGATCGTCTAGGCTATCCCGCAATGTTAGTTTGACAACTTGCTGATTATCCAGAACGGCCTGAATAGAATTTGGCTCTTGCTGGTTAAAAATAAACTGATGCGGGATTGAACCCAGCCAACTAGTCTGACTGGCAGCAATCAACTGCCAAAAATCAGGATCAATAACCACTTGCCGCTCAGCTACCAAGGTATCTCGGCTATCAATTACCGGATAAAGCTTAGCACTGGCGGCGTTGGGCGACTCTTGTTTAACTACCCGCCCCAATCGATCAACCCAGTAATACCAGCCATTCTCTTGCCAAATCGCTATCACCGGCTCTTCTTCAATCTTCAGCGTCAGCTTATTCGGCCATTGCCGTTTTAAACGACAACTGACTAAGTTATACTCTTGTAGCGGGCGGCAATATCGCTTGGCTGAGGCTAACCAAAAATTACCTGGCCAAAACTGCCAAAAATGGCCTTTGAGCGCTGTTTCTGACTGTTGGCGCAACACATTTCCATCCAAGAGCTTAACGCCGTCTATGGAGACGCTAGTAGCCCTAAAATAAGACGAGCCAAATAACCCATAAATCATCCCGATAATCAAAACAATTATGGCTACCAGCACGGCTCCCCGACCGATTTTACGCCAATTAGTCCCCTTAGAGTTAGCCGTTCGCCGTACCGGCAATGAAACCGCCTTGGGGCGTTGGCTTAAGAGGACAACATTTTTTTTGGGCTGAGGGCGAGCCTTCATAATGCTTTAAGCAAAAAACATTGATGATAAATCTAACGGTATAAACGATTTAAGAATGGCTGGCAACTTAATCCGGCCATCAACCTGCTGATGATTCTCTATAATAGCAATCATGGCGCGCGGCAAGGCTAATCCGGTTCCATTAAGAGTATGCACCAAGCCTTTCTGTCCGTCGGCGGTTTGATACTTAATATCCAAGCCACGAGCCTGATAATCGGTGCAGTTAGAGGCTGACGTCATTTCCGCCCAGTCGCCAGCTTGGCCATCTTTGTTAGGCTTGCCAGGCAGCCAGGCTTCCAGGTCAAAAGTGCGGGCCGATGGCGCGCCCAAATCGGCCGTGCAATGATCAATGACCCGAAATGGAATTTCCAGACCGCTAAAAATTTCCTTTTCAATTTCTAGCAATAATTGATGCTCTTTGGTACTATCTTCCGGTCGGCAATAGACGAACATTTCCACTTTATTGAATTGATGGACGCGGAAAATGCCCTTGGCAAACTTGCTATAACTCCCCGCCTCGGTCCGAAAACACTGCGACAAAGCGGCATAACGCAATGGCAGCTGATCGCCCTTTAAAACCTCGTCTTGATGATACCCCCCTAGGGTAATCTCAGCCGTACCTATCAGACTCAAATCATCGTTGGCAATATTGTAAATCTGAGTTGACTCACCGCGCGGATTATAGCCCAAACGCTCAATAATACTGGTTTTAGCCAAATCTGGCGTGGTCATCACCTGAAAGCCGTGCTTGGCGATAACTGACAGAGCATATTGGATTAACGCTAACTCCAGCCAGACTAAATCATTGCTAGTATAATAAAACTTGGCCCCGGCCACCTTAGCTGCCCGTTCAAAATCCAGCCACTGCCACTGTTCGGCCAAAGCTAGGTGATCTTTGGGGGCAAAGGCAAGCTCAAGCGGCTGGCCGTTTTCTTCTAAAATTGGATTATCTTCTTCATTCAAGCTGCGAACCACTGCCGAATCGGTTTGGTTGGGCACAGTCAACAATAGGCTATCCAATTCATCGATAATCTCCGCTAAACTGTCTTCGCCTTGTTTAATTGCTTCATTATTGACCTTAATATCAGCCACCTGCTCCGGCGTCGGCTTTTGTTTAGACCAAGCATTGCGCTTGGAACGCCGATCGTCTAATTCCTGCTGCAGATTACGCCGCTGTTCATCTAAGCTGACCAAATGGTCAATATCAACATCAGCCAGGCGATAACGGCAGTTTTCTTTAACCTCGTCAATATTCTCGCGGATGTATTTTAGATCTAACATAAAATTATTGTTGTTTTGGTTTCATAAAGGGAAATAAAGTCACTTCCCGGAGCGGCTGGCCGGCTAGACAAGCAAATAAGCGTTCGCCGAAGCCGAAGCCGCAGGTCGGCGGCATGCCGTGCTCCAGCATTTCCACAAATTCCCAATCCGGCATCATCGCTTCGTTATCGCCAGCTTTCAGCAGCTTCTGTTGTTCTTCAAAACGAGCCCGTTGGTCAACTGGATTGTTAAGTTCCGAATAGCCATTACCGATTTCGGTGCCGGCAATCAATATTTGAAAACGCTCAGTCAGCTCCGGATTATCCTGACGAGCCTTAGCTAATGGTGAAATCAGCTTCGGATGACCGACAACAAAAGCTGGCCCGGCAATATTTTTACGGCAATATTTCCACAGAGTATCAGTCAGGCGCTCGCGATTATTACCATCATATTTAACTTCCAGTTGGGCTAATTTATCACGCATCGCCTGCTCGCTAGCCGCTAAAATATCAATGCCGGTCTGCCTGAGTATTTCTTGCTGATAATCAATCTCTGGCCACTGTCCAGCTAAATCAAAATCCAACCCCTTGTTAGTAAACTTGGTGGTGCCGAAAACTTCCTGGGCTAGCGTCTGATAAAGTTCTCTGGTCAATCTCATACCATCACGGTAATCAGCATAGGCCCAATAAAACTCCAGATTGGTGAATTCTTGTAGATGATCCGGACTGCTGCCTTCATTGCGGAAAGCCCGGCCAATCTCAAAGGTCTTATCAAAACCGGCCGCCATCAAGCGTTTCTGCCACAATTCGCCGACTGAAATACGCAGAAAGACTTCAGTATCGTAATCTTGATGATAAGTCTTAAACGGATTAGCCTCGGCGCCGCCAGTGGTTGTTTCCAAAGTCGGCGTTTCCACTTCCAAGAAGCCATGCTCCACCATAAAACGGCGGGTCACCTGCCAGAATTTGGCTTTTTTAATAAATAGTTCGCGCAGCTGATCGTCAAACAGTAAATCCAGATAACGCTTGCGCAAACGCTCATCATCGTCCTGCAGGCCATGCCATTTCTCTGGCAGCGGCCGCACAGCTTTGCTAATTAATTGCCAATCGGTCACTAGTAGGCTATTTTGGCCGGTATGGGTAACAAAAACCGCGCCCGAAACAGCCACAAAATCAGCAATATCAATAGTTTTCAAAAATTGCTTATATTTATCCCCTAGCTCTTTCTTACTAAAAGCCGCCTGAATAGTAGCGGTGCCGTCCTGCAGGTTGGCAAAGGTCAGATTGCCGTGCTCGCGTAAAGTGCGCAGTCGGCCGGCCAAATAAACGGTTTCACCGCTAGACAAATAGTGCTCAAAATTGTCCAAAACTTGACCATTGGTTTGTTCGCGGCGGCAATGAGCCGGATAGGGATCAACTCCGGCTTGGCGCAAATCGGCCAATCGCCCCAAGCGTTCCTGATATTCGCTAATTTTTTCAGCCATAAAAACAATATAACCAGTAATTAAACTGGTTATATTGTAACTAATTTATAGTTGGAAGTAAAGAAAAGACAAATTTTGTTATACAAAAAAATCCCAAGGAATCCTAGAGCTCGGTTTGGAACCAAATTCTAAGAATCCAAGGGATCAAGGGAATCCACCAGTGAAGAAATTGGCAGAGGCTAAAAAGAGGGGGTCACAAGGCGATACCGTTCCCTAGCTTTCCAGACGGCACAGTCGTTCTCAAGATGAATGACTTCGACACGCAAACCACCACCGTTCATACCGACGCTGGTCACGAAATACTGCTTATTTTCCTTTATCAGGAAAAACGTGGCGTATCCGTCTTGGCGCAGCCAATCTGGATACTTCTGGCAGAAGCTGATAATCTGAGCCTGAGACATAACTAGTTTGTCCAGATTATCAGCTAAAGAACCGAACATCTGACTGAATGTTGCGTCTGTTTTCAAATCATAAATATCCAAGCCAGTTTTGACGGTTGCTGGGCTGGCTTTGTCCAAACCAAGACTCTTAAAATCAGAGTCAATATAGGACATGAAAACGTTCTCGGCTTTGGCGATAGTCGCCTGACCGTCTAGAGCTTCAATAACTAAGCTCTCAGTGCCTGATATTAGCTTCAGAAAAGTATTCTGGGCTTCTCTGAAGTCATCAGCGATGACTTTCGCCACCGTTTCTAAAGTCTCGGCTCCCTCCGGAGTGGCGAGACGATAAATGGCTTCCATCGTGCCACCAAGTTTGGTGACAAGCTTAACCAAATCAGTAACGATACTGGTCAGGACGCCCATGGCCGATAAAATCGGCGCGACATCTTTTTTCTTGCCCATTTTTTCTCCTTCTGACCAACCCCTCGCTCCAGCTTGATGCTAGAGTCCCAGATTAGTCAATTTGAAATGAACTAATAAAACTATAGACTTTTTAACGATTCTGTCAATGTCTTGCAATGATTTGATATCTTGACACCAGCCTATTTCTTCCCCTTCAAACAAACCTTAATAAACTCAACAAACAATGGGTGTTGATCTAGTGGCCGCGAGATATATTCAGGATGAAATTGGGTGCCGATAAAGAAAGGATGATCAGTAATTTCAATTGCCTCAACTATCTGACCATCTGGCGAAGTGCCGGCAATGATCAGGCCGCCTGTCTCTAATATCTCCCGATAATCATTATTAAATTCATAGCGATGGCGATGGCGTTCGCTGACGACCTTGGTGTCAGAGCCGAATTTCTTAGCATAAGCTTTGGCCAAATGAGTTCCTGGTACCAGCTGACAGGGCCAGCCGCCCAAGCGAATCGTGCCGCCGTATTGTCCTTTGGCCAATAATTCGGCTTGCCCGGGCATGATATTGATGACTGGATGCTTAGTTTTCGGATCAGCCTCCAAGCTATTAGCGCCCTTGAGGCCGCAGACATTACGGGCAAACTCAATCACCGCCATCTGCATACCGTAACACAGGCCAAAATAAGGCACTTTATTGGTGCGACAATATTCAATCGCTTTAATCTTGCCTTCATGGCCGCGGCTACCCCAACCCTGTGGCACGACGATGCCGTCATAGCCTTTCAGGATGCTTGTCCCCTTTTCTTCAACCTCTTCGGCGCTGAGCCACTCCAGCTGCGGCCGACAATTGTTGGCTACTCCAGCGTGCTTGAGAGCTTCAATGACACTAATATATGAATCAGTCAGGCAAAAGTCGCCGGAAGCGAAATACTTGCCGACTACGCCGATTTTAACCGTCTGCTGGCCGCGTTTGGCCTCTTTGACTTTTTCTGACATCATTCGCCAAGCCGCCGAGTCATTGCGCCGCGGCTTAAGACCAAAATGCTTCAATATCTTAAATGACAGATGATTCTTTTCAAAATTGGCCGGCACATCATAGATAGAGTCAATATCTGGGGCAGCAATAACATCGTCATTATGAATATTGCAATGGATAGCAATCTTTTTGCGACGCGGTTCATCAATCGGCGTATCGGAGCGAGCGACAATAAAATCAGGTTGAATGCCAGCTGAGTTGAGCGCCCGCACCGCGTGCTGGGTTGGCTTGGTCTTCATTTCACCGATCTTGCCAGGCACTGGCAGGTAGCTGACCATGACAAACAGGACGCTCTTGGGATCCTGCAATCTCATAACCCGAGCTGCTTCCAAAAACAGTAAATTCTCATATTCACCGACGGTGCCGCCGATTTCAATAATCATGATTTCGGCGCCAGTTTTCTTGACTGCCGCCTTGATCCGGTCACGCACTTCCATCGGAATATGGGGCACTACCTGGACACATTTGCCGCCATAGCCCAGATTGCGCTCGCGCTCAATGACCGTCTGATAAATCCGGCCAGTCGTCATGTAATTTTCCTTATAGATATTACCATTCAAAAACCGTTCATAATTGCCGATGTCTTGATCGGTTTCATCACCGTCCTCAGTCACAAAAACTTCGCCGTGTTCAATCGG
The DNA here is from genome assembly GCA_964401905.1 of uncultured Gammaproteobacteria bacterium. Lineage (GTDB taxonomy): Bacteria > Patescibacteriota > Patescibacteriia > Patescibacteriales > Patescibacteriaceae > UBA1359. The sequence goes on from CAYOAH010000001.1 coordinate 74,185, forward strand.
GTTCATCGTGCCAGCATCAATATTGATATAGGGATCAATTTTAATGGCACTCACCTTGTAGCCGCGGTCAATTAAAATGCGGCCAATCGAGGCCGCCGTAATTCCCTTGCCGACACCAGACATTACGCCGCCAACTACGAAAACATATTTCGTCTTAGCTGGGCGAGTTTTCTTTAAAGCCATATCGCAAATTAAATAATAATCCTTGGCTTGATTATAGCAAAAACAAAACCGCCCAGCCAGACCGGCCAAGCGGTTATAAAATAAGCTGATTATGAAAGCTAATCAATGCTGACAATCTGATATTCAATCTCGCCGCGTGGCGTCTGTACTTTGACCTTATCACCGGCAATATGCCCTAAAAAAGCTTGGCCCAAAGGTGATTCATTAGAAATCTTGCCATTGAGCGGATCGGCCTCATTAAAACTGACAATGGTAAACTCCTTAGTAACTTCCCCATTTTTAGCAGTCAAATGCGAACCCATGCCCACTTTGCCATTAGCGTGGCCATCAACCACAATTAAGCTCTTTAACAAATTAGACAATTCCGAAATCCGGCCTTCATTAAAGGCTTGCGCTTCTTTGGCATCGCTATATTCAGCATTCTCGCTTAAATCACCCAATTCTTTAGCCCGCTCAATCCGCTCGGCAATTTCTCGGCGCCGCTCGGTGCTCAAGAGCTCCAACTCTTCAACTAATTTTTGATAACCCTCGCGGGAAATGATTTGTTCACTCATAATCTAAACCCTTTTAATAAAAGACGCGAAATAATACTTCGCGCCAAAAACAATAACGCCAATTATATACTAAAAGCCAAAACTTGGCAAGAGCTTTAGAGAGCGGCTGCTGAAACTATCTCGACCTGACCTTGTTCATTAATCAAAACAGTGTCACGGCGCTTTAAAGTCTTGGCTAACAGATTTTCAGCCAAGGTATTGTTGATTGTATCTTGCAATAAACGCTTCAGCGGCCGCGCGCCATATTCCGGATCAAAACCGGCTTTAGCCAAATAAATCAAGCCTTGATCGCTAACCTGGAAATTAATATTTTTGTCGGCTAATTGACGGCCGATCTTGTTTAATTGTAATCGGGCAATCGCTTGCATATCTTCAATATTGAGCGGTCTAAAGACAACAACGCCGTCAAAACGATTAATCAATTCCGGCCGCATTACTTTAACTAGTTCATTATCCATCACCCATTGGCGGATAGCCCCAAGATCAGCCCCGGCCTTGACCTGTTCACGAATATACAGCGCTCCGGCATTAGAAGTAGCAATAATAATGGTATTGCTGAAATCAATCGTCCGGCCTTGAGCATCAGTCAGACGGCCATCGTCAAAAACTTGCAAGAATAAGTTCAAAATATCCGGATGAGCTTTTTCCAATTCGTCCAACAAGACCAAGCTAAATGGTTTTTGGCGCACCGCCTCAGTTAAATAGCCGGTTTCGCCATTGCCGCCAATCATCTTATTAACGCTATCCGGTCGCTGATATTCGCTCATATCCAGTCTAATCATAGAGCCCTCATCACCAAAATAGACCTCAGCCAGTGTTTTAGCTAACTCAGTTTTACCGACACCAGTCGGACCTAAAAATAAAAAGTTGGCAATCGGCTTACTAATATCCCGCAATTCCACCCGAGCCCGACGCAAACTGGCCGCCACCATATCCACCGCCTCCTCTTGACCGATTAAGCGCTGATGAATCGTTTCTTCCAAATTTAATAATAGCTCGCTTTCTTGCTGACCGACCTGTTGCATCGGCACGCCAAAGGCCTGACTAGCATAAGCTCGGACTACTTCATCGCTAACTAGCCGTGGCGTGGCCTGTTTGGCGGCTTGTCGTGCTGACGCCTCAAGGACACTCAAAAAACGGGCTGGTTGAGCCGGGTCTGAAGCATAGCGCTGGCTGGCTAATTTAGCCGTTTCCAAAGCAGCATAAGTAAAAATAACCCCCAACCGTCTTTCCCAATAACTGGCCCAGCTTTCAGCAATAGTCATCATCTGCTGATTATCTGGCTCAGCAATATCAATTTTGGCCAGATTGGCACCAATAGATCGTTTAGCCAAATGCTCTTGGTAATCAACTTGGTCAACGGTAGTTAAACAGCGCAAAGCCCCGCGCTGTAAGGCGTTAGACAAGATGTCAGATAAATCCAAGCTCTGTTCTTGACCACTGGACAGACCGGCAATCTTTTCAATCCCATCAATAAATAAAATTATGTTACCGGCCTGATTAACTTCGGAAATAATTCTAGCCAGCTTGCCCTGAGCCTCTTCTGGACCAGAACCACCTAATAATGTTGCCAGATCAACCTCCACTAATCGTTTGTCTTGTAAAAAAACCGGCACATCTTCAGCCACCATCAATTGAGCCAAGCCGTAGGCTAGTGATTTCTTGCCCACCCCCTCCGGACCGACCAAAACTACGCCCATTCGGCCAGCCGACCAAGCTTCTAAAATTTGACTAAGCTCGGTTGTCCGCGCCACGCAGAGCGGTAATTGATTATTCTTGGCAGCTAAGGTCAAATCATAAGAATATTGGTTCAAGAACGGTGTCGCCACGGCCGTGTAGGCTCGATCCATATTGGAGCCGGGCTTAAATTGCGCCGAATCTCTAATCTGTAAATAAGTCTTAGCTAAACGACGATTAATGTGAAACCAATTAGCCACATCGCTAAACTTGTCCTCTTTGGCGCCAGTATCATAAATAACTTCTTTAATCAGTTGACTTTGCTTAATCAGCGGCGCCAAGAAATCAACCGTTAGCGGCACCTCACCCAAGGACCAGGCACTGGCCACCCCCTGGATTATGGCCGACCTAACCTCAACCGATAAACTAATCGACTGAACTTTAGCCTTATCTTTAGTTTGATGTTTGCCCAGTTTGTCGGCAATTGCTTTGCCATCTAAATTAAGCCTGAACAATAAAGACTTAACTACTGGGTCGGCCAATAGAACTTGGAACCATTGTTCGGCAGTAATCTGACTGTGGCCATGGCTAGCTGACGACAACAACGCTCGTTCTAAGCTCAGCATGACTTCCGTTGGCAATTGGTTAATCAAGTTTAATAGGCGCTTTCTAGGCAATTGAAAAACAGCCAGCCAATCAGCTGGCGGCAATAATTGTTCATCAACATCCAACCGCGGCAACTTAATGACTTGAGTGTTGCGAATTAGCCGATAAATTGCCGCTAAAGTAAACAGGAACGACCAAGCAAACCAGCGCTTGGGCCAAGTTGGCGTTAACCACCAAGCCGCCTGACCGATTTGGGTCCAATCAATAAACCAGTTACTGGCTTGACCAACCTGCCAAACCAGAACGATCCAACCGCTTAATGCTGCTAAATATAAAGCTAGATCTAAAATCAACAAAATCCGCCGGCCAAGCTGTTTTTGTCCAATAACCAACCATGAAGACGACCAATCAACAAATAACCAGTGACTGGCACCAAACCAGCCAACGCCGTGACCGTGGCAAGTCGCGCAAGGTATGCCCTCAATATAACCGGCGCCATGACAAGAATCACAGACCAACCAGCCATTATTAACCTTACGGTTCTTGACCATAATATAGAATATACAAATAATAGAAAATCGCTACCGGAGCCGCCGGCCAAGCCATAATAGCCAACAAGGCAACCACCCAGCAAACCAGCCAGATGGCCAGACGGGAGATAATCTGGACTATCCTCATCATGAAGCTGATTAAGAAACTGACAATATCGCGCTGGCCATACATCGGTACAAAAATATTCTTCAGCCAGACCGCTAAAGCCAAACCGCGACTAATCTTATTTAACCAGGCCCACCAATAGCCAATCCAAATAAACCACCCTTGGGAATACCACCACCAGGGGAACCAGAATATCTCTTTAAAAATCCGCCAAACAATATACATACTAAATAGTATAACAAAATAAACCCTTCTTAGCTATCTAACCAGCTGCCATCTTGACGGACTAGTTGACTGGCTGCCGCGGTTGGATCCAATAATAACGCCTTAGTTATCCTTTCTATACGAGACCCCTGCGAGCCTTTTAGTAGAACAACCGCCCGCTCAGGAATAATCTCTCTAATCTTATCAGCGGCGGCTATGGAATCAGCAAAATAATCAATCTGACCAGCCCAACCGCGCTCTCGAGCCTCTTGGCCAATCATTTCAGCCAGCGAACCGACCAAGACTAAATGGCCAATCGGTAATTGAGCGACAATCTGCCCGATTCGACGATGTTCGGCTGGTCCGTCAACTCCTAATTCCAACATATCGCCCAAGACAGCTACCCGCTGCAGCGCTGGCCAGCGACCCAGAATATCCAAAGCTGCCGCTACGGCTGTCGGCGAAGCATTATATGAATCATCTAATAAAATAGCGTTTTGACAACCGGTCAAGATGTTGAGCCGACCTTTGGGCGCATGAAAATCGCCAAGAGCTTTGATGGCGGTTAACAAATCAATCTCTTGGCTGATGCCGACCGCAATCGCCGCCAAAACCGAGTAAACCGCCGCCTCACTAATTATTCCCGGCAGAGTTACTGACACAGTGGCGGCTTGATAACTCAATTTAAAACGCAAACCAACCGATGATGGAATTGCCTTTTCACCGACCTGACCATAATCAAATTGTAGGTCGGTTGCCCGAACATCGGCTTGCGGTCCAAAACCATAGGTTATTATTTGAACCTGTTTATTGTGGCCAGTCATTAGACGAGCCCGCTGATCGTCAGCATTAAGAACTGCCCAACCAGCGGCCGGCAGACTGACGATGAGCTTTCCTTTCTCCTGAGCAATGTTGTCCTGGCTGCCGAAGAATTCTAAATGAGCTTGACCGATAGCGGTAATAATACCGATATTGGGCTGAACAATGGATAACAGGTAATCCATATCGCCTGGATGATCGACACCCATTTCTAAAACTAAAAATTCTGGATAACTAGGATCGGTTTTTTGAATCAGCCGCCAAGCTGAAAACAAAACCTTAAGCCAGCCACCGATTGACCGGCCTGGCGATTCTAGTCCTAGAATAGTTAATGGCAAACCAATCTCATTATTATAGTTTTTGATATTGCCACGAACGCGATATTTCTTAGCTAGCACCATCAACACTGCCTCCTTGGTCGTAGTCTTACCAACACTGCCGGTAATGCCAATAATCTGCGGTTGATATTTATCGATCACCGCTCGAGCTAACCTTCTTAATAAATAGCGAAGCAAGTGGCTAAGCATAAAACGATTATTTAGCCGGACGCTGCGCCGGCACCTGCTTATATTTTAGAATAAAATTGGCAATTTCACCAAATAGCGGTGCCGCCGAACTCTCCGCCCAAACCACGCCGCGCGGATGATCAATCCTGACCACCATAACAAAAATCGGGTCTTCCACCGGAGCATAACCGGCAAACGAACCGATATTAATATTAGCTAAATAACCGCGGCCGTCTTTGCTGGGCACCTGAGCGGTGCCAGTCTTACCAGCCACATAATAGCCATCAACTCCGGCTTTTTTGCCATGACCATCTTCCACCACATTAACCAGCATACCGCCAACCGTTCGCGCTGCCTGCGGACTGATTACCTGCTCCACCACTTGCGGCTCAGCCTTGATCCGGCCACCATCCGGCGCCACAATTTCTTCCACCAAATACGGTTTCATCAATTTACCCTCATTAGCCAAGGCGCCGAAAGCCATCGCCATCTGCAGAGTAGTCACATTAATGCCTTGACCGAAAGAAGCAGTGGCCGCGTTAATTTCTTGGCCGAATTTACGATATAAATTATTCAAATTACCGGGTGATTCTGAATCTAGCTCAATACCAGTTGGTCGGCCAAAACCGAATTTTTTCAAGCTATCGCGAAAAGTATCAATTCCCAGACGATTAAGCACATAAACCATGCCGGTGTTTAAAGAGTCTTGCAATACTCTAACCATATTAACCACTCCCCGCCCTTTAAAATCAGAATTATTAATCTTATTCTTGCCGACCATGACTGAACCGGCGTCATTATAGGTAGTTTGCGGCGTCACCTTGCCCCGATCAATACCAATAGCCATTGTAATGGCCTTAAAAATTGAACCTGGCTCATAGGCTTCAAAAGTCGGTTGGTTATTGAATTGCCGCAAGTCTTTGACTAACTGAAAATCATTCGGATCAAAATCTGGTGCTGAACACATCGCCAAAATAGCTCCGGTCTTAGGATTAATAATAATGACGCTGCCAGAATCAGCCTGATGTTTAGCCACGGTTGCCAGCAGCTTGCTACAGGCAATATTTTGAATAGACCGATCAATCGTCAAAATCAAATCAGAGCCATTAGTCTGCTGCTGATAATCACGACCCTGCAAAATGGTGGCCTTATTGGCGCTGCGCTCGCCCTTCATTGACCCGGCCCGACCCATCAAGATATCGTCAAAAGCTCCCTCTAAGCCGTATTGCCCTCGGCCAATTAAATCATCATCATTCTCTAGCGACACAAAACCAAGCATATTGGCGCCAATATTCTTTTCCGGATAATAACGATAATCACGGCTGCTCTGTCCCAAACCATTAATCGTTATCGTCGTCGACTTAGCTTGACCGGCCGGCTGCCAAACAACTGTCTCGCCACTGATTGACAAGTCGTCCGGTTTAACGGCGGCTTCGCCCTGCTGTCGACTCAAAACTTTAAAATAAATCTTTAAAATTTGTTCACTCTCCAATTTTTTGGCTACCACTTCATAAGGATCATCACCCTTGTTCAAGATATCTAAATATTCCTTAATCTTAGCCTCTGATTTCTCTTTAATCGCTGCTTCACGTCGCGCTTTAGACATTTCCTGATAAAACGGATCAGTCAGCAATTCGGTTTGGCGCTTCAGAATTGCTTCTTTGGCAGCGGCTAATTCATCGGTGCTGGAAGCGGCCGGCAATTGATTTAACTGCTCATCCAATTGCTGCTTCAAGCGATCATTTTCAATTTTATCAATCTCTGCCATAATCATCGGCTGATCAAAACTCTCAAATAATATTTCCGCCAATTCTGACGGTTCCAAGATAATAGACAAGACTTTATTATTTTTAGATTGAGTCTCGGCTTGCTGTTGGCGTAATTTGCTTAAGGACTCAGCCTGCAAAGCATTAGGCACAGCATAAAGAGTAAAAAAGCGCCGATTAGTAGCAATCGGATAAAGCTCGCTGCCGGCAACAGCCGAATTATTATGAACAAAAATCTGGCCGCGGGTCGGCGCCAGCTGGACATTAAATTCGTGCTGGTCGCGAGCCTTAGTTAAATAATGATTATGTTTAATCAACTGTAACCAAAAAAGCCGACCGATTATCGCTAGGCCGACCACGGCAAAAGCCGCAAAAACAATATTAAAATTAGAATTAAGCCGCTTGCTGGACTGAACGGCGCCAGAACGGTTATGCCGGCTGATCAGCCGCCCTGATTGAGCCATAACTGCCTATCTTTTAGCCAACAAATCATTGGTGACCGCGTAGGGCAAGCGATCAACTGGCACCATGCCCAGGCTCTGTACTCGGCTCTGCAAATAATCATAAGAGCTAAGCAAGGCCACCTGCCCTTGCAAGTCGGCTTGCTGTTGGCGCAATTCCGCTAATTGGCTCTTGCAATCTTTGAGAGCGAATGACTTGGCCGCCAAATCATTGGCCACCACCAAATAAGACAAAACCAACACTGCTGTTCCCAGCCATAAACAACGATTAACCCGCTGCCAACTCCAACCACGCTTGGCCGGTTTCTTGGTCTTGGAACAATTGGCAGAAACTAATTCTTGATTGTTGACGGTCATAGGGGGGTTATTAAGCAATTCTTTGAGCAGCGCGCAACTTGGCGCTGCGTGATCGCGGGTTAGCCGCGATTTCGGCCGGACTGGCCGTTACTGGATGACGATAAATTATTTTTAAGCGTGCGTGGTGGCCGCATTGGCAGATAGGAAATTCGGGTGGGCAGAGGCAGTCCTTGCTCTCTTTTAAGAAAAACTGCTTAACCAGACGATCTTCCAAGCTATGGAAGCTCACTGCGGCAATGCGGCCGCTTAGGCACAACAAGCCAAGGGATTGGTCAAGAACGGCTGACAAATTGTCCAGTTCTTGATTGGTGGCGATACGTAGGGCTTGAAACAGTTTGGTGGCGGGATGCTGCCGGCTTTTAGCCAAATACTTTGCTGGCAGCGTGGTTTGGACTATTTCTACTAATTCTTGACTGGTAGTAAATGGCTGACGGCCACGACGACGGACAATTGCTTTAGCTAATGGTCCAGCCCAAGGTTCTTCGCCATATTCACTGATAATTCGCCTTAATTCACTTTCGGTCCAATGATTGACAATTTCCGAAGTTGATAGCGGACTATTCGGACCAAAAGCCATATCTAACGGACCTTCCTGGTTAAAAGAAAATCCCCGACTACGATCAGCTAATTGAGCTGATGACAGACCTAAGTCCAAAACCAGGCCGTCAAACAGTCCATCAATCCGTCTTTCAGCCAGAGCTGTCGATAGATTGGCGAAATTATCATTAATCAAAAGAACATTACTTAATTTTTCTTGGGACAACTTTTCTTGCGCGGCGGCGATGGCCAATGGGTCAAGATCAAATCCGACTACCAGCCCTTGCGGACCAACCGCTTTGGCCAAAGCCGCGGTATAGCCGGCTCCACCCAAAGTGGCATCAATAAAACGCTGTCCTGATTGTGGTTGTAAAACTGCTAAAACTTCTTCCAATAAAACTGGCTGATGCTGGTAATCCATAGATTACGGCAAATCATCCAGTGATTCGGCAATTGAACCGCTAGTCTTGTCATTATTAGACCGGTAAGCTTCCCAGCGGTCTTTGTCCCAGATTTCTAAACGATCGTAGAGACCGGCCACCACGGCTTGCTTGCGCAAGCTGGCGAATTGGCGCAGATATTCGGGCAGCACTACCCGTCCCTGCGCGTCACACTCTACTTCGCTGGCACCAGACAACATGAAACGGGCAAAGGCCCGCTGGTTAGCCTTGTTAAATGACAATTGGCTCAATTTGCTAGAAACTAATTCCTCCCAAGCGGCTTTAGTATACAAAAACAGACAGTCATCCAACCCCTTGGTGACAACTGCCCCTTTTTTCAAATCGGCCCGGAACTTAGCCGGAATCGCTAAGCGGCCTTTCTCATCTAGATTGTGTTGGAATTCGCCGATAAACATTGTTTGGGAGTTAGGTGGCGGTGTTAAGTATTCACCACTCTTCACCACTTTTCACCACATTGACAATTATAGGCTTTTTTAAAAAAGCCGTCAAGTCTTTTGACTTGCTAAAATAATGGCTAATTATAAACAAAAAAATCATTACAAAAAACACCCTAATTAGGGTGCTTGATAATCAGCTGTGGAAAATTTGTGTTCAGTAAAGAATAGGCCTAAAACGCCTTATTTAACCACCTTCTTAATCGTAATATTGGGCTGACCGGAATATTCTGGCTCAACAATTTGATAACCATCACTCTGTAGTGCCTGGCCGCTGATCCCCACCACTGATAAACCTAAGGCATAGGCCAGAGCATTAGCTGTGACGACGCCAATCCGCAAGGAAGTAAAACTACCGCCCTGATTAGCCACCTGAATAGCACTTAAATCCGACCAGCTCAACTTCTGCTCAGTTAATAACTCCAAAATACCCGGTAGTAATTGTTCGGCCTGCTGGCGATCACCGGCCCAAAAACGCTCAGTGATTAGCTTGTCAGCCTGCTTAATGGCCACTCTGACGCCCGCCTGAGAAACAGTATCAATAAATAATTGGTATTTCATAGTCTTATTGTAAAGAATCTATTCAAAAAAATAAAGGCCCAGGTCTTATTCTTTCAGCGGTTAGACTGATTAAATAAGACCGGGCCCAGAGGAAGTTTTGGTTAGTATTGAGTCGGGCGGACTTCCCAACCGCCCTTACCACCGTCAATTGGTAAGAGGTAAAATTCCAACCAACCGTCGGCGGGGACCCAGTATTTACTGTTGGTCATGTCCGCCAGGTCATTAATGTTATGACCGTAACGGATCTTAACTGGATTATCATTGAGGGCCGATAGTGGTAAAACCACCTCAGCCCAGCCGGAGAAAAAAGACGATACTTGCAGCGGTTGGCGATTGTGGTCGCCGTTAGCTGCTGTGTATTCCAACCAGGCACCCCCGTCAAAATTTTGTAACCGGTCAAGGTTACAGAAAAATTTAAGGGAGTCCTGCCCGGCGGTTATCCGTAGGGTTGCCGGAGTATTGTCACCTATTAATCCCGGTAGTTGGGCAATATTACCACCGACCGGCAGGAGTTGCCCGGCGGTCAGAGAGAAATGCAAATTACCGCCGCCGTCTTCGGCGACGAAATAGGCACTCTCGCTAATGTTAGCCCAATTCCATTGGGCTGGCGGCTGACCATTAATGAAATTTCCCCCATAGTTGAGGAAAACATCATTCTGGTCCCAACAGGTGATAGTGACGACAAGTCGGCCACTCTCCTGCTGGTTGATCAACTGCACCCAGCTGTAACCGGCGACTGGGTTGGTGATAACCACCCCACTCGGTTGACCAGTGATGAATGGGTTTGCACCACTTCCGCCAGAATAGGCGGAAGTCGCCAAACCCAAACGATAAGTCCACTTCCCCGAATTCTCCTGACTCGAGGACAACAAGACTAATACGTCGTCACTGGGCGGAGCTGATGGCTGGTAGACCCGCACCGACCTAGCGTAGGTGTTACTACCCCCATTTGAGTAAGCAACGACTACCGAGGCCGTGAAGGTTCCCGTGGCAATATACCGATGCTCAGTCTGAGCAAAGGTAGTATTAACCACCTGGGTGCCGTCACCGAAATTCCATTGATAGGACACCGGGGAACTACCGGCAACATTGACCGAAAAGAGAGCATAAATATTGACCAATAAAGAGTCAACATTCTTGCCGTTCTGGGTCAGCTTGATGCCGGTGTCGTCCGGCGGGATGCTGGGGACGGTCGGCATGTCGGAACATGCCGCCAAAAAAACCATGGCCAGCATTGCTGCCAGCCCGAAAAAGAGAACTCTCCTTTTCATTTTTTACTCCTTCGCCCCCGTAGGGGCTTCTTTTGTTTATTTTTTTGTTAAAGTGCTGACTTACGCCAGCCGACGAGTTATTATGATTAACTAGCCGTCGGCTGACCCCAAACCTTAAGCTTGGGACAGCTGATATATCTTTAAAGTACTGATGGTAATGTTTTGCCAATTATACTCGCTATTAACCCGATTCTGCGCTTGCTTAGCTATTTCTTGACCAGCTTTAGGATCATCCAGCCACTGCTGTAATTTAACGGTCAAACCAGCCACATCTTTATTGGTAAATGACCAACCATAGCCGCCAACCGCTTCTAAATTTTCAGGAATATCACTAACCAAGACCGGCAAGCCATAAGCCATCGCCTCCAGTAAAGCCACTGACAGGCCTTCTGATTCAGATGGCTGGACAAATAAACCAGCTTGACTGAATAATTGCGCTAAATTGTCACCAGACTGTTCGCCAGCGAAGATAATCCGCGCATCATCAGCTGCTAAATTCTTGAGCTCAGCAACATAGTCATCAGTGTGAGCGGCAGCGCCGACAATCACCAAATTATGGTCACTTTTAATATTCTTAAAGGCCTTGATTAAGTGCTGCAAACCTTTGTGGCGCACCAGGCGAGAAACCGCCAAAATATATTTCTGCGGACGCAAGCCTAGGTCTGACAGAATAACAGCATTATCGCCATGGCCAGTAAGAGCTACTCCATTGGGCACATAACTGGCTTGGCGACCATAAGTCTTGGCAATATAATCAACCAATCCATGAGAAACAGCAATCACTTCATCAGCCAATCGGCAACCAATCATTTCCCCGAGCCGTAAATACCAGCGTGCCAACCGACCCCATTTTTGATGATAATAGTCTTGGCAATGAAAGGTAAAGACGATCTTGGTTTTAGGTTTGAACAGCTTGACTAACCATAGCAACGAAGCCGGACCGATTGCTTGAAAGTGAATTACATCAGCGCGACGAAACAAGACATCCAAACTGCACAACAAAGTATGGCTAAAAGCGTCCAAGTGCTTAGTCGGCAATGACGGTCGACTAATTAGCTGAACACCCTGATAGGCGGTCAATTTTTTATCGGTATAGTTAGGCCGGGTATAAACAAAGACTTCTTGACCTTGTTTGACCAAATTAATGGTCAAAGCTTCAACATGTTTTTCTACGCCGCCGCTCTTAGCCGGTATTCCTTTTTGTCCGATAAAATAAATTTTCATACACGATTTGAGAATTAAAAGATACTTAGTCTTTAATTTTCAATCTGAAAGCTGATGCTATAAGTTTTTTTACTAGTTTGTCCAACAACCTTGATATCGGTTGGCAATGGATTTTGTGTATAAGCTGTCTGGTTAGCAATAGCTGGCACGGTTAAAATCTTTTGAAAACGGCCAAAGCTATCGGTAGTTACAGTAGATGTCGCCTGTTGATTGCTTAAAAATTTAATTTCTAAGTTCTCATTAGCAGCAAAACCGGTGCCGCGCAAAGAAATTTGGCTGTCAACAGCTGCCCGGTTCTTGTCTAAATTCAACATTAGCGGCTCGCTAAAGGCCGGCTGACTATCTGAACGATTCTCGGTGGAATGAAAATTGGCCACCTTCTTAAGCTGATCATTCAAAACACTAATAGTGCCATTATTAAAGACGATTAAGTGATCACGGCCTTGCCAATTAATCAAACGCAAGCCCATAGACCAACCATCAGCGGCGCCCATGTCTTTAACATAAACCCATTTATCTGGCTGCAAGCTGCCCTTAATCAAACGAACAACACCGACGCCATCGCTCAAATAAACTTTCTGGCCGTCAGTAGATGGCACCATGTCATAACCGTTATTGGCAGTAAAACGGAAGCTATTAATTAAGTTACCATTAAAATCAAACTGCTTAGCCGCCCAATCATCAGCCACAAAAATGGAACTGCTGTTTTGATCATTATAAATCTGACGATTACCTTTTTCTTTAATAGTTAGGCTGACGCTCTTAGTCCACTGCCGATCCTGCAGGTTATACATTTTTAGCTGATCATTATCAACAGCTAATAAGAAATCGCGGCTCAAAGCATAATTAAAAGGATTGTCCAGTTGGACCGCCAAACTGTCAACGACCTGTAAATCATTATTCCAAACTTTCAGACCCTTGGTGCCGACAGTTACTAGACGACCATTGGAAACGCCAACTGATCTAAACCAGTCCCAAGAATTGTCTTTAATTTTGTTAACTAATTCCGGCTGGCTGGGATTGCTGACATTATACTTATATAAATAACGGCCGTTAACGGCATACAAATATAGCGCACCGCTTTCTTGATTAAAGGCGCAATTATAAAAATTATCGCCCGGTAGATAGCCGGTTTTATCCGGAGCTAGTTCCGCCAATAAATTAATCCGCTGATCATTGGCCTCCATGACCTGCAAACGATCCATATTAGTGGAAGCAATCAATAACCGGCCGCGATAATTGACGGCATCGCCTTGATAATAAGGCTTGACTCGTCCCTGGCTAAATGGAGCAATGATAATAATAGCCGCCAAGACCAGCCAAACCGGCCATAAATTAATCAATTTTTTCTTAAAGTTAGACATAAAATACGTTAAATTTAAATCAATCAACGTCACCACAAAGATGACTTAGTATCTTAACATATTTGATTTGAATAGTCAAGAGGTGCTCTCCCGCAATCGATTACTGTTCTAGCCAATTCTGGACCTCACCCTGGCCTTTAGATCGGCTATCATAGTCTAGGTTAGTTGATAGCGCTGGCAGACGGCCGCGCCAAACTTTTTCTGACCAACTATCATCAACCCGCCACTCACCTTCTTTAATCAACGGTATTACGCGGCCGACCATCTCAGCGGTTGGGTTAAGAGAAACATAAAAATTAACTTGTTTTTTGGGTGCTTCATCCGGCCACTGGCTAATTCGCCAATTAACCTTGCGATTGGCAACATCGTAACTAAGATTACCGCCAGTCAAGCCAGCCTCGCCTTGCCAAACAACATTATCGGCTAATTGGGCTGAAAACTGCATGTCGGTCAAATCACCACCAGCGTTTTCCAACGACCAAGTAATTAGATAACTGGTTGGCAAACCGACAATCGGCGGCAAAGGGCCGATGCCGACTTGGTCGCCATCATTGGTATAAAAATAAGCGCCAGCTGTCGCCTGAACCGCTCCCGATTTCTTAAAAACAAACTCCTGATCTGGCTTAAGCCATATTTGACTGGCTAGACCGGCCTGCAGGCGGCAGATAACCTGAATCTCTTTGCTAGTCGCCGCCGGCTGAGCTGACCACAGCCAACTGACTGTCAGTTGCCCTGACTGGCCTGCGGCCAATTCAGTGGTTAATTGACCATCGGGCCAAGTAAAGCTAGCATCAGAAACATCTTTAAGCGGCAGCTGTTGCTGAGAACCGCCATAATGGCAAGAATAAGCAATATTAATCGGCTGATCGGCTAGATTAGCGTAATTGATATCAGCCACCAATTGATTGGTTTCTTTATTAATCACTGTCGGACGAAATTTAATTTGCCACTCTAACGGCATCTCCTTATAATGAGCCACTTGTCGACTGGTTGACCGCAGATTAGACCAAAAGCGCCCATCCAAGGAAACCGCTGAATTCTTAATTAACAATAATAAAATAAGCAATATAAAGACCAAGAGAACCGCGCCGGCATCAAAAACTATCCGCCAATATCCACGGGTATAAAATCGTTGATAGCGCCGCTGCCAAATGGTAATTATTTTTCTAATCATAGCCATAATTATAGCATTAATTGCGTTGGCCGACCAATATTTCACCGCGGCCATCACCGTTAATATCATTAATCATTACCTGATAACCGGTCTTAGCCTCATCTTTGAAGGCCTGGAATTGACCCAGCAACTTGCCGTAACGATTAAAGATGCGCACTTGCGGACCGCCGCCGATGCTCGCCACTGCCACGATTTCCGACTCGCCATCGCCACTGATATCACCAATAGCTGTGCTGACACCGCCGCGGAACTTCTGATCAAAGGCTAACCAGGCTGGTGCTAATAATTTGCCAGAGTTAGAATAAAGCTTAATTAGCGGCTCCATACCGCCCTGCGGAGTAACAGCAATCGCCATTTCGCCACGATTATTCAACTGACCAGCCGAAACATTGACGCCGCCGCGGAACTTCTGATCAAAGGCTAACCACTCCGGACTTAATAGCTTGCCCTGATAATTATAAATCCGCACCACCGGTTTCAGTCCTGACCCGGCGCCAATAATCAAATCAGCCTTCTTATTTGGCGGAGCATAAAGAGCAATGCTGGGACGACCTAAATATTGCTGACCAAACGGATACCATTTATAAATAATTTGGCCGCGCCGAGTAATCATCACTTCGTTGCGACGATTAATCGCCTGCTCCAGCCCACCTTGACCGTCCATATCAAACAAAATCGTTTGATCGCCACCGGCCAAGTTAGCTTGGTAGGCAAAAAAACCATTACGCACTGATTGGCCGCGTTGATCAAAAACCCTAACAAAACCGCCATTATAGAAAGTCTGACTGGTAATCTTTAAATCCCGTTTGAGCAAAATTAAGCCATCATTGGGTTCTAATAGTAAATAATTAACTCGCTGACCATTATTAATCAACGGCGCTTGGCTACCGCGAATCTTTTCTAATTCTTCTTTATTTAAAGAATACAGCTGACGCTTATTGGTTGAATTAACCACAGCCACGCCATAATCAAAATCACGACGCCAGAGGCCAGCCTGAATCTTGTTATTATTGGGCGCTAATAAATTATATGGTCCAGAAGTCGGCTGCCCCAGCTTCACTGAATATTCGTCATACCACCAAGTCTGTTCGTGGGCCTGATCGCCATGATCAAAAGAAAAATAGCCGTCACCGAGCAAGGTGCTCGCCAAGCCAAAACGCATTTTTTGATAATTATTCTGTTGGCCGGTATTATTGGTGTTGCCATTAATAATATAAACTGACGGCTGGTAATTCTGTTTTGGCAAACGATTAAGATACTGCTCCATAGAGGCTGCCCAGGTGCCGCTATCTTCCCAATGCGCCGGAAAGGTTTCAAATATCCGGCCATTGATTGACGGCTGGTAAATCGGCAAAGAGCTGCCATTAATTAAAATTAACTTGTCTTTGCCCCAACATTGCCGAGCTGTTTTGAATAACCGAACCAAGCCCTGTTGCCAACTGGAATCTAGACTAGCCAGTGCATCAGCCCGACAATCGCCATCTAAATCAATACCATTTTGATTAAAACGACCCAAGCTATTTTCTACAGTGTCAAACATTAAGCCGTCCCATTTTTGACGATCCAGCTCATTTTGCCAAAAACTTAAGTTCAAGTCGGTCCAAGCCGGTTTATTAATATTAACCGCATAAAGATTGGGCCACAGCTCCAATTTCTCGCCTCGGCCATTTCTTAACCATAAATCCTGCTCATCAACCTGCCTAAATAGACTGCTTAAGTTGCTGGTCATAGCCATGGCTGGATAAGTATAAGCCAAAACTTTTCCATCAGGGTTGGCTTGCTTATACTGCTCAAAAAAATTAGGAAAAGCCCATTGATAATCATTAGGGATAACCAATAAATCCCAGCGATACAGGCTGGTCAAATCAGCCGGTTGAACATGGCCGTAATACTTTAGGTAATAATTAGCCAGTCGCGGATAATCGGTTGATAAATTAACGGCCTGAGCCGAATTAATGGCTGTGCTGAAAAATAAACCAATCGCCAAAATTGTCCAAAAGTGTTTAATCATGCCCGCGATTCTGTAAAAGCTGTTGATAAATCGCCTCTATGGCTAAAAAATGTTTTTCCCAGCTATATTCTTCAACTGATAGTTTCGCTTGCTGACTAAACTCAATCTGATTGGCTTGGCTAGCCAGTTCTAAGGCCACTAGCCAGGACTTACTATCGCCTGGTTCAGCTAGCCAGCCGTTAATTTGGTTATTGATAATTTCAGGGATACCGCCAATCCGGCTGGCCACCACCGGACAACCTCGGCCCAAAGCTTCCAAGATATTAAGCGGCATATTTTCATACCAAATTGAGGGCACAGCTAAGGCAATGGCCCCATCTAATAGTTTAGCCAATTGCTCACGGCCTTGCTGACCGAGAAAATCAACCTGCTCAGATAATTTTAAGTCTTTAGCTAGCTGGCGCAAAGCATTTTCTTGCGGCCCGCGGCCAGCAATCTTCAGCTTATAATTGCTGCCAGCTAGCGCTTTGAGTAGAACATCAACTCCCTTCTCATTAGACAAGCGGCCAGCATATAAAAAGTAACCGGCTACTTGGCGTTGGCCAGCTGGCAATTCTGGTACCGGGTTAATTAAAGCCCGAAAACGATCCTGGGGCCAGCCAGCGGCCTGACATTTATCAGCCATAAATTGACTGGGAGCGATAAATAAATCAACTCCTCGCTGATAGGTCTGCCAGCGTTTGTGTAAAACCGCCTCCAAACTAGCCAGAAAACTTTGCGACCGCGAATCTTTAAAGCATTTTTCTTGAAAACAATGCCAAAAATTACCATCCAGACATTTCTCGCAAACTTGACCATGATTGAGCAGCTGATAATTAGGACAAACCAGTTTATAATCATGCAGTGTCATTACTACCGGCACTTTAGCCTCCCGAGCCGCATCTAAGACTGATGGCGATAATTGATGGTAAATATTATGGACATGGATAATATCCGGCTGAAAATCTTTAATCAATTTGGCCAAACTTCTTTTGGCCGCCCGACTATAAATAATCCGTTCCGGGGCCCGTAGTTTATCTAAGAGAGCCGGCTGTTCAAAATCAATCCGGCTCAACCAATACCCCGACCAGGTATCATTCAGATTACGCCGGTCAGTCATGCAAAATTTAGCCACCTCGTGACCAGCCTGTGTTAACCTCTCGGACAATTCCAAAAAATATTTCTCGGCACCGCCGCGCAAATAATTGAATTTGTTAATCTGAATTATTTTCATAATTATCTAATTAACAAGTTGGTGATAAAGTTGCTGGTAATTTTCTAGCATAGTGGCAAAACTAAATTTTTCTTCTACTGATTGCTTGAGCCGACTAGCCAGTTCCTCGGCTAATTGTGGCTGGCTGGTTAGTAATATTATTTTATCGGCCAATTCTTTAGAATTACGCGGATCGAATAATAAGCCATTTTTTTGATCAGTAATTATTTCCTGATTACTCGAGATATTGGAAGCAATGACTGGTAAGCCACTGGCTCCAGCTTCTAATAAGCAGACCGGCAAACCCTCCCAAAAAGATGGTAAGACAAAAATGTCCAGTTTCTTTAAGAATTCAGCCGTATTAGCTTGCCAGCCAATTAGCTTAACTTGCTTAGCAACTCCCAGCAAGTCAATCATTTTTTGTAAGCGCTGCTTATCTGGGCCAATTCCGGCGATATTAATAATAAGGTTATCCGGTAAATATTGAGCGGCCGCAATTAAAGCCGGCCAATTTTTCTGCTGGCTCAATCGCCCCAGAGAACCGATTACAATTGGCTGACTAACTCCCCTAACTGAATCACTGACTTTTTTATGATCAACGAATTTATCCAGCGGCACACCATTATAGATTATCTGACCCTGCTCTTTATCAACCCCTTCATATTTTTGAGCATATTCTAAAACGGTTTGCGAAACCGCCACCACTTTTTCCGCCAACGGAGCAGTCCAAGACTTTAGTTGGCGCTTTAAATAGCCCTCAGAAAAATTAATATTATGCTCAGTGCTGATAATGTGCCGAACACCAGCTAGACGACCAGCTAGACGACCATAGAAATCACCGCCGAATAAGTGAGTATGTAAAATATCTGGCCGATTGTTTTTTAACCAAATTGCTAAGCGCCAAACAGAGGTTGGATCTAATTTAATTTTCTTATTAAGCTGAACTAGTTCAACACCAGCGGCGGCCAATTCTTCACGCCAAATCGGTGTTGACGAACTTTTTAAACAAACCACGGTCACAGCGTATTGATCTTGGGGTAAATGAATAGCTAAATCAACCACTAACCGTTCGGCTCCGCCGCCAAAAAGCCGCGGCAATAAATAAACAATCTTAATCTTCTGATTATTTAATTCGCTCATAATAATTTTGGTACTGCTCAACAGTCTTGATTATAGAAAAGTTCTCCTTAACGGTCTTCTGTAAATTTATGGCCCAGGTTAAGCGTTCGTCAGAGCTAGCCGCCGTAAGTACATCCGTCAAACCCTTGGTTAGCTGGTTGACGCTGCCAGCCTCTACCAAATAACCATTGTTTTGATGACTAACTATTTCCACAATACCATCAATTTGACTAGCGACCACCGGCACGCCGGCGGCGCCAGCCTCTAAAATAACCAATCCCAAGCCCTCCCAGCGGGATGGAGCAACCAATAAATCTAGGCCAGCTAAAAATTTTGGCACATCAGTTTGTAGGCCAACTAATTTTATTTGATTGCTTAAACCGAACTTAGTAATCAAGCTATTCAAATGACTAGCTTGAGGACCACTGCCGGCAATTGAACACTGCCAATTTATTTCTTTGGGCAGCGCGGCTAAGGCTTTAATTAAAACGTCAAACCCCTTCTGTTTGGTTAGGCGACCGATAGCTCCCAGCCGCCAAACTGGCTGAGACTGACTGGCTAAATGAGATCGGTCAATCGATTTAAAAAATTTATCTAAATCAACACCATTATAGATAACCTCAATCTTTTGTGGTGAATAATGATAGCGCCTAATAATATCCTGTTTGACCGCCTGTGATACAGCAATTATTCCATCAACCGCCCAGCGGCTGATTATTTTGGCCAATCTAGTCCAGGCCGGCTCATCATAATCTAAATTATGCTCCACGCTAATAATTGTCGGCACGCCAGCTAGCCTAGCTATTGGCCGATAAACATCAGCAAATAACTGCGTCTGCACAATATCCGGCCGATTTTTTCTTAAATATCGCCACAATCGCCAACCGATTACTATCAGCCGCCATAAACGACCGACTTGTTGTTTCGGTTTTTGGTCACTAGCTAAAACTGCCACCTCAATGCCGGCTCGTTCTAGCTCAAGACGCCAGCTAGCCGAATCAGCAGAATCACCCTCTAGACAACACCATTGCGGCTGAAAACGCCGGCGATCTAGGCGGCTAAAAATATCAATCATTAGGCGCTCGGCTCCGCCGATAAATAAATGCGGCGTCAAGCAAACTACCTTCAGGGGCTGATTATTACTTTGCCTTTTTTTCATAAGCTAGTAATCGGATAGCCGCTAAACTAATAGCCACTGGCAACCAAACCTTGCCCTTATAATAAGAAGTATTGAACAATTGAAATAGCAAGCCACCAGCGGCTCCTAAAATCAAAGGTGTTAACCAAGACCGCGACTTGGGATTATTTAACCAAGCCCGCCACCAAATAGATATTAAACCAATAAATAAAATAGCCAAAGCTATTAGGCCAATAATACCGTTCTCAGCCGCCACTTTTTGCAAGACCCCATGCGAGTCTATCGGGTCGCCGTATTTGGCCCGAAAACGCAAATTATCATCAACTAATTGCAAAAACTGGCCACTGCCCCAACCCAAAATTGGTTTTTGTTTTAATCTTTCCCAAGCAATTTGAGTCAGTAAAACACGATTCTCAGTTGAACTATAATTAGCGCTTTGCAGGCTGTCCATCTTTAACCACAAAGGAATAGCCAGAACAATCAAAAAAACTGAGGCAACTAGCCAGCCTATCCTTTGGCGACGATTGTTTAAAGAGAACCACCACAAAATTAATTGAACGGCCACAACTATCCAAGCAGCTCGAGAAAAAGTTAATAAAGTAACAATTGATGAAATAATAAAAACAATATCCAGAACCCGGCGTTGTCGATTATTAGCGCTAAGTCGTCCCCAGGCTAATAAGAAAAAATTGCTAATAACCAAAAATTCCGCTAGAAGATTATGATTACTACCCATCCACCAACGGCCAAAGATAGCCATGGGCTGAACTCTAAAAAAAGCATCTGTTAAATCCTGTAACTTTAAGGACAATAGGCCGACGACTGAGCTATAGGCGCCAGCAATAATCAAGCCAACGAAGGGCCAACGCCATTTCGGCCACGAGTCTAAAGCATTAAAAGGCACAGCTACATAAAAAACATAAGCAAAAACAATAACCCTAAGTGAATACTTAAGAGCCTCCAGCGGCCAAGGACTAAGAGCCGAGCTCAACAAAATAATTACTAGAAAAATAACCGCTGGCCAACCAAAAGGCCAACGCCAAGCTCTAACTGACTGACCACTCAATTTGCTAAAAATACGACTAATAAAGTAAACAATTGCTGTCAACAAAATCAAAAAATCACTAATGTTGAACTCAAGGCCAGAAAGATAAAAACGCCAATCTAGCAGTGGCAAAGAAAAAGCCGTCAAAAATAGGCCAATCATAACTAATAATTGACCAATACTAACTGGCTGGCGACAAAAACCTGGTTTAGTGACTAAATTATTTGTCTGTTTAACCATAGCTCTAAAATGCCATAAAATATGGATAAAGTCAAACTTTTGACCAAGAAAAAACCTGTCATCCCATCAAGCTCGAAAGCTTAACAGGACGACAGGTTAATGTTTAGTCAGAGGTTTGTCGATTCAGGCGAACCTGAATCACCTCACCTCCTAATTGCCGCTGATAAGTATAAGTAGCGGCATCAAAAGTTAAAGCCCCGCGCTGATTAGCTGGCAGCTTTTTCAAACTGTTCAGCTTGGCCAGCATAGAATCAGGCACGGCTGTATTCTGGCTAAAGCAGAAATATGAATTGTCCAACAGCAAGCTGCTGTTGAAAGCCAAATCAATATTCCGGCCTTTACCCTGAAAAATCGTGCTAGGCAACTGCTCGCTTATAGCAATTGCCTCCTCCCAACACCAATCCTGGGTGGGGAAGTCTTCCAGAAAGCGACCGTCTATCTTGTCCTTAAAAAACAAAGACAAGTGGTTGCCCCAAATCTGGAAACGCTCACCCTTAGCCTCACGGATGCCGCTCAAAAATTGGCTAACCCCGCGATACCATTGAAAATCAATGGTCCGAGCGTCATCCACTTGACCGTCACGGTCTAGATCCAAATATCCTAACCACGACATCTTGTCAAACAAGTTGTCGAGGAAAAGGCCGTCCCACACTCTATCATTCAAAATATTCTCTAGGAGAACATCTTGAAGGTACTGATTGTAGGTATAGCCCTGGATAACCGGACACAGGGCACTCAAATTGAGCGTTTGCATCCCCGGCCAGAAAGCAGCTGGCTGACCATCAGCTTTGACCAGTAGCCAGTCTGGGAATTGGCTGGTGATGGTCTGACTCAGCCTGGTGCCGAAAGGACGATATGGTGGGACTGGGCTCTGCCAAATTTCAAAGAAATTGACATAGGCCAAAATTTGGCAACCCGGATTAATTCGCTTGATTGCCCGGAGATTATCCGGGTTGTTAAACAAATTTTCCAAATCTATTATCGCCAGATCATGCCGGGCAATCACCCCGACTTCAACCTCATTGATGGTTGGTTGAGTCCAGTAAATTGCCGAGCCGATAGCCGATAAACCGCCCACCAAAATTATGGCCGCAATGACCAAAAATATCTTCTTCATTATTCCTCCATATAAAGAGAGGGAGAACGGTTTCCAGGCCATTCTCCCTCGAGTTGAAGTTGTTATTTCCGGAGTCAGAAGCGGTAGACGAAATAGTCGCCACTTCTGGTCATCAAACGACTACTCCACCCGCTTTTGTTGGAGCGGAGGGCCGGTCGAAAGTCGGACGGCATCGGTGTGCCCATTATTTGGGCGTACCAATTTCCGAAGGAGGTAATACTCATCTTGAGCATACTTCCGTCGAAAGATATTCCGTCGACTGAAGCACCTGGCGCCAACAACATGTTGGCTGACCGACCGGTAAAGTTGGGAACAACGTTGGGGATGGAATACCCTTCGTTGTTGATCAGCTCCCAGAATAAAAATTTCCTGGAAGTGTCGCTGTCCTTGTCCGGTTCGAGGTCGATGCAGAACAATAGATCCTGCGGACCGGGGTTGTTACTACCAGGGACTATAGTACCACTCTGCGGTGTAGTCCGCTGGGTTTGAGGTTGCTCGGTGGACTGGTTCGGGATGGAATAATAAGCCGGTTCAGCAGGTTGACGGCCAGCCGGGATTTCCCGAACCGTTTCGCGATAGATTATGGTGCGACGACCGGTGGGTGTCTTGTTATCACCACAATGCTCATTAATCTGAGCCGCCAAGGTATCCACCTTGGTTTCCACTAAACCGATCTTTTCCAGAATTTGAATGACCAAATCTTTGGTCGTCGGCTTTTTGGTGATATCAACATTATAACAACCCTTAAACCATACCAACAAAACAATAATGGCGACGATAACGATAATAATATTTCTGGTTTTCATCTTTATCTCCTCTTTAGAAGCTCAACTGAGCTTCCACTTTTTCTTGTTTTTTTTCACCTACTTCCATTTCGTATAGGACTTTCGCCCAACCGAGTTGGAGATTAAAGCCATAAAACGCTCTGTCTTTTCCCGGGTTAGTCTCGCCATCAAGATGGCGGTAGCCAAGGTTCATGTTCAAAGAACCATTCCCCCACTTATAAAGGGACTGCTCCAAAGAGCTTTCCCACTTGATGGGAGAATATGCTGCGACTGCCACATACTGGCCGTTATTGCCGCCGACGGCGTCGGCTGCAATTAGGCCAGTGTACTCAGCCGAAACGCTGGTCTTAGTAAACCAAGATTCAGTGCCCTGATGGACACCAATCCATAGATTAGCTGACCACGTCTCATCCTCCTGGATCTTACTCCAAGCTCCATCACGGGAATCCGCATGGCGGAACCCATAATAAACCTTGGTAGACCAAGAGTTGAACCAATAACCCGGGCTATAAAAATCCAGGACCGGCCCAACCTTGAACGACAAAGCAGTTTGCGACCAATTATTGCCATCGGTGAGCTGGCAAAAATCGTCGCCGATTTCTCCCCAAGCACCGATGGAGACTTTAGACGACAGGTTCAACGGTTGCCATTTGGCATTGGCATACCGATAGTAGCCATCGGCGGCGTCATTCCAGAAGTATCCAGCCCCGCCTCCGGCCGAAGGTTCCTTGCTCAAAACAAAAGTCTGGCGGCTAATGTTGGAGCTGGACGAACCACCAACCAACGAATTTGGCAGCAATAAATTGCCACCACCCTCATTATTCGCGATGGTCCTGACTTGTTGGCTGGCGGACGGCAGCTCCAACACTTGACCAACCCAAATGATATAGGGTTGATCGATACTATTGATAGCGGCTAATTGCTCAACTGCCACCCCCTGAGACACGGCGATCCCTTCCAGGGTGTCGCCTTGTTTAACGGTGTAGGTCGCCCCGAAGAGGGCAACCCCGAGGATGACGGCCACTATGGCCAAAAAAATCCTCTTCATGATAGTCTCCTTCGCCCTCCTTGAGGGCATTTTATTTTTTATTCGGTTTTTAAGGTTCAGCCACCTCTAGAAATCTAGTTGCAGCTCTACAGCTGGCCAGCAACTGGCCGGCTGAAAAACTTAACTAGCGAAAATATTATCAATATTGCCCCCACGAATCAATTGCTCAGTAATATCCTGACCATCATCAATATCTACTGTTTCCATAGCTAGTGGCTGGCTAACCACATTGCCAGTCTCAATCATCTGACTAATCGCTTGCGGCTTAAAATTGGTCGGGCTCGGCTCGGTTGTCGCTTCAACTGGCTGTTCAACTATATCATTAATAACTTCCGAGTTGGGCCAATCCATAGCTACTTCCGGCCATTCCTCATTATCATGGTTGACACTAACGATATAGATTTGCGCTAAGCCGATAAATATTCCCAGAATAATAGCTAAACCAAAATTAAGCGGCAGGTTGGGCTTGGCCGGCCAATTGGAAACCAACGGTTCATCAATCACCTTCAAGGTCACTTTGTCGCCCAAACCGTGATAATAATTGTTTTTGGTAATCAAATTATAATTAATGGCCCGCACCAATTTTTCAGCCTGCTGCTTGTCGGTATGATAAACCTTGACGCTGATAGCGCCAGAATCATTAATCGGTTTGACTTTAATAGTATTGCGCCAGTTAGTCATCCGTTTTTTAGCGGTATCACCGAAATAAGCGGTATCAATCTGATAGTCCGGTTTGACTGTCGCTTCAAAAAAGGAGCTGGAATAAGTCACCTGCGCCAACAAAGAACTCAAGTACTC
Organism: uncultured Gammaproteobacteria bacterium; assembly: GCA_964401905.1. Taxonomy (GTDB): domain Bacteria; phylum Patescibacteriota; class Patescibacteriia; order Patescibacteriales; family Patescibacteriaceae; genus UBA1359. Next base: position 99,494 of record CAYOAH010000001.1, read on the forward strand.
ATTGGTCCGGGAAATCTGATAAGGATCACTGGTCTGCTGATAATCGGGCACCACCAGCACTTGGCTTTCGGCTGAATATTTTAAAGGTTGCAAAAAACTGACTAGCATGGCCGCGGCTAATAGGCCGACTAACCACCACCAGATGATTGATTGCTTGTCTTTAATTGTTTGCCACCAGGAATAAGGCATTGGAAATCAATAAAAAATTAGTTGATTAACTAATTTAACATAGTTATCATTTTTTGTCAAGAGCAAAACGCCACCCCAAAGGAGTGGCGTTTTGGCAAAACTAAAAAATAACCTGGAGCTAATTCTTCTTTAAAAAACCAAAGATACTATCAGCGGCAATCGCCCCTTCTGAGCAGGCAGTGATAATTTGCCGCAAACCGTTAGAATTAATTGTCGTATCACCGGCCGCCCAAACCCCAGTCACAGTCGTGGCCTGTCCAGCGTCAACTATGGCATAGCCGCGATTATCAATTTGCCCGCCCAATTGCTGCAATAATCCAGTAGCCGGATCACTGCCAATTTCTATAAACAAACCGTCTATGCTCAATTGACTCGTCTGACTATCCGAGCTATTCAACTCTACCCCGGTCAAACGATCATCACCTAGCAGCCTATTAATCTTAACGTTAGGATAGTGTTTAATGTTGGCGCGCTTGCCTATTTCCTCCAGCCAGCTCGGCTCGGCTGATTTCGGACTATCGCCGGTATAAAACCAATAAACTTGCTGAGCAATGTCGGACAAATAAATAGCCGCGGTTGCCGCGCTATTGCCACCACCGAGCACACCAACAATTTTATCTTTGAAGAATGGCCCATCACAGGTGGCGCAATAGGCTAGCCCTTTGCCTAAATATTGCTGTTCATTATCCAGTCCCAAATGCCGACGCTTGGTGCCGGTAGCCAACAAGATGGACTTGGTTAGCAAAACCTGACTGTTAGCCAGTTTGACCGAAAAATTAGGATATTGTCCACTAATTTCTACCGCCTCACTGGCAATAAATTCAGCGCCCAGTTGACGAGCATTGCCCTCAATCTTTTGCGCCAAATCCCAACCATTAATATTTGGTTCACTAGGAAAATTACAAATTTTATGAGCTTCGGTCATGGTGCCGCCGGGTAGGCTACCAAGCACGGCGTGCTTAATCTTGTAACGACTGGCATAGATAGAAGCGGTTAAGCCGGCCGGTCCAGCTCCAACGATTAACAGCTCGTAGTTCTGGCCTTCCATACTAGGCTATCTTAGCCAAAATATCCTGGCGTAAACTATCTTGCTGGCGCATACCGACAAAATCGGCAATCTCTTGACCAGCCTTAAATAATTTCAAATTAGGTATTCCTTGAATACCATATTGAGCGGCTAGCGGCTGATTGATTGGATCATCAACATTAACCTTGGTGACCTTGACCTTTCCAGCCAATTCCGCTGCCAAGCTGTCCAAGACCGGCGCCATCATTCGGCATGGCCCGCACCACGGCGCCCAAAAATCAACTAAGACTGGCAGCTCGCTCTGCAAAACCTCGGCGGCAAAATTGCCCGGGTTCAATTCTAAAACCTGTGACATAAGCTATCTTTAACTTTATTAGCAAAACTAAAAACCAATAATTTATTTGCGCAAGGCCTGGCTAAAAATCTTTTTGACCTCGGGCTTGCTCTTGGTTGTTTTTAAGCAACGATCCAGCTGCTCTTCCAAAATCTTTTCTAAAACAGCATCCAGCCCGGCTTTAGTCGCCTTAATCTGGGTAATTAACGCCGAACAGTCATAACGGCCCTTAGCTAATGTTTTCTTCAAGCCATTTAACTGACCGATAATAATATTCAAGCGCTGTTCCGGCGTTCTAGCGCCAGCAAAAAAATTGGTAGCCATAATAATTATTTAAGTTTTAAAAGCTCACTGCTATTTTACACTATACCCCTCTGGGGTGTCAAGAGAGCTGAAATACCACTGCCAAAAATCTTTGGCAATCGGCACCGCGGCATCAGTGCTTTCGCCGCCCTCTTCCACTAAAATAGTCAAAACTATTTTCGGCTGGTCAAACGGCGCAAAGCCGGTAAACCAAGAGTGAGTTGCTTTACTGCTATCAAACTGGGCCGTGCCAGTCTTGCCGGCCGCCGATACTGGCAAACTCTGCAAACTGCGCGCGCTGCCGGCCAACACCGTCTGACGCATGGCCTGACGAACAATCTGCAAATTATCTGCACTAACCATATTTTGGCCAATAATCTTCGGCTCCATGGTTTGATAGACCGACTCATCACTATTAAGAATTTCTTTAACCAATCTTGGCTGATAAATCCGTCCGCCATTGGCAAAAGCCGTAGTATAATTAGCCACCTGTAATGGCGTTACCAATAAATATCCTTGGCCGATAGCTAAATGGTAGGTGTCGCCGATATACCATGGCTCGCCAGTCTTTTCTTGTTTCCAGGCCGCCGTCGGAATGAAGCCGCTGGCTTCGCCGGCCAAATCAATGCCAGTAGTTTTGCCAAGGCCAAACAATTTCAAGTATTTAGCTATTTTTTCCAATCCCAAGCCATTGAATTGCTCATAACCGCCACCAATATAATAAAAAAAAGTGTTAACCGATTCCGCAATCGCCTTAGACACATCTGTCCAGCCATGACCGCCGCCCTTCCAATCGGGAAAAAACCACCGGCTAATTCGTAGTCCGCCAGTGCTCATAAAGCCCGTAGTGGCGGTAATCACTTTTTCTTGCAGAGCAGCCGCCGCCATAACAATCTTAACCGTTGACCCCGATGGATACTCACCGCTGACTGCCCGATTAAACATTGGTTTGGCTGGATCATTAATCAGCTTCTGGTAAGTTGCCTGGTCAATGCCATTAGCAAAGCTATTATTGTCAAAACTTGGCTGGTTAACCAGCGCCAGTATCGCCCCATTATTCGGGTCCATGGCAATCGCTACCGCTTGGCGGCTATTTACCCGCTGCAGATGCTGGCGAACCACTTCTTCCAATTTAGCCTGCAAGCGACCATCAATATTTAAAACCAAATGACGGCCATCCAAGGGGTTCTGCTGAGCGATTTTTTTCTTTTCATTACCGACAGCATCAACTTCAATCTGCTTGCTGCCGCTCAGGCCGCGTAAATCTTTTTCATAATAAGCTTCCAGGCCAACTTTGCCGATATAATCAATTGGCAAATAATTATCAGCCTTATTCTTGGTTAATTCTTGCTCATTAATTTTACCAATATAGCCGATAACTAAACTCAAACTATCCAAGTTAAACGGCTGACTAGAGGTGCTAAGGAATGAGCTGATCGGTAAATAGTGACGCTTATTGCGATTAGTTAAAACAACCCCCGGCAGTTGGTGCGCCTGCACGGTCAGCTGGATTGCTTGGTCATAGGTCAAATTATCACTAACAAAAATCGGCTGGTAAAAATTCAACGATCGCGGTTGAATTTTCGCCAGGTCATCCTCTAATTTTAAACTAACCTCTTCACCCAACACTTCCGCGAGGCGAGCCAAGACCGCCTGCCGGTCTACCGGCTTGCTGGGCAAATTACTGGGCGTTACATAAACTAAAAAATTGGCCACATTTTGAACTAACGGCTGTCGTTGACTGTCATAAATAATTCCCCGTTTGGCCTCCAAGCGTTCCAAACGCAAACGATTACCCTCAGCCAAATTGTAATAATAATCGCCGCGATAAAGCTGCAGCCATATCAAGCGAAACAAAAGTAATAATAACGCTACCAAGCAAATTCTGGAGAAGATATAGCCACGAGTATTGGAAAAATTATGACTAATGGTTTCACTATTGTCGGTTTGGCTTAAAAAAACCTCCTCAGTCCAGCGATGGTTGGCCGAAGATAGCCGTAAAATCTTCCGGCGATGGCTGCCCGTCCCCAAATCATCGGAAAATGGATTGTTGGCATTATCTCGAGCCATAAATTAACGTCGTTTGAATAAGAACAACGGATTCAACCGCCGGTCTAACCAATAAATTAAATAATGGATAATTATCATCAATAACCAGTTGGCTAAAATCTGTCCACCCAGATCAAGCCACCAATTATTAACCGGCCAGTGGCGACTGATAATTATTCGTCCAAACCATTGAAAAATTGTGGCAATAACCACTAGCCCGGAAAAAGCCGTTAACGACTTGTTAGTAAAAAAATTGATCAGCAATAGATTGACCAATCCCATAGTCAGTATCCAGAGCATGGTTTGACTGCCAAACGGATAAAAAGCTAGGCAATCTAAAAATAGGCCTAAAAATATTATCCACCAATTAATTCGCCGCCAGCCGCTCAAAGCTAGCCAATTGATTAAAATCACCAACAATAAATTCGGCCGCAACCAAACTATTGGCAACTGATCAATCCATGACAACTGGATAAAAGCCACTAGCAATAACCACAGGGCATTGAACAATTGCAGCCAGCCCATAGATTTAAGGAATAATGACACTAACAAAATTCAACTGATTGGCATCAGTTAACGGTTCTAATCCGGCATCCTGCCATAAAGCATTGTTTTCTTTATTAACTTGGCTAATGCGGCCAATTAGTAAATTGGGCGGCACAGCCGGCTCTAGCCCTGAGGTGACAATTTCTTGGCCAACTTGCAACGGCTCATTCTGAGCAACCATTTCCAGCCTGATAGTCAATCCCATCTCGCCGCGGACAACACCGATGGTTTGACTGCTGCTCGCTGTCGCTGCCGCTAAAAGACAGTTTTTGTTGGTGACCAACAAAACTTCAGCTGAATAATCCTTGACTTGGCCAATTTTACCGACGATGGCTCCCTGTTGATCAATAACAGCCAAGTCAGTCGCTATTCCCTGTCGGGCTCCCTGATCAATAATTAAAGTCTGGCTTGGCGCTAATAATCCGCCAGATTGGCCGCGATAAACAATATTAGCTGTTACTAATTTGAATTCCCGAGCTTTTTGAAAATTCAAAAGTTGACGTAACTCTTTATTTTCTTCAGTTAAACTGGCTAAACTAATAGTTTGCGCCGTCAGCCGGCTATTCTGATTCTTAGCTTCTGACAATTCTGTTTGGCAGGCCCGTCGTTCTCGCCAATTATTCAGCCAGCTGGACAATGATTGATTCCGCGATGAGAGTGTCCTAATAGCTGGTTGAACCGCTCGGCTAACCATATTTTCTATTCCGGTCAAAAAGCCGACAAAATGAGCTAAAATTAATATAACCAATAATAACCATGGCCAGGCTGACGACTTCTTACCAGGCAAGCGAACCATAGTCATAATTTATAGGTCAGTTAAGCTCGGTGCCACCACTTTATCCAATAGATTGGTATCGGTTAACAGATGGGCCGCCCCGCGGACAACGCTGCTGATAGGCTCATCAACAATATGAACGCCAATTTTGGTAGCCCGAGCAATTGCTTGATCAAAACCAGCCAATAACGAACTGCCACCAGCCAGCATAATTCCCCGCTCATAAATATCGGCTACTAATTCTGGCGGGGTGACCTCTAAAGTAGCCTTAATGTTGTCAATGATTTGACTAATCGGCCGAGCAATCGCCTCGCGGATATGTTCATCATTAATAATGATTTCTTTGGGCAAGCCGTTGATTAAATCGCGGCCGCGAATCGCCATTGTCAGTTGCTCTGGCCGCGGCGTGGCCGAACCGATTTTAATCTTTATTTCCTCAGCTAATTGCTCACCGATTAACAAGCTGAACTCCTCGCGGATGTATTGAATTATTTCATTATTAAAAGCATTACCGGCCAGTCTCAGTGTCTTCCAGGCGACGCAACCGCCTAGAGCTAAAACCGCGATTTCAGTGGTTCCACCGCCAATGTCAACTAGCATGGTTGCTGTCGCCTCCATGATTGGCAAGCCGGCGCCAATCGCTGACAGCATCGGCTCTTCAACTAAGAAAACTTGGCGGGCACCAGCCGATTTGGCGGCATCTTCTACCGCTTTTTTCTCCACTTCGGTAATATCTAACGGAATACCAATGACAACGGCCGGCTTGGGAGTTAAGAAAGAGCTGCTCTCCTGAGTTTGATCAATAAAATACTTTAATAATTTCTCGGTTACTTCAAAATCAGAAACGACTCCATCCACCAATGGTTTAACAATCTCAATGTGTGATGGATTCTTGCCAATCATCGCCTTAGCAGCACCGCCGACAGCTAGAATTTGATCGGTTTTCTTGTTAACCGCCACAATGGTCGGCTCGGTCAAAAACAAACCGCTCTGCGGCTCGCTAAGCATGGTCTTGCAGGTGCCAAGATCAATGGCTAAGTTACGAGTAAGTTTTTGTCGAAATCTTTCAAACATGGCTAGCCTTAATTACTGCCAAAATAAGCGCTAACTTGATCCAGAGCCACCAATCGGCCAGCGGTATCTTGCCGGCGCTTAATCTCAAAACTCTTCTGGCTCAAGGTTTTGTCGCTAATGACTAAACGATAAGGACAGCCAATCAAATCGGCATCGGCAAACTTAGTGCCGGCCGGCAAATGGCGCCGATCATCCCATAATACCTCCATGCCCAATTTGACCAAAAGGTCATATAATTTTTTAGCCTGATCATGCCCGCTGTCGCCAGTTGTTAGATCAATAAGATGGGCTTTAAACGGCGCGATTTCCTTGGGCCAAATTAGACCTTGATTATCGTGATTAACTTCAACAATCGCCCCCATCAACCGGGTAATTCCTAATCCGTAGCAACCCATTAGAATTGGCTGCTTGGCGCCATCAGACCCAGTAACCATAAAATCAAAGGCCTTGCTGAAACGAACACCCAATTTGAATATATTGCCGATTTCAATCGCTTTGCGCTCTAACAAATCCTTACGGCCGCAATTCGGACAAACCGGCTGCTCGTTGATAATTTCTTTATTAATGGCCAAGTTGCAATCCTCGCAAATATGAATTGTATCTTCACCCGCCTCAGTTACTGTCTGAAACTCATGAGAATACTGGCAAAAAGCTCCACCCGAGGCAAAGGTCAAGTAGGTTTGATCCAATAAGCCACAGCGCTTAAAAACCTGAAAATAGGCTTTCTGAGCTTGCAAATAATAAGCATTGAGATCATCTTGATCCAAGTGAAAAGAATACAAATCTTTCATTAAGAATTCACGGCCGCGCAATAACCCTGATTTAGCCCGCAATTCATTACGGAACTTAGTCTGTATCTGATAAACCCCCAAAGGCAAGTCGCGATAAGACTGAACAAATTTTTTGACTAGCGGAGTAACCAATTCCTCGTGGGTTGGAGCCAGAACATAAGGTTTTTTATCAGCACCAACAGTCTTAAATAAGACATCAAAACTCGCCAAGCGGCCGGTCTGTTTCCATGGTTCTTCAGTCGTTAAACTGGGCATTAATACTTCTTGGGCCCCCAGAGAAGCCATTTCCTGACGAACAATCGCCTGGATTTTCTGAATTACTCGAAGACCCAGCGGCAAATACGTATAAACACCAGCCGAACTTTTATCAATAAAACCAGCCCGCATCAATGTTTGAGCATTGAAGCTAGCCTCGTCTTTAGGCAATTCCTTAAGACTATGGGTAAAAAGTTGGCTTTGGCGCATAGGATATTAAGAATTATTAATGATTGCTAACGATTTAATTAACGATTAATTATTTCACTTATTTCTGCGATTACTCCAGTTGTTCCACACCACCAACAACGGAGAAGCAACAAAAACTGAGCTATAGGTACCAAAGAAGACACCGACTAACAACGCTAAGGCGAAGTCGCGGATTGAAGCTCCACCAAACAAAACAATGGCTACTAAGGTTAACATTACAGTCACCGAGGTATAGATGGAGCGAGCCAAAGTCTGATTTAAGCTCAGATTAACCGTCTCGGCAAAGCTCTGCCGAGTGCGGAATAAGTTTTCTCTAGTCCGATCAAAAACCACAATCGTATCATTGATACTATAGCCCAAAATGGTCAACACGGCGGCAACCGATGTTATGTCCACTTGATAGCCATAATAACGCCCCAGTAAAGCCATGAAGCCAATCATGATTATAACATCATGAAAAAGGGCTACCACACCGCAGACGCCATATTTCCAGGAGCTAACCGGTTGGGAAACCTTGCGGAAAGCCCAAGCAACATAAGCAATAATCGCCAACAATACCAAAACGATGGCCGTTAGCGCTCGACTACGTAAATCGCGACCAACTGATGGCCCTACTGAATCATAGCGCAATTCCTCAAAAGCTACCCGGCCATCAACTTTCGGTGACAATTCGCCTAACTTGCCCAATATTTCTTGGTGCTTGGCCTCGTCAACTTCTTGGAAGCGTAATTTAACTTCATTGTCACCAACTGGCTGAACAATTAAATTATTTAATCCTAGCGGACTGAGACTATCCTTAATCTTATCAGTTGTCGGCCGATCTTGAGCATAACGAGCCTCCAAGACGCTGCCGCCGGTAAAATCAATACCGAAACGTAAACCCCAAACCGTGATCGCCGTGATTGCCAAGGCAACCATGATGGCGGAAAAAGTTAACCAATATTTTCTTTTCGCAATAATCTGATACATATAGATAAATGCTAGCAATTAATTATTTATCATCACTATTAATTTGACGACGACTAACTCCGAATAACCAAGTCTTCTCCACTAAGCTTCTGGTGATGGTTAAGCGCAGCAAGTTACGGGTGACAACGATAGCGCTAAACATTGAGACTAAAACGCCCAGCGCTAGAGTAATAGCAAAACCCTTAATTGATCCAGTTAAAAACTGCGTCAAAATAAAGCAGGTAATCAAAGTAGTGTAGTTACCATCACGGATTGACGGCCAAGCGCGAGTAAACCCTTCATTGATAGAGTTGCCTAGCGGCTTACCGGAACGCAGTTCTTCTTTGATGCGCTCAAAAATAAGGACATTAGCATCAACAGCCATACCGATGGACAAGATGAAGCCGGCGATACCTGACAAGGTTAATGTTACCGGCCAAACCTTGAAAATCGCCAGCAGCAATAAGCCATACAACGAAAGAGCTGCTACCGACAACAGACCAGGCAAGCGATAAAAAATAATCATAAACAAGGCCACCAGAGCTAGACCAATCAAACCGGCCTGCAAGCTATTGTCTACCGATGATTGACCGAGGCTAGCGCCAATGGTTTGCTGATTAACTAAATTAATCGGCACGGGCAAAGCTCCAGCATTTAAACGCTGCGCCAATGTCTTGGCTTCAATTTGGCTAAAGCGACCGGAAATAACCGCTTGACCGCCAGTAATCTTCTGGCTAACATTGGGCTGACTAATAATATAGCCATCCAAGAAAATAGCCACTGGTTTATTAATGTTGCGCCCAGTAATATCTTCAAAAATCTTGCCGCCCTCACTGTCAAAATCTAGAGCCACTTCTGGCGAACCATCCTGCGGATTAAACTGGACAGTCGCCCGCTTTAAATATTTGCCAGTCAACTCAGTGGTCTTCCATTCATCAATGTTGCCGAGAATATCGGCCGCCGACCGAGTTTTAACCAAGATATGGCTCAATTTATAATCAATCACCGCTCGCTCGTCTTGCTTATAAATCAAATGATAACCGAATTGGCTTTCCACGACATCCGATATCTCTCCTTTTTTGAGAGCAAAGGCCGCTTCTTCAAACTTCGGATCCATGGTATCGCGACCAAACCAACCAAGCTCACCGCCACTATCACGAGCTCCTGGTTCGGTAGAATTCTGCTTAACTAAATCAGTAAAATTCTGGATAGTGGCCTGTTCTTTAAGTTTCTTAATCTTGTCTAGGGCTTGTTGTTTATCTAAGCCACTCTCACAGCTAGCCGCCCCATTAAAGCAAACTAACAAATGGGCGGCCTTAACCTCAACTACTGGCTGACCATCTTGAGTTTTTGGCCGCTTATCTTCTAGTTTGACAATCTCATAACCAACTGAGGTTTTTTGTAAGTTAGTATTAGTTTGACCCTTGTTCAGCTTTTCGGCAATAGCGATTAATTCCGGGTCCTCCTTGCTGCTTAACCAGCCTAAAGATCCGCCCGCCGCCTTGGTATTATCATCTTCGCTAAGAGACTTGGCCAATTCAGCAAAATTGCCGCCAGACAAAACCTTACCCAGAACATCGCCGGCCTTAGTTTCAGCTTTTTTATTGTAGGCATCAAGATCTTTCTTTTCTTGATCAGTTAATTCTTTGCGCTGATCATTGACTTCTTTGAATTGTAGCAGCGGAGTTTCCCCGATCATCTTGATCGCCTGTTTAACATCTTTGACACCGGCCAGTTCCACCGAAATCTGGTAGTTGCCCTGGGCAGTCTTATTAATCTGGACGTTAGGTTCGCTAACGCCAAACATATTAACCCGGCGCTCCACCACATCGCGCGCTCCTTGAACAGCATCCATGCGATCCTTAACTGGAACGGCCGATAAATCGGCATCATAGGTCAAGCTAGTGCCACCGGACAAATCCAGCCCTAAGCGAAATGGCACTTCTTTAACTTTTGGCAATGGCCAATTGTGCTTGGTAATAAAATTATTATACTGCGGTCCTAGGTTAACCAGTAAACTAGCTACTACCAAAACCACCAATAGCCCGAAAAACTGCCAAGCGCGGCTTTTCTGTTTGGCTGATGTTCTCTTGTCTGTGTGAGCCATAAACAATTTTTAAAATTAAAAACGCCAAAATTAAATTAACCAAGGTTAATTTACTTCATCATAGTCCACTTTGCCAAAAAAATCAACGACTAAAAACGCCGCCCCCAATCAGGGGCGGCGTCTCTATAAAACAATAGGCTAACTAGCAATTAGAAACTGCGAGTTGAGCGATTGTCCCAATTGTTGGTACGTTCTGGGCGCTCAGTCAAAGGGCGAGCCTCATTGACAGTCACGCGGCGACCAGCGATTTCCTGGCCGTTGAACATATCGATCGCCTTCTGAGCTTCTTCCTCAGTAGCCATCTCCACAAAACCAAAACCCTTGGAGCGACCAGACATCTTGTCAATAATGACAGTAGCTGAATCGACGGTTCCGGCCTTAGCGAACTCCTCTTTCAAGGCTTCGCTGGTTAGGCTGTAAGACAATCCACCAACGTATAATTTTTTGGACATACAAACTTACGAACTTATACGTTTTAAATAAAAGTAAGTCGACCTATTTCTCGGCGACTTTTAGAGATCACACAAAGAAAAACTTACTTGACCAGTATAGCAGGAAAATAGGTAAAAGTCAAACTAAGATGGTCAAACTACTTATTGCTATCTAGGTAAGACTTAATACCATCTAATAATCCAAAAACAAAATAGTCACTCAGCTCAACCTTGTTCAGGTCTAACCATTGATAGCCAGTGTGTTCGTGACTAATAACTATCTCGCCGCCCAAGTACTGAGCCTCAAACATAATATGTAAAACATTAATCGCCTGGCCGGTAACACTAACCTCAACTGGAATGTGATGACGAAAAACCGCCACTGGTTTCTTATTTAAATTAAATTCTATATCCCCCACCTCCTCACTTATCTCTCTAGATAAAATTTTAATCAAATCAGTATCAAATTCATCTTCATCAATCCGACCACCAGGTAAATCGCAATAACCGGCGTAATTACCGCTGTTTAAACCATTTAGAACTAGCACCTCACCATTGCTATTCTTGAGCAAAACCTTAAGTGATACTTGATAGGAACCTTTTTCTTTGACCATGTGATAAATTTAACAATCAATATGAATCAAGGCGGTTCTAATCGCCTCTTTGGTATAAGCCTTTCTAGTTAATCTACCCTTGGTAACAATACCAACCAATCCGTCGGCTGAACCAACCTTTTTATCATCGGTCAGGCCGGCCTTAAAAGCAGCATCATTCATATCCAAACCGTCATTAACCATATAATTAACAACTTCGGTTGGTGCCTCCCAGGCCGAAGATAATCCTAAATGATAGTTGCTGCCGTCAAAAATGGAGCAAACACAAACATCCATATAGCCGGTCTTGGTATGGGGCACTGCCATCAAACCCGATTCTAGGCCAAAACTATACTGGCAGTCGCTACAAGCATTACGCGATCTATTCATGGCTCCGCGAATGGTTTCCTCTAAAGATTTCGGCTGTTCGCTGACTTCGGAGGGGACGCTAACAGCAATAACTTCGGCTGTTTTTAAATTGGGATACTCCTGAATTATCTCTCGCAGGGCTTCAACCTTGGTTGGGTTTTGTGAGGCTATTTTGATTACCATGTTCTTATTTTCCGCAGCACTTCTTAAACTTCTTACCGCTACCGCAGGGGCAAAGATCATTGCGGCCAACCTTATGCCCTTCACTATCTTTTAATTTTTGCGCCACCGGTGCCGCATTGGTCTCATCGCCTGACTTGAAAACCAAATTCTTAGGAGCATCCACTCCAGCAATCATTTGACCGATGGCCTGTTGGTTGGAACGGCTGAAATCGACAATCTTAAAGATGGAATAAACCACTTGCTTCTGAATCAAACTATTTAACTCATTAAATAACCGATAGGCTTCTTTTTTATATTCAACCAATGGATCGCGCTGACCATAGCCCCTCAACCCGATACCTTTGCGCATATAATCCATCGCCTCCAAATGATCAATCCACAATCCGTCAATTGATCGCAATAAAACTGATTTTTCAATCGCCAACCAATCTAAGTTTAAGTCTTTAACCAACACCAATAATTCGCCATAGGCCTGATGCACTAAATCAAACAAGTGTTTAACGAGCGCGTCGCGATAAGCAATTTTGTCGGTTTTGGCAGTTGAACTCTCGCCCAGCTTAACCAACTGGCTAGCCAGCTCGGTCGGCTGAATATCAATAATCGTGCTCATCACTTGACTGATTTCCTGAATGTTCCAATCATCACTATTTTCACCCTGAGTATGAAAGCTGACGACCTGTTCAATCTCAGCATCCATCATTTCCAAAACTAAACCGCTAAGCGCTGTAGTTGACGACTGATCCGTCTCCGTGCTTGGTTCGGTTTCACTTAATTGCAGAATCTGGCGGCGGCGGCGGTAAATACTTTCCCGGTGTTTATTGATAACATCGTCATATTCAACCAAATGTTTCCGTAGATCAAAGTTGTTGCCTTCTACTCTCTTCTGGGCTGATTCGATAGACTTTGAAACTAAGCCGTTCTCAATTGGCATATCTTCCGGCAATTTCAGAGTTGACATCATTTTTTTCAAACGATCGCCACCGAAAATTCTCATCAGATCATCCTCGGTTGAAATATAAAATTGGCTAGAACCAGGATCGCCCTGACGACCGGCCCGGCCGCGCAATTGATTATCAATGCGCCGCGCCTCATGACGCTCGGTGCCGATAACATGCAAACCGCCCAATTCAAGCACCTTGGCTTGTTCTCCGCTCTCGGGCGGATTGCCGCCTAAAATAATATCAACACCGCGACCAGCCATATTGGTGGCAATTGTCACCGCTCCCGGCCGACCAGCTTGAGAGATAATTTGCGCCTCTTTTTCGTGATACTTAGCATTCAAAATCTCGGCCGGCACCCCTTGACGAGCCAATAAATCGGCCAGAACTTCACTTTTTTCAATAGAAATAGTGCCGACCAGAACTGGCTGTCCCTTGGCATGGCGCTCTTTGATGTCGTTAGCGACCGCCTGAAACTTGCCGGCTTCAGTGGCGTAGATTAAATCATTAAAATCGCGACGAACAGTTGGTTTATTGGTGGGAATAACAACCGTTTCTAAATTATAAATCTTGGAAAATTCCTCAGCTTCGGTTAAGGCGGTGCCAGTCATACCGGCTAACTTTTCATACATACGAAAAAAGTTTTGAAAAGTGATGGTGGCCAGAGTCCGACTCTCTTTCTGGATTTCCACACCCTCTTTAGCCTCAATCGCTTGATGCAGCCCCTCGCTGTAACGACGACCATACATCATCCGACCGGTAAATTCATCAACAATAATCACCTCACCGTCTTTAACCACATATTCCTTATCTTTGTGGAACAAGACACGTGCTTTTAGCGCCTGTTCAATATGCATAACCTCACGGACGCCGCCCTCAACATAAATATTATCCACCCCCAAAAACTTTTCCATCCGATTCATGCCAGCTTCAGTTAATGTTACCGAGCGCATTTTCTCGTCAACATTATAATCAGTGGCTTCATCCAGCCTAGCGACCAGTTCAGCAAACTTATAGTATTTATCGGTAGATTCCTCGCCGGCACTGGAAATAATCAATGGTGTACGGGCTTCATCAATTAAAATAGAGTCAACTTCGTCAACAATAGCGTAATGTAGCGGCCGTTGGACCATTTGATTCTGATTGGCCACCATATTGTCGCGCAAATAATCAAAACCAAATTCATTGTTGGTGCCATAAAGAACATCGCAAGCATAGGCCTCTTGGCGGCTGATTGGCCGAAAATGGCGCAAACGCTCATCATATTGAGTACTATCCTCGTAATCTGGATCATATTTTAGGGCCTGTTCGTGAATGATTACCGCCGTTGTCAGGCCTAGGCGATGGTAAACTTGTCCCATCCAACCGGCGCCAACTCTGGCTAAATAATCATTAACCGTAACCAGGTGCGCCCCCTTGCCAGTTAAGGCGTTTAGATATAACGGCAAAGTCGCCACCAAAGTCTTGCCTTCACCGGTCTTCATTTCAGCAATCTGCCCGCGATGAAGGATAATGCCGCCGATTAATTGGACATCAAAATGACGCTGACCAATCGTTCGCCGAGCCGCTTCACGCATCATGGCAAATGCCTCTGGTAAAATACTATCTAAATAATCCCGAGCTCCGCTATCGCCAGATTTTTGCCATGCCTGTTGATAGTTATCTTTGAATTCCGTTGTTTTTTGAACCAACTGCTCGTCAGTGCGCTGGCTAATAGTCGGCTCCAAGTTATTTATTTGGTCAATCAACGGCTGTAGGCCTTTAATTATCCGTTCATTTGGATCACCTAATATCTTTTGCAGAAAACTCATAATATTTATTGATTAAATCGCCTGTTTAAAAACTGCTCGGCACTAACTCAGTTTTTTCATTATAGTCTAAATAAAGCAAAAAGCAAGGCTAAAGCCTTGCTTTTTGAGTTTAAAACAGACGTTAGCGACTGCCTTTCTTATCTTTATATTTAACAATCATCTGCGCCAAATGATCCTTAACTTTTTCAATTGCTTTATAAAGATCAGGCTCAATTTTTTCAATCCGCAATAACTCCCCTGGCAATTGTAAGTTTATCTCCGCCCTAAATATATCACCTTTGGCATGATGCCGGCTCATTAATTCAACTTGCACATCGCAAGCAATCGGCTGAATATCGCCCAGGTATTTATCCAGCATATCTATCTTCTTTTCGATATACTCGGTGATGGCCGGTGTCAATTCAAAGCTGTGAGCTTTAATGTTGGCTTGCATAGGCGTATATATTTTAAGAATAAGAACTATTTAATCTTGCGCCGGCTGGTCTGAGCAGTTTTTAGCCATTTTAAGGCTTGTTCAGCTGTTTTCTGCTCATAAATCATCGCCGCCAATCCCCGCAGCCAATTGCTAGCCTCAACCAATGAGCGCTGATGGATGTTGCGACCGATGGCCACGCCGCCCGCGCCAGCCGTTAGCTGAACTTGGATATCTTTAAAAACTTGAACAGCTGTTCGGCTGGACCCGCCAGCAAAAACAACTTTAGTCTTGCCAGCCGCCTGAACTATTCGTTGGATATTTTTAGCGGTCAATGGCTTTGGCGCTTTCAATTTAACAAAATCTGCCCCAAGACTAACTGCCACGCCAGCCGCACCAGCAATCGTCTCCACACTATCTTCATTTTTTACATTTGCCCCCTTAGGGTATATCCAGATAATGGCCAGTAGGCCTTGAGCATGTGCTTGACGAATAATCTCCGCTGCTTCGGCCATCATTAACCCTTCGTGCTGGCTGCCCAAATAAATAGTATAGCCGACACCAGCCAGACGAAAGCCGGCCTGTTTGGCCAAAGCAACGGCCTGACCAACACCAGATAGACAACGGCTAACCGGGTCGCCGGGCAATAAATTGGTCTTACCATTAAGCTTAATAATATAGGCCGATCGATGATAGCGATGACCATACCAACTAGCCAAACCGTAGTGGACGGCCGCCGCGCCAATCGGCGCCTTGTCGGCAATCTGGAAAAAATGTTCCGGATCATTATCAGCTTGGTCAATGCCAGCACCAAAAAAATCACCATTTAAATGCTCGATTCGTTGATCACCGGCTAGCAACAACAAACGGCCAGTCTTCTTGGTCAATAACCGCCAATTACTATTATAAAGACCACGCTTGGCCTTAGGCACATCAGCCGGATAGGTCACTTTCTTGGAATTGTTGAGCATAAATAATGATTAAGGTTTGATAATCTGATTATAGCAAAATTTGGCTTTCCCGACAATTTTCTATATAATAAAGCTGCTCCGGCTTAACAGGCTTTTTTACTTTATGCAAAAAACCAAATCTACCTTCTATTTGATTTACGGACTAGCCTTCATGGCTGCCTTGATTGAGGCTATGACCGGCTATGTCCAATCATCCTACCTTAACCAATTTTTACCGCTAGAATATATCGGTCTATTCTTGTCGCTGGTAACGATTATTACTATCGCCGCTTCATTTATCTATCCACGCCTAGCGCGCCGCTACTCTACTTACCGGTTAATGATTATTACCTACTTCTTAGCCGTGGCCGCCAACTTTATCATGTCTTCAGAAACAGCTGCCTGGCTGATTCTGATTTCATTTATTATTCGCTATCTATCCATTGTCTTTATTTTTGTCAACATGGATGTCTTGCTAGAAAATATTTCTGACGATGGTTGCACTGGGGTTATCCGCACCAAATACCTGACAGCCATGAATGCTGCCTGGTTGATTTCACCTTTGATTATGGGCTATTTAGTCGGAACCAATAATAATTATCAACGGATTTATTATGTCGGTGGACTTTTAATGTTGCCAGCCTTATTTTTGTTAATCACCCGGCGCCGTCAGTTTATTGATGCCAAGAACCGCTATCGTCAGCAAGATGCCGCTATAACGATTAGCCAACTACTGGGCAATCGCGACCGGCGCGGTATCTTTTTATCCTCACTGGCTTTGCAATTCTTCTACGGCCTAATGAGTCTCTACACGCCTATTTATCTGCATCAACATATCGGACTGAGCTGGGCCACATTAAGTATTGTCTTCACTGTTATGTTGTTGCCGTTCGTCCTGATTCAAATGCCGGCCGGCATTCTGGCCGATCGTTTTTTGGGCGAAAAAGAAATGTTAATTATCGGCAACCTAATAATGATTATTGCCGTGGCCGGTATCTTTTTTACTAAAACTGCCAACCCGTTTGTCTGGGGCTTTTTATTATTTTTCAGCCGTATCGGCGCTGCTTTGGCTGAGAGTATGCACGAAACTTATTTTTTCAAAAAAGTTGATAGCCGCGACATGGCCATTATCAATCTTTACCGGCAAAACAAACCGATTGGCTGGCTAATCGCCTCGCTGGCCGCCTTTGCCGCTCTGAGCTTTTTACCGTTAATTTCAATATTTATCGTTTTAATCGCTGGATTAATTATCGGCTTGATACCGATTATCCATATCCGCGACACTCGCTAGCTAAGCCAGATAATCCTTAGCAGACAGCTTATCTGGCCAATAGCTTTGACCAGTATCGTTTTCCAGCGGCGTATATTTATAATTCTGGCCATAACCCATTTCTTTGGCTAATTTAGTGCTGGCATTAAGCAAATGCAGCGGCACTGGTAAGGCGCCAAATTGACTGACATCGGCGGCTGCTCGCTGATAAGCCTGGTAAGCGGTAATGCTCTTAGCTGATTTAGCTAGATAAATAACCGTCTGAGTTAAGATAACTTTACATTCCGGCAGACCAATTTGGCGGCAAGCTTCGAAACAACTGGTTGCCAACAATAAGGCCGTATTATTAGCCAAGCCGATATCTTCACTAGCAAAACGAACTAAACGACGGGCGATATACAAAGGGTCCTCGCCAGACTCTAACATTCTGACCAACCAATAAACAGCCGCACTGGCATCGTTGCCCCGCAAGCTTTTGTGCAGAGCGGATATCAAATGATAGCGTTCATCGCCGGCCTGATTATAACTAAAAACAATCTGACGGCTAATTTTATTGATAACTTCTAAATTTATTTCTGAACTGGTTTTAGCAGCTGCCTCCAATAAATTAAGAGATAACCGGGCATCACCATCGGCAATCTGAGCGATTCTGGCTAAAGCCGACGAATCGGCCTTAATCTTTGATTTTCCCAAACCACATTGCTTATCTTTTAGGGCTCTCTCTAGAAGATTAATGATGTCGTCAGCGGTCAATTGCTGAAAAACAACCACCTGACAGCGCGACAGCAGGGCGGCGTTGACTGAGAAACTAGGGTTCTCGGTAGTGGCGCCGATTAAGATAATCGTACCATCTTCCACGTATGGCAATAATGCATCCTGCTGGCCGCGGTTCCAACGATGAATTTCGTCAACCAATAGAATGGTCGGTTTATCAGTAATCTGGTTGCCTCTAGCCTGATCAATAACCTGCCGCAACTCTTTCAAACCGCTAGTTACTGCTGATAAGGCAATGAACTCAGCCTCTAGGCTGTTGGCCAATATCTTAGCCAAAGTTGTTTTACCGCAACCTGGCGGCCCCCAAAATAATAATGATGGCAAATGTTGTTTAATTATTGCTTGGCGCAGGAATGAGTCTGGACCAATAATCTCGGTTTGGCCGACAAAATTATCTAAATTATTCGGTCGCATGGCGCTAGCTAGTGGCTCGGACATAAATCAATTTTATTTGTCAGACTAAAAGTTTTTTTGCTACAATCTTATTGTATGACGACTAAATCTTTTCCGCAACCTATAACCTTCATCAAAATGCTGGGGC
>CAYOAH010000002.1:0-110920 GCA_964401905.1 uncultured Gammaproteobacteria bacterium
TTTGGGAGTCGGTCCGGCTAAATATCTTTATGATCGGGTTGATGTCGGCACCGTCGTTAACATTAATCGGTAATTATTAACTAAAGAATTATTTATGTTATATAGTCCTAAGGTTATCCAACACTTTCAAAAGCCGCACAACCAAGGTAGCTTGGCTCATCCCAGCGCCGTCGGTCAAGTTGGCAATCCAGTTTGCGGTGATATTATGAAAATTTATCTGCAGATTAAGAATGGTGTTATTGCCAAGGTTAAGTTTGAAACCTTGGGGTGCGCCGCCGCCATAGCCGTTTCTTCGGCCTTAACCGACCTGGTCAAAGGTAAGACGCTTGATGAGGCCTATCAGATTACTAAAGATCAAATTGTCGATGACTTGGGCGGCCTGCCGGCGCCGAAAGTCCATTGTTCAATGCTGGGCGTTGATGCTCTGCATCTGGCGATTGATAATTATCGCCAGCAATTAGTTAAATAATTTATCATTATGGATAAGATGAAGAATTTGGTTTGGTGGCCGGAATTGGAAAAGATTGTTGACCATGAAATTCGTCCCAGTCTGCAAATGGATGGCGGCGATATCCGTTTAGTTGATTTTGATGAGGACAGTGGAGTTTTATCGGTTGAGTTACAAGGTCATTGCGCTCATTGCCCAATGATGGAATATACATTGAAGGAGGGTATTGAAACTGAGCTCAAAGCTCGATTGCCACAAATCAAAGAGGTTCGAGCCGCTTAATATGAAGGTTTATTTAGATTATAGCGCCACCACACCAGTTAACCCTTTGGTTTATAAGGCTATGGAGCCTTATTTCACCAAGGTTTTTGGTAACCCAGCTTCGCTACATCATTGTGGCCAGGCGGCTCAAGCGGCTGTTGGCCAGGCTCGCCAAACTATTGCTGATTTTTTTGGTGCTCAAGCCAAAGAGATTGTCTTTACTTCAGGTGCCACTGAAGCCGACAACTTGGCCATCAGAGGCTTAATACAGGGATTATTAAAACAAAAGCCTGATTTGCGGCCGCACATTATTGTTTCTAGTGTTGAACATGAGGCCATCCGTCAACCCTGCCAGCAGCTAGCCAAAGAAGGGGTTGAAGTTAGCTGGCTGCCGGTTAATGAAAAAGGTCTAGTTGATTTGGTTAAATTAGAAAAACTGATTAAAACTAATACGGTTCTAGTGTCAGTAATTTATGTTAATAGTGAAACTGGGGCCAGACAGCCGATTCGGGAAATCGGCCAGATGATTAAAAAAATTAATCATCGCCGCCAAGAAGATTGGCGCAAGCGTGGCGGCTTGGCCAATAAGCAGCCGCAAACTATTTATTTCCATACCGATGCCACCCAGGCGATCAATTATTTTGATTGTCGGGTTGATTATCTGCACTGTGATCTGTTGAGTTTTTCCGGTCATAAAATCTATGGCCCCAAAGGTATCGGCGGACTATATGTTCGGAGCGGCACGCCGCTAGTAGCTATTCAACTGGGCGGCCATCAAGAATTGAATCGGCGTAGCGGTACTCTTAATGTGCCCGGTATAGTTGGTCTAGCCAAAGCGCTAGAATTGGTTAGCCGCCATCGGGCCGCTGATAGCCGGAAGATAGCTCTTTTGCGCCGTCGTTTGGTTCAAGGGTTAGTTAAGAATATTCCCGATATTGTTTTGAATACTGATTTAGGTAACGCTAGTCCAAGTCATGCCCATTTTTCAGTGCTTTTGGCTGAGGGTGAGGCCTTACTGTTAGCTTTGGATTTGGCTGGCATTGCTGTGTCTACTGGATCGGCTTGTGCGGCCGGCAGTCTAGAAGCATCAGCCACCTTGCTAGCCATGGGTATTAGCCAGGAGGTAGCTCATTATAGTCTTAGGTTCACGCTGGGGCGACTGACCACGGCGGCTGAGATTGACTATGTTATTAAGAAATTGCCAACCATCGTTGCCCGCCTACGGCGCTGGGCTCCAGACTTAAGTAATTGATATGCGTTTATTATTGTCTAAACTACTCAGTTATCTCTATTTGTTCGGCCAGAATTGGCGAATAACTTGGTCAGATGTTTGGCGTGATTCCGGCCATCGTTGGCTAACCATCTTTGATATTATTTTATTGACCATCAGTTGGATTTTGGCTTTTTGGTTGGCGGCGGTCGGTCGTGGCGGCTTGTTGATCTTGCACTATAATATCAATTTTGGCATTGACTTGATTGGCTCAGCTAATTCTATCTACTGGTTGCCGCTGGGGGCGACTGTAGCGGTGGTGATTAATAGTTTGCTTTTACAGCTCAATTATCCATCAGCCAAACAATTGCGCCTAACCAGTTTGGTCGGCAGCTTAGCAGTTTTGATTTTGATTAATTTAGCTTTGTCCAGCTTGCTTCTGATTAATTTTCGTTAATTGTTATATGTCTGATTTCTACATCATCCGTATCTTGTTATTGGCTGCCGGAGCCTTTGTTCTTACTATGGCCTGGACGCCGCTGCTGACCAATTTTTTATACCGTCATCGGTTGGGCAAGAAGATTCGCAATAGTGGCGCAACGCCGATTTTTTCGCAATTACATGCCGCCAAGGATGGCACACCAACTATGGGCGGGCTGCTAATCTGGGTGACCACCCTAGTTATGGCTCTGGGATTATTTTTGGCTAATCAATTATGGCCTGGATCATGGCTGGGGCGTCTCAGCTTTTTAAGCCGCAGCCAAACCTATCTGCCGTTAGGGATATTGGTTGCTTCGGCGCTGATCGGCCTGTTTGATGATTGGTTGGATGTCCGCGGCCGTGGCACCAAGGGCGGCGGCGGGTTGAGCCTGCGCTCTAGACTGCTTATCTATGCGGCCATTGCTTTGCTTGGCGCTCTCTGGTTTTATTTTAAATTAGACTGGGATGTTTTTCATGTACCATTTTTGGGTAATTTTTCTTTGGGTTGGTGGTATATCCCGGTTTTTATTTTTGTCATTATCGGGACGGCTTTTTCAGTTAATGAAACTGATGGTCTGGACGGACTAGCCGGCGGAACGCTACTGTCTAGCTTCATGATTTACGGCGCCATCGCTTTCTTGACTGGCCGCTATGATTTGACCGCTCTGTGTGCGGTTATCAGCGGCGCGCTGCTGGCCTTCCTGTGGTTTAATATTAATCCGGCCCGTTTTTATATGGGCGATACCGGCTCAATGAGCCTTGGCATTACTTTGGGGGTGATTGCCATGCTGACCAATACGGCGTTAATCTTGCCAGTCATCGGGTTGGTATTTGTTGTTGAAACTATGTCGGTAATTATTCAGGTCTTGTCCAAAAAATTGCGGCATGGCCGCAAAGTTTTTTTATCAGCGCCAATTCATCATCATTTTGAGGCTAAAGGATGGACCGAGCCCAAGGTTGTTATGCGTTTTTGGGTGATTGCTGCGGTTAGCGGAGCAATCGGCGTCTGCATATTTCTATTAGATCACACTATTTAATCTGATGAAACCGGTAGTCATTAAGAAAAAAACCACAATTACTGAAAAGCGGCCGACTGCTCAGTTGGCAGCTGGGATTGCCCGCCAGCCACTGGATCGTTTTTTATTGATTGCTGTTGTCTTGTTGTGTGTTATCGGCTTGTTCTGTTTGGCTAGTTCTTCGTCGGTAGTCGCTTATACTCGTTATGGCGATACTTATTTTTGGTTAAAAAAACAAGCACTGTCAATGCTGATCGGTGCCGCTGGATTTTATTTTTTTAGCTTGATTGATTATCGGAGATGGCAGAAACTGGGCGGCTTAATGTTGATTGTGGCGGTTGGCTTTTTGCTGACCCTTTTTACGCCACTGGCCCATGAGCAAGCTGGAGCGACGGCTTGGCTGAATATTTTTGGTTTTTCTTTACAGCCTTCGGAGTTTGTTAAGCTATTCCTAATGATTTATTTATCAGCCCTGATGGCCAAATTGGCGTCTAGCGTCAATCCAGAAGAAAAACAGCGTCTTAATTGGTCTTTCTGGTTTGTTCTAGCAATAATCGGTGGACTGATTCTAGCTCAGCCTGATTTAGGAACTTTGTTGATTATTGCGGCTACTAGCGTGGTGATTTATTTATTGGGTGGTGGCAGCTGGAAACTGGTCGGCCAATTAACAGCCGTCGGGATTATCGCTCTGGTTGCTTTTGTCTTTATTCGCGGTGGTTACCAAAAGGATCGTTTTTTGTGTGTTTTAAAGCCCGGTTACAGTCCGGACAAGAGCTGCTATCAGGTTAATCAATCGTTAATTGCTATCGGCTCCGGCGGTTTTTGGGGGCGCGGGTTGGGCGAAAGTCGGCAAAAGTATTTATATTTGCCGGAAGTGCAAAATGATTTTATTTTTCCGATTATTGCCGAAGAATTGGGCTGGTGGTTTTCAGTTGTTTTAGTTTTGCTTTATTTTGCTTTATTTTACCGCGGCTTCCAGTTGGCCAAGGCGGCACCCGATGTCTATGGCCAAATATTAGCTGGCGGCATTGTTAGCGGGTTGATGGTCCAGGTCTTTATTAATTTGGGTGGCACCATCAATTTGTTCCCAATGACCGGCGTGCCTTTGCCGTTGATTAGTTATGGCGGGTCATCACTAATGTCGTTATTGTTTGGACTGGGGATATTAGCTAATATTTCTCGACAAGCTCGTCTGCCGGATAGCTTACCCAGATTATGAGTAAAACCCGATCAAACAAAAAAATAATATTATTAACTGGCGGCGGCACAGCCGGCTCGGTTATACCGTTATTAGCCATAGCCAAGGTCTTGCAAAATTATAAACCAGATTGTCAGTTTATTTGGCTAGGAACAAAACAGGGGCCGGAGCGCCAGCTGGTTGAAGAGGCGGGTATCAAATTCCAACCTATTAGCGCCGGCAAATTGCGTCGCTATTGGTCGTGGCAAAATATTTTAGATATTGGTCGGTTAATTATTGGTTTTTTTCAAGCCAATTATTTTTTAAACAAGATTCGTCCAGGCATGCTTTTAAGCGCCGGTAGTTTTGTCAGCGTGCCGATTGCTTGGGCGGCTAGAATTTATGGCATTCCAGTTATCATTGAACAGCTGGATCATCGTCCTGGATTAGCCAATCAGTTGATGGCGCCGTTGGCTAAAAAAATATTAGTAACTTTCGCCAAATCCGGCCGTGATTATGGTCGTAAGGCTATTTGGTTAGGGGCGCCGATTCGTCCAGATATTTTTCAAACAGGCGGTGATAGCTCAAAATTGCCTTGGTTGTTTAATGGCCAGCGGCCGATTATTCTGATTGTCGGCGGCGGCACAGGGGCGGCCGGGATTAATGATTTAGTAGCTCAGCAATTGCCTAGCTTAACCAAGTTGGCTGATATTATTCACTTAACCGGTCGCGGCAAGCTAGGCGCTAAACCGCAAGAGCATTATCAACCGCTCGACTTTTTAAATCAAACGGCGATGATGGCTGCTTATCAAGCTGCTGATATTGTTGTCGCTCGAGCCGGCCTGGGCACTTTAATCGAGTTGGCCGCCCTTAGAAAAGTCAGTCTAATCATTCCCATGCCCGATTCACACCAGCTGGATAATGCCCAGGCTGTCAGGGAGGCTGGTGCGGCCATTGTTGTTCCAGAAAAAGATTTGGTTAGCGGTCAATTGACTAGCCAATTGAAGCGGCTATTAACCGATCAGCAAAAGCAAGCCGAGTTGATAGATAATTGGCCAAAGGCTATCAAAATAGCCGACCAGCGAGCAATTATTCAAGTTTTTCAAGAATATCTATAATATGGACTGGCTGGCGATTAAAAATATTTATTGTATCGGCATTAAGGGAGTCGGCATGACCATGTTGGCGCAATTCTTACAGAGCCGCGGCTATCAGATAACTGGCAGCGATGTGGCCGAGAGCTTCATGACTGATCAGATTCTGGCCGACCACAATATTATCGTCCGGGTCGGATTTCAACTTAATGAACAACTTAGTTCGGCCGATTTGGTTATTTATTCTACGGCCTATAATCAAGATAATCCGGAGGTCGCCTGGGCGCTGGATAATCGGCCGACCTTGACTTATGCCGAAGCCCTAGGCGATGTTTTCAACCAATACTATGGTATCGCCGTGGCTGGTTCGCATGGCAAGACCACAGTTTCCGCTTGGCTAGGTTTTGCTCTATGGCAGGGTGGTCTCAAACCAAATGTTTTAGTCGGATCACGAGTGCCGCAATTCAACGGCGCCAGCTTATTGGGCAGTTCGTCGTTGATGGTAATTGAGGCTGATGAATACCAAAATAAGTTGCGTTTTTTTCAGCCGAAAATGGTGGTGCTCAATAATATTGATTACGATCATGTTGATTTTTATCCGACCCCGACTGATTACCAGCAAGCCTTTATTGATTTTTTGGCTAAAATACCAACCGACGGCTATCTGATTGCCAACTATGACGATCCGCTGATCCGCCGTTTGGCGCCAATTCATTGCCGCGGCCGAATTATTAGTTACGCCTTAGATAGTGCCGCTGATTATTTGGCCTATGATTTTAAAGCCGCCAACGGCCGGCAGTATTTTAAGGTTAAAATGGGTGTTGATCTGGAAGATATCGCCGAGGAAGATGAAAAATTGAGTAAATTAGCGGTTAGCAACGCCGGTAACCTTGGTGATTTCAGCACCAGCTTGCCGGGCCGTCATAATATCAGTAATGCTTTAGCTGTTTTGGCGGCTAGCGTTGAACTAGGCTTGCCGCTGTATAAGATCCGCGAGGGAATTGGCGAGTTTGCTGGCACGGCTCGGCGTTTAGAGATATTGGGCCAATTCCAAGGCGCTACGATTATTGATGATTACGCTCATCATCCAACTGAGATTAAGGCCAGTCTAGCGGCTTTGCGCCAGCAATATCCTAATTTCAAGCTAAGAATTTTCTTTCATCCGCATACGTTTAGCCGCACCCTGGCTTTGTTAGATGATTTCGCTGATAGTTTCAATGAGGCCGATGAAGTCGGTATTTTAAAGATTTATGGTTCAGCCCGTGAAGAAACTGGCGGTATTTCCGGCCAAGAATTAACCCGGCGGATTGCTGCCAGTCGCGCCAAAGCGGGATTAAAAGATGAGGTTGGCTATTTCGCGGACATGACTAAGCTGAACACATATTTGCGTCAATCGGCAAAAAGCGGTGAGATCATTGCCTTAATGGGGGCTGGTGATATTTTTAGAGTCGGCCAGCAATTGTTAGCTAAATAAAATTTTAAATATGAATCAGCGACCAGAATTTATTCAAGAAAATGTCCGGCTAGCGCCATTAACGACTTACCAGATTGGTGGGCCAGCTCAATTTTTAGCCAAAGTTAACTCTTTGGAAGAATTAACTCAGGCAATTGATTGGGCCATAGACGGCAATTTGCCGATTCATTTTTTGGGCGGTGGCAGTAATTTATTAATCAGTGATCAGGGGGTGGCTGGTCTAGTTATTGCCTTAACAGCACCAGAGCCGATATTTACTGATAAAGCAGTGGAAGCGGGGGCTGGTTATAGTTTATCTAAATTGGTTATAGCTTGTATTGATCATGGGTTGGCCGGTTTGGAATGGGCGGCGGGTATTCCCGGTCAGGTTGGTGGCGCGGTCCGTGGTAATGCCGGCGCTTTTGGCGGGTGGCTAGCCGATAGTATTGTTGAAGTCACAGCCTATAATACAAGAACCAAGCAGACTGAAATTATTGCAGTGGAAGATTGCCATTATGCTTATCGTCACAGTATTTTTAAGGATCGACCGGAATTATTCATTTGGTCAGTTAAATTGGCTTTAGAAATTGGCAAGCAGGCTGAGCTGCAGAAAATAGCCGAGGAACATCGGGCCTATCGGCGGCAACGCCATCCGTTACTGCCAAGCGCTGGCTGTATTTTTAAAAATCCCACAGTTGCTGAAGTGGCCAGGTTGGCGCCAGAATTATTACAGGCAGCTCAGTCGGTGGGAGCGGTTGGCCGCGGCGAAGTGCCGGCCGGCTTTATTATTGGGCAGGCCGGATTGGCTGGCTATTCAATCGGTCCGGCCCAGGTCAGTCCGCAGCACTCCAATTTTTTGGTTAATAACGGTGGAGCCACGGCCGAACAAATGCGCCAATTGATTGAATATGTAAAAACCGAGATCAGACATCAGTATAATTTAGAATTCATTCCTGAGGTGGCGTTGTGGCCTTAATATCAGTTGATTTTTTAACCGTATTTGCTATACTAAACTCAGGCTTTGGGCCTGAGTTTTTCTATCTACTTTTGAATTTTTCATGTTTATCAATCGCATTGCTATTGATTTGGGGACAACCTATACTTTAGTCCATCTGCCTAAGAAGGGCATTGTTGTTAATGAGCCCAGCGTGGTGGCTGTTTCCATGACTGATAAAAAGATTTTGGCCGTTGGTGATGAGGCCAAGGATATGGTTGGCCGCACACCGGACACGATTATTGCTATTAAGCCGTTAAAAGACGGCGTTATTGCTGATTATCACACGACCGAGGTGATGATTCGTTATTTTATTAATAAGGCTCTGGGCGGTATCCGCTTGTTTCGGCCGGAAGTAATGGTCGCCGTGCCAGCTGGCATTACTTCTACTGAACGGCGGGCAGTCATTGATGCTACCTTGGGCGCTGGGGCTAAAGCGGCCTATCTGATTAAAGAGCCAGTAGCGGCCGCTATCGGTGCTGGTATTCCGGTTGGCTCAGCTTCTGGCCACATGATTATTGATATCGGTGGCGGCACGGCCGAAATGGCTGTTATCTCTTTGGGCGGTGTCGTAACCGCTACCTCAGTGCGGGTCGGCGGCAACAAGATTGATTTGGCGATTATTGAATATATTCGCCGCAAATACAATCTGGCGATTGGCGAGCGGACAGCCGAGGAAATCAAGATCGGTGTCGGCAGCGCTCTTTATTTAACCGAGAAACTATCTATCAATATCAAGGGCCGAGATATCTTAACCGGTTTACCGAAAACCATTACTGTTACCTCTGATGATGTTACCGAGGCAATTCAGCATGAGTTAGAGGCGATTATCGGAGCGGCCAAAAACATCCTACGCGAAACTCCGCCCGAACTAGCCTCTGATATTATGGAAAAAGGTATTGTCCTAAGCGGTGGCACAGCTTTATTGCGTAACCTAGATCAATTAATTGCCCGAACGACTGATGTGCCAGTTTTTATGGCTGACGATCCGCGGACTTGCGTGGTTAAAGGAACCGGTATTGCTTTAGAGAATTTGGATAGCTACAAGCGCTCGATTTTTGCCACGCGGTAAATATATGGTAATCGGCATAGATGCTTCCAGGGCTAATCGGCCGAATAAAACCGGCACTGAATGGTATTCTTACCATCTGATTAGGCAATTGACGGCTATTGATCGGCGCAACCGCTATATTCTTTATTCTGATAAGCCGTTAGAGGCAGGTTTGGCCGAGTTGTGCCAGCAGTACTCCAATGTTGAATTTAAAGTGCTCAAGTGGCCATTTAGCCGATTGTGGACACTGGGCCGTTTAACTTTAGAGATGATTGTTCGGCCGCCCGATGTTTTATTCGTACCAGCTCATGTTTTACCGTTGTTATCTAGGGCCAAATTGGTTAATACTGTCCATGATGTCGGTTTTATGGCGTTTCCCAGTCTTTATGGCCGCAACACCGCTCGTTATCTGCGCTGGTCAACTGAGTGGGCGCTAGCCAAAGCCCAGCGGCTGATTGCTATCTCCGAATTCACCAAACAGGAGATTCAACGCTATTTTTCGGCTGATTTGTCCAAGATTGCCGTTGTTTATAATGGTTACGATAACGGAGTCTATAAGCCAGAGGGCGAGCCTGGTCACGATGAACGTATTTTAGCTGATTATGATATTGAGCAGCCTTATTTATTATATATTGGACGGCTAGAGAGCAAGAAAAATATGGTTGGCTTACTTAATGGCTTTCGCCAATATTGTCAAGACCAGCCGCAGAATCGGCTTAAATTGGTTTTAGCTGGTAAGCGTAGCGTTGATTTTGCTCAAGTTAGCAATCTGCTGAGCGATCCGATTTTGGCGAAACATTGTTTGGAATTGGGTTGGACGCCGGCGACGGTTTTGCCCAGTCTATTGCGCCAAGCCCAGGCTTTTGTCTTTCCGTCATGGTATGAGGGTTTTGGTCTGCCAATTTTAGAAGCGATGGCCTCCGGAACGCCGGTCATATCGTCCAACACCGGTTCTTTGCCGGAAGTTGGCGGAGAGGCAGCTTTATATTTTGATCCGGCCGATCCGGCTGATCTGGCCGCCAAGATTGCATTAATCAGTCAAGATAATGATTGGCGTCAGCGTTTGATTGAGGCTGGTTTGAAGCGGGCGACTGGTTTTAGCTGGGCTAAGACCGCTCAAGAAACTTTAAAAGTTTTAGAAGAAGCTCATGCGGCTAAATAAATATTCAAAAATTTTTTATATTTTTGGTTGGCTAATTCTGAGCTGGCTGGCTCTGGTTGCTCAACCAGTGATGGCCAGCGATAGCTATGTGGCCGCCGATATTTATCGGGCGGCCTTATCGCCGTCAGATAGTTATTATAGCAATCAGTGGTATTTACAGAAAATCAAGGCGCAAACTGCTTGGGAAGAACGGCGAGAGAGTCCGGACATTGTTATTGCCATCATTGATTCTGGCGTTCAGACCAATCATCCTGATTTGAAAGATAATATCTGGCGCAATAGCCGTGAGATTGCTAATAATCGCAAAGACGATGACGGCAACGGCTTTATTGACGATGTTAATG
The DNA here is from genome assembly GCA_964401905.1 of uncultured Gammaproteobacteria bacterium. Taxonomy (GTDB): domain Bacteria; phylum Patescibacteriota; class Patescibacteriia; order Patescibacteriales; family Patescibacteriaceae; genus UBA1359. The sequence continues at coordinate 10,691 of CAYOAH010000002.1, forward strand.
GCTGGGATTTTGTTAATAATTTGGCCGATCCTAATCCAAAGTTTGCCACCAACTTTACCGAGGATGGTGTTTTTCATGGCACGATTGTCGCTGGCGTGGCTGCGGCTGCCGGCAATAATGCCGCTGGCGTGGCTGGTGTTACTTGGCGAGCGCAGATTATGCCGCTAAAAGCGCTCGATGACCAAGGCATCGGCAGTACTTTTAGGATAATTCAAGCGATTGATTATGCAGTTAATAATGGGGCCGATATTATCAATTTGAGTTTTGTTGGTTATGGCTACAGCCAGAGCTTAGCGGAGGCGATTGAGCGGGCATACCGAGCCGGAGTAATTGTAGTCGCCGCGGCCGGCAATGAAGAATCGGGCGGTTATGGTCATTCATTAGACAAGTTGCCGATGTATCCAGCCTGTCATGATGGTGACAAAAATATGGTTGTCGGCGTGGCTTCAACCGACGCTCTAGATCAGAAAACTAATTTTTCCAGCTATGGATCGCGCTGCGTTGACATTGCCGCGCCTGGAGTTAGTGTCTATAGTACGGTGGTTTATGCACCCAACCAGCAGATTGACGGTCAACCACTGGATAAATATTATGACGGATACTGGTCGGGAACATCGGTCTCCGTGCCGATGGTTAGCGGCGCGCTGGCCCTGATCATGCAGCAGAACCCCAGCCTCAAAAGAGATGAGCTAATTAAAGTGTTGCTTAACAATGCCGATGACATCACCCGCCTTAATATGGATTATTTGGGCCAACTAGGTCGCGGCCGGTTGAATGTCGCTTCAGCTATCAATGATGCTTCGCTACAGCTGGCCAATCAAGTCAGTCGAATTTTGGTCGCTCCAGCTTCTTCCAGTAGCCAGCCGATCCGTATTTTAGATATTAAAGGCAAAGCTTTGGCCGAGTTTTATGCTTTCGGCGTCAATTTTCCTCATGGCCTTAGGGCGGCCAGCGGCGATTTAGACAATGATGGATCACCGGAGATAGTTGTTGTCCCTGATAAAGGCGGCCAGTCAGCAGTTAAAGTTTTTAATTATAAGGGTAAGCTAGTCGGTCAGTTCATCGCTTGGCGCAAAGATTTTACCGCCGGTCTTAGGGTGGCGGTTGGCAATATTGATGCCGATAAGGCTGGCGAGATAATCGTAGCTACCGGCGGTGGCGCCAAGAATGAAGTTAAAGTTTTTACTGCTCAAGGTATTCTAAAAACCAAGTTTAGACCTTACAATCAAAATTTTGCCGGCGGTGTCAGCCTGTCTGTTGGCGATATTGATGGTGACAATATTGATGAGATTATTACCGGTGCCGGACCAGGCGGCGGTCCCCATGTGCGGATATTCAATGGTTCCGGACAGTTGAAAGGTGAGTTTATGGCCTACGAAAGTAGTTTTCGGGGCGGCATCCAAGTGGCGGCCGGTAATTTGAATTATGGGGCTAAAGCTAGCCAGGATGAAATTATTGTTTCGCCTGGAGCTGGCCGTCAGCCGCAAGTTCGCATTTTTAGCGCCAAGGGTCGATTATTATCCAGCTTTTCGGCTTTTAATGATAATTTTCGTCAAGGTTTTAGTGTCGCCTTAAGCGACATTGACAATAATGGTTTGCCCGAGATTGTGGCCTCGGCCGGACCAGGCGGCGGTCCGCAGGTGCGGATTTTTAATGCTCTTGGTGATCTGCGGCAATCATGGTATGTCTATAGTCAAGCCTATGAGGGCGGAGTTAATGCTGCCGCGCTTAATTTGAATAAGCAATATTTTAACTAAATAAATTTATGTTAGTCCAAAAGATTTTTGACAAGAAGAATGTCCTAGTGACCGGCGGCGCCGGCTTTATTGGTTCCCATTTATGCGATGAGCTGATCAAAGCCAATAAAGTTATTTGTGTTGATAATTTTTCCAGCGGCAACGAGCGGAACATTGATCACCTCTTGGCTAATCCTGACTTTATATTTATTCGCCATGACATGACTGAGCCACTAGACTTACTGGCTATCCCAGAATTGGAACGATTTAAGATTAAATTTCAGGGCATTCAAGAGATTTATAATCTAGCCTGTCCGATGTCGCCGGTTGACTTTATGGCTAATCGCTTGGCTAACTTACTAGCCAACTCAACGGCTGTCTTTCAGGTTTTAGAGATGGCTCGTCAATATCAGGCCAAGTTGCTGCATTTTTCTTCATCAGTGGTCTATGGCAGTCGCGAACAGCATAATGGTTCTAAGGTATCCGAGAATGAGCTGGGTATTGTTGATCAGTTGTCTGATCGAGCTTGTTATGATGAGGGCAAGCGGTTTGCTGAAACAATTGTTAATACTTATCGGCAGTTTCATGGTATTAACGCCAAGATTATCCGTTTATTCCGAATTTATGGTCCACGCTTGCCGATCAATCAGGGGCACATGATACCAGACTTTATTATTAACGCCCTAGACAATAAAGACTTAGTGATTACCGGTGATGAGAAGTTTTCTTCTTCTTTGTGCTATGTGTCTGATGCGATTGATGGCGCTGTCAAGCTAATGCAGAGCGATTTATCGGGACCGGTCAATATCGGCTCGGAAGCCGATATCAACATTACTGAAGTGGCCAAGAAGATTATTGAAAAAACCGGCAGTCAATCCAAGATTAGCTATAATGACAGCCTGTTATTCATGAGTCAACTCAATTTGCCGGATACTCGTCTGGCTCGTGAACAGCTTGGGTGGATGCCAGTGGCTAGCCTGGATCACGGATTAGATAAAACGATTGAAGACTTGCGTTCCAGCAAGGCCATCAAGCGCTTGCCAACTGATTGGTAATTATGAAAGTAATTTGCGTTATACCGGCCTGGAATGAAGCCAAGACTATCAGTCAAGTGGTGACTGCTGTTAGGTCTCAGGTAAACGAGGTTGTTGTTGTTGACGATGGCTCCAGCGATGACACAGTTGATTTGGCGGTGGCTGCCGGGGCCACAGTATTGTTGCATCCGATTAATCGCGGTCAGGGGGCGGCATTAAGAACTGGAACGCAGTATGCTTTAGATAGGGGGGCTGATATTATTGTTCACTTTGATGCTGACGGCCAATTTGTCGCTTCTGAAATAGCCGAAATGACTGCTCCAATTATTGACGGTTTGGCTGAGGCCGTTTTTGGTTCGCGATTTTTGGGTAAGGAGCATAATCTGCCGCCGCTCAAAAAAAGAGTCTTGTTGCCGTTAGCTCGGCTATTTAACTTATTTTTTCTTGGCGTTAGATTTAATGATCCACAGAATGGTTTTCGGGCTCTTTCAGCTGATGCTGCCAAACGGATTAATTGGCAGCAAGACAAGATGGCCCACTGCTCAGAGATTCTATGGCTAACCCGCCTGACCGGCATCAAATATCAGGAGGTTGGGGTGACTGTTCATTATAGTCATTTTGGTCAACAGATGTCCGGCGGTTGGCGAATTATCGGGGACTTATTTTTAGGGCGCTTTCTTAAATAAATAGTATAACTATATGTTGCAAAGAATATTAGCCTTGGCGGTGATTGCCTTTTTCTTAGCTAAATTGCTCTGGCAGCAGCGCCAGCGCAAAATGGCTTGGACAGAGTTTTTCTTTTGGCTTATTTTTTGGCTGGCATCAGCGACCGCCATTATTTTGCTTAATCAAATTGATCGCTTGGTGGCCAGCTTAGGATTTTCCGGCAATGGCATTGAGGTTTTATTATATATTGGCCTGGCTGTCTGTTTATATTTTATTTTCCGCTTACGTTTACGTTTAGAGAAAATGGATCGTCAGCTGACCAAGATTGCCAGCTTAATCGCTCGCCAGCAGCCGCAATCTAAGGAGACTAACAATGCCGATAGGGGGTAATAATTAATTATGAAAATTGTCCACCTGGTCTGCACTTTTCCGCCTTATCGGGGTGGTATGGGCGGCAGCGTCCAACAGATGGTGGATGAATTAGTTGCTGACCATCAGCCTCATCAGGTAGCAGTTGTTTGTCCTGATTATGGTCAGCCTCAAAATGAGGCTAATCAACAATTGATTGGCTATCAGGTGGTGCGACTGGCCAGCTGGTTTAGCTTTGGCAATGCTGCTGTCTTGAAGGGTTTGGGTAAAATTTGGCGTTCAGCCGATATCGTCCACCTGCATTATCCGTTTTATGGCACCGATGGCCTTGTTTGGTGGTTAAAACAGAAATATCCTCAAACCAAATTAGTTATTCATTATCACATGGATCCGCAAGCTGGCGGCTGGCGCGGCTGGTTATTTAAGATTTTTCAAAAATTATTTTTAGCTCGGCTTTTAAAGCAGTCTGAGGCGGTTACTTGTGCTTCACTAGATTATTGGCAGTCGTCAGCCGCCGGTCAATTGAAGTTAGATTTGGCCGCTAAGTTGTTTGAAGTTCCTTTTCGGGTGGATACCGAGCGTTTTCAGCCACGACTCAAAGATCAACAATTATCGGATGAGCTTGGCCTGGATAACCGGCGTCCAACTATTTTAATGGTCGGCGGTCTGGATAGAGCCCATTATTTTAAAGGAGTAGATGTTCTTATAAATTCTCTGGCTAGCTTAAGGCAGGCTAATGCAAAATTAGATTTTCAAGCCGTTATCGTCGGTGACGGTGATTTACAGAAAAGCTATCAAGCTCTGGCTAAAAGATTGGGGCTGACTGATCGGATCCGTTTTGCTGGCGCGGTCAGCTCACAGCAGTTGCCGCTGATGTACAATCTTGCCGATTTGTTTGTCTTGCCATCAATCAACCGTTGTGAAGCTTTCGGTATTGTCTTATTAGAAGCGATGGCCAGTGGTTTGCCTTGTTTGGCGGCCAATTTACCTGGAGTCAGACGGGTAATTGCTCCGGGTGTTAACGGCGAATTGATTGAGCCGGCGGATTGTATGGATTTGGCCGAGAAGATTAAGGGCCTTATCAGCGATCAGTCACGGCTTCGAGCTATGGCCATTGCCAGTCGTCAGCGAGCTGAGCAGAGATTTTCTCTGGGCCGCTCCAGTGAACTCAATGATATCTATCAACGGCTGATTACCTTATGAGAATTATTTTAGCCAACAATACTTTTTATCCTCATCAGCGTGGTGGTGCCGAAGCGATTGTGCGGCGCTTGGCTGAAGATTGGTCAGCCGCGGGCCATCAAGTTGTAGTTGTGGCTTTGCGACCGGTGAAGAGTCGGACGGATAGTCATGAATATACACCCAGGGGGTATCAGGTAAACTATTGGCCTAGTCGTTATTATGATTTAGAGAGCTATTCTTTTTGGCGCAAATTATTGTGGCATCTGCCGGATTGGTTGGGAACCCGCTATCTTACTAAATGGCTAAAAATCTTGCGTAGCTTCCAGCCTGATTTAGTGGTAGCCAATAATTTGACTGGGCTTGGTTTTAGCTTGCATTTTTGTTGCCAGCGGCTAGGGATTGCCAGCGCGCAGGTCTTTCACGATGTCCAATATTTATTGCCGAGCGGCTTGCTGGTAACCGGGCAAGAGCAAAGGCTCAAATCATGGTCAGCTAAAATCTATCAAACTATCACCGCTTTCTGGTTTGCTTCAGCGCAGCTGCTGATTAGTCCGTCTAATTGGTTAGTGGACTGCTACCGTCAAGCCGGTTGGTTAGCTAAGGCTCGTTGGCGGCGGCTGTCTAATCCGATGAATGTCCATTTACCGGCTGAGTATCGTTTACCGGATAAGTTAAGACGAGCGATTTTTGTCGGTCAATTGTCAGAGGCCAAAGGGATATTGTGGCTAGCCGATCAATGGGCTGATTTCAATCGCCAACTGGTAGCGCTTGGACTTAATGAGGTTGACCTAGTGGTCGCTGGTGATGGTCCGCTGAGCGGTCATTTGCAGTCATTAGCTAGCCAGGATCGGCGATTAATTCTATTGGGCCATTTGACCAGCAGCCAAGTAGCAGAACAATTAGCTTCAGCCGATGTCTTGTTGGCGCCATCTTTTTGTTATGAAAATTGGCCGACGGTTTTATTGGAAGCGGCCGCCGCCGGTTGTCTGGCTATTGCCAGCAGTCATGGTGGTGGTGGTGAGCTAGCCGAGAGCCTGGGTTATCTAGCATTCCGGGCTGGTGATTTGAATAGCTTATTAGATGTTTGGCGGAAGCTGTCAACTACGGCAGCTAAAATAAAATCTTGGCCAGCCAATAATTTGGATACGATTGATAGCAATGATTACTTGCAGAAAGTAATAGCATCCACAAAAAACTTAGATTAATATCTAAACGTTTTTGATAATTATTCGGAGAATTTATAACTAAAGACAATTGTTTGTCCGTTGGCCAAGCTGTGTCTAGTATCAGCCTCAACCGCAGCCTCTTGAGCTATTTTTTCAAAGCCATACCAGTAATTATTTAAAACCAGGTAGGCTTGTTTGACGCCGGCTAATTCGGCGGCCTCTTGGATAGTGGAACGCAGAGGATAATCATCAACCATTTTTAAATAGTAACTATACAATTGTCCGGATGTCGGTATTGGATAGTAAAATAGATTATTAGCCAAATAGCGACTATGGCGGCCTGGGTAAAAGCCATATTCGCCCAGCGCGGCAGCTCCGACTTGTTGATTGGCTAGGACAATGTAATCGCCTGGGGCGTTATTTTCTATCCAGCGAACAGTTAATAGATCGGCGGCGCTAACCGATAGTCCTTTGGCGTTGGAATAATTGTCCACTCGGGGATAGGTCAGATAAAGGCTGAAAGTCATAGCAGTCGCCAGGCCGATTATAATCGGCCAGTTTAACCAGCAATCTTTAGAGTTAAGCCAGCGATTCAGCCATTGCCATCCAGATAGTAGGATAGCCGGCAGATTAATAATTAGGGCTAGCCATAAGAATCGTTGTAGATAATTGTAGCGCTCATAATCAATGACAAAATCAAAAGAAACTAGACTAGTCAAAATTGTGCCAATCAGCAGAGCTTGGTTGAGCGGTCGAATAATTTTGGTCCAGACGCCGTTGGTTGGTTGTCGCCGCCAAGCCAGCCAGCCAGCGATGATTAGTAAAACTAAGAGTAGCGGCTGCCAGGCTTGATAGCTATAAACCAGATTTAGCCACCAGCTCTCTTGATTGGGCCAGAGATGTCGGTAACTAAAAACTGTAGTTAACCAGCCGAGCAATTCTTTGATCGGCGGCCAAGCCAGCCGCCAGTTAGCGGTTTGTTGCCAGCTGGCATACCAGAGTGATAGCGGTAGGGCGATAGCCGTTAGGCTGCCAGCCAGCCAGCGGCTGATGGTGGCCTTAGTGCCGGAGAAGTTTTTTAAACTAGCTAGGGCGGCTGTTGTTAGAGCCAGCCAGCCAGCCAGCGGCTGGCAAGCTAAACTGGCTAAGGCTGATGACCAGAGCAACGGTTGATTGACCTTGCTCATCGTGGCGCTTAGAACGGTGATGATTAAAAAAAAGTAAGCGCAATTCTGCGGCGTGGTGACAATAAAGATTGGCCAGCTAATTATCGGCCAAAGCCAAAGCGCCAATCGTCCGACCGACGGGTTAAATTGACGGCTTTTAAACCAGACGTTAATTAACCAGGGGATAAAAATGGCTATTAATCCGCTCAATAAGAATCGCTCCACTTGGCCAATTGGTAGTCTGGTTAAACGATGAAGGCTGGCTACTAAGGCATATTGCCCAAGATAATATGGGGTTTTTGGCGTGATTTGACCCTGGGCGATAATCGTTTTTTCAGTGGCTTGATGAACAAATGGATCAAAGCCAAAGGCTGAAAAATAAATTAGACTGGCTAGGCTATAGGTTAGAAGCCACCAAACAGTAATGGTGGCCAGAGAGATTCGGCGGCCGGATTTAATTAGCCACAAGCCGACCGCGGCCAACAACCAATAAGCTAGCCAAAAGGGCCACCCAATTTCGGTCCAAGGCGATTGCAGGGCATTTAGACTCTGCTGTTTGGACAAATAAAATAAGAGTCCGATCATGATGGCCAGCAGTGGCCAGCTGGCCCAATTTATTCGATTATCAACCAAGGCTTCTTCTTTGCTTTGCCGCCGTTTTCGGTATATAATATAATAGGTTATTCCGGTTAAAGACCAGACAGTTATTTGGCCGAGCCAGTTTAACTGATATAGCCAATAAATCAGCGCTCCGAATAGACTGATTAGGCTGGTAATCAGCAAAGCGTCATCGGGCCATTTAAAATTTCTTAATAATTTCATGTTCCGTCTGCCAAAGATCAATAATTTAATGATTTTTACTGGAGCCTATCTGATTATTGTCGGCAGTCTTTTTTTTGCTGCCACTAGCGCTTATCAATATTGTATCCAGCGCCCTGATTTTGTCAAATGGTCATCGCCGGACGAGACGGCCAATTATTATGTTAGCAAGCTTTATGCTGAGCATCGGCGCCTAACCACGGACAATCAATTGGATTTGCCAGCGGCGGAGATTGTGCGCCCCAGAAGCTTCAAGGCGCCCTATGGAATTATGACGCCAATGAGTTTTCTGGGCCTGCCATTATTGTATGGATTTTTGGCGAGAATTATTTCAATCGGTATTTTGCCATACTTGACACCAGTTTTCGGAGTATTGGGATTATGGTTGTTTTTTGGGCTGACTAGGCGGCTGTTTAATTCTTCAACCGCTACCGTGGCCACGACATTAGCAGCGGCCTTTCCAGTTTACCTGTATTACAGCTCTAGGAGCATGTTCCACAATATTCTGTTTATTACTGCCGGTTTGGGCGGCCTGTATTGCGGTTTGCGAGCCCTAGAAACAATGCGTCAAGCTCGTCGCCGCTTATGCCGACGCTGGCCGGCTTTAATCTGGTTGGCTGGCTCTGGATTATGCATCGGTTGGTCTTTAGCCACTAGAACTTCGGAGTTGTTATGGTTGGCTCCGGTTATATTAATGTTGATTATTTTTTATTTTAAAGAAATCGGTTGGTATCGTTGGTTATGGTGGGGGTCTTGGACTTGGCTGGCGATGTTGCCGGCAATTTTTTGGAATTTATCTTTAAATGGGCGCTGGTATGGCGGCGGTTATCCAGCCATGGAACAGTCAGTTAATACGCTGAGCCAAACCGGTTTATCGCTGTTGAATTGGCATAATTTATTTAATGGTTCAATCTTAGTAGCCAAACTAAAACTATTAAAGGCAACGGTTTTTCATTTTGGCTTTTGGCCGCAACAATCATGGATTGTTTTTCGTCATTATGTTGTTGATATGTTTCCGTGGTTATTACCGTTGGCCGCCATTGGAATTGTGCTGTTTATTTTTAGCCGCCGTCAATGGTCCAAGGAAAAATGGCTGTATCTCTTAAATTGGTTAGCTGTTTCAGTTTTCCTAGTTATTTATTACGGTAGTTGGAAATTTAATGACAATCCCGATCCCAATAGTTTTACCATTGGCAATTCCTACACCCGCTATTGGTTACCGATTTATTTGGGCGCTTTGCCTTGGGCGGCTGATGGTTTGCGCCGTCTGATTCGTTTTTTGTTCCGCCGGCAGATTGCTAGGACAGTGATTGTTTTATCCGTGTTGGCGATTTGTTTTTATTCAATTAAATTTACGGCTGTTGGTTCAGAAGAAGGCTTGATTTATAGCGGCTATCGGCAGATTGCTGATTACCGCCTATGGTCGGAGATAGTGTCTAAAACCGAAAGCAATAGCATTATTATAACTCGTTATCATGACAAGCTCTTTTTTCCAGAGCGCCAAGTCATCGTTGGCTTGTTTGATAACGAGGTCATTAATCAGTATTATGCCCAATTGATGGCTACTCGGCCGGTTTATTATTTTAATTTTCGTTTTCAGCCAGAGGCGTTGGAGTATTTGAACAGCCGCCAACTATTTAAGTATGGCTATGTTCTTCGGGAGCTGGGTCAATATGATAAGTTTGCTCTTTACCGGCTAGTCGGAATTAATCAGCCAGCTAATCAGTTGAAAAAATAGTATGGCTCAACAACGATCTGGTCAGCGCATTGGCATTGATGCTCGGCTCTACGGTCCATCCGGCAAAGGGCTGGGACGCTATATCCAAGAAATCACTGATCGAGTCGTTAACCTTGATCAAGAAAATCAATATATTATCTTTTTAAGCCCGCAAAGCGTCGGTGATTGCCAGATAAATCAAAAGAATGTTGAAAAGGTTGTTATGGCTGAGCGCTGGTATACCTTGGCTGAACAGTTGGCTTGGCCAAGGTTAATTCGCCGCCATCAGCTTGATTTACTCCATGTGCCGCATTTTAATGCGCCGCTAATTTGCTCTTGCCGTTTAGTTATTACGATCCATGATTTAATCTTAACCAAATTTCCTAGCCGGCGAGCCAGCACATTGTCGCCGATATTATATTGGATAAAAAATTTAGCCTACCGTTTGGTAATTATTCGGGCGGTTAAGCAGGCCGAGGTTGTTCTGACGGTGTCTGAATTTACTAAGCGTGACATTATTGAACAGCTGGCTGTTCCGGCGGCGAAAATTGTTGTTACTTATAATGGCGTCGCTGATTTTTCTAATCGGCGGGCGGATAAAAACTTGGCTGACAAACAGGTACTTTTGAGCTATAATATCAAGCAGCCGTATCTGCTTTATGTCGGCAATGCTTATCCGCACAAGAATTTAGAGTGGCTGATTCGGTTATTCAAAATCTGGTCGGTCACTCACCAGGACTTTAGCTTAGTCTTAGTCGGCGGTCATGATTATTTTTATCAACGCTTAGCTAAGCTGGTCGCTAATTTGTGGAATAGTCAGACTAATGCGCCGGTTATTTTACCGGGTTTTGTTCCAGATGAGCAACTGGCTGTTCTTTATCGTTCGGCGGCGCTATATATTTTTCCGTCACGCTACGAAGGATTTGGCTTGCCGGCGCTGGAGGCGATGAGCTATGGTTGTCCAGTCGTCTCTAGCAACAGCTCTTGCTTGCCGGAGATTCTTGGCCAAGCGGCGGTTTATTTTACTGACAATCAAATTGATTCAGCCATAATGGCCATTGACCAGTTGTTAAATAATCCTAGTCAGCGTCAGCAGATTGTTCAGCAGGGATTTGAGCAGATTAAGTTATACAGTTGGGAGACCTGCGCCGAGCAGACATTGGCGATTTATCGTCAATTATTAAGAGGTTAAAATAATATCAAGCATGGGTAAAAAATCTTTTTCCAACATTATTTATAAGCAGCATGGACCAGAGCCGTCAGATTTTTTGTTGGATTTGCGTCAACAGATAGTTCATCCAACCGCGCCGGCTATCAAGCGCCAACGGTCGTTTCGGCCGCGGCTAAAAATAAGGCTTGATTGGCATTGGCCAAAGTGGCCGCGACGCCGCTTGGTTTGGAAGTTGAAGTTCCCTAAATTGGCTTGGCCCCAAAAACGCCGCCGGATTTGGCATTTTGGTCGTCCGCAGACATTGCGGCCGATATTAAGCTTAATAGTCGTTTTCTTATTACTAATTTTGCCATTCAAGCTAATCGTTTATTTACAAGATTTACGCGGAATGAAAGCGCGGATTGTCAATGCTTCCAACGTTGGGCTGACTGATTTAAAGTCAGCTGGACAACTATTGGCTAATCGCGATTTTTTATCAGCTAGCCAAAAGTTTAACCAGGCTTCAGACAGTTTTTGGCAAGCTCAGCAAGATTTGCGCGGCGTTCAGTCGTGGTTGTGGCAATTAGCCTTAGTGGTGCCGACCAGCCAGGCGCGCTTAGCGGCCAGTGCTCCATTAATTACTCAGGCTGGTGATTTGTCCGGGCAACTGGGTAATGATTTGACTATATTGGCTAAAAATATCACCACCAATCTAGCCGCCGGGGATTCTCTATTGTTAGCTCGCCAGCTAAAGACTGATAGCGAGCAGGCTCTGGATCGCAGTCTGGCCCTAAATCAGATTGTTGATAAAATCAATCCAGCTTCACTGCCGCAAGGTTATCGTGATCAGTTGGTCGGTTGGCAAGACAAGCTTAAATTACTCAGCGATTCGCTTAGCCAGTTGAATTATTGGTCGGGTGCTAGCCTGGACTTGCTAGGCGATAAGATGGACCGCCGTTATTTGCTGATTTTTCAAAATAATGCCGAAGCTAGGGCTAGCGGCGGCTTTGTTGGCAGCTATGCCTTATTGGACATTAGCCGAGGCCGGATTAAGAATCTAGAAATACCCAAGGGGGGCAGTTATGACACTAATGGCAATCTGCGGCGCTTTGTCAATCCGCCCAGCCCACTAAGGCTAGTTGATGTTTACTGGAAGTTTTGGGATGCCAATTGGTGGCCGGATTGGCCGACATCGGCTCGCCAGCTGGCCTGGTTTTTGCAGGAGAGCAACGGGCCGACAGTTGATGGAGTTATTGCTATAACCCCAGATATCGCTGAAGATTTATTGCGGCTTACTGGGCCGATTGATTTATCGGCCAGCCACGGACTAATTATCACAGCCGATAATTTTCGCTTAACTGTTCAAGATAATGTTGAAAGCAAAGTTAGTGGGCAGCAGCAACCAAAGAAAATAATTGGTGATTTGACGGCCGCTATTTTGGAAAAATTACCGGCTGTCTTAACCGATCAACACCAAGCGTTTGAATTAGTAAAGCTATTATCTCAACGAGTCAGCGCTCGGCATATTCTGTTTTATTCTAATAACCCTGAAATACAATCTAAATGGCAACAAACCGGCTGGTCGGGACAGATTGAACAGTTGGAGACAGGGCAAGATTATCTACAGGTCGTCAATACCAACATTGCTGGCGGCAAGACTGATTTGCGTATTAGGCAGACAATTGAACAACAAGTGGAGATTCAGGCCGACGGCAGCATTATTAATGATGTCACTATTATCCGTGAGCATACCGGCGAGAAGCGTGAAGGCCTCTATGGTGTTCGTAATGTTGATTGGTTGCGTCTTTATGTGCCATTGGGCAGTCAGCTATTAAAGGCTGATGGCTTTAGCCAGCCGGATAATCAGTTTTTTCAGACAGTTGATCCAACAGCTGAAGATTTGCCAGCTATCAAGAACGGTGAAGGGACGGCCGTTATTGATTCAGGCAGTGGCACTTGGAGTTATCAGGAATTGAATCGGACGGTCTTTGCCAATTGGTCAATGGTTGATCCTGGCCAAACAGCCAGACTGCATTTTCGTTATAAACTGCCATATAATTTATTAGACGACAACCAATCTGGCTGGTTGGCTAAAGTCAGATCATTCTTGGGGTTGGGCCGTTTCGGGCGTTATCGGTTAATGATTGAAAATCAGGCTGGACAGTCGCCGGCAACTTGGAAAGTTACCTGGCACTGGCCATTATCTTGGAAGTTGTTATGGTCATCGCCGTCAGCGATTGACCCCGACCAATGGCAGTCGAGTCAGCTGGTTGATCGGCAGACGGCTGGCTTATTATTGCAAATTAATAATTAAGCGCCTATGAAAAGAATGGTAAAAAAACCGGCGATAGATTATTTTGAACAAATGATTAAAGTCGGTCAGCCAATTAACAAGAAAGCTAATCGTTCTGTTGGCCGAGCTGAAGCTAAGGATCAGGAAGTTGATGATAGTCTGTTAGAAATTTATCAAAACGATCAAGGGCAGACAGTTGATGTTAGCCGTTTTGCGGTCCGTCGCCGTCGTTGGTGGGTCAAAGTTTTGTTGTTTATAGTTTATAGCCTAGTTTTAGTATTAGTTGGCTGGCTGGGTTATAATTATTATACTGGTTATCGAGCCAAGGCCGACCTGTTGACTATTAATATTGAAACTGACAAGAATTTAACCGCTGGCCAAGAATTTGCCTACACCATCAACTATCGCAATAATGGATCGGTGGCCTTAGCAGAGCTAGAGATTCAAGCGCAATGGCCAAGCAGTTTTATTTTAGTCCAAGCCGAGCCACAGCCGAGTCGAGCTGATAATGTTTGGCAGATTGGTGATTTGCCGGCTAAGACCGAGGGGAAGATAGTCGTTCGCGGTCGGTTAATTAATAAGATCGGCGAGAATAATCAACTAGATATCCAGGCCAGCTTCCGGCCGGTCAATCTTAGTAGTACTTTTGCCATCAACAAAGAACATAATGTTATTCTCAGTAATGCCGGGGTGGCTGTCGGCTTATCAGCGCCAGATACGTTGGCTATTGGTCGTGACAATGAGGTGACCATCGCCTATCAGGCTAATTCCGGTGACCAAACCGATAATTTACAACTGCTAATCAGCAATGTTGATTGGGCTGATATCAAGTTGGTTGATAACGATGGCCAGATTATTGAGCCGCAGACCGATCAATCTTGGTCCTTGACGGCGCCAAGCGCTGAACCGAATAATCTAAAATTAATTATCATTCCCAAGAGCGAAGCCAGTGGATTACAGATCCTGTCATTAAGGCTGGAGACGGCCGTTAATGATCGCCATTACCTAATTGATAGCCGTGATTTTGATTTTCAATTAATTAATAGCAAATTGAATTTATTGTTAAAAATTAATGATAGCAACGCTGACGGCGGAGTAACCGCCGGCCAGGTGCTCAATTACCAACTAAGTTATGCTAATCAGGGCGATAGCGCTCTTAAAGATGTCCGCCTGGTTGCTTCTTTACAGGGTAATTGGTTAGATTGGTCGTCATTAAAAGACAAAGAACAGGGGCAAGTCAGTGGGCAGACAATTATTTGGAGCAAAAAAGAGTTGCCGGAATTGGCGTTATTAAAGCCAGGCGCCAGCGGGTCTATTAATTTTTCGATCAAGCTTAAAGATTGGGACAATGGCAACAAGGCCGATAGCGGTCAGATCACCAGCTATATTTATTATCAGACCGGCGAAAATGACTTGTCCAAGCCGAGCGATAACCAGAAAAGCAATACCATCATCAATCAGTTAAATAGCGATTTTAGTTTTCAAGAAGCGGTGATGTATTTTAATGAAGACAATATCGCTGTTGGGTCAGGGCCGCTGCCGCTAGTGGTTGGCGAAACAACTAATTTAAAAGTTTATTGGCAGCTGAAGAATACTATCCATGATTTGCGCGATATTTCTATTATCGCTGATTTGCCGGACTATGTGACTTGGGCTGGTAAAGATAATGTTCCCACTGGTCAGATACGCTATGATCAAGATAAACATCAAGTTATTTGGCGTCTAGATCGTTTGCCAGTTGATGATGAAGCGGCGATCGGACAATTTAGCATTGGCATCACGCCGCGAGCCGATCAACAGAATCAAATTATAATTCTATTGCCTGGCTCAACGGCCACGGCCATTGATAATGCCACTCAGGGCAATTTAGAAGTCACTGGTCCGGCCAAGACTAGCCGCCTAGAAGATGATCAGATTGCCCAGACCAACGGATTAGTTAAATAAGTCTTAAATAATATTGTTAAAGTATTTTATGAACCAATTTATTGACAACCAGTCAGCTGATTTTCAGAAAGCGATTGATTTTTTTATTAAAGATATTGCCAGCCTGCGCACCGGACGAGCCCACCCTAGTTTGTTGGACAATGTTTCAATAGAGGCTTATGGTAGCTTTTCACCGATTAATGCTATGGCCAATATTAGCGTTCAAGACGCGCGGTGTTTGGTGGTGACCCCGTGGGATCGCTCTGTTTTAAAAGATATTGAAAAGAGCCTAATCGCTGCCGATTTGGGCATGGGAATAGTCAATGAAGGAGATAAGTTGCGGTTGACCATACCGGCGCTTAATGAAGAAAATCGTCGGGAATTAGTTAAGCGTCTAAACGAAAAACTGGAAGAATCACGGATTGTTTTGCGACAGGTGCGTGAAGAGGTTAAAGGTAAGATTGAGGCGGCTTTTAGCGCCAAAGAAATCAGCGAAGATGATAAGTTTCGCTTTGCCAAGGAATTAGACGATTTCTTGGGCAAGAAGAACGAAGAGCTAAAAGCTCTGCGCGACAAGAAAGAGTCAGAGATCATGACCATCTAGTATGACAGTGATTATCTTTTTGGCAGTATTAAGCGTTTTGGTTGTTGTTCATGAGCTGGGCCATTTTTTAGCGGCGCGCTGGAATGGTATTGGGGTTGAGGAATTTGGGCTAGGTTTTCCGCCGCGGCTAATCGGCTGGTTCAAAAATGGCCGTGGCCATTGGCGAATCGTTGGTTGGCGTCCAGCTAAACATCAGCACACTATTTTCTCTCTCAACTGGATACCCCTGGGAGGGTTTGTTAAATTACGCGGCGAAGACGGCATTGATCGGCCTGGCGATTCGCAGAGTTTTAATAATAAAAATGCCGGACAGCGAATTTTAGTGGTTATTGCCGGAGTAATAATGAATATAGTTTTGGCTGCTATAATTTTTATCGTCGGTCTTAGCATTGGTTGGCCACAAGCGACTGACAATTTAAGTTCCCAAGCGCGGGTAGTTAATCAGCAGATCGCGATTATTGAAGTTGTGCCCGATTCGCCAGCCAATCAGGCTGGCTTGCAAGCCGGTGATTTGATTACTAGCATTAATCAACAGGCTATCGGCAGTATCAGTCAATTGCGCCAATTGAACCAAGAATCAGCCGGTCAGTCGCTTAATTACCAGATTAAACGGCAGGAGGCGGTGTTAGATATCCAAATTAAACCGCAAATCATAGATGGCGGCAACTCTCAATACACTATCGGCGCAGCTCTGGCTGAAAGCGGTTTGGTCAGTTATTCTTGGCCACGAGCCATTTGGGAGGGGTTGCGGCTGACAGCCCTGAGCCTCAAGGATATTGCTAGCGGTTTTTGGCAGCTATTAAGCGGACTATTTCATGGCCACAACATGGCCGACCAGGTGGCCGGTCCGGTTGGCATTGCTGTTTTAACTGGCCAGATTAGTAGCCTCGGGTTCATCTATCTTTTGCAATTTGTGGCCCTGCTATCTCTTAATTTAGCCTTTATTAACATCTTACCTCTACCAGCCTTGGACGGCGGGCGATTGTTGTTTATTGCTATAGAGAAGATTACCGGTCACCGGACTAAGGCGCAAATTGAAGCCCTTGTTCATAATATTGGCTTTATTTTGTTATTAAGCCTGATTGTTTTAATAACTTTTCAAGATGTCGGCCGATTGTTGAGATAAGCCAATTAAGAGCAAATAAAAAACACCCTAGTCGGGTGTTTTTTATTTTATCTATTCGGTGACTAGTTAACTAACCACAAAGATAGGTTGAGAACAGTAGCGAAGCAAACCCACAGAAAATAGGGAAACATCAGCCAGCCGGCGGCCCGATTGATACGGCTAAAAGCTAAGAGACAGTAGGTGATTAGAATTAGGAGAAAAATTATTTCAATAAAAGCCAGTCCGATACTGTGCAGGCCGAAAAAAATTCCTGACCAGGCGACATTGGCGGCCAATTGGCCAAAGTATAATTGGACCGCTTTTTTTCTGGTCTTTTTTTTATTGCGGCCTGACCAGATGATATACAGGGCGACGGCCATTAAGAAGAACAAGGTTGTCCAAACTGGCGCAAAAAGCCAATCAGGTGGCGTTAAGCCGGTTCTGTTAATATTGGCATACCAACCCTGAATACTGGGTCTAGTTAGGCTAGAGCCAAGCCAGCTAGCTCCAAAGGTTATAGCTAGAGAGCCAAGTAGTTTGGGCCAGTCAATTTTATTCATAGCAAGTCGTTGAGGTGTTGTTATTAATAATTTGTTGATAGCCAAAGCGAGCAAGTTGGCCGGCGATATCATTATAACTCTTTCCGCAGATTTTGCCACCAGCCATAAAACTTTCTTGAGTTACCTCGGCTAAGCACCAAGAGGGCATTTGAAATGCCGCTTTTTCAGCTATTGAAGAGAATTCTACATCGACTAGAACTAGCCCCAAGAGGCCACCTTTGAAGACATCAATTTCATAGTTCGTTGATCCTTCTTTGTAGTAATAGCGGGTTTTTTGCACCCGTTTTCCAGCAATGGTATTTAATTCACTAAATTCAGTTTCGGTTAGCGGGATAGTGGTTTCTAGCTGTCGAGAGGCATCACCATCCTCAATGGGTTCTTTTTTAGTCATTTCATATTTATGGCCGGATTTTCGGATGCGCAAGACAGGGTGATCGGCTTGAGCTGGAATATAAATATCCAGCAGCTCTCTGGCTGGCGATGACCAAACACCATCTGGGATATTTTTAGCTAAGTAGGTTAATTCAAGCTCTTCCATATATTTGGCGGAGAGGGCGAGATTCGAACTCGCGGTCCGCTTTCACGGACGACAGTTTTCAAGACTGTTCCATTAAACCGCTCTGGCACCTCTCCAATTTATTTTAAGACTAACAAAATTAACCCCGGCTGGCAATAGTTGCTAGATAGAAAAGCCCCGCTAAGCAGGGCGATTATTGTTTATGTTGGCCAGCAGCTCAAAGAGCTGTTGACCGGTTTTGACTTTCTTCATGCCTAAGGTAGCCTTAATGGCCTCCCAAGCTCTCCTCTTGTCAACCTTGGTGCGGAAATTTTCCAGTGCCCAAGGAGACAGTCTAACTGTGGTTGCCTGCCGCCATTGTGGCTTGTCATGGCAGGTCGGGCACAGTGGTCGGGGGACGAAGTGGTAGCCTTGGTGGTGGCTACCAACGGCCGGCAAGAGAGTGGCCGGCTGACCGCATTCGCTGCAAACAGCACTAGCGGTCAATTGATCAATTTTAGCTATCAGCCACTGGAGGTGGCGATGATAGCCGTTGAGATGAAGGGGGTTATCGGCGTTATGCTCTAAGGCCCACTTCATCTTTAAAAAATCAACAATGTTATGGAGCAAGATTTGCTCCAAGGTTTGTCCAGCGTGTTGGCCGGACTTAAGACGATAGGGTCCATCCGGGGTCCAGCTATCATTTTGAAGCATTTTTTCCTCCCTTTTCTTGAAGAACTGTTCTTATATTGAAACATTAATCATATTATGTCAATAGTTGACGGCCGTCGGCGCCAGCGGTATAATTTAGACATCCATCTAAATATATTTTTATGTATCTAAACGAAATTTTTGGTGCTTTGACCGATCCGACTCGGCTTAAGATTGTCAAATTATTAAGCCGCAAGGACTTAGCCGCCAGCGAACTAGGCGAGCATTTTGATATTACTGCTCCATCATTGTCTCATCATTTATCGGTTTTATTACAGGCCGGCCTAATCTGCCAGGAGCGGCAAGGGCGCTGGCTGATTTATTCATTAAAAAAAGGCGTCTTAGATAAGGTAGCCGAACAGGTTCGCTTGATCGGCCAGAAGTCTAAGAAGTAACTTTTTAATTAAATTAGCTTATGAACAAAAAATTATTGTGGCTGTTCGGCGGCCTATTGATCGTTGTTTTAGCCCTAAATGCTTGGCTGCTAGTCTGGCCAAGAACAGCACCGGTTATCAGTGGCGATCAAGTTGAGGCGATTATTAATCAAGAAATTGCCGGCGAAGTTGTCGCCAAACCAGCTTTGGTTGGAATTGACAACCCATTGGCTGGACACTCATGGAGAATTGTCTCACTTGCCGATGGTCAAGAAATGATTGATGCGCTTGATTACGATTTGATTATCAGTTTTGCTGATCAGCAAATTTCCGGGCGGATTTGTAATCAATTCAGCCTGCCCTATAAGTTGGTGGATGGTGATAACTTGGTGGCTAATGGATCATTGACTAGCACGGAGATGGCTTGCGCTGGCGATATCATGAAGATTGAGTCTGTTTTTTTTGTGGCGGTTCAAAAAGGTTTCGGCTATAGCATAAGCGATAGCGGTGATTTGACCTTGACCAGTGGTGATGGGCAGGTGATTGGCCTAGTTAAAGGAAACCAGGGTTTTTGATACTAGACTAGCCCTTGGGTTAGCATGCTGTCGGCCACTCGCTTGAAGCCGGCAATATTGGCGCCAGCCACATAATCAATATAACCGTGTTCATTTTTTCCATGCTTGACGGCTTGGCTATGAATTTCCTTCATAATAATCTTTAATTTTTCATCAACCTCTTGTCTGGTCCAGGATAGTCTTAGGCTGTTCTGACTCATTTCTAAGCCGGAAACAGCGACTCCGCCAGCGTTAGAGGCTTTGCCAGGGGAGAAGAGAATTTTGTTTTGTTTAAATATTTCTACCGCCTCAATCGTGGAAGGCATATTGGCGCCCTCAACTACCAGTTTGACTCCATTATTGACCAGCATTTGAGCATCTTCGGCAATTATTTCGTTTTGGGTAGCGCAGGGGAAGGCAGCGTCAGCCATAATTGACCAAGGCTTTTGGTCGGCTAAATATTCTAAATTATATTTGTCGGCAACTTTTTGGATACGATCGTGATCAACATTCTTAATTTGTTTGACATAATCCAGTTGTTCTTGGTTCAAGCCGTCCTTAATATAAATAGTTCCGTTAGAATCGGACAAAGTTAAGACTTTGGCGCCCAATTGTATAGCCTTCTCGGCCGCGTATTGAGCAACATTGCCCGAACCGGAAATTAAGATATTCTTGCCAGCTAGCTGGTCACCAATAACGCTTAACATCTCTTCAGCAAAATAAGCCACGCCATAGCCGGTGGCTTCGGTGCGGATATTGCTACCACCCCAGGCTAGGCCTTTACCAGTTAAGCTGCCGGAAAAATCTCTGGTCAATCTCTTATATTGGCCATATAAATAGCCAATTTCTCTGGCGCCGACACCGATATCGCCAGCCGGCACATCAATATTGGGACCGATATGACGATAAAGCTCAGTCATAAAGCTTTGAGCAAAGCGCATTACTTCGGTATCCGATTTGCCATGGGGATCAAAATCGCTGCCGCCTTTGCCGCCGCCCAAAGGTAGGCCGGTCAGGCTGTTTTTAAATATTTGTTCAAAGCCTAAAAACTTTAGAATGCTTAGATTAACCGAAGGGTGAAAACGCAGGCCGCCTTTATAGGGGCCGATGGCATTATTAAATTGAACCCTAAAACCGCGGTTGATTCTGATTTCTTCGGCATCATCAATCCAAGGGACTCTGAAAATAATCGTCCGATCCGGCTCAATCAGCCGTTCCAGAATTTTGTGTTTAACATAAACTGGGTTTTCATTCAAGAAGTCCTCCAAAGACAAGACAACTTCTTCTACGGCCTGAATAAATTCTGGTTCGTTTTGATTCTTCTGTTTAGCAGACAACAGAAAGTCATTAGCGCTGAATTGCATAAAATAGGTCAATTAATGGATTAATCGCGGTTATTTTATTATACCCATATTCAATGATCTTATCAAACACCAGTCATTCCGTAAAACAAAAACAGGGCTTAAATAAGCTCTGTTTTTAAGTACTTCGTGCTAGCACGATGTTGCGGAGAGAGAGGGATTCGGTCACGGTCGCTAAGCTTTTCACTCTTGCTTCACTCGGCGAAAAGCAAGCGCCCCGACCCGGCCTCGCGATGCGTCACTTTCGTTTCGCATATCGCTCCGGCTTTCGAATCCCTCACGCGAGCCAAGCAGTTGGCTCGCTTCTCTCCGCACTAAAAAAGCACAGCTGCTTTGCAGTGTGCTTTTTCTTAACGCGCGGAGAGAGAGGGATTCGAACCCTCGAGCCGCTTTCACGACTAACACCTTAGCAGGGTGCCCCTTTCAACCACTCAGGCATCTCTCCTTGGCTTGTTGCCATTTGCCGATAATGCTATAATAGCACTGTCGTCTAGGCTTATGATAGACGATAAAGATAGCCTTGTCAACCGTAATTAAGCCTATAAAATATGGACAATCAACGCACAATCATCGGTCGGGAGCTTTTTCATTGGACCGTTCCCGAGCGCGAGCATTACCAGCATGACCGCCGCTGGCGGATGGTGGCCAGCCTAATCGCTTTGGCCCTGATAGTCATCGCGGTTTTAACCAACAATTATCTATTCGCCCTCATTGTTTTAATCGCTTGCTTTATTATTGTTTTTAACGAAGGCGAAGAACCGGCCAAACTGCGTTTTACTATCGGCACCGAGGGAATTATGCTCGGCGATAAGTTCTATGATTATGATGAATTTAAAAGCTTTTCGGTTCTGTATAAACCAGCCCAAGATTTGAAGGCTCTTTATTTTGACTTCCCGTCAATCTGGCGCCGTGACCTGATTATTCCGCTCTATGACAACAATCCCTTGCCAATTCGCGAAAACCTGTTAAAATACCTCAAAGAAGATTTAGAGCGCACTGATGAATCCTTGGACGAAGTGATTGGCAAGATTCTCAAGCTGTAGATTTTCGGCAAGCTCTCGTCGTTCAATGGATAGGACACAAGATTGCGGATCTTGCAATGTAGGTTCGATTCCTACCGAGAGTACTGAAAAAACACCGCCCGACTGGGCGGTGTTTTTTATTTTCAGCCTAATTTATGCTAAAATAGCCTTATGTTATCCTTAAATTCACCAATTAGCAGCTTGTCGGGCATCGGTTCAGCGATGATGGCCAAACTAGCCAAGTTAGGCATTAATACGCTCGGGCAAGCGGTCCAGTATTATCCTTTTCGTTACGATAATTTTAGTCGTCAAACGACTATTGATCAGGTAGCCATCGGGGCGACAGTTAATTTGGTTGGCACAGTAGATATTATTAGTACTAAACGCAGTCCACGGCGGCGGATGTATTTGACTGAAGCAATTATCAACGACGGCACTGGCCAGTTGCGGTTGATTTGGTTTAATCAGCCGTTTTTAACCCGCAATATCCACGAGGGCGATCGTTTGTCAGTCGCCGGTAAAGTCGGTCAGGATTTGCTGGGGATGGTCATGGCTTCGCCACAGTATGAAAAAGTTGGCCAAACTGAAGGTGGTCTGCATACCAGTGGGCTAGTGCCGGTTTATCGGACGGTTAGTGGAATTAGCACTAAACAATTGCGCTCAATTATTGATCAGGCTCTGAAATTAGTTGATTTAGCCGATTGGTTACCAGCTAAAATGGTCAGCAGCAGGGGTCTGTGGCCACTAACTAAGGCTCTGGCCAAGATTCATCATCCCGATAGTTTAGCTAGTATTGATAGAGCTCGTCAGCGTTTGGCTTTTGATGAGTTATTATTATTACAACTGCGTGGCCAGCTGACTCGTCAGGCCTGGTCAACTCATCAGTCGCCTAGTATTCATTTTCAAGAATCATTAACCAAACAAGTCTTGGCCGATTGGCCCTTTCAGTTGACCGATGACCAGCGCCGCTGTGCTTGGCAAATTCTGCAAGATTTAGGCCAAGAACAGCCGATGCTGCGGCTATTGCAAGGTGATGTCGGTAGCGGTAAGACGGCGGTAGCCATGCTAGCCATGCTTAATGTGGCCGTTAGTGGTTACCAGGCAGCTCTATTAGCGCCGAGTGAGGTTTTAGCTAGCCAACACTTTCAAAGCCTGGTCCAAGCTATTGGCCAGCATTGTTCTGTTGGCCTGCTAACTAGAACTCAACAAGTTTTCAGCCAACCAGGGCAGGCGGTAGATAAGCTTAGTAAAGCCAAATTAGCTAGCCAGATTGCCGCTGGTGACTGTCAATTAATTGTCGGGACTCAGGCTTTACTGCAAGAAAAGATTAGTTTTCATAATCTAGCTTTGTTAATTGTTGATGAGCAGCAACGCTTTGGTGTTGAACAACGCCAATTGCTGTTGAACAAAAAATTATTTCAAAATAATGGTAGCAATCTAGTACCTCATTTTTTAGCCATGACGGCCACGCCAATTCCCCGTAGTCTAGCCCTAACTCTTTATGGCGACCTTAGTTTATCGGTTATCAAGGAAATGCCGGCTGGCCGTTTGCCAGTTATTACCAAGGTGGTAGCGGCTGATCAACGCCAGTCAATGTATAAATTTGTGCGTCAGCTTTTGGATGCCAGCCAACAGGCTTTTATTGTCTGTCCCTTGATTGATGAATCGGATAAATTGGCGGCTAAAGCGGTGATAACGGAATTTGACAAGTTAATCGCCACTGAATTGGCTGGCTACAAAGTTGGTTTACTGCATGGCCGTTTGTCTGGTGCCGATAAGCAAGCGATAATGGCTGATTTTGCCGCTGGCCGTTTACAGGCGCTAGTGGCCACTGCGGTTATTGAGCTGGGGATTGATGTGCCCGGCGCCACGGTGATGATTATTGAAAGTGCTGAGCGTTTTGGTCTGTCTCAACTACATCAATATCGCGGCCGAGTCGGTCGGCGGGGTCAGCAGGCTTATTGTTTTTTACTAAGTGACGATAATAGCGACTTGGCTAAGAAGCGCTTGGCGGCCGTGGCCAAGCACCACAACGGTCAGGAATTAGCTAAACTGGATTTAGCTTGGCGTGGACCGGGTGAACTTTATGGACGAGAACAAACCGGCTTTGCTGATTTACGGCTAGCTAGCATTTTTGATCAAGAATTAATTATCATGGCCAAAGAAACGGCTAGCGACATACTCGCTAACCCTGCTTGGCGTCAAAAAATAATCACCAGCCTAGCTGAGGCGGATAAGACTAGCGGCTGGCTGCCGCAATAAGAGTAAAGAGGCTCTATTTACTGGGCTTATTCCAAAGTTGAGCAAAAAATGTCGTCAAGTTATTGGCGGTATTGATAGCCATTTTAGAGCTGGTAATTTTGGCTTGGCTGGGTAAGAAGGCTTGTGCTAGGCCGATTTTGAGAGCTTCTTTAAGGCGCGGCTCTAGCTGGCCGACTGGTCGGATTTCGCCGGCCAGACCGACTTCACCCAGAAAGAGGCTTTTGGCCGGCAACGGCTTGTCTTCATAACTGGAAGCAATAGCGGCGCAAACGGCTAAATCAAGAGCTGTTTCGTTGATTTTTAAACCGCCGGCGACACTGACGATAACATCTTGATTAGATAGATTGATTTTGCTTTGCTTACTGATCACCGTTGTTAGAATTTGCAAGCGATTACTATCAAAACCAACGGCTTTGCGTTGCGGATAACCAAAAAATGTTTTGCTGACTAGCGCTTGAACCTCCAGTAAGAATGGTCGAGAACCTTCCATTAGGCAGCTGATAGCCGATCCGGCCGCTCCTTGAGCCGGTTGGATAAAAAGACTGGTGGTTTTTTCTAGTTGGCGAAAACCGCGGTTCGTCATTTCCAGCAGGCCGATTTCATTAGTTGAACCGAAGCGATTTTTACTGGCGCGCAGAATACTATAATTGTGGCGCGAGTCATTCTCCAGATAGATAACTGTATCTACTAGGTGCTCCAAGGTTTTTGGCCCGGCTACCGCGCCGTCTTTGGTTAGGTGGCCAATCAAGATTACGGCGATATTTTGCTCTTTGGCTAATTCTAATAACTTAATAGTGCAGGCTTTGATTTGGTTGATACTGCCTGGTTCGGAGGGGACTTGGTCGGAATAGACGGTTTGGATAGAATCAATAATTAATAATTGCGGCTGATTTTTAAGGGTGGTGGCGATAATTGTTTCAGCATTGGTTTCACTGGCAAAGGCCATTTTTTGTGGCTCATAGCCCAAGCGATCTAGGCGCAATTTGATTTGCTGACCGGATTCTTCACCGCTAACATAAATAATGGATAATTCTTTTTCCAGAGCTTGGGCTATTTGAGCCACTAGGGTTGATTTGCCACAGCCAGGCTCGCCGCTTAATAAAATTAGTGAGCCGGGGACTAGGCCGCCGCCGAGGACGCGGTCAATCTCGTTGATATTGGTGGTATAACGCTTAGCCGGTCCTTGCGGCAGATTGGACCAGTCTAATAATTCACTAGGCTTAACACCAGCTAAAGCTTGCTTCTTTTGTTGTTCTCGGCTATCGGAATTGGTGGGTAGTTCTTCGCTCAAAGTTCCCCAGGCACCGCATTCGCTGCAGCGTCCGGCCCATTTTGGTGATTGCGCCCCGCATTTGCTGCAGGCAAAAATAGTTTTAGCCATAATAATTGCGGGAGGATTGTTTAATTATTGTTGAGCAGATAGTTCAGCTTCAATGGCATTTTGCAAATCTTCCCAACTGATTTGACCGAGGAAATCACGTTGATTAACGTAAGTATAGGGTGTTCCGCTAACGCCCAGGGCATCAGCCTCTTTTAGGTTGTTGCTAACCATGGTTTCGGCTGTCTGGTCTTGGTTTAGACATCGGCGGAAGGCAGCTACATCCAAGCCGGACATCGAGGCCGCCTGTTCTAAGTCGCGATTTTCTAGAGATTTCAACGATAATAATTGATCGTGAAATGGCCAGAATTTATTCTGTTGGAAAGCGCAGCGGCCGGCTTTTGCCGCCTGATACGATTGGCTACTTGGATTGATCTCTGGCAAGTCTTTCCAAATTACCCTAACTTGGTTAGGGTATTGCTCCAGAGCTTGTTTGATAATAGTTTCTTGCTGTCGGCAGAAGCTGCAAGCGAAATCGCTAAAATAAACAATATCAACTACGGCCTGCTCGGCGCCACGGCTCGGGTCGTTGGGCGAGATAATTGGTCCGCGCAAAGCGGCTGGGCTAATGGCGGTTTTGGTGGTTAAATTGCCCTCATTGGCGGCCAGTTCTTGAAAATCTGGCTGCACCGTATATTTAGCAGTCGGTTGGTTATTAAGACTAGCTGCCAGAATATCTGGCCAACTAGCGGCTGTGTTAATCAGTATAAATAAAGCTAAACCAGCCCCGGCTAAGGCCAAGCTGATAATCCAAGGATTATCTATGGTTTTAGTTAATTGCCAGCGGTTTTTAGTGGTTTTATTAGCCATATCGTTAGCGTAATTTTATTTTATTAATAGAACCGTTGTTCTTATCGGTAAAATAGAGATTGTTACCATCAGGACTGACAAACAAACTGTCAATCGTCACGTCATCTTGAGGGATAGCTATCAGCTGCTTGGTGCCGGACTGAGTGTTGATCCGATATATTTGGTCAGGCGTTTGATCGGACAGTGAAGGTAAAAAGCCAGCGCCATAATCAAGGCTAGTCGGCACGGCGCAGTAAAGTTCGTTGCTGTTGGCGAAGGTGCATTTTTCCGCCCAGGTTTGGACATTGAGCATTTGTCGGTTATTGCCAATTTGGCTGCCGGAAGCGTCAACGATCCACAGCATCGGTTTCATTTGGTTCTCGCTATAATAAACGCTATAGAGCAGGCGATTACCATCGGGCGACCATTGCTGCTGGAAGCCGCGTCCGGGAATGACGGTTGATTTAAAGTTTTCATTATTAAGCCCGAGGAAATAAACAGTTTGGCGGTCATAGTCAACACCTTCGGTATACATTCCAACAATCTGGTTATTTGGCGACCAGCTTGGGTAGACGCGCTTGTCATTGTCACCGATATATTCGATAATCTTGCCGCCGCTGCCATCGCTATTGGTAATGGCTAAATAGCGGCTATCTCGATCCATGCCCAAGCTTTTCATTACCAGCTGCTCGCTATTGGCTGAGAAATCAAAGTCTTCCCAATGTTTTGGTAGGGTAACTTGTTTTTTATTGGCAAAATCATAAACAACCTTGCTGCTATCCGGGTATTCCAGGACGGCTTTATTGCCATCATTGGACCAGGTAACTGTATTGACGTTATGAAAAACCTTATTGCTGAGCGGACTGGTCTTGCCATTCTGGTCAACACCATAAAATTTGCCATCAGCCGGATTATAATATTGGACCTGTCCAGTTTTATTATTGATTGTTTGGCCAACAGTCGGGCCGCTGACTAGTCGGCTTGTTTCGGTCACGCGGCCGACGGCAGTCGGGGTGACGTTGGGGTTGGGATTGGCCACAAAAGACGGGCTGCTGCTGGCAGTGTCCGAGCCAATAGGCAGACTACCGGTGGCGTTGCCGGCTGGATTGATATTAGATCCCGAGCCAGCCTGAGGTAATCGGCCGGTATTATCGGTGGTAGTGATTGAACCGCCGGTTATGTCTGGACCGGTCATATCACGGAAGAAAAAGGTATATAGCAGATAAGCTGCCCCTACAACAAAGGCGACAAAAAGGATGATTAAGATTAATCTTTTATATCTTGAAAAAAAATTCATAGGCAACAGTTAGTTTTTTATTAAATTAAGCTATTGTGGCCGATTGGCCGGATATGCTATAATGTCAATAATCTGTTATTATTATAGAAGATTGGTTGATTGCCGTCAAAGTTTATTTTTAACCTTTCGTTGATTATGGGCTTATTAGGTTCTGATTTGACTAGCGGTTGCCTAGGGGTGGATATTGGTAGCTCGGGGATTAAAATCGTGGAGTTGAAACGCGACAACAAACGCGTTGTTTTATCATCTTATGGTTTTAGCGAATCTTTGGGCGGTGGTAATCCGTTGAACGCGCCAGTTGAGGAAACAGCTAAAACAATCAATCAGATTCGCCAAGAAGCTGGCATGAATAGTCGTCGCGTAGTGGCCGGGTTGCCTAATTTTTCAGTTTTTTCATCGATTATTACTTTAGTTGATGTTAATGAGGCTGGTCTGGCGGCGGCCGTTGATGCTGAAGCGCGTAAAGTTATGCCCTTGCCGCTGGAAGAAATGGTTCTAGATTGGAAGAAGATTGCCTTGCCGGTCGGTCAGAAAATTGAAAACAATAATACTTCAGCCGATATTCGCAGTGGATCCAAAACCATTACCAAGATATTATTGACTGGCGCCCCCAAGGCTTTGGTTAACAAATATGTTGAGATATTTAAGAAAGCCGAGCTTAACCTAGTCTTTTTAGAGGGCGAAACCATCGCCTTGATCAGAGCACTAATCGGTAACGATAAAGGAACAATCATGTTGGTGGAAATTGGCTCGTCCACTAGCGATTTGGTGATTATTGACCAAGGAGTACCGGTCTTTAATCGCAGTCTTGATTTGGGCGGCCTGACAGTCACCCAATCAATTAGCAAGAGCCTGAATATTGACTTGCAACAGGCTGAACAATTTAAATATGATTTGGGCGTGGCCGGCATCAGATCGGCCGAACTGCCCGACTCGCTTAAAGCCTTAGTTCAATCGGTGGCCAGTGAAATTAAATATTCATTAAATTTATTTCAAAACAACAACGGCAAAACTATTGAGAAAATCATCCTGACTGGTGGTTCGGCGATGATGTGTAATTTCATTGAATATTTAACGCAAGAATTTGACATTAATATCATTATTGGCAGTCCGTGGTCACTAATTTCTTATCCTTTAAATATTAAGCCGCTATTGGATGAAATCGGTCCTCGTTTGTCAGTTTCTGTCGGTTTGGCGATGCGTGGTATTAATTGATTATGTTTTTTAACCATAAAACACAAAAGAATAACAAACCGCAGGACGGCTGGGAAAGTCAGGAAACAGTTAATTGGTCGAATACTGAGGGTTATGAAGAGGTTCGTCAGGTTAATAATGGTTTGCGTTGGCCATCGGTTTGGGCTGATCGTAAGGCCAAGGCTGTTCGCGACAAGGCTGCTAAAAAAGTATCTTCGGCTGCCAGTCAAAAGGTGGTTAGTCATAAAGAATTGGTTGAAGTTAAAAAGCCGCTGGTTGTTGCTCCTGTTAAACAAGTTGTTGAGGTTGCTAAGTTAGCTGAAGTGGCTGAACCAGTCTCTCCTAAAATTGAAAGTAAACAGCATAAGCAGCCAACTAGTTTTTGGCAACGTTGGTTTGGCAGTCGGCCAAGTGGTCGGGCGCGACGGTTTAATAAGACACGCAGTCGGCAAATTAAACAAAAATCTGGTGGTTTGTCACTGGGTGCTACTCAAGTTAGTTCGGCCAGTTTTCAAGCCAAAGAGGAGCGTCGCCGTCAACTATTTGAAGCTCGTCGAGCTGCTCAGCCGCTTCCGGCGCCAAAAGAGCCTGAAAAAAAAATAGCCCAACCAGAACCAGCGACTCCTGTTAAGCCCCATACACAGCCAGTAGACACAAAACAAGAAAATAATCATCATCAGCAAAGGGTCCAGGACCTTAAACAGAAATTTGAACAAAAAGCTTGGAATCGGCCAAGTTTAACTGAAACCAATTTAGTTGATAGTCGGGCCACGCTATATTTTAATTGGAATAAATTTTGGTTGATACTAACTCAATGGTTGGTGGTTACTCTGTTTTTCTTGTCATTGTGCGGAGCCCTGTTGTATTTATGGCAACAGCGACAAAGCAAGCAAGCGGCTGATGTTACCCAGCGTTTTGCCAAAATTAATCAATTGATTAATCTGACTGAAAACGAGGTTAGCGGAGTTTTGGATTTCCGTCTTAGATTGATTATGGTTAATGAAATGTTAAGTAAACATATTTATTGGAATAATTTCTTTAGTTTTTTGGAAAAGAATACTTTGCCCAATGTTTTTTATCAGGATTTTAGCGGCGACACCAAGGGTGATTATATTTTGCGGGCTAAAACTGATAGTTTTGATAGTATGGCCAAGCAGATAAAGGTTTTTCGGTTGTCGCCCGATGTTCTTGAGGTTAGTAGCGAGGGTGGCGAAATGGTTAAAAATGAAACGCCAGCCAACGCTAGCAGCACTGATGAAATTGCGCCTGGCAGTCAGTTAAATTTTTCTATTCGTCTTAAGATTAAGCCCGAATTGTTTTCTAGATAAATATGGCCCACTTGCTAAGCAAAAATAACAACATCAGTAAAAAGTCAACCAGCATCAACGCTGGTATTGCTGGATCGATGCAAGTTGATAATCAGCTGCGCGAATTTTTCGTTAATAATTATCAATTATTTATCGCCTTAATTTGCTTGTTGGTAATGGCTGGCAGCTTATTCTGGTTCTTTTTGCCGCAATATCAAAAAACCCTGGCTGAAGCCAATGACAACTATCAACAAGCCCAACAAGACCTATTGGACAAGCAAAAATACCAAGCTAGCTTGATTCAGTTGAATGATTTTTATAAGAGAATTGATCAGAAAACTCGTAATAAGGTTATAGATATTTTGCCAGCCAAGCTAGATAGAGAAAATTTGTTGGCCGAGATTGAGGCTATTTGTCTGGCCAATAGCCTACTGATTAAATCATCCGATGTGGTTGTCGGTGAAGACAATGCGCCAACCGCCAGCAGCACGGTTAACGTAACTAGTCTAAATAGCCAACTAAGATCAGCCACCATCAAGTTGGAGTTACAGGGCAAGGATTATCAGAGTTTTAAGAGCCTATTGAAAACAGTGGAAAATAATTTGCATTTAATGGATATTCAGCGCCTTGATTATTCTCCTGGCAAGAATCAAATAGTTTTGGAGATTCAGGTTTATTATTTGTCCAATTAATCTATGGCGGATATTTTGAAAGCCAAACGTAAGACTCAGAAAAAAAGCGGTAAAATGTTCTGGCTAATTTTAGCCATTGCTATTAATTCAGCTGGTTTATTTTGGGTTGTTCGTTGGTATGGGCAATTTACCGACAACCAGCGTCCGTTGACTGATATTGATGAGGCGGCTTTCAAGGTTTTTGCCGATAAAACCGGTGACAATAAAACTCTTAGCCCTGGCCAGCGCCAGTTGTTAAAGGCCAATCTTAGTAAGCAAACGGTGGAAGAGTTTTTATCTTTAAGTTTGCTCACCAGTCCTAAATTTAAGAATTTGCAAACTAATTACCAGCCGGCCGAGGTGGCCACGACAACTAATAGTGAGACTGTTGATGATTTAAGCGGGTTAGTGATTGGCAATCCGCGGCCATTTCGTTATTAAAGGTTATGAATAAGCAATCCAGCAATAAATTATTAGACTTCCTGATTTCGGCCGCGCTGATTAACGATGGTCAATTGGCTAGCGTTAATCAGGCCTTAGCGGCCAAGGGAGCTAATTTGCCAGACATTTTGATTAACCAGGGCATTCTAGACATAGAACGTTTGACCGAAATTCAAGCTAGCCTGGCCGGTTTGTCTTATGCCAATTTGGCTGATTATAATATTGATGAAGCCACTCTTAATGTTTTGCCAGCCGAAGTGGCCAACAATTATCAAGTGGTCTGCTTTCATCGCGACAACAATGAAATTCAGGTTGGCTTATTAGATCCGGAAAACTTTAAAGCAATTGAGGCCGTTAACTTTTTGGCCAAAAAAAATAATCTACAGGCTCGCTATTTTTTAGTTTCGCCGATTAGTTTTGATATCGCTTATAAGAAATATCAGACATTAAACAAAGAGATTTCCAGTGCTTTGGAATTGAAAGCCAAGGAAGAAGAAAAGGAGATTAAGAAGGCCACCGAAGAAGAAGATTTGCGCTTTGATGAGATTACCAAAAGCGCGCCAATTTCTAAAATTATTTCAGCAGCGATTAAACATGGTGTTGAGCTGGGGGCTAGTGATATCCATATTGAGCCATTGCCCAAAGAGAGCCGGATTCGTTATCGCGTTGATGGTATTTTAAAAACATCGCTGGTACTGCCAAGAAACATTCATGATGCTTTAGTTTCGCGGGTTAAGGTCATGGCTAAATTAAAGCTAGATGAGACCCGCGTGCCGCAAGATGGTCGTATTGGTTTAAATATTGATGGTCGTGATATTGATTTCCGTGTTTCGGTTATGCCCTTGATGGGGCAGGAGAAAGTAGTTATGAGAATTTTGGATGTTAGTCGAGGCGCGCCAACTTTGGAGACGCTTGGTTTTGCCCATAATCACTATAGTGTCTTAAAAAAAGCCATCGAAAGAACTAGCGGTTTGATCTTGATTACTGGTCCAACTGGTTCTGGTAAAACTACTACGCTTTACTCTTTGTTGACTCTATTAAATAAAGAGGATGTTAATATTTCTACTCTGGAAGATCCAGTCGAATATTTTTTAAAGGGCATTAATCAGTCTCAAGTCCGGCCCGAAGTGAATTTTACTTTCGCTACTGGTTTACGTTCGTTGCTTCGTCAAGATCCGGATATTATGATGGTTGGTGAAATTCGTGATAATGAAACCGCCGAGTTGGCGGTTCATGCTTCATTGACCGGCCACCTGGTCCTATCTACCTTGCACACCAATGATGCGGTCGGTGCGGTTCCTCGTCTTTTGGATATGAAAACTGAGCCGTTTCTACTTTCATCCAGCTTGGCCTTAGTGGTAGCTCAGCGCCTGATCCGCTTGAATTGCACCCATTGTCTGGCCGAAGAGACTGTCGGTCCAGATATATTGGCCGAGATTAAACAGGCGATGGCTCAAGTGCCAGCCGATATCCTTAAAGAGAGATTGCCGAACTATGATCCAAACAACTTGAAATTTGCTCGTGGCACCGGTTGTGCCTATTGTGGTCAAACCGGTTATCATTCTCGTTCAGTTATTGCTGAGGTTCTGGATATTAATGATCAGGTCAAGGAGATGATTTTAGAACATAAGGGTTTTAATCAAGAGGCCGTTAAGGCAACTCAGTCGTTTATTACCATGGAGCAGGACGGTTTTATTAAGGCCATTCAGGGGCTAACCACCATTGAAGAGGTGCTGCGCGTTATTCAATCAGATTAGTTATTATGATTTTTCGTTACGAAGCCATTGATAGTCAGGGGGCCAATAAGGTTGGCCTAGTGGAGGCCGACACCAGTCAAGAAGCCGCGCTCTTACTGAAAGAGAACGGTCTTAACCTATTGAAGCTGGATGTT
This sequence comes from uncultured Gammaproteobacteria bacterium, assembly GCA_964401905.1. Taxonomy (GTDB): domain Bacteria; phylum Patescibacteriota; class Patescibacteriia; order Patescibacteriales; family Patescibacteriaceae; genus UBA1359. Next base: position 43,929 of record CAYOAH010000002.1, read on the forward strand.
ACCAGTGTCAAAACAAGAATTGCGATACCATTCTTAAACAGGGTGTCAATGAAGGACGTAGTTATTTTTGCTCGGCAATTTTCTATTATGATTGGCGCTGGTGTTGCCATGGTCCAAGCTTTGCGGATATTGGTTAATCAGACTGAGAATCCCAATCTCAAGAAAGTGGTCGCTGAATTAGCTGATGAAGTTGACGGCGGCGCGCCATTATCTGACTGTTTGGCTAAGCGGCCCAAAATATTTTCTAATTTTTTTATCAGCGTCACTAAATCAGGCGAACGCTCGGGTAAATTGGATGAAGTATTGAATTATCTGGCCGATGAAATTGGTAAAGACTATGACATGATTGCCAAAATTCGTGGCGCCATGATTTATCCGGCAGTGGTTTTGGTCGGTATGTTTGCCATTGGTATTGTGATGATGGTTTTTGTCCTGCCCAAATTGATGGATGTTTTGACTGAAACAGGAACGGCTCTGCCACTGGCGACCAGAATATTGATTGCTATTTCTAATGTTGTAACGGGCTATTGGTGGTTATTGTTGATCTTACTGGGCGGGGTGATAGTGGCCGCTAGGATGGCCTTGGCCTCACGGCCAGGTCGCCAGGTATTTGATGCTCTGACTTTGCGTTTGCCGATTTTTGGTAAATTATTTCAGAAGATTTTGTTGGTTCGTTTTTGCCGTTCAATGAATACATTATTATTAGGCGGAGTAACGATTGAAAGTAGCCTATCCATAGCTGGTGATGTGGTTAGTAACCTAACCTATAAAGACCTGATTGAAAAAACTATCCATAGTGTTGAAGATGGCAATTCTATTTCTACGGTTTTTTTGGAAAGTTCATTGATCCCTAAGATGGTATCTTATATGATGCAAGTCGGTGAGGAAACCGGTAAGCTGGATGTTGTTTTTAATAAGGTTTCCGAGTTTTATAATCGGGAGATTGATAATATGCTGGCCAATATGATGAGCTTGCTGGAGCCGTTAGTGATGATCTTAATTGGTGTCGGTGTCGGCGTCATGGTGGCGGCAGTGATTATGCCAATGTATAGTATGGTTGGTAATTTTTAATATGAAAAAGGCCTTTACTTTAATTGAACTATTGGTTGTTATTTCGATTATCGCTGTTTTATCAACCCTATCTATTGTTTCTTTGGGTAATGCTCGCCAGAAGTCTCGCGACACGCGGCGGGTTTCGGATATCAAGCAGATTCGGACAGCGCTGGAGATGTATTTTGATCAAAATATGGCCTATCCGGCTGCCCCCAGCGGAACATCAACCTTAGGTGTAGCCGCTAGTTCTGCTTGTTTAAATTCAACTGGCTGGGCAGGCACTGGTTGCACCGGTACTGTTTATATGCAAAATGTGCCAGATGATCCGCAATATCCCAATAAAATCTATACCTATGGCGTTGGTGGCGCAGGTAATAGCACCTACACCATTAGCTATGTTCTAGAGAATGGTGGTGCTAAGGTGGCTACTCAAGCTAGCATAGAATAATTTATAATAAATCAACTAATCTTTATGAAAAAGGGTTTTACTTTGATAGAGTTATTGGTGGTTATCGCCATTATCGCTCTATTGTCCACCTTGTCAGTGGTGGCTCTAAACAGCGCTCGGGCTAAGGCGCGCGATGCTCGACGCGTATCCGATATCAGGCAGATTCAAACAGCGCTAGAAATGTATGCCTTAAACAGAACTGATGGGCTTTATCCAGTGACCTCTTCAGCCAATATTCAAGGACTGTGCTTAGATGATACTGGGTTGGTGCCGACTTGTGTCGGAGCGGTTTTTATGAAAAAAATACCCAGCAATCCGACGCCGAGTGGTACCAATTATATTTACAACAGTAATGGAATGAGCTATACTTTGACATATTGGTTAGAAGGCAAAACTGGATCTTTTCCGGCCGGAGCAGCGACAGCTACGCCAGGGGGTATGCAATGAAATTAATTTAGTGTATAATGTCATTGAGATATATTTTTAATATTTCAACCATTAATTTATAAAATTATTTATGAAAAAGGGTTTTACTTTGATAGAGTTATTGGTGGTTATCGCCATTATCGCTCTATTGTCCACCTTGTCAGTGGTGGCTCTAAACAGCGCTCGGGCTAAGGCGCGCGATGCTCGGCGTTTGTCGGACATTAAACAGATTCGTACGGCGCTGGAGATGTATTTTGATAATAACCAAATCTATCCGACAACTGGCTCCGGAGGTTTATTGGGAGGTACCAATTATGTGTGTCTAAATACCAGTGGCTGGACAACAACAGCTGGCTGTACTGGCACTGTTTATATGCAAAAAGTACCCACTGATCCCAAAAATACCTCACCCTTTGTTTATACCTATACACAACAGGGTAGCGGTGCTAGCTATACTATCGCCTATGCTTTAGAGGGTCCATCAACCACCGCTACTGCCACTCCGGATACTATTGGCTATAATCAATAATTTTACTTGATACTCTAAAAAACACCGCTTTTAGCGGTGTTTTTTGTTTTATTTAATCCAACTGTTGATTTGTCTTGAGCGCTGATTATTGCTATAATAAATAGGCAAACAATATCTATGAGCTTATTGATTATCGGTTTAATTAGTAGTTTTTTCTTAGGGGCGGCTTTGGCCAGCTTTGTTCATTGTTGGGCGCATCGTCTTTATAGCGGCGAGGGTTTTAGGCGTCGTTCATATTGTCCAAGCTGCCGGCACCAGCTAAGCTGGTTAAATAATTTGCCAATTTTTAGTTATTTGCGGCTAAAGGGCCGTTGCGCTTATTGCTGTCAGCCAATTGCTAAAGATTATTTAATTAGTGAATTAGCTGGTGGCTTATTATTGGCTAGCGCCACAGCGGTGGCCTGGCTTAATTTAGGTGGTGAGACTAATTTTTGGCTGGCGACAGAGACCGGTTATTTTTGGTTGATTTTGGTTCAAGCTCTAATTGGTTTTATTCTGTTGATGTTGGTTTTCTGGAGTGATTATTGGTGGATGTCTATTTTTGTCAGCCCGCTACTAATCGGCGCTGTCATAGTGTCCGGACTCAATTTATTAGCCGGCCAAACTTGGCAGTCGCTTATTGGCGGAATTTTGTTTGGCGGTTTATTTTTTGCTGCGCAGTTTTGGTTATCTAAGGGCCGTTGGCTAGGTGAGGGTGATATTTATTTGGGATTGTTTCTGGGTAGCTGGCTGGGTTGGCCATTGATAATACCGGCTATTTTTATTGCCTATCTGGTCGGCGCCATCGTTGGCCTTGGCTTGTTAGTGGTCGGACTCAAGAAGCGGCAGTCACAATTACCTTTGGGGGTATTCTTGGCGCCCAGCGGCTGGCTAATTTTTTTATTCGGCCAATCATGGTGGCAGGCTTATTTACATTGGCTGGGCTGGTAATAATATGCGGAAAATAATTATTAGTAGTCTGTTCTTATTACTCGTTGGCCTAATGGTTAAACTGATTCCGTCAGTTAATGCCGGTACTAATGATGATTTATTCGGTTGGGCTTGGAATCCGGTTATCGGTTGGATTAGTTTTAATAATTGTGTTTATGGCGAAGATTGTCCAGACATTGGCATTGGTTATGGCGTCAAGCTAGAGCCTAGCGGTGATTATCCGTTATCCGGCTATGTTTGGAATAGTAATGTTGGCTGGATATTGTTTGAAGACAGCTATCCGGTTGGGGCTGAACCCCAACATGGGGCCCAGCTCGATCCAGAAACCAGAAAGTTCAGCGGCTGGGCCAAGATTTTAGCCCTCGGTGATGATGGCTGGATTAAGCTGGCTAAAGATAGTTATGATAGCGGGCCAGATTATTGGTCGCAGCTCAATAATGACGGCAAGTTAGCTGGCTGGGCTTGGAATAATAGAATTGGCTGGTTATCATTTAACTCTAATGATGTTACTAGCTCAATTACTTATTATGTCACTGGTAAAGCGCCGACCACGCCCAGTAGCGTAGTGGTCACCCCTGATGATGTTGATGGCTGCAACACCTTAATAATTGATTGGCAAGATAGTCTCTATGCTAGTAATTATTCAGTTTTCCGTTCAACCAGCGCCTCATTTACGCCATCAACAACTGTTAATTTTATCGGGTCGTCAACTGTTAGCAGCTTTATTGACAATAATAATTTTGGCGGATTGGCCTTAAATACTGATTATTATTATCATGTTGGTGCTAATAATTTTTTTGGCACAACCTATACAACGGTTAGCGCTCATGGTAAGACCAGACCGATTTGTGGCATTAATACCATTACCGGTCAGGGTGATTGTCTTAATGGCGATCCATCGGTTATTAAATTGAATTGGCAAGTTCCAACTGTAGCATCGGGTATTGAAATTGATCACTACCAAGTTAAGCGCTGTCAGGTTGATGATAATCCGGCCGGCGATCAGTGTTTGCAAAATAGTCCATATTTTGTAGAGGTGGCCAGCACCAGTGATTGTTATCAGGTTGACCCAGATAGTGCTGATAATCCGCCAACGCCGCCGTCAGAAAATCATTGTGTTGGAATTAATTGCCATTGTTGGGAAAGATTTACTGGCGACGAGGTGGCCAAGCAGTATGTTTACAAGATTGTCGCCGTTGACACTATTGGTAACTCTGGTGACGACACGGCCACTTTAATTAATATTTATCCTTGCGCTCGGCAAAAGAGTTGGCGCTGGGAAGAAAAAAATCCCGGCTTCTGGGACAATTAATTTTTATGAAAATATTCAAAGAAAAAGCAATCAGTCAGCCGGCCTTTACTTTAGTAGAAATCATTATCGTCATTGGCATCTTCGTCGGCCTAATGTCGGCAACGATTGTTAATTATCGGTCTGGCAGCCGCCAATCACAATTACGGTTAGCCGCTCAAGAGCTAGCGACCAATATTCGCCTAGCCCAGAGTTATGCTGTCGGTTCTAAAGATTTTGTTGACCCCAACGGATCAGATCATGCCAGTCAATCGCCACAAGGCGGATGGGGGGTCTATGCTAGTCTGGACAATCCCGATTATTACCAGATTGTGGTTGACTTAGACGATGATCATATTTTTAACAAGCCGTTTAGAAGGATAAATTTACCAAATAATGTGGTCATGGAGCAGATTGAAGATAATAGCGGCCCAGTTAATGATGGAACGGTTTTCTTCAAGCCGCCGGAGCCGCAGACATTTATCAATGGTCAAGCCGGCAACCAAATAACCTTTACTCTAAAAGACCAAATTGAGGCAACGACAAGTCAAGTAATGGTCAATTTCTTCGGTTTGGTCGAGGTTAAGCAAGATGAATAAGCAAAACAACAAAAGAATAAAACCGGCCTTTTCGTTAATTGAGCTTTTAGTGGCCATGGCCATGGTGGGCATTGGCTTGATTGGTGTCGCTTCATTGGCTGCTCAAAATATTCGGGTTCAATATTTTAACCGCAACAGCTTGATATCAGCTCAATTAGCCCAGGAGGGTTTGGAGCTAGCGCGCAATCGGCGTGATAATAATTGGAAGTCCGCTAGTCCGGATGGCTCGTTGGCGGATATTTATGATTACGGGTTCATTATTGATTATAAGCCCAACCATTATGCTTCCGGTTTTAATGATATTGCTGATACCGAGCCGCTAAGAATTAATGATGATGGTTTTTATAGTTATGATGGTGACATTGTAACTCCTTTCCGTCGTTTTTTGACCAGTGACTGTACGACTGACGATATTGTTGGAGCTGAATATTGTCGGATTACTTGTTATGTTTCTTGGCAAGGCCAAGGCCAATCGGGAACTTATCAGGCCGAAGATCTTATTTATTCGTGGTATGACTAAGCGGCTAGTGGCTGGATTTACTTTAATTGAATCAATGGTGGCGGTAGCCATCTTTGCCTTGCTGATTGTTAGTGCTACTGATATATTCCTGTCAATCATCCGCTCACAACGCAATACCTTATCATCCAAGAATGCCCAAGAGTCAGTTAGTTATGCGCTTGAGGTAATGACCAAGGAGTTGCGAATGGCCAAGATTGATGATGGCTCTTGCGGTGCCGCTGAAAGTATTTACGCTGTTTCTACCGATGGTGAGCAGATTAGATTTCGTAATTATCAAGATGTTTGCGTTACTTATAGCTTAGATAGCGGTCGGCTAAAAATTCGGCGGGATGCCAATGAGGCCTATATGACTCCAGATAATATCGTTATCAGTAAGTTAAATTTTCAGGCGAGCAATCTGGACATAACTACTCAGCAACCACTGATAACTATTCGTTTTGTCTTGAATTATCTTAATACCGAAACCGGTCAGCAATCTTTACAGGTTCAAACATCGGTATCATCGCGATTTTATGAGAATTATCAGTTCGGCGGTTAGGTGGCGAGGCAGGCATAGCGGCGTTATCATGATTGTTAGCTTGCTAATAATCACTGGCGCTTTTGTTATCAGTTTATCTATTGCTAGCTTAGTTATGGTGGCGATTGGTATTAGCCGAACCCAGGGCGATTCGGTTCGGGCCTACTTTGCAGCCGATAGCGGGCTAGAGCGGGCGTTAGCCTTTGACAAGATTGAATCAATTGATAAGCGGAATTGTTTTGGTGAAAATGAAGACCTGTGTTGTGATCAGCCTGGTGAATGCCTATTTTTTGACAAAATTCCATCGGGGCGTGAAGACTCGGTCTCCGGCTGTCGCCCTTGTGAAGATATTAATAACGAGCCGCAGTATATTAGTGAAGACCAGAGCCAAAGCTACCAGTTAATTTTTCGCGGCGTTGATGCTGATAATAGCCGATTATGGCTGGAGTCAACTGGTAATTCCAATGGCGCCAAGCGATCAATCAAGTTGACTATTAATCGGACAGCCGGTTGTATCCCGACTTGCAGCGATGGCGAGAACCAATATGAGTGTGGCTATAATAGTTGTAATGGTTTTTGCGGTCAATGTGAAACAGGATCACATTGCAGTGATTTTTTCTGTGTGCCAGATTAGCTTATGCAAGACGAGTTAGCAACAATTAAGATTAGGATAGAAAAATTGCGCCAGCAGATTGAAGAGGGGCGCTATGCTTATCATGTCTTAGATAAAAATCTAATTGATGAAGGCGCTTTAGATAGTCTGAAAAATGAATTATTTCAGTTGGAGCAAAAATATCCACAACTAATTACCGTTGATTCGCCAACGCAGCGGGTAGCCGGCCAAGTCTCGGAGAAGTTTGCCAAAGTTGTCCATCGTCAGCCGATGATTTCTCTCTATGATGCTTTTTCTGAAGAAGACATGTTGAGCTGGCAAGAGCGTAATCATAATTTTCTTGGCCAGAAGTTGGAGGCTGATTATTATGCCGAATTGAAGTTGGACGGTCTAGCGATCAGTTTGCGCTATGAGCGCGGCCAACTGATTCAAGGGGCGACGCGCGGCGATGGCCAAATTGGTGAGGATGTGACGACTAATATTCGGACTATCAATAGTATACCGTTGCGGCTGCGCCAGCCAACCGATCAGGAGCTGAGTGCTATTGGTTTGGCTAAGATTGAGATGGATCAATTGAGGACAATTTTAGATAATAGCTATCTAGAAATCCGGGGTGAGGCGGTGATGACCAAAAAAAATTTGGCTGACATCAACCAGCGTTATCAATCTTTGGGCAAGCCTTTGCTAGCCAATGTTCGCAACGCGGTGGCTGGGTCAATTCGCCAGCTAGATCCGCGAATTACAGCTGAGCGGCGGCTGGATTTCTATGCTTATGATTTGCTAATTGCTGATTGGCCGCGTGGTCAGGTAATTGCCAAGCGTCATCAAGCCGATCGTTTAGCCAATCTTTTAGGCTTCAAGACGCTACCGCAGAATCAAGTTTGCGCCGATTTGACGGCTGTCTTTGATTTCTATCGCCGGATGGAACAGCAGCGGTCAGCCTTGCCGTTTGAAATTGATGGGACCGTTGTCAAGTATAATGATTTGCAGTTATGGAATCGGCTGGGTATTGTCGGCAAAGCGCCGCGTTATATGATGGCCTATAAATTCAGCGCTCTTCAAGCGACGACGATAGTTGAAGATGTTATCTGGCAGGTCGGCCGCACCGGCGTTTTGACTCCGGCAGCAGTGCTTAAACCGGTTAAGGTTGGCGGGGTAACGATTGCCCGGTCAACTTTGCATAATTTTGATGAAATAAAAAGATTAGGACTGCTAATTGGTGATACGGTAATACTAGAGCGAGCCGGTGATGTTATTCCTAAGATAGTTGAAGTCTTGCCGAAATTGCGTAGCGGTCAGGAAAAAGAAATTACCCCGCCTAGGTATTGTCCATTCTGTAACGGATTGGTAGAAAAACTAGCTGATCAAGTTGCTTATTATTGCCCTAATAAAAATTGTTATGCCGTTAATTTGCGGCGCTTGCGTCATTGGGCCAGTAAGGGAGCGGCTGACTGGGACGGTTTTGGCCCAAAAATTATTGAACAGTTAGCCGAAGAGGGGTTAGTGGAAAATATTGCTGATTTTTACCGCCTGACCATTGACCAGCTAAAGATTTTGCCGGGACTGGGTGAAAAATCGGCTAGCAATCTGATTGACGCCATTAAACAAAAAAAGACTCTAGCCATTGATCGCTTTATTTACGCCTTGGGTATCCGGCAGATCGGCCAAGAGTCGGCGGTGACTATCGCTGATTTTCTGGCCAACCGCTTGAAATTGACTTCCAAAGAAAAGAATCTTTTGCCGGATCAATTAGCCGCTGTCGCCGGTGCTTTAGCTTTAGAAGATTGGCAGAATTTGCCAGATATCGGTCCGAAAGTGGCTCAGTCATTAACTGAATGGTTTTCTGATCCAATCAATCTAAGGCTGATTAATCTATTGACGGAGCAAGGTGTTCGATTGTTCTATAGCCAAATATCGATTGGCCAACAGCCGTTAGCTGGTCGTAGCTTTGTTCTAACCGGCAGTCTGGATAGTTTGACACGCAGTCAGGCCGAGGCTACAATAAAACAAGCTGGCGGTCATATTGCTAGCCAGGTTAGCCGGCAAACCGATTATGTGGTGGCCGGCCGTGATCCGGGCAGTAAACTAGCCAAGGCCAAGCAGCTGGGTATTAAGATTATTGATGAAGCAGAATTATTGACTTTGCTTAAACGGTCTTAACGATTAATATGAAATTAGATAATCAAGCCATTAACCATTTAGCCAACCTAGCCAAGATTGAGCTGGAAGTTGGCGAAGCCGATGTTTATAGCCAGCAGCTAAGTGTTATTCTTGACCACTTAGATAATTTGAGCGAGGCTGATCAATTTATTCAGCAGGCGCAGTTAGCTGATCAGGTTGACGATTATCAGCCCAGAGTTGCTCCAGTGGACTTGTCGGCTGATGAGGTCGCCGCCTGGCCGGCTGATGAAACGGCGGCCAGCATGACTATGGCCGGCAGCCAATCGGGCCAGCCGGTGACTATGCCGCCAATTAGGGGATAATTATGGATTTAAATAATTTAACACTGGCCGCTGCCAGGCAATTATTAGATGATCGCAAGATTACTAGTCGGCAATTGACCGAGCATTACTTGTGGCGCCTAAAGGAATATGATGACCAGTTGCGCGCCAGCTTATTGATTGATGAAGCGGGGGCTCTAAGACAGGCCGATGAAGCCGACCAAAGACTATCATCAGGAGACCGGACAGGGGTATTGGGTATTCCGTATCTAGTCAAAGACAATATTTTAACCAAGGGTCTTAAAACGACTGCCGCCTCCAAGATATTGGCCGATTATATTGCCCCTTATGACGCGACGGTGATTGCTAAATTGCGGCAAGCCGGAGCGGTTTTATTGGGCAAGGCCAATTTAGATGAATTTGCTCATGGCGCTTCTACCGAGAATAGCGCGATGGGTCCAACCAAAAATCCTTATGATCTAGAACGAGTGCCGGGCGGTTCATCGGGCGGTTCAGCGGCGGCAGTGGCGGCTGATTTTTGCCTTTTTGCCTTGGGCAGTGATACCGGCGGATCAGTTCGCCATCCAGCCAGTTTGTGCGGTGTTGTTGGTTATAAGCCAAGTTATGGTGCGGTCTCCCGTCACGGATTAATCGCCATGACTAGCTCCACCGATGTTGTTGGCGTTTTAGCTAAAACGGCCGGTGATGCCGCCATTGTTTTGCAGATAATTGCCGGTCAGGATAAGTTTGATGCGACCGCGCAAACCAAATTGGCGGCGGCTAAACCTAGCAATAAGATTAATTGGGCCGATCTGAAAATTGGCTGGCCGGATGAATATTTATCCACCGGACTAGATTCGGCAGTTTTGGATAGCCTGACGCAAGTCAAAGATTTCTTACAAGGCCAGGGGGCGAAAATTATCTCGTTGAGTTTGCCATCAACCAAATATGGCGTAGCTGTTTATCATGTAATTACTTCAGCCGAGGTTAGCTCTAATCTAGCCCGCTTTGATGGGTTGCGTTATGGCTATAAGCAGTCAGCGGCCAATCTCAACGAAACCTATTTAGCTAATCGTGGCCATTTCGGAGCGGAAGCTAAGCGGCGGATTATGCTCGGGACCTATGTTCTAAGCGCCGGTGAGGGCCATTCTTATTATGATCAAGCCCATCTGGTTCGCCGCTGGATTAGTTATGACCTAGATCAGGCTTGGAAAAAAGTTGATTTCTTACTAACGCCAACTGTGCCGCAACCAGCTTTCCGACTTAATCAAAAAAACAATGATCCGCTCAGCTTATATTTAGAAGATGCCTTATTAACCCCAGCTTCATTGGCCGGCCTGCCGGCAGTATCGTGGCCGACCGGTTGGAGCAGCGATGGCTTGCCGATTGGCAGCCAATTGATCGGTCAGCGGGGGAATGACTATGATTTATTAATCTTAACTCAAGCTATTCAAACAGCTTTGCCTTGTCCGAGGCGGCGATTAGCTTGGGAAGAATAAGTATAACAATATGTTTGGCCAAGTAAAAACTAATCAGCGTAAATTTACCAACAGCTTTCTGTTGATTGTTTTGGCGGTTATATTTTGCGTCTTTGTCGCTTTAAAGATTTATCAGAGTTTGGACAAGCCGTCAGCGGCAGTGGTTAACAATGATGAGCAGGCTGAAATAATTAAAGATATCCAAGCTTCTAACCAAGGAGCCTGGCAGAACGTGGCCGTTGAATTGCAGGAAGTGCCGCCAATCAAAAGCGATGATCATCTGCTGGGGCAGGCTGGAGCGCCAGCACAGTTAATCGTTTATAGCGATCTGACTGATCCTTTGGCCGCCGGTTTTTTGCCAATTGTTCGTCAACTTAAAGAACAAATTGGTGAAGCAGTGGTGATTGCTTGGCGCCAGCATCCGTTGGCTAATAATCAATTAGCTCAAGAGGCGGCCGCGGCCGCTGAATGTGCCGGTCAGCAGAATAAATTTTGGGAATTCGCCGAGCGGGTGGCGGCGACGGCTAGCCAAGAAAAACCTTTTGACGACTGGACGGCGATTGCCCAGAATGTCGGTCTGGGCCTGACTGAGTTTGAAAAATGTTTGACTAAACCAGAAGTCCAGGCTACAATTGACAAGCAATCGGCCGAAGCTGAGTCTTTAGGAGCGATTGGCGTGCCGAGCAGTTTCTTGAACAAGACTCTATTAAGTGGTGTTTATCCGTTGGCTGATTTTGTCAGTAGCGATGGTCAGACTAAGCCCGGCCTATTAAAGCTTGTTCAACAAGCCGCTGGTCAAGTAGATAAATAATAAGCGCGTCAGCGCTTTGAGGAAGGATCGCATAGTGGTCGAGTGCGCTCGCTTGGAAAGCGAGTAGGCTGTCAAAGGTCTCCGGGGTTCGAATCCCCGTCCTTCCGCCAGATGTCCAAGTTTGAACCTAATGAAAATAAGGGATTTTGACGATTGAAAAGCCGGTATCCGAATAAGATGCCGGTTTTTCTAAGATCCTTATCAAATCAGTAAGTTTCTGGTAAAATAGAGTTATACTGTAAATCAGAAATAATAATAGATACTCACCAACATCCTAATTGTAATCTAAAATAATTTTATGGCCAATAATAATAAAAATAAATTTACGGTTGCGTCACTTTTTACTGGGTGTGGTGGTCTAGACCTCGGTTTTGTTGGTGGTTTTGAATCGAATGGGAAAAAATACCAGAAACATCCATTTATTATAGATTGGGCTAACGATATAGACGAACCAGCATGCAAAACTTTTAAAAATTATTTCAAACATGATATTGTTTGTGGAAGCATTGTTGATATTTTGAACGGCAAACATAATTCCAAGCTTGATGCGCCACTACCAAAAAAAGTTGATATTGTGCTTGGTGGTTTCCCGTGTCAGGAGTTTAGTCATGCTGGGAAGCGAAGAGGCTTTAATAGCGAAAAAGGTCTTCTTTATCGTAGTATGGCCGAGGTTATTCGTAGGACAAAACCGATGATGTTTGTTGCTGAGAATGTTAAGGGTCTTCTTACTATAGACAATGGAACGGCAATAGGTATTATCAAAAACGATTTCGCAAAATTAGGATATCATGTAAATCATAAGCTACTTCTTGCCGCTGATTATGGTGTGCCACAAATGCGTGAGCGAGTAGTTATAGTTGGAACCCGTAAAGATGTTTTGCCTTTATTTAAGGAGGATGATTATCCAAAGCCAACCCACAAAGGCAAACATGTGTCAGTAAAAGAGGCATTTGGTGATTTGGAAAATGTCAAAGAAGGCGGCTTATCGAATCACTACTGGTCTAAAGCAAAGAAAAATAAAGGACAGGGAAACGGAATAATAGATTCCGATAAACCAGGACCAACAATGAGAACAGAGCATCATGGCAATATTGAATACCATTGGAATGGTAAGCGACGACTTTCGGCTCGTGAAGCCGCAAGGATTCAGTCGTTTCCTGATGATATGGAATTTTTACCATCTACATCTCAGGCATATAAACAAATCGGGAACGCAGTTCCTCCAGTTTTAGCATGGCATATTGCCAAGGCTATCCGATTGTTTCTTGATAAAAACTTGAAATAATATGATTTATTCAGAAAAGAAAAACGCTGTTGAAGAAAATTTTATTGAGCTTTTGGAGAAGTCTAAAATTTTTTTAGTATCACTTTTAAGGAAAGATAAAAATATTTCACCGCTTGATTTCGAAGGTCTTGTTTGCGAGAAGATGCAAGAGGCATCCATTGGTACTGAATTTGAAGGAACGATTAAACAAACCGGGGTACATGCTTTTCCAGACATCGTTGCTAATGGATATTTCGGAGTCGAAGTGAAGATAACCGTCAAGGATCAATGGACATCAACTGGTAATAGTGTCTTAGAAACTTCGCGAATAGAGGAAGTTGAGAGAATTTTTATCATGTTCGGCAAGTTAGGAGGACAGCCTGATGTTCGATACAGGTTATATCAAGAATGCTTACCAGAGATTAGTGTCACTCATTCACCACGATACAAAATCAATATGGACTTACAGTCGGGAAAGTCCATATTCGACAAAATGGGCGTTGATTATGACGAGTTACGAACAAGCGGAGACACTATACAGCAAATAAAATCATATTACAGAAAACAACTCAAAGATGGTGAGGGTTTGTGGTGGATTGATGAAGAATCAGAATCGTCTTCTCCGGTTATTAAACAATTTCGGACTTTAGAACCGGAGAACAAAGAAAGATTTAAGGTCGATTGCATGATCCTCCTACCAGAACTCTTTAAAAGTCGTGCTAATTATGAACGAGCGGCTACGTACATGATCACTGAATTTGGAGCGGTCTCCACAAGCTTGCGTGATGCTTTTAGCGCAGGTGGTCAGCAAGAAGTTTTAGTCGCACGGGAGAAAAAAAGTGTTTCACAGATACTTTCCCAGCTTCATGATTATGCGCCAAAAATTGCCAGTAGAATCAATGAGATAGATGAAGAATTGTTGAAATTTTATTGGCAAGTCCAGTCTGTTGAAGTAGATAGAATTAAACAGTGGAAAGATCTTATAGATAAGGATGCGGTCGGTGGTCTTGGCAATGAACTTCCCTCAGAAGTTTTTCAGTCTGGTTATGAAGAAACAAACTCATAATAATCTTAATCGTGATTTTTCTAAAAAAAGAAGTCCCGACAAGCTAACTGTTGAAGAACGATCACAACGAATGTCGCTTATACGCTCAAAATCAACCAAGTTTGAGCAAAATTTGATTGCTGTACTAAAAAAACAAACTCGCAAAACTTTTACTACTAACGATGTGAGTGTTTTGGGAAAACCGGATATTGTTTTTAAAAAGCATAGGGTCTGCGTGTTTTTTGACAGTAACTTTTGGCATGGCTGGCAATATCCACGTTGGAAGCACTTACTCAAAAATGATTTCTGGCGAGAGAAAATTGAACGCAACAGAATACGCAATAGAAGAGTGACTCGAAAACTCCATACCGAAGGCTGGGTTGTATTGCGTCTCTGGGAACATCAACTCAAAAAAAGATCAATCCATATGCGTCAAGAAGATTATAGACTCGCTTAAGTAACGACTATAATTATTTTTTATACTAAAAATACGCTATGAAACTTACCGAACTAAAGAAGACAGAATTTCCTCGAGAGAAAATGGAGAAGTATGGCGCAAAACGTCTAAGAAATTTTGAATTGATAGCAATCATCCTTGGTTCAGGAATCAAAGGTTGCAATGTACTTGAGCTTGCTCGAAAAATAGAAAAACTCATAACACAAAAATCAGCCAATAACGTAACACTGGAAGATTTGCGAAAGATTCGCGGATTAGGAAAAGCGAAAGCGATTCAAATACTTGCCGTCATTTCTCTCGCAGATCGTTTTAGGAATGAGAGTAGTATTGAATTACTATCAGTGAAGGATGTGTGGAATTTATGCGCAGATTTTCGTTCATCGAAAAAAGAGCATATAGTGGCGTTTTATCTTGATACACAACAAAAATTAATTGAAAGGCGTATTGTTTCAGTTGGGACACTTGATGCTTCGCTTTTACATCCTCGGGAAGTTTTTGAATCAGCTTTGCAATTATCAGCCGCTGGAGTTATCTTGGCGCATAATCACCCCTCAGGAAGTCTTGAGCCTTCAGACGAGGATATCGCAATTACTAAACGGATTTCTGACGCTGGAGATTTACTTGGGATCACTCTTGTTAATCATATTATTGTTTCAGATAAAGAATTTAGAGTCATGGATATATAAATTGATGAAAGAGGTTAAAAAATAAAATTAGATATGCAATCGATTTAGCTTATGTGGCATGTTGTTAGTAAGATTATTTGAATTGTCCGTAATCAAAAATATGAATAAGTTAAATATTAAATTTGAACACTGCTACGGAATCAAAAAACTTGAAAAAGAGTTTGTTTTTAGTAATAGAACTTATGCTATCTATGCTCCAAACGGCTCAATGAAGACATCTTTTGCAAAGGCTTTTAAAGACTTAATGAAAGGAGAAGAAACAAAAGATTTAATTTATCCAGAAAGAAAAACTGTCAGAGAAATCAAAAACGAAAGTGACGTCGAATTAACAAAAGAAGAAGTTTTTGTTATTGAGCCATATAACGAAAATTATTTTTCTGATAAAGAATCTACTCTTGTTGTGGAAAAAGAACTAAAGGAAAAATATGAGAAGATATATGGTGATTTAGATAAAGAAAAAAATAGTTTTGTAAAAAATTTAAAATCAGTATCTCAAAGTACCGACTGCGAGGAGGAGGTACTATTAACATTTTCGGAGAGTGCGAAAGACACATTATTTGATATTTTAGAGCTAGTTTTTCCCTCTATCGACGGTTCTCATGCAAAATATTCTTTTAGATACAACGATATTTTTGATAAAAAAGGAAATGTAAAAAAGTTTTTAGATAAATACAGCAAAATTTTAGATGAGTATATTCAACAATATGATTCCCTTGTATCCCAATCAGCATTTTTTAAAAAATCCGCAAACACTTTTGGAACATACCAAGCAAACGAGTTATTAAAATCCATAGAAGATAATTCTTTTTTTGAGGCCGGCCATTCTATTAACTTATCAGATGATTCAAAGATCAGTTCGGCCGAAGATTTAAGAGGGTTGTTGGAGTCGGAGATAAAAAAGATTATAAATGATGAAAAACTAAAAAAGATATTTGAAACCATAGACAAAGCTATTGGGCAGAATGTGGAATTACGTGCCTTTAAGAAAGTTATAGAGAGTGATAACTCCCTCCTTGTTCATCTCAAGGATTATGAGCTTTTTAAGAAAAACGTTTGGCTTGGCTATCTTTCCCAAATACAAAATGATATTAAGGCTCTGCTTGATTTTTATATAGCAAAAAAAGAAGAATTGGCTAAAATCATAAAACAGGCTGGAGACACTGCGACTGAGTGGGAGTCTGCAGCGGATGAGTTTAATAGCAGGTTTACTGGTTTGCCATTCAAGATAAAAATAAAAAATAAGGAAGATGTTATTTTAAAAACCAATACTCCGATTTCAGAGTTTGTCTTTAAAGACCATGAAATTAAGAATGTAAATAGAGAGGAGCTTTTGAGAGTGCTAAGTCAAGGAGAAAGAAGAGCGCTGTATATACTAAATATCATATTTGAAATTAGGGCTAGGAAAAAATCAAATCAAAATACCTTACTTATTATTGATGATATAGCTGATTCTTTTGATTATAAAAATAAATATGCAATTATTGAGTATCTAAAGGATATTTCAGAAGACGATAATTTTTTCCAAATAATTCTCACTCATAATTTTGATTTTTTCAGAACCATACAAAGCAGGGGCATTGTTCCTTATAACCAATGTTTAGTTAGTAACAAAGGTGATGTCGATATAAAAATTGAACAAGCTAGTTGTATAAAAAATCCTTTTATTAATGATTGGAAAAATAATTTAAGTGATAATAAAAAATTAATCGCATGTATTCCTTTTGTAAGAAATATAATTGAGTATACGCAAGATGACTCTAATCAAGGTTACCTTCTTTTAACTTCTTTATTGCATTGTAAAAGCAATTCTGACTCGATTACTATTGATGATCTTAAATCGACATTTGAAAATAATATTAAAAATATTACGTTTCCAACAATTATAGATACAAATAAAAAGGTTTTAGATATCGTGTTTGAATCCGCTGAAGAATGTTTAACTGCGAATCAAGGGATAAATTTAGAAAACAAAATCGTAATGTCAATTGCTATACGCCTAAAAGCAGAACAGTTTATGAGAGCTAAAATAACAGACCAAGCATTTATAACTGATTTAGATAGTAATTTAAATCAAACTTGGGTTTTGTTTAAAAAATATCAAGAAGAATTTAATAACGCAAAAGAAAGTATTAATATTTTAAAAAAAGTTAACCTAATCACGCCTGAAAATATTCATGTAAATTCATTTATGTATGAACCAATTCTAGATATGGGAGATAGTGAATTGCGTGAATTATATAAAATGGTAAAAGAAAAACTTGTTATTTAACCGAATAATCCACCTCATTTTTACCCCTATTTGATTCTGGCTTGGGCGTTTCAAACCATTCTGGATGAACCTTGTAAATCGCCCGCAATTCTTTTATACTTTTATCAATAACCGCGAAACTTAGCCGTGTTCTCGGTTCAAAGTTCCGGACATCGCCACCGCCAGATGTCCAAGTTTGAACCCAAGCAAAATAAGGGGTTTTGAATAACAAAAAGCCGATTTCAAATAGAAGTCGGTTTTTTGTATAAATTTTTACGCAGTGGTATAATATAGTCAATGTATTTCAATCAAGAATAAAATTATGTCCACAATCGGAAAGAATATAAAAAAGTTACGCGAACAAAAAGGGATATCTCAAGATCGTCTATCAAAACTTGCTGATATTTCTTCAAATACAATCGCTAAGCTTGAGTTAGATGATAGTCCAAATCCAACTATTGATACTCTGAAAAAAATTGCAAAAGCTTTGGATATTAAAGTTGAAGATTTAATAAACTAAATTATGGCAAAAGATTTTTCAAAATTATCAAAAGAAGAATTACTGAAACTTGTTGAAAAACAAGAGGTCGAACTAGAGTCTAAAAAATATGGTCTTGTTTGGGATAGAGAAAGAGAACCCGAGCAGGTTGTTTTGGATTGCGAAAATAATTTGCCAATTTTAAAACGAATTGCCCAAAAAGAGATCCGAACAGATGACAGCGATGACAATATTTTTATTGAGGGTGACAATTATCACTCTTTGACAGTTTTGAATTATACCCACAAAGGTAAAATTGATTTTATTTATATTGATCCACCATACAATACAGGGAAAAAAGACGAATGGAAGTACAACGACAAATTTATTGACGAAAACGACTCATACCGACACGCAAAATGGCTCAATATGATGGAAAAAAGATTAGAGCTTTCCAAACATCTTTTAAAGGAGGATGGCGTTATTTTTATCTCAATCGGTGAGCAGGAAGTTTCAAATCTAAATTTGTTATGTGGAAAAGTTTTTAGGCATGAAAACTTTCTTACAATAATTGCAAGAATTTCGAAAACTGCCAGCGATAAGGGCAGTCATTTTGCTCCGTCTTGCGATTATATTGTTTGCTACGCAAAAAATAAGGCCAATATTGATACAAGTAATTTTTATGACGAAGTTGATGAGGATCTTTATACAAAAGAAGATAAAAATGGAAGATACAGAGATGATGTCGCGTTGTATCAATCTGCATTAGATCCAATGAGAGGTTGCTCAAATCAACGATATTTTATTTTATGTCCAGACGGATCATTAGTTATTCCGCCTGGCAATGTTTTCCCAAAGGAAAAAAAGGAAGCTGCAAACGTAAAACCAAGTACAAAAGACGATAAGGTTTGGAGATGGACATTTGAAACTTATTTAAAGAAAAAGGATCTGTTGGTGTTTAAAGAAACAAAGACCTCTCCGCTTTTTGATCAAAATGGAAATAAAGCAAAATATAATATTTATACCAAAAGTTATCTTGAGGAAAGAAAAGATAAGGGGACAAAACCACGAAATTTTTTGGTAGATAAAAAATTTCTGAATAGACGAGGATCCGATTATCTAAAAACTTTAGGGCTTGATTTTCCATACTCAAAACCAAAAGAACTTATTAACCATTTAATGAAGGTTGCTCATATTCCGCAAGATGCGACTGTTTTAGACTTTTTTGCTGGTTCAGGAACGACCGGAGAAGCAGTATTGGATTTAAACAATGAGGATAAAGGCAAAAGAAGATTTATTCTTTGTACAAATAACGAAGGGCAGATTGCGGAAGAAGTTTGTTATCCCCGCATTGAAAAAATTATCAAAGGATTTATTAAACAAAATAACGGCAAAACAAAAATAGATGGATTGGGTGGAAATTTACAATATTACAAAACAGATTTAATTCCCGTTGAGAGAATTGATAACATCAACGACAAGCAAAGGCACGAGCTGACTGAAAAAGCAGGGCAGATGATTGCGATAAAGGAAAATACTTTTGAGGAAGTTGAGATCTGTGAATGGTATCAGATTTTTGAGAATAAGGACAAAACAAAAAAAACAGCAATTTATTTCAGAGAGAACACAGACAAGTTTGAGGAACTGGTGAATAAGATTAAAAATACAAAAACGATTTTGTATGTTTTTTCTTATGGTCGAATAGATAAGAAGACTTTTAAGTATTTGGACAAAAATATAACCATTGAGGATATTCCAGAGCCAATTCTTGAAATTTACAAGGAAATCAACCAAACGCTTAAAGATAAATAATCTTATGGAATTAAAAGATTTTCAAAAAATAGCAGTAGATCAATTGAGTAATTCTTTTTTGGAATTATGGAAAACCGGAAAATACAGAATCCCGCTGGTTTTCAAAGCGCCAACAGGCGCTGGCAAAACTATCATAATGGCGGAATTTTTGCGTTGCCTTGATGACAATTATCAATTCCATGAGGACAAGGCTTATATTTGGATTTCGTTTGGTGGTGATGAATCATACAGCCAATCAAAAAATAAACTATATCAATACTTCAATGAAGGTACTGATATGAATTTGAAAGACATTAATAATTTGAGCGAGGGTAAGCTTTATAAAAACAATATTTTCTTTATCAATTGGTCAAAAATAAAAGGAACGGATAAAGAATCAAAAAAATTAAGGAAAAGCGGTGGCGTTGGTTATGGCGGAGAGGCAGTTTTCGATGATTTTATAAGAAAAACTAGGAACGAAAGAGATATTGTTTTAATAATTGACGAAGCTCACACAGAAACTGACACCCATCTCGCCAATGAAGTCGTTGATCTTATTGATCCAAGAATAATTTTGAAAGTTACGGCCACTCCAAAAGATTTGCCAAATATTAGTGATGTTTCGCAGAAAAAGGCGGGCTTCGTTGAAGCCCTTGAAAGCGATGTTATAGCAAGCGGATTGATAAAAGAGAAAATTATTATACAAACAGAAGAAGATATTAAAAAACTTGAGGATAAAAAATTATCCGAAGACGAAATAATGCTTGAACTCGCCTTTAATAAAAGGCTTGAGCTAAAGAAGCATTATCAAAAATTAGGATTGGAAATTAACCCCCTTGTTTTAATCCAACTACCAAGCGATTTTAAAGAGAAAGAAGAAGTGCAGGCGAACTTAAAAGATTTAGTTTTATCTTATTTAAAACAAAAAGGAGTAAAGGAAAACGAAATTGCTGTTTGGTTATCAGGCGACAAAGAAGTTGAAAAGTTAAAGTACATTTCAGATAACGACAACAAGATTAACTTTATGATTTTCAAGGTTGCGCCTGCGACCGGCTGGGATTGCCCAAGAGCCGATATTCTTGTGATGTTTAGAGAGATTACCAGTCCCGCCTTTCATACTCAAATTATTGGAAGAATAAAAAGAATGCCGGAAGCGCATCATTATGAACTTGAAGAATTGAATAAGGCTTATATTTACACGAATTACAACAAGAGCCACATTAGAGATATCAAAGAAGCAGAAAATCCAAATAAGCCGCCAATTTATTACACTAAACTTAAGAAGAGTGTTGATAGAATAACATTAAAAACAACTTATCATCAGAGAACTGATTTTAATACTTTAACTCCTCCACCGCTTTGGCAAAAATTTTTCTTGCAGGCATTAGACGAGGTGTTTGGAACAAAGATCCAATCTGTTACGGAAAACTTAAAAGTAATTAAAAAGAATTTTGATTTTTCTTCCACTGATGTAAATAATCAAATTGTAGTTAATGCTGAAATAGAAAGTTTTGATAATTTCGTTCACGAAATTAAAGAAAAAGGTAAAAACTTGGATTATCATTTCTCGCAGCTGGATGTTGAAAGACTTTATAATCTGCTTTGTTTTGAGGAGTTAAAAAAACAAAGTGACGAAGAAGCAAAATATAATTCATCAAGATCGTGGGGACAATTAAAATCTGCTCTCAATGTTTGGTTTAATACGAGATTTGGCATTGATAGAGGAAATTATTATCCGGTTATAGTTAACGAATTACTTAAAAATACAAGCGTTCTTAAAACTGCAATAAGTAAGGCTCTCAAAGATTTTAGACAAAAATATGAAATAGAAATCAAAGAAAAAGAAGAAAAAGATATTTTTGATTTGGAACTTCCTGCAAAAGAAGCAAGTTTTACAGAGGATTTTGAAAAAATTGAAGGCATAGCAAAAAATGCTTACGAAAATTTTTATATTCGCAAAAAATATTTGGGAAAAGATAATGAGGAAAGGTTTATAAAATTTTTAGAAGCACAGAAACAAGTTGTTTGGTGGCATAAACAAGATGATAGTGGTAGAGATGCTTTTGCTATTGAATATTTTGACACGAAAGAAAATAAAAATAGGCTTTTTTATACCGATTTTATTGTAAGAACAAAAAACCACGTTTATCTTTTAGATCCGAAAAATGATATTACAGCAAAAAGCCAAGAAACGACAGCCAAAAGCGAGGCGCTTCAAGATTGGATAAAGAAGAATCAGCCAAAATATAAATTTGAAATAATTGGCGGAATTGTGATTGAAAAATATCCGAATTGGGTCATAAATAAAAAGAAAAGTTATGTTTATGAAAATGACAAGGATTGGGATATTTTGGATTTGAAATAAAATTATGCAATTAGACTCAGAAAAATCAGAGGAAAAAATTGTTGATAATTATCGAACAGATACTCTTTACACTCATAAATTTAAAAATGACGAGGGTAAGTATTTTACTATTGTTTCAAGAGATGAAAACAATATTCCCGATGCAGTTGACGCAGAACATCCATATCCTATAAGAAATAAAATTAAAACCACTTTTACTTTTATAAAAGAAAACAATAAAATAACCCAAGTTTCGTTTAAAAGATTTAAGTATTACAAAAAGAAGGGTTATGTTGTACAGGATGAACAAATTGTTTTTTCTTTTCCATTTTTTAAACAAAGCATTAGCTACTTACAACTTCTATCGGAATTAAATCTTGCTGATGTAAATGAGAGGAGAATAGTACTCGCTGACGATAATTTACCAAATTTAGATGACGAAACCAAAAAGAAAATAAAAACTCTACTATTACGAAAAGATGGGCAACAAATAATTGAAGAAGTGCTAGCTAGCGGAATTATCACTTCAACCGATATTGTAAATATCGGTTATCGTAAAAAACAACTTGAAATTTTTGATAAACTCCTTAATCAGGCTGATTATTTTGCAACATATATATCAGAAAACGACCTTACAGATACACGACATGAGTCTGTTTGGCAACATTTTTTTAATTTGAACGACTGGATTTTTGGATACGGCCTCGATTATAGATTTCTTGGAATTTTACAAAAAGAGGCTCATGTTTCAAGTGCTGATGTTGCGGGTAAGGGTGTTGTTATAAATGACTTTTTACTTGGGTGCAATAAATTTACTGTGCTTGTGGAACTTAAAAAACACGATACACCATTATTTGGAAAGGATAAAAATCGTTCAAACACTTGGACTCTCTCAGATTATTTGGTCTCTGCTTTATCGCAAATCTTAGAGCAAAAAGCTAGTTGGCAAGTTTCTGCAGAGACAAATATGAATGGAAATTTTGATGATAAAGGAAACCTCATAAAACAAAAGACTTTTGACCCTAAAAGTATATTGGTTATAGGATCAACAAAACAATTTGAGGGTGAGGATAAAGAAAATCAAATCAAAGCAAAAACTTTTGAACTTTTTCGGCGGGATTCAAAAAATATTGAAATTCTTACTTATGATGAACTTTATGAGAGGGCGAAGTTTATAGTTGAACATAAACAGAAAAACATACCTGACGTTAATAATTAGGTTTAAATCGAATAATCCACCTCATTTTTACCCTTAATCGACTTTGGCTTAGGTGGTTCAAACCATTCGGGATGAACTTTGTAGATAGCCCGCAATTCTTGTATACTTTTATCAATAATCGCGAAGTTAAGCCGTCTTTTTGGTTCGAATTTCGGGACATCGTGCCCGCCAGATTACTAAGCTTGAACCAAGATAATCCGTCAGTTGGCGGAAAGGGGTTCTGGATAAAAAGCCGATTTCGTCAGGAAGTCGGTTTTTTATCATTTTCTTCTTGTAAATTTAAGCTTTTTGGGGTAATCTATAACTAGATTATTAATTATTTTTATGTCCAAACAACCTGGGTTAAATGAACGACAGATCGTGGCCGGTTTTGGCCGCCAGCTAGGTTTTTTGATTGATGGCCTAAATATCTCGCAATCAGCCAAGGATTTATTGCTGGAGATTGTAGCCAAAATGGATCCGCCGGCCGTTGTTGAGTTTGCTGCTGTTTTGCAGGAGAAATTAGCCACTGAACAGTCGTCTATGCTGGAGATTGATTTACAGAACAAGCTAGACGCCATAGCCATTAAAAATGCCAATGAAACCGCCAAGGTTGATCAGGATAGCTTGGTTGAGATTAAAAAATTAATCAAAGATAAAGAATTAAGTGATTTGCGCCAAACCATAAAATAACCACCTATGTCTAATAATTTTGAAAATAAGCGTCAATCAGCGGACAGCCGCTCCAAGATGCCGGAGCCGATCAAGCTGTCCAGCCAGGAGATGATTAGCCAAGCCAAAGATGAGGCGGATATTGATCAGGCAATCACTGAAAAAAACAAAGAGGAGGCCCTGAAGGGCAAGTTCTTACAAGATGAAGCCGAGGCTAAGGACCGCCAAGAAAAAGGCCAGCCGGTGACCGCCTATAGCCAGTACAAGCTGGCTATTATGGAGGAGCTATTAAAAAATAAAGCAGTTGATTTTCCTAAATTAGTTCGTCAATTAAAAGACGCCGATCAACCAGCTGATTTTAACCTGGCCGATTGTTACGAGGCTTTTGAGATGATTAGATATTATTCTAATAATCCTCAAGAATTAGTCGGTGATTACAAGACTGGGCGTTTTATGGAGTTATCGCAAGACCCAGCTCAGTATGTTGAGGATGTTGCTAATTTGATTAATAAGATCAGCCAGCACAAACAAAATGTTATCAAGCGTGAAGCTGAGCTAGGTGTGCCGGCCTCTAAGCACGACCGTTATCGACTGGCTATTCTAGATAGGCTGCTCAAAGAGAATAAAGTTGATGTTCCGAAATTAGCCAGAGAAATGCAGCAGGCCGAGGGCGACCAGTTTGATCTCGAAGCTTTTAAGGATGCTTATTTGATTTTAGATCGAGAAAATAAAATTTCTGCTGAACAACCAGCCGCAGCTGAGACAGCGGAGATGACTGGAAATCCCGAAACAGAAGAAGGTCGGCCGGTTAGCTCGGAATCCGACCAATCAGCGGAACAGCCAGATAGTCCGGAGGCAGTGGCCGAAGCTGCTTCGGTTGAAGACTTGGAGGAGGCAGTTGTTCAAGAAATACCCGATCAGCCACAATTTGATTTGCCGCGCAAAGAAACCAGGGGTAAAATTATCGCTAATTTTTTATATAAAACAGGCGCCTCTATAACCGGCGTTAAGTCAATTATTGATTGGGTAGGAGCCGGTTTAGGTAAAATGGGCTTGAAAATTGGTCAGAGAACCGATGTTTATAAATATTTTGAGCAGAAAAAAGAAACTGCGCAAGATCGTGGCCAGCTTGATCAGGCTTTGGAGAAACTAATTGAGGCGGCTACGGCTAACCATCAATTAAAGCAAGAGATTTATCAAGATCAAAGATATATTGATCTAGTTGCTGAAATTGGTCGTTTGCAGGATGTTTATAAGCAGGAGTCAGATGAGGAGGTTAAGGCGATCTTGGTTGAAGAGATTAAGAAAGACAATGAGGCGAAGAAAAAAATTGCCGAGGAATATAAGCAAGCGCCAGAAAAATTAGGTCTGAGACAGCTAGCCATTGATTATAATAAATTAATTGATAATGCTCGTTCGGCTGATTATTATGACTTGCCCAAAGACCAACGCCAAAAAATTGATGATAATTGGGATAAATTATCCGCCGCTGAAAAACAGCTTTATGCCCTGGCGGAGTCCGACAAGCGGACGATGAAGATACGGCTAGGTCAGATCCTAATTGGCAATTTAAATAAAAAGGACGATTTAGCCAAGCGTCAAAATGAATCAATTCAAGGAGTGTTGAGTGACTATATTCATGGCAAAGTTGAAGCGTCAACTTTACTCAAAGATGGTCTTAATACTGTCTTTACTTTAACCGGCGCCGGAGTCGCGAGAGGAATAGCCTATGGAACAATGGCCATGATTGAACGATCCGAAATTAAAGATCGTGAATTTAGAAAAGAATATTCTTGGAATAAGATTGGTGAGAAGCTTTCTGGCAGTCGTCAATTGATGGACTTGTTCGTTGTGTCCATGAAAGAGACTTGCTATGGTCTATCTGGGAGACGATTTTCTCAGAAGTATGGTTTAGGTGAAGATGGCAGGTTACAACGGACAGCTGAGCACATAAAATTGACCGGTCTAGAAGGGTTTGCTGCTAGAGTAAAAGCATTGGGCGAGATAGTTCGTCTTCTGGGTATCGGCAGTCAAACGGTTGGAGCGGCTATCGATGAGGGGGCTAGTCTGGAGAAATCCTTGGAAAGTATTGCCAGCACCTTTAAGGGTGATGTCTGGCAAAATATGTTAGACAATTGGTATAAAAATTTTCGGATTGATCAACGCCTAACTAGGTCGTTGAAAATCTTACAGGGCCATCCCGATAGAGTCGGTCAAGCGGTTATCGATTCAGCTATCTTGGCCGGAGTTGCTCAAGAAGGGTCAGTCATGGATATTGATTTAAATAATTTAGAAGATTTAAATACCGACGAGATTGCTTGGTTAGCAGAGCAGGGTCATCCGGTCAGTAATGGCGGATCACTTTCTGAAGCATTGGGTCGATCCGTTAGTGGTCAAGAAAGTGTCTTAATGATTAATCTTAATAGCAAGGGCGAGCCGATTATTTATGACGGCTACGACCCCAATATTGTCGCTCCGGGTGCCAGGGTCATAGATTATAATGGAAGACTGGTTGTTGTTGATAGCGATCCAACTCATCTTAATTTTTATGAGCAGCATTATTTGAATGGTATATCTGAAAAAATTAGTGAAGACATAGCTGGTAATTTTAAAATTGATGAACCATTTATAAATGAAAATTTAACATCACAAAATAATGATGTGATTGAACCAAAAGCAATCAATGGTTTAGATGCCGTTAAAAACGAAATCACAACTGGTGATAATCAGGAAGCTGAGCAGCCCCTTGCTAAGAGTTGGGAGATAGATTCTAACCGACCAACTAGATGGTCTAATCATCCTTATTTCAATTTAGCCGCTAAAGATATTAGTTATGAAGATTTAGCTAATGGCGATGCCCAAGTTTACCAAGATTTTATTTCAGCTAATCGTCTGGGCGGATTGCAGGCGATTGGTGAGAACTCCGATCAAGATTTGGGTGATGATATTGATCGTATTTATCGCAACAGAGATTTATCAATTGAGGATAGAATTAAAATTTTAAACGGCATTAGACAAGAGATGAATAATCCAGAGATGATTGCCAGAGTGGCTAGTCCCAATTTGCGAGATCATGTAGCCGGCATTTATCAACGTTATTCTGATGTTATTGACCATAATATTGAATTATTGAAACATCCTGATGGCACGCCAGTGCCGCAGGAGTGGAATGGCGGTCTTGATGAATTCGTTCAATGGCGTGATGCCGGAAGACCAACAGGAGAAACTGGTATTGATGGAGCTGGAGCGATTAGCCATGGAAATAGCGCTGAGGATGTTTTTAGCAGCATGGATGGCGTTGACAACATCAAAACGGCTTTAACCAACCCCAATTCCAGTTTTAATGACATGAGGGCCGCCATTCTTCAGGCCATCCCCGAGGAGAATGGACAGGCCAGCGTTGGGACGCTAGAAGTGGTTCGTCAGGGCGACCAGCTATATGTCAACAATAAATTATTTAACCAGGACACCTATCGTGATGTTTTGTTTGGGCACGCCGATTTGTTAAATAGGGTGGTTAATAGTCAAAGATTCCAAGAATTAGTCAGTCAGGATCAAATGATTGGTCGATCATTGTCCAATATCACTGGTCAGTTTAATGAGGTTGGAGCCTCAATTAGAGCCAGTAATGATTTTTTGAATCCAAACGTGTCTTTTGACAATAAGATTGATAGTCTTAAGGCGGTGATGCCTGACAACTCAACCATGGCTGTCAACGGTTTAACTTTCTTGCGCAGCAATGATCAGATGTATTTACGTCTAGCTAATAACAAGGTAGTGGCCCTGTCTTCACCGGAGGTTGTTAATCGTTTATTGCAGGCCAGAAGGGCGGCCTTGGCGGAGATTGCCAATTAATTTGTTAGAGCATACGGTTTATTAAATTTCGGCCTTGAAAAATAGGCTAGCTTGTTGTATATTGCCTAAGCAAGAAGCCTCCATAGTTTAATGGATAAAACATAAGCTTCCGGAGCTTGCGATGGGGGTTCGATTCCCTCTGGGGGCACACTATGAAAATTCATCTCAATGCTAGCCGTCCCACCATGACTTGGCCGCAGTTAATGCGGCAGGCTGGTTACGCTTATCTGCCGGGACGATCAGGTGATGATAGCTTTATCCGGACTTTTGGCCGTTCGCCTTATCCGCGTTTTCACGCCTATGTTGAAGATCAAGGACAGCAGGCGGTTATTAATCTGCATTTGGATCAGAAACAGCCAGGTTATGGCGGCCAAGCTCGCCATAATGGCGAGTATGACGGTCCAGTCGTCGCGGCTGAAGCGGCGCGCTTACAACAATTATTTAACCATGGTTAATCCTAGCGACGAAATTAAAGCCCGTCTCAATGTTGCCGATGTTTTGGGTGAATATATTAAATTGCAGCCGGCCGGTGGTAACTTTAAGGCTAAATGTCCGTTCCATCAGGAGAAGACGGCTTCGTTGATGGTCTCGCCCGATAAGCAAATTTGGCATTGTTTCGGTTGTGGCAAGGGTGGTGATATTTTTAGCTTTGTTATGGAAATGGAAGGCTTGACCTTTCCCGAGACTCTTCGCCTACTGGCCCCGAAAGCGGGGATACAATTGGCTGACTATAAGGGGCAGGACAATTCACGGCGTAATCGATTATTGGATGCTTTGGCTGAAGCTGGTGCTTTTTATCAAAAACATTTGGCCGCTAATAATCAATTAGCCGAAACGGCGCGTTATTACTTGCGGACTGAACGGCATCTGACTGAGGATATGATCGATTATTGGCAGATTGGTTGGGCTCCCAATGATTGGCAAATGCTTAGTGATTATCTGCGGCGAAAAGGCTATACGGAAAATGAATTATTATTGGCCGGACTTAATAGTCAGGCAGCGACTGGCCAACGTTTTTATGATCGTTTTCGCGGCCGGATTATGTTTCCTTGGCATGATGTCAACGGTAATCTGCTGGGTTTCTCAGCGCGCGTTCTGCCGCAGTTGGACGATGGTAAGGCTGGTAAGTATATCAATAGCCCGCAGAATTTGATTTATGATAAAAGTAAACAATTATTCGGTTTGTGGCGGGCTAAAACAGCTATTAAAGAGGCTGGCCGAGTTATTGTCGTTGAAGGGCAGATGGATTGTGTTATGGCTCATCAGCAAGGCTTTAAAAATGTTGTGGCTACTTCCGGCACGGCTCTAACCGAAGATCATTTGAAATTAATCAAGCGCTATACCGAGAATTTGGTTTTGGCTTTTGATATGGATCAGGCTGGCGTTCTGGCGGCCGATCGAGCGATTGCTTTAGCCAGCCAGGCTAATATGAATATTCGGGTTTTGCGTTTGCCAGCTGGTAAGGATCCTGATGAATTTTTGCGTCAGCACAGCCAAGACTGGCCGGTTTTGGTGGAAGCCGCTCCACCGATCATGGAGTATTACTTTCAGCTATTAAAACCACAACTTATAGCCGACAAGATTGAAAGCCGCAAGACAGCCACCAAACGCTTTCTAACTTTAATCAGTAAATTATCGGATGTGGTGGAGCGTGATTATTGGTTGAAAGAATTGGCTCAAGTTTTGCGTATTGAAGTACAGCTGCTTTATAGCAGTTTGCCAGCCAGTCAGCCGCCAGCCAGCCAGCCGCCGGTCAGTCAGTCGGCCAAGCAAGCAGTAAAAAATGGACCAGTTGATTTATTCTTGGCTTGGCTAATTAGATTTCCCAGCCTTTTGGATAATGCCAGTCAGTGGCTGGAGCCAGAATTATTGAGTTCGCCAGTCGCTGTTCAGATTTACAAAAATCTGATTGTCTATTATAATAAAAAGCGCTTAACAGCTGGTGATAACCTTGATTATAATGATTTATTAGCTTGGTGGCCGGCTGATCAGTCGGGAGACTACTTGAATAGTCTATTTTTGTTAGCCGATAAGGATTTGGCCGAAGCGGCGATTGAGCAAGCCCTAATTGAGCTGCCTAAATTGGCCAGGTTAATCCAAAGAGAATACTGGCATCAGCGCTTGACAGCTATCAGTCGGCAGATTGCCGGACTAGAAAAGGATGAATCATTGAGCAACGATAAGCGTGAATTAGAAATCAATATTTTAATGGGCGAGGCTGAAGAACTGAGCCAAGCCTTGAGAGCTCTGGATAATTAAATTTTTTCATGACTAAAAAGAAACTAGCCAATTCGGTCAGCCTCGGCGAGATTATCCAAGAACAGACGGCCGATTTTACGCCGTCAACTTTGCCGACCGATAAAATTAAAAAACCAACCAAAGCGGTGCCGCGAGCTGACAAGCATTTTAAGAAAGACAAGCCGGCGTCAGGACCGACTGAACAACAGATTCAGGCGATGATTGGCCGAGTGCGGCCGCGCGGTTTTGTGACCGAAACAGAGCTGCTCTATCTGTTGCCCAAGTTGGAAGATTATGTCTACGATTATGAGTTGATTTTAGAAGAGCTGCAGCGCAACAGCATTAAGGTCGTTGAGACCGGGGAGGGGTATTTGGAGACTGGTGCTGAGAAAGTCAAAAAAGAAGAAATGATGCGATCAGTCTTGGGCGAGATTAAGGATATTAAGAAATTTGATATTTCCGAATTATCTGCCGATTCAGTCCAAATGTATTTGAAAGAAATCGGTAAAGTGCCATTATTAACTACCGCTGAAGAGGTTGAACTGGCTCGGCGCAAAGAACGCGGCGACCGTGAGGCCGAGCGCCGCCTAATTGAAGCCAACCTGCGCTTAGTCGTTTCTATCGCTAAGAAGTTTAGCGGCACGCGCGGATTGAGCTTATTGGATTTAATCCAAGAAGGAAATATTGGTTTATTTAGAGCTGTTGAGAAATTTGAATACCGTAAGGGGTATAAGTTCTCCACTTATGCCACCTGGTGGATTCGCCAGGCTATCACTAGATCATTGGCTGACCAGTCACGAACGATTCGTATTCCAGTCCATATGGTGGAGACGATTAATAAGTTCCAGCAAGTTCAGCGCCAGCTGATTCAAGATCTTGGCCGCGAGCCGATGCCTGAAGATATTGCCGCCGAGATGGGCGAGGACTTGGACAAGATTCGCCATGTCATGAAGATTTCTCAAGATACTATCTCGCTGGAGACCTCAGTCGGTGACGATGATGACGATTCTACCCTGGAGGACTTCATTGAAGACGTTAAGAATATGACACCGGATCGAGTGGCGGCTCTGGAGCTGCTCAAAGATTATGTCAAAGAGGTAATTGCTACCTTAACCCCAAGAGAACAAAAGATTTTAGAAATGCGTTTCGGCTTGGCCGACGGCGTTTCGCATACTCTAGAGGAGGTTGGACAAGAATTTGAAGTGACCCGCGAGCGTATCCGTCAGATTGAAGCCAAGGCCCTAGAGAAGATTAAAAAACAGGAAGCAGTTAAGAAATTAAGGGATTTTTAGAGTTGACAAGTTAGTTGTCTTTGCTATAATAGCTCTGTATTTAACAATTAAATATTCCCGGGTAGCGCAGCGGTAGCGCAGTTGGCTGTGAACACGTTTTATCTTTTGTTATAATATAATTATGGGAAAAGATAAGAGAAAATATGCCGATCGTGCTGAGTATCTAAAGACTGCTGTCGATAAAAGACGAAAAAAGATTCGACAGCTTTCATTGGAGTACAAAGGCAATAAATGTTCTATTTGCGGCTATAATAAATGCATGCAGGCTCTTGAGTTTCATCACTTTAGTGCTGATGAAAAAGATTTTGGAATATCGGCTAAAGGTTATACTAGAAGCTGGAACTCCATAAGGATGGATCTGGATAAATGCATTTTATTTTGCGCGAATTGTCACATAGAAGTTAATGAAGGCATACCGCAGCTTCCTCAAGCAATTGAGGTTGAAAAACGAGGTGAATTGTCTGGAAGCCTAAGCTCTTAAGAACTAGGAGTAAGGTAATCAGCAGCCAAGCCCTTTTTAGGGAAGGTTCAGAGACTATCCTTTATGGAGTACTTCTTCAGGTAAAACTGAAGCGGGAAGCGCCTCGCATCCTTTGTTGGATGATGATATAGTCCACCCCATTAAGAAATTAGTGGATAAGTGTAACCAATTGGTCGTCGGTTCGAATCCGACCCCGGGAGCCAACAACATTTTGGTGTTTAAGACCGACATATATAGTCTAAAATTAGCCAAAAAACAAAAAAACATGATTTAGGTCATGTTTTTTTGTTATGGTAGGATTAGTTGGATATTCTAGAAATGAAAAACTTTATTTCTAAACTGGAACCTGTCTTGATAGCGGCAAAAATGATATAATTAATTTATAATTTTACCTTCTAATATTATGCTTTTCAGTAATCTGGTAAACCATAAAAAGATATTGTTTATCTCTGCCTTAATAATTACTGCAGTTGGTTTTTTGGCATTGATGTATTCATCGACTATCTTCCAGGAAGGCAATCCTTGGCCACAGCTTAAGGGCATTTTTCAATTGAATTTAGGCAACAAAGATGTGGTAAAACTGGATGTCGGAGAAAATAAATATATTACCAAAAGTGATAACCCCGAAATAATCAAATCTTTTATGGGTGATAAGGGATATGAATTTACCGAACAAATGGGATCGGGCTATCTTTTTAAGTCGGCGACTGGATCCAGCGCCGTGGCTACTCATCGCTATTATAGCCGCTATTATTCCTTATGGACTATTACTGAGCAGACTAATGAGTCTGTTGAGCCTAGCCATGACGACTCATGGGTATCAACGACTACTTCCGCCGGGCTGACATTTAATTATCCGTCAGAGTGGTTAGCTAAATATATCGGTCAGGTTAATTGGCCACCGCAAGTAACCATGGAAAATCAGCAGTTCATCTGTAATCCATCCGGTAGTGAAGTTGAACAGGGCGGTCAGACTGAGTTGCGCACGGTGGATAACCGACCATATTGTCTGACCAAGGCTAGCGAGGGGGCGGCCGGCAGTGTCTATACTACCTATACCTATAAATTTCCCAGAGGCAATCAATCCGGAGTTGTTGCTTTTACTTTGCGTTTTGTTCAGTGTCAAAATTATGATGAGCCAAAAGCCTCGGAGTGTGAAAACGAGCGCTCAGTTTTTGATATTGACGGCTTAGCTGATCGCATTGCCCAAAGCCTAATTATTAAGCCAGAGCAAGAGGAGAATAGATAATAATAAATTTATGGGACAAAATAATAAAAGATATTGGTTCAAGGCAAAAACATACGGTTATGGCTGGTATCCGGCTACTTGGCAGGGCTGGCTGATTGTAACGGTGTATCTGACAATCTTTAGCCTTTTGGTTTTTATTTTTGAAACCGATATTGAAAAATATTCAGTTTTTTATTTTATTTCTGTTGCCGCTATCACTGGATCATTGATATATATTAGCTATAAAAAAGGAGAACCGGCCAAATGGCGCTGGGGTAAAAAGTAATATAATCAGCCTAGTTTAACTACCATAAATATGATCAAAAGGCTTAAGATGGCGTTTTTCATTTTAGCAATATTATTCGGGGCATTTTTATTTGCTTATGGCGGATATGATGATAGTCCGGGAGCTCAGGGGCTCGGTGTTTTATTAACCGTTGGTGGTATTATTGGTGTGATAAGGATTAATAAAAAAATGATGATTAATATAAAAATGCTTAATATAGTAAATAATGAAGACGAAATAGTAGCTCAGGCCAGTCGGGATGATATACATCGCGACGGCTTTTTGCATCGGGAGATACATGTTTATTTTATTACCCCAAATCGGCAAATTATTTTTCAGCACCGGGCTAAAAATAAAGAGACTTACCCCGATTTATTAGACGCGACAGTTGGCGGTCATGTGGAAATTGGCGATAGCTATCTTGATACGGCTATTAAAGAGGCAGCTGAAGAAACTGGTTTGCAGATTGATTCGCAGGAATTAATATTTATCAATAAGACGACCAATAAGTCGATTGACCAAAGTACCGGTAAAATTAATAATGCTATTAGAACGAGCTACTTATTTATATTTGATGGTGATATTGGTGATTTAAAAATAGAATCTGGCCAGGCATTGGGTTTTGAATTGTGGTCGTTAGATGAACTGGCGGATATTTCCGATACCGATAGTCAAAGGTTTATTCCTTACATATTAGATTTTTCAAGGAAAGAGTTAATAAAATCTTTTGACCAATATGTCTCAAAGAATAATTAAAAAAGTTTTACCCGATTATTTTCAAGATATTGTTGATGGTAAAAAGAAGTATGAGCTGAGGCTCAATGATTTTAAGGTGGAGCCAGGTGACACTTTGGTGCTGGAAGAATGGACGTCCATTGATCCAGCTAGTCGGCGAGCCACCGGCCGGGTTCTAGAAAAGGCAGTGACTTATGTGCGCCGATTTAAACTATCTGATCTGTGGTGGAGTCGTCAAGAAATTGAAGATAAGGGAATTCAGATTATATCTTTTGAGGGTAAAGATGATAAGAAATAACTTTAATATATTATAAAACTGTGTTCATAAAACTTTATTTTATTGCTTTACCAGTCTTCTTGGCTATTGATATGATTTGGCTTGGTCTGATTGCCAAGAATTTTTATGCCAAGCAGATTGGTTTTCTAATGAAGTCCAATATAAATTGGCTAGCAGCTATTATTTTTTATTTATTATTTATTGTTGGCTTAGTCTTGTTTGTTATTATGCCGGCTATGCAAAAAAATTCTTGGCTGCAGGCACTTTTATTTGGAGCTTTGTTTGGCCTAATTACTTATGCCACCTATGATCTTACTAATTTAGCCACTATAAAAGATTGGCCAGTCCTGGTAACGATTATTGATTTAATCTGGGGCACGACAGTGGCTGGCGCAGTCTCGGTAATAAGCTTTTTTATTGCTACTAAAATTGGTTTATAAATAATAACTATTTTCCTATGATTGACTTAAAAGAGCTCCGTCGCTTTTTGGTGAAAGCTAAGCAATCAACCTATGCTAGTGGCAATGAAGCAATCAAAATTAAAGAAAAAGATGGATCAACTACTTTAGTTTTTGTAGATGGTGATTTTAAGTATCATGATAATTATTTTGGCGGCGAGCCCTATGGCGGTCGAGAGGTGGCTTTTTATCAAGGCGTGCCAGTTTATATGATGGTTTATTATGGTTTTGTCGCCAAAGATGCCAGGAATATTAATAATGTTTATAGTGTTTTACAAAAAGCCTTGTCTTTAATTCCAGAAGACCACCCATATCGTGGGCCGGCTGAATTTAAGGAAGGCGATTATCAATACAACAATGAATATCGCGGCGAGATTGATAGTTTTTCCGGACAAGAGTTTATAGAGCATAATGGAAAAATTATTTATGAGGCCAGCTATATTGGTGGACTAGTGGATCAGGCTAGATAATATTTTGATAAAAACAAAAAGCCCGGGATGACATTCTTCGGGCTTATAGTTGAGGTGAGAGGCTCGTTAGGCTTGACGAGCTCTCTTTCTAAAGGACATTTCCGGCCATTTAAAGCCGAAACCCCAGCAGATAGCGACGACTATGCCGACCACCTCTACTAGGTATTTCTTGACACTTCTTTGCCCGGGCGCCGACACGAATCTGATTTTTTTGTCGGCTAAATCCCAGATGATTATCGTGCGGAGGGCGTGATAGTCGGAAGAGACGATAAAGAAATTATTATCTTTCCCGACCATTTGGATAACTTTTTCACAGTTATCAATGGTAGTTAGACTTTCATCTTCCTCCTCAATATCAATGTTCACGATATTTTCACGGATGCGACAAGCCATGGCTGCGGCGATAGTTACGCCCTGTTGTTTGGGGGAGAATAGACCTCCGGTGCAGATAACCCGGTCAAATGGTTGGTCGGACCGGATAAGATCTATTGCTTTGCGGCAGCGAGATTCGGCATCGAAACTAAGGGTCAAACCCTCATTCTCATGACCGTGGACAACTAGTATATTGGCCATAATAGCCTCCTTGTTTTTAAGTACGATTATATATAATAGTATTTATTGTCATATCTGTCAATAGTTATTATCCATTATCTTAAAGTGACCGGCTAGTTGTTAGGATTGTCAGTTTTTGCTATAATACAATCTTATACAATTAGTAATTGCATGATAAAAAAAATAACAAAAAGCCTATTAATGGCGACGGTTATCTTGCTGGCATTGTTTTTCATTAATGTTGATGATTCGCTGGCGGCGGTTGATCCATTTATGTTGAAAAACATTTATTCGTCTGGCAGCTCTAGTCCGGTCAGTTTGACGGCCATTGGTGATGTTGTATATTTTTCGGCAACCGACGGCACCAACGGTATTGAACTTTGGAAATCCGATGGCACAGCTACTGGTACGGTGATGGTGAAGAACATTAAACCAGCTGGCGATGGTAACCCAACCAGCTTAGTTAATGTTAACGGAACCTTATATTTTTCGGCAACCGACGGCACCAATGGATATGAGCTTTGGAAGTCCGATGGCACAGCTGCCGGTACAGTAATGATTAAAGATATTAGGAGCGGTAGTAGTGGTAGCTCGCCCAGTAAACTAACCAATGTTAATGGTACTATCTATTTTTCGGCAACCGACGGCACCAGCGGTATTGAACTTTGGAAGTCCGATGGCACAGCTGCCGGCACAGTAATGGTTAAAGATATTCGTTCCGGCGGTGATTCGACCCCAGATTATTTAACCAATGTTAATGGGACTTTATATTTTACCGCCACTAATGGCACCAGCGGAATTGAGCTTTGGAAGTCCGATGGCACGGCTGCTGGCACGGTGATGGTTAAGGATATTTACCCAGGCAGTTCAGCGGCCAATCCCTATCTTTTGGTTAGCGCTGGAACTAGCGGTTTAGTCTATTTTGTTGCCACTGAAGGCGTAAACGGTTATGAACTTTGGAAGTCCGATGGCACCACCGATGGCACCACTATAGTAAAAGATATCTATGTCGGCGGTAATTCATCGCCAGATGCTTTAGTTTATCTTGATGGCTCGGTCTATTTTTCTGCCGAGACTGGACTGGGTGCCAGCGGTAGAGAGCTTTGGAGATCTAATGGGACAGCTACGGGGACCATGTTAGTTAAGAATATTGATGGCTCCAATGGCAGCTCTAATCCGTTATATCTGACCAAATCTAATGGTTTTATATATTTTTCAGCAGCCGATACGGCCGGCGGCTACAATCGTGAGCTCTGGAAATCTGACGGCACAGCCAGCGGCACAGTGATGGTTAAAGATATTAAGGTTGGCAGCGGCGGTAGTTATCCGATTAATTTAGCTGATGCTGATAATAATTTGTATTTTTCAGCGACTGACGGCACCAATGGCATAGAACTTTGGCGATCTGATGGCACAGCTAGCGGCACAGTAATGGTTAAGGATATCAAGGTCGGCGGCGGCGATTCTAATCCAAGTTATTTAACTAGCTTCAATGGTAACTTATGCTTTTCGGCTAACGATGGCACCAATGGAGCTGAGCCATGGATGTATTATACGGACATAGTCCCTCCAGTTATTGCTGGGCTGGAAAATGATAATCAGCCTGGGCGCAATAAAACCTGGGAATGGTCTAGTAATGATCCAACCGCGGTTTATCGCTATGTCATTGATCAGGATCCTAGCACTGTGCCATCAGGGGAATATGGCAACACCACCACTGCCACACAGATCGGTGGTGATGGCACTTATTATATTCATGTTCAGGCCAGAGATAATTTTAATAATGAAAGCCAGGTGATTCATGCCGCGGCAGTCCTAGATAACACCGCGCCAAGTATCATTGGATTGACGGACGATGCTACTCCGCGGCGGTTAAAGAATTGGTCATGGAGCAGCAACGATCTGGATGCTAGCTTTCGTTATGTTATAGATCAGTTGCCAGACACTGAGCCAGACGGTAGCTATACAGCCAATTGGTCAGCTGAGCAAGCAAGCGGTAATGGTAATTATTACTTACACATCCAGGCTAGAGATTCCAGCGGCAATGAAAGCGCTGTTCAACATATAGTAGCCCTACTGGACAACATTGCGCCAACCATAGCGACATCTAGCCTTTCATTAATCACTTCAACTCGAGCAACCATAGCGTGGGTTAGTGATGAAAGTTCTTCGTCGGCCATCGACTATGGTCAAACAGCAACATATAGCGCCTCTACGGCGGAGGCTGATATTGCCGGAGTCACTAATCATGAAATAACAATTACCGACTTGATTCCGTGCACTAGTTATCATTATCGGGTTAAATCAAAAGATTTGGCCGGCAATGAAGTCTTTGGTAGTAATCACATCTTGACCACGAGCGGCTGCACTGCTGCTGCTGATATTATTGCTTCTTCAACTGCGGAGATTGCCCCGGTTGGCGGTGAGCTTAATCTTCAGAATAGTAGCTCAACTGGCTTAATATTGGCCGTACCGGCTAATTTTGCTACATCATCAGTCAGTTTTCAGGCTAATCAGCTTGATGCCCCGGTTGTTCTGGCTGCCATTTCAACACCGCTTGGCTTTAATTCGGCCGGTAATTATATTTATGAATTGCGGGCCCTATCTGGAGTGTCAACGACTGTCGCCAGCTTTAATGCTCCCCTTGGTATTAGTATTACCTACGGCGATAACGACATTTCCGGTTTAGATGCAGCAACACTTGCTATTCACCGCTGGGATGGAACTGCCTGGAATGATTTATCAAA
The DNA here is from genome assembly GCA_964401905.1 of uncultured Gammaproteobacteria bacterium. Taxonomy (GTDB): domain Bacteria; phylum Patescibacteriota; class Patescibacteriia; order Patescibacteriales; family Patescibacteriaceae; genus UBA1359. Next base: position 82,384 of record CAYOAH010000002.1, read on the forward strand.
CTGCTCTGTCAATGCTGGCACCAAGACGGTGACCTGTGAAACTAGGCAGTTTTCTACATTCGGACTATTTGGTCAGCAAATAGTTGCTACCCAGAATGGCGGTAGTGGGGCGCCCTTGGAATGGTCATGGAAACCAGCTGCGCCGGCCGATGGTTTTAAGGTTTTGATTAATAATGGATCAACTATTGTTTCTTCTAGATTGGTTAATCTGGGCTTTAATGCTGGTTCGGATGTTGCCAAAATGGCGATTAGTTTAACTGGTGATTTCGCTGGAATCAATTTAGAGAGTTACCAGCCGAATAAGCGAATAGATTTATGTCCCAACCAAATAATTTGTCGTGATGGCGAGTATAATGTTTTTGTTAAGTTTTATACCAAGCATGGGGTTTCTTCGGCGACCATAAGCCAGCCGATGATTTTATCCTCAGATAAAGTTAGCACAGCAACAGCCACAACCAAGCCGAGTAATTTAAATGGTCAGAATAAATCTTTTAAATTTAATAAAAACCTTAAATTGGGATCTATTAGTGGTGATGTTCGTGAGCTGCAGAGATTCTTAAACGCTAAAGGGTATTCGGTAGCTAAGGTTGGAGCCGGATCAGCTGGTCATGAAACCACCAAGTTTGGCTTGGCCACTAGAGCGGCATTAATTCGTTTTCAAAAAGCCAAGCGAATTTTTCCGGCCAGCGGTAATTTGGGCCCGATAACTCGCCAGCTGATTAACGGTATTCCTTAGAACTTGGCAGGCTCAGTTTTTAATGGTAAAGTAGAATTACAATTGAATATTTTTTATAAAGAGTGCAGTTAGGGACCTAGCCCGTTGATCTGCCAGCAACCCCGAAGCAATCCGTTCGGAAGGTGCTAAATCTAGCCCGACAAGGGAAAGATAAAGGTTTATTCCGTAGACGCTTTCCTTTTTAGGAAAGTTTTTTAGTATTTATTATATAAAAATTATGTTGAAAACAGCTGAAGCAGTGACTCCTTTACATCCAGATAAAATCTGTGATTGTATTAGTGACGCGATTCTAGATGCCTGCCTGAAACAAGATCCCAATAGTCGCGTGGCCATTGAAACTATGGGTGGCCACAATATTATTACTGTTACCGGAGAGCTAACTACTAAGGCGGTAATTAATATTCCTGATATTGTCCGAGAAGTTGTTGGTGATAGTTATGGCATTCAAACTAATGTTGTTCAGCAAAGCCCAGAGATTGCTCAAGGCGTGGATGCGGGTGGAGCTGGCGATCAGGGAATTATGGTTGGCTATGCTTGTAGCGACAATGAAGCTATGGTTCCTCAAGAACTATATTTGGCCAAGAGCCTGGCCTGTTTTATTTTTGACATTCATCCACAGGACGGCAAGGTCCAGGTAACTATTGACGGAGACGTTTTGCAAACCATTGTGGCTAGTTTCTGCCGAGTCAGCCGCGATGAGCTATCTAGATTGGTTAATTTGTGGTTAGAAAAATTGGATTTAAATAAGCCAGACCAAGTTTATCTAAACCCAGCTGGCGATTGGAATCAGGGTGGCTTTAGCGCTGATACCGGATTAACTGGCCGGAAACTGGCCTGCGATAACTATGGTCCGCAGATACCGATTGGCGGCGGCGCTTTTTCCGGCAAAGATGCTACCAAGGTAGATCGATCCGGTGCTTATATGGCCAGAAAGATTGCTGTTGATTTATTAAAACAGCATCAAGCCAAAGAAGTTCTGGTTAAATTAGCCTATTCTATTGGAGTGGCTGAGCCGGTGATGGCGACAGCTGAAATTATCGATCAAAACAATCAGCGCCGGCAAATTATAGTCTCTGATTATGATTTAACGCCGCGGGGGATTATTAATTTTTTACAGCTTAATCGGCCGCAATATAGCCAAGTGGCTAGATGGGGTAGCTTTGGACAGGGATTTAGTTGGGACAGATAATATGCGTCTGTGGTCTCTTCATCCACAACATTTAGATCGGATTGGTCTAGTTGCCTTATGGCGCGAGGCTCTATTGGCTAAGAAAGTTTTAGCCGGCCAGACTAGTGGTTATCGTCATCATCCGCAGTTAATCCGTTTTCAAGCTAGCGGTCAGCCGCTAGTTTTTATTGATAAATATTTAGAATCTATCTACACTGAGGCGCTTAGCCGTGGTTATAATTTTGATGCTAATAAATTTAACTCATTATCTGCTGGCAAAAAGATAGCGGTTACCAGTGGTCAACTGGCCTATGAAGCCGAGCATCTTGCAAAAAAAATAGCGCAGCGGGCGCCGGCTGAAATCTGGCGGCTGTCCGGCATAGTTGAGGCTAATCCTATTTTTAAGATTGTTGACGGCAACATTGCGGATTGGGAGAAACTTGCTTAAACTTTTTTGTTATGTTATTCTAACATTAGATTGTTAGAAATAATTAACAAAATTATGACTAAAAAACAGTATTTATTTTGCCGCTTAGCAGTTGTTGTCGTGCTAAGCTTTTCAATCAGCACTTCGCTGAGCTTGGGCAATTATTATTTGCCATTGGTTTTTATGCTAACCGCCATGGCCGTTTTATATTATTGCCGTAAGCAATTAAAAACCAAAGATGTCTTGGTTGATGAGCGCGATTATCAGATAGCCGGCCGAGCTGCTCGCTATGCGCTTTATATTTATGGCTGGCTGGGGGCAATCGGCACTTTTGTTTTGATGGCGCTAGCCGACAAGCAGGGTAATCTTTATATTATTAGCCAGTATCTAGCCTTCAGTGTCTGTTTTGTGATGCTAACTAATGCCTTGATTTTTCGCTATTTAAGCGGTCGTGGTAAATAGTATGAATAATCGTTTAAAAGAATTCCGTCAGCGTTTTAATTTGACTCAGGAAGAACTGGCTAGCCGAGTCGGCGTGCGCCGCGAGACGATTGTTTTTTTAGAACAAGGCAAATACAACCCATCGCTGCGGTTGGCGCTGGATATTGCCCGAGTGCTCAAGACGTCGGTTGAGAACTTATTTGATTAGCTCAATTGAGTTGATAATAATATCTTCCAGCGGGTGATCGTTTTGATTGACTTCAACCGCTTCAATTTTTTCCACGATATCCATGCCAGCGGTTACTTGGCCTAAATTGGTATGATGGCCATCGAGCCATGGAGTAGCTGAGGCGGTGACAATAAAGAATTGTGAGCCGTTGGTATCCGGTCCGGCATTGGCCATGGCTAGACTGCCGCGAACTAAGGGATGATTGTTGAATTCATCGGCAAAGCGATAGCCAGGTCCGCCAGTGCCATGGGTGGACCAATCGTCAGATTTGCTGTTGGGATCGCCGCCCTGAATCATAAAGTCTTTGATAATTCGGTGAAATTTGGTGCCATTGTAAAAACCTTGCTGAGCCAAATTCAAAAAATTATTAACTGTTTTAGGCGAATCAGCTCCATAAAAGCTGATTTGGATATCACCCAGATTGGTTTTTAAGATAGCTTGGCTGTATTGGCTAACCAAATCAGCTTGATTGTCAATGGAATTTTCGGTGCTCATAGTAGGAATATTGTTAGCATTAATAATTTCTTGAGCCATCTTCTCGGCGGTTAATTTTTGTTCAGTTGGAACTGTTTGGTCTTTAAGTCCGCAACCAGCCAGCAGCAAGGTGGCAGTTAAGAGGCAATAGATTTTTTTCATAGCCAAAGTTATTTAAAGATTGATGATTTTAATATAGCCAAAATAGCCTGGTTTAGCAAGGTGGTGATTTTTGCTTTTGCTGCAAATTAATGAGATAATATAATTAAAATCAAGTAAGTTAGCTTGTTTATAGATTACTATGTCTTTTGTTTTAATGACTGTCGGCAAGACTCATTCCGGCAAGACCACTTTTGGCCGCGAATTGGCTCAGCGGCTGGGCCCGTGTTGCCTTTTAGATTCTGATGAAGTGGCTGATTTTTTAAAAAAAACCTACTCTGATTTGTATCAAGCTGATTACGAAGAGGGCAGTAATCAGCCGACTCGTGGTTATTATTTGAAATTGGCCGTCGTGGCTGAGATTTATAAGGCGGCACTATCAACCAATTTACCAATTATCTTTACTACCTCTAATGCCAAGAAACAGCTTCGCCAAGAAATTTGTCGGTTAGCTAAAGAGAGTGGCCGATCAACCATTATGGTTTATTTTAATATAGCCGATGAGGTTTTAGTTGAGAGGATTAATAATAGCCAGAGATTAGGGGGTAATCAGGCGGAAATACAAGGCTTTAATCATTTTTTAACCAATATTCAAACTCATCGGTTTGAAGTTCCAATAGCTGCCGAGGCTGATCATTATTTTGAAATTAACAGGGGGTCAAATAAACAAGTTTTAGAACAAGTATTAAAGGTCATGAGGCCACCTGTGAATGATTAATTTAAGTATTAAATATTTTTTTGATGTTTAAGTTCTTGATAAAACATAGGTTGTTGATTGTTGTTATATCGTTGGCGTTGATTGTGTCCGCTGTGTTGATTTATTATCGTTTAATTCATCAACCGATTAGCAACATGGTAGAGCTGGAGCCCGGCAAGCAATTCTATTTTGCTTATGGCTCCAACATGAGCTTAGATAATATGAGCGGACGCTGCGGAGCCGGCGCCAAAGTAATTGGCCCAGCGCTTTTAGCCGATTATGAATTAACTTTTGATAAGCGCGGTTATGCCAATATTATTCCGCAAGCCAATCAGCAGGTTTGGGGAGTTGCTTGGCAGATTGACCAGAATTGCTTGCGGGCGCTCGATCGTTATGAGGGCTATCCTCAGATGTATGACCGGCAGGCTGTTCAGATTAATTTTGGTCAGCAGGCAATTACGGCCATGGTTTATATTGAGCCGACTGGTCAATCTGGCGGTCAGCCTTCACGAGCCTATATGGATAATCGGGTAATTCCCGGAGCTAAAGAAAACGGCCTACCAGCCGAGTGGATCAAGAAATTAGAACAATATTAATATGTTGAGTTTTAAAAAAGTCACCATTTGTTTATTGTTGTTGGCTGGAATTTTCCTTGGTCGCTGCAGCCTGGCTCAAGCCGAGCAGCCTGACGGCCAAGTGGATACTTTTAAGGCCGAAGTCATAGAAATAATTAGCACCGACAACAAGCCTCGTGAAGATGGATCGTCTTTTGAACAGCAAGATCTGCGTTTGCGAGTCTTAAATGGCCATCTCAAGGGGCAAGAAGTCGTTTACTATGGTGTTTCAGATATTGAAGTGGCTAATGCTAATATCTATCAGATTGGTGATAAGGTTTTTGTGGACAGTTATGTCGATGAGACTGGTCAAACGGTTTATTATGTGGTTGATTTTGTGCGCAGCGGGCCATTAATTTGGCTGACTATTATTTTTGTTTTAATTGTTTTATTAATAGGCCGGATCAAGGGTCTGCGGGCTTTGCTGGGACTGTTAATCAGTTTTTTCATTATTATCAAATTAATGCTGCCGCCAATTTTAGCCGGTGGTAATCCGTTTGTTATTAGTTTGGTCGGTGGTGTAATTATTTTAACTTGCATCATTTATTTGTCAGAGGGTTTTCGGCGCAAGTCGCATATCGCCATCTTGTCGGTTTTATTGTCTTTGGCCGTGACCGCAATCTTATCGGTTATTTTCACAACCCTGACTCGGCTTAGCGGCATGGCGCAAGAGGAAAGCAGTTTTTTGATTGGCGCTACCGCGACGGCGATTAATTTTCGCGGTCTTTTGTTGGCTGGTTTTATTATTGGAACGATTGGTGTCTTAGATGATATTATTATTGGCCAGATTGAAGCTGTGGAACAGATTAAAGAAATTAATCCAGCCCTACCGGCCAAGAAAGTTTTTCATTCAGCCTATAAAGTCGGCAATGCTCACCTGGGGGCGATTATTAATACGCTGTTTTTGACTTATGTCAGCACTTCATTGCCGCTTCTATTGTTATTTATTATCAATGCCGATCAGGCTAGTCCGGCCCGACTGTTCAATATGGAGATAATCAGCACCGAAATCGTCCGGACTCTTGTTGGTAGTATTGGTGTCATTTTGTCTATGCCGATTGCTACCGGATTGGCCAGTTTTTGGCCGGCCAACGGTCGCCGCCACCCCTAAATAACCAAGCCAATATTTGTTTTTCTGCTTTATTTGCGGTATAGTATGGTTATTAAGAATTAATTTAAGCCTATGTCATTGACGGCGATCAAGAGCTTGTATCGTGAAACGGCGGCCTACATCAACCAGGAGATTAGGGTTGGCGGCTGGGTTAGAACGGTGCGGGTGTCCAAAGGGGTTGGTTTTATTGAAATTAATGATGGCAGTTTTCTCAAGAATCTGCAGGTGGTTTTTAATAATAATTTGCCCAATTTTCTAGAAGTTGAAAAGCTCAGCGTCGGTTCATCCATTGAAGTCAAAGGCCAGTTGATTGAATCACCGGCGGCCGGTCAATTTTTTGAATTATCGGCCCAGGAGGTGATTATTATTAATCAGGCGGCAGCTGATTATCCTTTGCAAAAGAAGGGGCATAGCTTTGAATTCTTGCGGGAAATCGCTCACCTAAGATCGCGGGGCAATACTTTCTCGGCGGTATTTCGTTTGCGTTCAGTGTTAAGCTATGCTATTCACCAATTTTTTCAAGAGCAGGGTTTTAGTTATGTTCACACGCCAATTATTTCCGGTAGCGATTGTGAGGGGGCTGGCGAAATGTTTGCGGTAACCACCCTAGATTTAACCAAACCGTTAACTAAGAATGGTCAAGGTCAAGTTGATTATAGTCAAGATTTTTTTGGTAAAAAGGTTGGCTTGACGGTCAGCGGCCAATTAGAGGCGGAAACTTTAATCGCCGGGCTTAGCCGAGTTTATACTTTTGGCCCGACTTTTCGGGCTGAGAATTCTAATACCACTAGGCATGCTTGCGAGTTCTGGATGATTGAACCAGAAATGGCTTTTGCCGACCTGGTTGACGATATGGATTTGGCCGAGAAGATGATTAAATATTTAATCAAACGCGTCCTAGACGAATTGCCAGAGGAGATGGAGTTTTTTAATAAATTTATTGATAATGGATTATTGGAACGGCTGCATCAAGTTTTGGAGGCTGATTTTATCCGTTTAACCTATAGTAAAGCCATTGATTTATTACTGGAGAGCGGCGCAAAATTTAACTATCCAGTGGCTTGGGGAATTGATTTACAAACCGAGCATGAGCGCTATATTACGGAAAAAATCTTTGGCCAGCCAGTCTTTATCACCGATTATCCCAAAGATATCAAGGCTTTTTACATGCGGCAAAATGATGATGGCCGAACAGTAGCGGCTATGGATTTATTGGTGCCGGGTATTGGCGAGATTATCGGCGGCAGTCAAAGAGAGGAGCGTTTGGATGTGCTAGAAGCGCGGATCAAAGAATTAGGTATGAAATTGGAGGACTATTGGTGGTATTTAGACACCAGAAAATATGGCTCGGTCAGTCATGCCGGTTTTGGTTTAGGCTTTGAGCGGGCGATTATGTATTTGACGGGCATGGCCAATATCCGCGATGTTATTCCATTTCCACGGACACCTAAGAATGCTGAGTTCTAATAGTTAATCCTATGAAGCGGGTTATTATTGGCTTAATATTATTGTCATTAACGGTGGCGGTTATTTTAGCCGTCTGGTTAGCTGGTCGGTCCGAGCAATTAGCGGTTGGCAGGGATAGTCAACTGCCGACTAACGGTTTATTAGACGATAGCCCGGTTGTTTTAGATAGTCCATTGGCGGAATCAATAATAAATAGTCCGGTTGCTATTAGTGGCCGAGCCCGCGGCCGGTGGTTCTTTGAGGCCTCTTTTCCAGTGAAAATAGTTGATGCCAATAATCAAGTTTTGGGTTTAGCTCCGGCTCAGGCGCAGGGCGATTGGATGACTGATGATTTTGTCCCGTTTAGGGCAACAATTGATTTTTCTCAACCGACAACCAGTACTGGTTTTATTATCTTGCTTAAAGATAATCCATCTGGACTTTCAGAACATGACGCTGAAGTCAGATTACCAGTTAGATTTGATTTGGATTCTATTTCAGCCACCACTACTGCACAACGGATGGTTAAATTATATTATTATAATTCTAGTCGTGATCAGGACGAGCAGGGCAATATTCAATGCAGTCGTCAGGGTCTAGTCGCCGTTGAGCGAAAAATACCAATATCTAAATCGCCAATTAAGGACACTTTAGAATTATTTTTAAGCAGTCCACTGACTGAAGCCGATCGTGAGGCTGGTCTAACCAGTGAATTTCCATTAGCTGGTGTTTCTTTGATTGATCTAGCGTTGCGCGATGGGGATTTAATTGTCAAATTGACCGATCCGAACAACAAGACCTCTGGGGGGTCTTGTCGAGTGTCTATTCTGAGACAGCAGTTGGAGGCAGTTGTCCGGCAATTTCCAGAAGTAAAAACCGTTGATTTTCAACCGGCAGAGCTATTCCAGCCTTAATATAATTATAAATTATGAGTACCATCAAGACTGATAATAAGATTATTATTGCTTTGGCTTTCTATTTAACTGCTTTGGTGGCCTCCAACACTCTTGGTCTCAAGCTGATGCCTTTTTTATTTGGCACTCATTTATCGGTTTCAGTCTTTTTCTTTCCCTTTGTTTTTTTGACCACTGATGTTATCGGTCAAGTCTATGGTCGTGATTTGGCCAAGAGTTTTGTTAAAGCTGGCTTTTTGACCACGGCTTTATTTATCGGCTATTCGGCCCTATCCATGGCTATGCCCTGGTCGACCGATGGCGCCTGGATACAGTCCGGCTACGCGCAGGTTTTTCAAGTTTCCGTCAGATTATCTATTGCTTCACTAGTGGCTTTCTTGGTTGCTGGCTATCAAGATGTTTTTGTTTTTTTTCTGGTTAAGAAATTGCTACGCGGCAAGGCTTTCTGGCTGCAGTCAAACTTATCTAATTTGTGGTCGCAATTGTTGGATAGTTTGATCTTTATGTTAGTGGCCTTTGTCGGCGTCTATTCTTTAAAAACAATTATTTTAATTACTATACCCTGGTGGCTATATAAAGTTTTGATGGGCTTGCTATATACCCCTCTATCCTATTTGGGGATTAAATTGTTAAGAAATGGAAGTCAAGCCGATTAAAACTAGAATTTTTGCCAGCGGCGATGATCTATTAAGTTTCTTAGAGCAGTATTTTTTAGACATCCCAGAGCGGAGCGTTTTAGTGGTAGCTTCAAAAATAGTGGCTTTATCTGAGGGGCGAGTTGTGCCAATGGTTGATGGTCCGGCTAAAGAGCAGCTCATCCAAAAGGAAAGCCAATCGGTTATACCGACTGAGCAAGTTTATTTGACCATTAAAGACGGACTGTTTATGGCTAATGCCGGCATTGATGAAAGCAATGCCGATAATAAAATGATTTTGCTGCCGAGCGATAGTTTTCAATCAGCTAGGTTAATTAGAGATTATTTTCAAGATAAATATCAGCTTAAAGAGCTGGGTGTGGTCATTACCGATAGTCATTGTTTACCGTTGCGAGCTGGAGTTATTGGTGTAGCCTTAGGCTATGCCGGTTTTTTCGGCATCAAGGACTATAGCGGCCAGTCTGATTTATTTGGTCGGCCGTTTAAATTTTCTAAAGTAGATATTGCCGATAGTTTGGCTACGGCTGCTTCTTTGTGTATGGGGGAAGGAGATGAAAGCCAGCCGTTAGCTATTATTTTACGCCCACCAGTTGAATATTGTGATAAGATAGATAAAAATGAGCTAATAATGTTGGCCCAGAATGATATGTATCGTCCGTTATTGGAATCATTAAATAATTAGATAATAATCTAAATAAAATATTATGAAGAAAATTTTGGTAATTGGTGCTGCTGGACAAATTGGTTCGGAACTGGTTCCGGCTTTACGTTTAAATTATGGCGAGGCTAATGTTGTGGCCTCTGACATTAATCCAAACGCTACCGGAGACTGGAAAGAATCTGGCCCATTTGAAGTTATCGATGCTTTAAGCGCTGACAGTGTTAGCGAGGTTGTTAAAAAATATAATATCGATGCTATTTATAATCTAGCCGCTTTATTGTCGGCTCGCGGTGAGGCTGATCCGCAACTGGCCTGGAAAGTTAATATGGGGGCCTTACTTAATATTCTAGAAATTGCTAAGGCTTTTAATTGTTCGATTTTTACGCCTAGCTCCATTGGTGCTTTTGGACCAGATACTCCCCGAGATAATACTCCTCAAGACACTATTCAGCGGCCTACCACAATGTACGGTGTGACCAAAGTGGCAGCTGAATTATTAAGTGATTATTATCATTTAAGATTTGGCGTAGATGCACGCAGTGTTCGTTTTCCTGGGATCATTTCTAACGTTACACCGCCAGGTGGTGGAACAACTGATTATGCCGTAGATATTTATTATGCGGCGGTGGAGAATCGGCCATTTAGTTGTTTTTTGGCTCAAGGGACCTATTTGGACATGATGTATATGCCTGATGCTTTGCGGGCGGCTATGGAATTAATGGAAGCCGATCCGATTAAATTAAAACATCACAATAGTTTTAATGTTACGGCTATGAGTTTTGCGCCAGAAGAGATTTATGCAGCTATTAAGCGGCGGAAACCGGAATTTATTATGGATTATCAAGTTGATCCTGTGCGCCAAGCAATTGCTGATAGCTGGCCGCGCCATATGGATGATACGGCGGCTCGTTCGGAATGGGGCTGGAATCATCGTTATGATTTAGAGAAAATGACTGATGACATGTTAGATAAATTGACGAAACGTCTAAATAAATGTTAGTAATAGCTTCTGGTCCGGTTATAGTTCATGATAACAAGGTCTTGTTAGTTAAGCATGGTGATGATTTTTGGAAATTTTGTGGTGGTAAAGTTGATTATGTTAATGGAGAAAGTTTAGTCAGTGCGGCTAAACGAGAGGCTAAAGAGGAGCTAGACCTTGAGATTAATATAATTAACTCGAAACCATTTTTATTGTATACCGCCAAAGAAAACAGTGATAGCTTGGTTGATATTATCTTGGTTCATGATCTAGCCGATTTCTCTGGTGAAATAAGGCCTGGAAAAGATATTGAGCAGTGGGCCTGGATTGATTTAAATAATTTGGCCGAAGAAGAATTAGCGCCAAACATTATTCCTGCCCTAGAATATTTTAAGATTATTTGAAGATTTTTTCATAGTTTGAGTACTAAAGAACACAGGAATGACGTGCCCTTGGCTAGAAGTTATAGTCTATTTTTGTTATACTGAATTAGGTATTCTTTAGAATCATCCCCACAACCCCACATTGGGGATATCAATAATCGATAGGTTGGGCTATTATAAAGCCGCTGATATCGGTTTAGTTTATTTATAAGCTATCGGTTAAAACCCTTTTCGGGAAAACGGCTGCCCGTGGGATTTCTCCCACAGGACAACCATCATTTGGATTTAATTTATACTCATTATTCATTTATTGAGTATCCTGGGGGTGATTCTTAAGAATATGTTAGACAAGATATTGACCACAGCCAATCTGGAGGCGGCTTATTTAGAGATTGTTGATCGCTTTTTAGCTGATTGTAAGAATCTGACCTACCATGGTTTAGATGATTTTTTTTTGCGAGATTATGATTTAGATAGCCGTCAATTAATTTTAACTTGTCAACAAGAACTATTAGCCGGAAAAGTAATTGAACCAGCTTTATCTATAAAGATACCCAAGAAAAATAAACCTGGTAGTTTTCGGGAAATTTTTATTTATAATATTAAAGAAAGAGTCAAAGCCCAAGCTATTTATCGGGTTGTTTTACCGGTTTTGGAAGGTCATTTTTCTGACCGTTTATTTTCTTATCGTCCTGGTCGTCCACCACATTTGGCAGCTAGACAGTTTTGTCGCCACTATCGTCGGGTTTTTTCTAATAGTCAGGCGCTTATTTTAGATCTAAAAAATTATTCTGAGCAGATTGATCAGCAGATTTTAATTGGTCAATTGAATAGAATATTTGATGATCCTAAGATAATTGATTTATTGCAATTGTTTATTGGTAATCAAGTATACCGTGGTGGGGTAATTGAAAAACTAGATCGTGGATTGGTTCAAGGGGTTCCATTGGTCGCTTTATTCGCCAATCTATATTTAAGTGATTTAGATTTTAAATATCAACGTTTAGTTAATTTTTATGTTCGTGTCGGTGATGACATTGCTTTATTAGATAGCCAACAAGAGCATCTAGATGATGTTAGGGGTAGATTTATTAATGATTTATCAAAATTGGGTTTGTTGCTTAATGATCACAAGATATATTGTGGTCCAGCCTCAGGTATTTATAGTTTTTTAGGTTATCAATTTAACAATGGTCAAATTAGTCTAGAAAAAGGTTTTGTTAATAAAATAATTGCCGGCTGGCAGCAAATTTTAGCCCAACAACACCTAAGCCAGAGGCAAAAGGTTGGTTTGCTGGAGAAAAAAATGAAGCAGTTTACCACTAATTATAATTATCAGTTTAGTCAGCTATTGGCGTCTAAGCCGCAAATTAATAATTATCAGCAGATTCGTTGGCTAGCTGACAAGTTCTTTGCAGTTATGACTAAATTTCTTTGCACCTCTTATTCGCCGCGTCAGCGCCGGATGATTAGTGGACAGCTCAAGCGTCTCGGGATTAAGTCGCCTTATCAAATTTATTGGCAATTTCATCATGGAAAATCTTAAACAGCAAGCCGAATTATTAAAAAAAGTTCGTCAGCAGGCCAGTCAATATTTTAGTGTTCGTCTGGAAAATTGGCAGATAAATTATTTGCGGAGATTTTTTTATCGCCACCGGCGGTTTATTATTATTTTGACCGCCTTGCTATTTTTTCAGGGATTATTTGAGGTTGTTTTAATAGCTATTAGTCGATTTAAACTAGACCTGTTAGCCAACTGGTTTTGGTTGGTTTTTGGTCTATTAGCTGCTTGTTTTGTGGTGATTGTCTATTGGTCTTTAAGACAGGAAAAAACTTTTTCTGTTCTTCTGGCTAATGATATTCGTCGTCGTTTATTGCATCTCCAGCTTAGTCGACCATTACCCAAGATAAAAATGAGGCATAAAGCCAGTTTATTGGCTAAAATATATTATCAATTACCCCTAGCCTCGATGGGGGTGACTAATGCTTTCTTTGGTTTAATTAGATGGCTGGTTTGTTTTTTGGTAGTAATGCTTATTGCCTATTGGGCTGATTTAAGTTGGTGGTTACTTGGTTTATTCTTGTTTATCTTGTCTTTGGTTGTTGCTTTAGCTGCTTATTATATTTCGTTAAAGTATGTTTCTCAGGAAGTAACTTTTTATTCTCAAATACTTCAGTATTTGGATACTAATTTAAGCGATCGGGAATTTTTAAAAATTTTTCATCAAGAGACGACCGTTTTACAAAGATTCGATCGCTTAGTGATAATTGATTCTTATTTTCGTATTCGCCGTGATATCTGGTTAAAAATGAGTTCACGGGTATTATTTGTTGCTTTGTTGTTGATCGTTAGTATTTTTAAATTTAAGGCCAATCAAATATCTTCTCTGATTAATTTGGCTAGTAGCAATAATTTATTGTGGTTATTTTTAATTATTTATTTATCTAGGTTAGCCAACGAAGCCCTGCGAGTCGGTCTTTATTGGTTTCCAGCTCGATTGGGCTTGTCTTTGACGGTGGTTAAATCGGCTGGCTCGTTGATTATTCCCAATCTTTTTATCATTAAAAATTCTTTGTCTTTTGCTTCGCCAAAAATGAAGCTTTTCAGTCAGGGATATTATTATCGGCGTCTAGAATTTTCTTTTTGTCCGGGGCAGAGAATTTTATTTACTGGCCCTAATTTGTCAGGTAAGACTAGCCTAGCCAGATTATTTGCTGGCCAAGAAGCCTATTTACCAAGGGCCATTCACGTGAAACTAGATGGTCAGAGATTTGGTTATAGCAGTTGGCAGCAAAGTTTTGCCGGGACTTATTTACTGGATCAATCGTTAGCAAAATCGGATAAGACTCTAATGGAGTTTTTACTAGGCCAGGATAAGCAAAATATTAGCTCGTCTGATATAGAAAGGATTTTGGCAGTTTTAAATAGCCAGCTATTTATTAAAGATCTATTAATACCCGACGGCAATTTGAGTCGATCGGTTAGTGCGGTTTGCAAAAATAATTTATCTTTATTTGCTCTGCAGGTAGCTCATTGTTTAATTAATCAGCCGTCTATAATTGTAGTAGATAATTTTTGGTTAGATTTGGGCTATCGTGATATAATAACCATGTTAAAAACGTTAGACCAAGGGTTGGTTAATAGCATTTTAATTTGTTTTGCCGGGCAGGATAATAATTTTTTAACCTATAATAAACGTTATGTCATCAAATCGCGGGAAATTAGCTAAACAACAGAGGGCTAAAAAAAGTTTTTGGTTGATTATTATTTTAAGCGCCGTTTTAATCGTTTTTTTTGTTTTGGTTATTTGTTTAAAACCCCGAGTCGTTCGAATTATTCAGCAGTTCTCTTTTTCTGAGCCGGTTCTTAAAATTGCCGCACCGTTTACTGGGCAGCTTTATTTTAATGATCAGTTAGGACAAAATAAATTATCGGAAATAGTGGTTAAGGCCATTGATGAATCTTCGCAAACCATTGAATTGGCAGTCTATTCTTTTGATGATCAAGACATTAGAGATGCTTTGTATCGAGCTGCTGCCAGGGGGGTTAAAGTAAAGCTTGTCTTGAGTACTGAAAGACAAAATGTCCATGATCAATTATTTAAAAACTTGCCAGACAATATTCAGCGTTTTGATATTGATTCCAATCAGGGCTATATGCACCATAAATTTTTGTTAGTGGACCGTGGTAAGGCCAGTGGGCAATTGCTTTTTGGCTCCTATAATTTTACCAATTTGCAAGATAAGTATGACCCTAGTTTTTTATTGGTTAGCCAGCGTGCCGAGCTAATTGACACTTTTGGGCAAGAGATTGATCGGTTGCTTGGTGGACAAAATAGCCGTAATAAATTAGTCAACAATGATCGTTTGGTTAATAGATTTGAATATCAGGATGGTTTTTTGGAGATTTGGTTTGGTCCGCAGAAACATTCTAACGGGTTAAAGGAGCGAATGATCGGTCTAATTAGCGGCACAGAAAATAATCTTAAGGCGATGATTTGGAATTTTACTGACAAGGAAGTAGCGCGAGCTATGCTAAAAGTCGCTCGCCATAAACCAGTCAACTTATTAGTCGATGACAGCAATTGGTTTGGAGAATATTCGGTTAAAAATATTATTCCTGGTTTACGTTTTGATAAGCTTGAGATTGTGACTGATGCCAAGCGTAATCAAGAGGTACGTCAATTATCAGGTCAGGATGATTTGAACTCGTTCTTGCATCACCATGCACTATTGATAGATGACCGAACGGTTATTTTTGGAACTAATAATTGGAGCTCCGGCGGGTTCTTTGATAACGATGAATCAACAATTGTCTCGGACATAGATTCGCTTGTCCAGTCGTTTGAACAATCATTTTTGTTTAATTATCAAAAAAACCAATGAGCAATAAAAGCATAGCCCTCTTTATTCTCGTCAGCTTGTCAGCTATTAGCTGTCTAGCTGTCAATCTTGCCAGCGCTCAAGTAACTATTAGCAATATTACCACCGGCACTCCCGATAATGGGCGAGTCCAGATAACCTGGAATACTAGCCAACCAGCCAAAACCGATGTTTATTTTGGTCAGAGCAGCGATAAGCTAGACAAGCATCTTGGCAATATTGAATATAAGACCGTTCATCAAGCCGATCTGACCGGCCTAAAGAAAAAGACGGATTATTATTATCGGATTATCGCCTTTGATCAGTCTGGCCAACGTAGTGAATCATTTGTCCAGTATTTTAATACCAAGGACATGAAAGATACGACCATTCCTCAAGTCAGTGGTTTAAGGGTTGTCCAAACAACCGACACTGCCGCCGCGCTTTATTTTTTAACCGATGAACCAACCCGCATCAACATGGATTACGGCCTGGAGGCTGCTTCGCTGGATCGGCATTGGTCAAATTATGACTTACGCTATGATCATCTAATCATCATTAATGATTTGAGCGCTGGCAATAAATATAGTTTTCGGATTTTAGCCAAAGATGAAGATGGCAATACTGCCGAGCGTAGCGGCGATTTTAAGACTGACAGCTACCGCAGCTACGATCAGATCAAGATTAACAACTTAATTCCTGAAAGCAGCAATCAGGCACAGGCGTTGACTGAAAGAGCGGTGGTTAGCTGGGATAGCAATGTTTTAGCCACATCAGAAATAATTTATGGCACTGAAGCCAGTAATCTGCGGCAATCAGTCCGGGTGTCCAATAATCATCAGCTCAGCCATCGAGCCGAATTATCTAATTTACAGCCCAATACCGTTTATTTTTTCAAAATCAAAATGTGGAGCGAGCTCAATCATAAGAATTTTGAAAGCCAGGTTTATAGCCTAAAAACGGCGCCGATGACGACTGATTATCTGCGTCAGTTTTTTCAAAGCGGCAATATTTTAGAATATCAGCGTGAATATTATTATTTATATAACAACAGCAAAATCAAGCTTAATAACAATAGTTTGACCGGCCGCGGGTATGATCAAAAGATGGCAAAGCCAATTGAAGAAAAATATTTTAAGCAGTATGCTGACGGCCCAGCCTATTGGGGGGCTTATCACGATGGCCAGGTAGTTAAGTCGGTTGACAATAGCACTGTTTACGTCATTGATGGTCAACATAAGCGGCCGATTGCCAACTGGTCAGTATTTAAGTATTTAAATTATTCAGCTCGCGATATTATTGTTGACCGTGATGGTAATTTGAGAAATTATCGCGATGGCGATATGGTTAAACACTCTAAGGAGTTAACGCTGCAGTGTCCGATTAAGAATTATAGCTTGGCCAAGTCGCCCAATGGCGGGACGATTTATTTGATAGCCAATAACCATAAGATGCCGATTGTTAATCAGCAGGTATTTTCGCGCTATGGTTTTAATTTTTCGGCGGTCAAAACAGTCAGCTGGGGAATTCTTGGCCGGATTGCCGATGGACAGCCGATTATATAATTAGATAGATATCTATATAATGGCTAAGGCTAGCAATCAGGACAGTTTTAACGAGTTATCTGACGAGCAACTGGTCCCGTTAATAATGCAAGACCGCAATGCTTTTGTCGTCATTACGGCTCGTTACAAGATTAAATTGTTCAATTATATACAAAGATTAACCAATATCAGCGATGATGATGCCGAGGATTTACTGCAGGACGTTTTTTTAAAGGTTTACTTGAACATCAATAGTTTTAATCAGCAGATGAAATTCTCTTCATGGATTTATGCCATAACCAGAAATCAGGTAATCAGTTGCTACCGCCGCTTATCTTCCCGACCAGAAGGCCATGCCGTTGTTTTAGATGAACGGTTGGCCGGGCAATTGGCCGCGGATTTTAACTTAGTCGATCAACAAGATAAAAAGAATATTACCAAAGTGGTATCGGATGGATTATATAGATTAAAATCTAAATATAGAGATATTTTAATCCTTAAATATGTTGAGGAAAAGAATTATCAAGAAATTTCTGATATTATTAGAAAGCCCTTGGGCACGGTAGGGTCAATGCTTAATCGGGCTAAGTTAGAATTGAAAAAAGTAATTGATTACAAACAGATATTATAAATAATTATATATGATCAAAGGAGATAATTTTGAACAGGAAATCATGGAGCAGATTGAGCGTCGTCAAATCCATCCGCGTCCACAATGGCTATTTGTTTTAAAGAATCTGAACTTTTGGTTATTGGGAGCGGTTGCTTTATTGCTGGGATCGATATCTACGGCGCTTTTGATTTACTTTTTTCAAGGTGGAGCATTAAGCTTACATCGGCGCGCTGGAGCCAGCCCGACCGAGCTTTTCTTGTTGTCAGTGCCATTATTTTGGGTGGCAATTACTATCGGCTTGATTTATTGGACCTATATTAATGTCAAGAATACTGAGCGCGGTTATCGTCATTCGCCATGGTTAGTTGGTGGGGTTGTTTTGTTGATTAGCTTGACTGCTGGTTTTACTTTATTCTTTTGTGGTTTTAGCCGGACAATTGATAATATTCTGGGGCGTCGTTTGCCATTCTATGAGTATGTTATTAACCCGCGAGTTGGTTTTTGGTCAGATGTTGACCATGGTCGGCTGTCTGGTATTGTTATTGGTCAAAATAATAGTGGTCATGATTGGTTTTTGGCTGATCATCAAGGACAGGTTTGGCAGGTTGGTACCAGTCAACTTCAAGCGCCGGGTGGGCAATTATTGCCGGATTTCAATCGGTTTGCCGGTCGGCCTGTCGGTTTCTGGGGAAGAAAAATTGCTGATTACCAGTTTGAGGCCCGAGAATTTTTCCCATTGCGCGGCGGTGAAGGTTTTTTCGGTCAACCTCGCCCGTTAATTAATCCGCCCTTTAATGGTCTCAGGCCCGATCGTCGTTAATTTATATTTAAAAAAAATAAAATACCGTTAAAGCGGTATTTTTTATTTCCCTACCAAAAAGGGACACCCCAAGTGGTCAAACTATTGCCAAGCGCTTCAAGGGAGTGCCCAATCAGCGAGGGGGGTGCCCCTTACCGGTCTGATTGGGCCTAGCGGCCTTGAATAAACGCCAATATTTTGGCTGCCACTGGCAATAGTTTGACTGGCTTTATTCTATTATCATCAGAGATGATTGTCAATTGACTGGTTATTTGGCGATAAGTTATTTTTTAGGTATAATGCCATTGTCAACATAATTATTACCTATGAAGAAATTATTTCACCGTGTTAGTCCAGCCTTTACTCTATTGGAGCTATTAATTGTCATTTTTATCATTGCGATAATTTCGACATTGGCCTATGTCTCTTTGGAAAGCGCTCGGGCCAAGGGGCGCGACACGCGTCGTCTAGCTGACATTCATAATATTCGTCAAGCGCTAGAGCTTTATAAAGATACCGAGGGCGGTTACCCAGAGCAATTGCCTGCTCCGCAACAACCATTTATCGGTTTAAGCGGCCGTTCTTATCTGGCGCCAATGCCCAGCGATCCTAGAACTAGGCAGCCTTATGTTTATAGTAGTTCGGCTACTAGTGGCTATCGCCTAATATTTAACCTAGAGAAAGGTGGTTTAGATTATCCGGCTGGTGAGAATATCATTACTCCGGTAGGCGCTGATTCCAACGATAATTAGCGTGCTTATTGTTTTTTACGGTGTTTTTATGGTAGTAGTCAGTTTTAGTCCGACCGAATGGCAATTGATCGTTGGCATTACTTGGCGGATAATCACAGCCTTTGTAGCTTGGGCGGTTATTTCTAATTTAACCCATGCGTTTACTGGCACCAAATAAAAACGATGACCAGCGTCTAATCGTTAATAGTCACAATGATCGGCAAAAGATTACCGAATTGAATTGTGCTCGGCGCTGGCTAGCAGCTTATAATAAAATCAATCAGACCGGCTATTGCTGTCTGAAAGCTAATTATTTTCCAAGCGAAGTGGATGTTTATGTCTATCGGGACAAGGAGGTGGGGCGTCCATTGCGGCTGCAG
Organism: uncultured Gammaproteobacteria bacterium; assembly: GCA_964401905.1. Lineage (GTDB taxonomy): Bacteria > Patescibacteriota > Patescibacteriia > Patescibacteriales > Patescibacteriaceae > UBA1359. The sequence goes on from CAYOAH010000002.1 coordinate 101,908, forward strand.
ATTACTAAGGCCGGGTTTGATTCTTTAACAGCGGCTATTCAGCGCAAAAAAGGACTTTATTCGCCAGAACAGAAAGCCGACTTATTCTTGCTGTTAGATTTTTCCGGACCGATTTCGTTGGATAAGTTGAGTATTTGGCAAAACAAAAATCTCCAATTATTATCGGGTAGCGGTTTTTTAGAGATTTGGCTGGTGGGCTCAAGGGGCAATATTATCAGTCTGTGGCCGGGATTAGCTTAACTATTAGAAACGAAAATTATTGATAATCAAGACAAATTTGTAGCCAAATACTTTGGCGGCTTTTTGACAGGCGGTCATGCGTTCAATAAATATTTGAAAATAAGCCAGTGGATCAACCCAGCTGGTGTCAATGGTTAGCTTTAGGGTGATTTCTTTAGTTTTGCGGTTGATTAGCAAATCATTGTCATTAACAGCATAGTTAACTCGGTCGTGGATGTCTTCTTTAATTTTTCGCAGGCTTTTTTGCTTAACTCGGCTGCGGTGCACGTCTGATTTATCAGCAATTACCAAAACAGCCGCGATAGTATTGTTGGTTTCTAAATCATTATTGTCATGATTAACAATGGCTTGCAGCACCTTGGCTAAATCGGCTGTTTGTTCGACGTGCGGCAGGAGAATTTGCGATAATAATAAAGCCGACCAATAATGGTGCATATCACGGCCCATAAAATTGCCCAGGTCATGACAATAGCCAGCCACGGCAGCTAATTCTTGTTCATTGGCAGGTAAGCCTAATTCGCGGGCCAATTTTTTAGCTCGGTCAGCGACAATAGTTAGGTGGCGAAAGCCATGGTCGGTATATCCCAGCTCGCCAATATATTTCTCGGTGGCTCGGATAAAGCCATTGATTTTCGGGTTATTTTTAACTAGTTGATAGTTTAATTCCATAATTTTATTCTAAAAAGATTTTCATTAATAACATAATTATTAAGCCAACCAGTAGGCCGATTAGCTGGCGGCTAGACTTTTGCCAGGTCGTTTCTTTTTGCATTTCGGGAAATAGGTCGGCAGCAGCGATATAAATAAAGTTGCCAGCCGTAAAGGCCAGCAGGTTTGTCGGCTGCCAATCTTGGCTCAAGGTAATAGCAACAACAGCCCCCATGAAGGCTGACAAAGACGACAAGAAATTAAGTCTGATTGCTTTAATTCGAGAATATCCGGCATGGAGCAGAATACCGAAGTCGCTGATTTCTTGAGGAATTTCATGAATAAAAATAGCAACAGCGGCCGTTAGACCCAGTATTGGATTAACCAAAAAAGCGTTAGCTAAGACTAGGCCATCTAGAAAGTTGTGTAAGAAATCGCCGACCAGATTCATTGTTCCCAGCGGATGCGGATGTTGGCTAGATGTTGGAATATGGCAATGGCGCCAATGGATTATTTTTTCCAAGACGAAAAATCCCAGCATTCCGCCAGTTAAGTATAGCCAAGGGGTAAGGCCGGTTTGTCCCTCCATGGCTTCTGGCAGCAGGTGCAAAAAGCTGTCACCGATTAATGAGCCGGCGGCGATACTGATTAGCCAGAAATTGATCTGAGCCATTTTGTCGGTGGACCAGCGTAAGCTGATTATTCCGATTAATGAAGCGCCGGAAATTACCGCTAATGATAAAAATAGATACAGATAGAGCATAGGGCGATTAAGTAGTTTGATTATATTATAGATAAAAAAACAGCCGCCAACAAGCGGCCATTTTTGGAGCAGCTTGATTTGTTTCAATATTAGTCAGTTTTTATTGGGTTTACAAAAGATTATCAAAGTTTTATTTTAGAGATAGCACCTTGTAACTATTAAAATAAAATTAAAGGAGGATGTTTTGAGCAATGGCAACAAGTCAACCGTGCATCACCTGATCCCGCGTTCTCGGGGCGGTGACTCGTCCAAAGCCAATCTCAAAAAAGTGCCATGGCGGGTTCATGATGCCTGGCACACCTTGTTTACCAACCTCCTGCCAGAGGAGATTTGCGCCCAGATAATGATAATGCCAGAAGGCTTGTTCAGCACTGTCAACAAGAAATTAGCTTGGAAGACATTGTTTGATTGCCGTTGGCAAGAGGTCCAATCTGGATCGGCGCAAGAAAAGATTTTAGGCCAAATAATAGCTGAGTGGTTACCCCGAGATTATAACCTTTCTTGGGAGGAAATTAACCAAGTAATCTGGGATAATTGTTGTATTAACTGTCCCAGAATCAGTTGTTGTTTAGCCAGAGCTTATCAAAAACAATGGCCATTTGAGCAAGACCAGGCATTTTATTATTGCTACCTGCCAGTCAAAAAGGCTCTAGTGGCGCTGTTCGTCTAAAGTTTTCCCCGGTGGTGGCCCGGGGTTTTTTTATTGATTGCTTTGCAAGATAGATATTTGTTATAATAAAATATTATATAGACTAATGGGCAGCACAAGCTTTTATGAAAAAACGCAAGAAAATTTGGTTGATTATTTTGGGCGTGATTGTCGTCGCCATTATCGGCTTAGTTGTTTGGCAGGGGCGGAAGAAAAACCAGCCGCAATATACAACGGTAGCGGCTGAAGCCGGACCATTAAAGCAAACCGTCAGTCTGACTGGCACAGTTAAGCCGGTCAAAGAATTGGCGCTTAATTTTTTATCGGCCGGCCGGATTAGCAATTTGCCAGTTAAAATCGGCGACAAGGTAAGCGCCGGACAGTTATTGGCCGAGCTAGATTATAGCTCGTTATTGTTGCGCAAAAGCGAAGCCGAGGCTGGCTTGCAAATTGCTCAAGCTAATCTCAACAAGTTATTGTCAGGAGCTAGCCAGCAAGCCATTGCTGTTAATCGCTCCAGCGTTGAGCAAGCGGCTAGCAGCCAGCGGATGGCGCAAACTGAGCTGGATAAAGTTAAAAAAACGGCGGCCGAGAATATTAAGCAAGCCGAAAAGGCAGTTAACGATCTTTATTCAAGTGCTGCTGATACCCCGACCATTCAAGAACAGGCAGTGGCCACGGCGCAGACTAGCTTAGCCAATGCTCAGCGAATCGGTCAGCAGAATATTAGCAATAGCCGTAGCTCTGGTTTGATTATTTTTGGTGATAAAATATTGGCCGCCAAAATTGCTCTTGATAACATCAATACTATCCTAACCGATGATAATGCTAAATATGTTTTAAGTGTCAAAGATAGCGCATATCTGCAAAGGACTAAAGAGGCACGCAATTTAGCCCTAGATAACTATGCAGCGGCCAGTCAAGCAGTCAGTACGGCCAAGAATGCCTCTGATACTCAGAGTTTTACTGTTGCTGCTGACAAAACTAAGCAATTTTTGAATCAAACCGCCTTGGCTTTAAACTATAGCTATTCCATGCTGGAGGCGACAATTACCAGCAATAACTTTACCCAAGGGCAGCTGGATAATTATAAGGGGATTGTCAGTAGTCAAAGTAGCCAAATTAATGGAGCTATCACAGCAGCCGAGACAGCGGCGCAAAATTATCATAACGCCCAATCTAATAGTGAAACAACTATTGCCAGCGCTCAAGATGGCTTGGAGCAAGCCAGAGTAGCCCTAGAGAATGCTAAATTAGCGGCAGCCAATAATTTGTCCACGGTGCGTTTGGCCAGTGATCGCCAGATAGCCACCGCTCAGTCACAATTGGATAACGCTAATAAAGCCATTGATGTGGCCAAAGCTCAGCTGGCGAGTGTTACTGCTCCGGCGCGGTCGGCTGATATCGCCCTGGCTCAAGGTCAGATTAGTCAGGCGCAGGCCAATTTAGCTAGCGCGCAAAAACAGATTGATGATAGCCGTCTATTTTCTCCGCTTGACGGCGTGGTTACTCAGGTTAATTATGAGGTTGGCGAACAATTTTCGGCCGCTGGCAAAGCCTTAATAATGGTTTTAGTTAATAATAGCTTTGATATCGAAGTTGATGTCACCGAGGCTGATATTAATAAAATTAGAGTCGGCAATCCGGTGGAGATTACTTTGGATTCTTTTGGTGAGGATACTATTTTTCATGGTCAGGTTTATTTTATTGAACCAGCCCAGACGGTTATTCAGGACGTAGTCTACTATAAGGTCAAGATCAGTTTTAGCGATTCGCAGGAAGTAAAGAATCTAACCGAAGCGCGACAGATTCCAATTAAGGCGGGCATGACTGCCAACACAACTATTACCACTGATCAGCGGGAGAAGGTTATCAAAATACCGAGTCGTGCTATTGTTGAGAAAGACAATGGCACAAAAGTGGTGCGAATTCTCAAGGATAACAAATTGCAAGAATTTCCAGCCACCATCGGATTGCGTGGCGATGAGGGACTAGTTGAGGTTCTTGGTGGCGTTCAGCTTGGCGAACAGGTGGTGACCTTTATTAAATACCCGAAGACCGCCGCTGACAAGCAATAATAAATCTATGGCCAACCATCCCTTGATTGAACTGCGACACCTGGGTAAAACCTATCAAAGTGGCGATGTAACCACTGACGCCCTGAGCGACATCAATTTCACCATTAATCGCGGTGAATTTATTTCAATCATGGGTCCATCCGGCTCCGGCAAGTCAACCCTAATGCATATTTTGGGCCTGCTGGATCGGCCAACCAGTGGCCAGTATTTATTTAATCACCACAATATTACCGGATTATCAGACGATCAACTGGCGGCTTTGCGTAATCACGATATTGGTTTTGTTTTTCAAGCTTTTAACTTGTTAACCAGAACCAGTGTTTTGGACAACGTTAAATTGCCCTTGCTTTATTCTAAGGATAAGGGGCAAATGGACGAAAGAGCTACCGCGGTTTTAGAAAGCGTTGGGCTGGGGCATCGGTTGCACTATTTTACTAATCAGATTTCCGGCGGTGAAAAACAGCGAGTAGCTATTGCCCGGGCACTAGTTAACGACCCAGAGGTTATCTTTGCTGATGAGCCGACTGGCAATCTTGATTCTAAGTCCGGCAATCAGGTGATGCAGATTTTGCAGGAGCTCAACCGTCAGGGGAAGACGATTATTTTGGTGACTCATGAAACTTTTACCGCTGAGCATGCTCAGCGGATTATCCGGATTCGCGATGGTCAGCTGGTTGGTGACGAGTCGGTGCCGCAGCAGCGCTTAGCCAGTCAAGGACAGATTTTGAAATAAGGCGGTCATGGTTGAAGACATTAGACAATCATTAATCTTGGCTTGGCGGGCTTTAATGAGCAACAAGGTCCGCAGTTTTTTAACCATGCTGGGCATTATTATCGGTGTCGGCGCGGTAATTATTATTATGTCGGTCGGTGCTGGCGCTCAGTCTTTAATCTTAAATCAGTTGGAGGGCTTAGGTAGTGATTTAATTGCTGTTTTGCCGGGTCAGTCCGATGAAAACGGTCCGCCTAGCCAAGCTTTCGGTATTACGGTTACCACTTTGAAATATAGCGACGCCCAAGCGCTGCAGCAGGCCAAGAATATAGCCAATGTTCAGGCGGTTAATGCTTATTATCAGGCGCAGATTAATGCCAGTTGGCGGAATAATGACTACGATGTTTCTTTAAACGGAGTGACTGCCAGTTATTTAGATGTGGAAAATGGAACTGTGGAGCGGGGTAGATTTTTTACTGACGAAGAAGTCAATTCGGCGGCCCGAGTGGCAGTCTTGGGGAGTACGGTAGCTGATGAACTGTTTGGTTCAACTGATCCCTTAGGACAAAGGATAAAGGTTAAGAACCAGACCCTAGAGGTTATCGGAGTAATGAAAAGCCGCGGCAAGGTGGCCTTTCAGGATTATGATGACCAGATCTTTGCGCCGCTTATTTTTGTCCAAAAGATGATTGCCGGTGTTGATTATGTCAGCTTTATTAGGGTCAAATTAAAGCCAGGAGCTGATGTTGATCAAGCTCTGGAAGAAGCCAGACAGACTTTGCGTGAGCAGCACAACATTAATAATCCGATTGATGATGATTTTTCCGTCCGCAGCTTTCGTGACGCCGTAGCCTTGATTACGACCATCACTAATGCTTTAAAATATTTTTTAGCCGCTATGGCGGCTCTATCATTACTGGTGGGGGGTATTGGCATTATGAATATACTATTAGTTAGCGTGACTGAAAGAACCAGAGAGATTGGCTTGCGTAAAGCCATCGGAGCAACCGGTAGTCAGATTTTAAGGCAATTTTTATTGGAATCAGTTTGTTTGACTTTAATTGGCGGTCTCCTGGGCATTGCCGGCGGCATAGCTGTTTCTTATTTAGTGGCCGTGGTAGCTAATTTATTGGAATATAAATGGTCGTTCGTTATTTCTTTGCCAGCTTTATTGTTAGCCGTGTTTATATCAATGGCTATCGGTGTTATTTTTGGCCTCTATCCAGCGCGGCGGGCTAGCCGGTTGGACCCGATTGAGGCCTTGCGTTACGAATAATATGCGATTACAGACAGCTCTACAATTAGCCATCCGATCATTGCGTTTAAATATCCTGCGAACCAGCTTAACGGTTCTGGGTATTATTATTGGGGTAGCGGCGATTGTGGTTGTTTTTGCCGCTGGCGACGGTATTAGAAGTCTGGTTGTCGGCGAGGTGGCGGCTTATGGCACAGATACCATTGAGACCGAAACTAAGGTGCCAACCAAGAAAAATACTACGCCGCTGGCTCAAGTAACCACTCTTAAAACCAGCGACATGGAGGCGATTGATCGGCTGGAGAATATTAAGTATAGTTATGGCGCCATTTTGGGGCAGCAAAAAGTTAGTTGGCAGAGTCAAAATAAAAGGGTTTTTTTATTTGGCGTCAGCGCGACCTACACTGATATTGATAAGAAGAGTCAGCCAATTGAGGGTCGTTTTTTTACGGCCGAAGAAGATCGCGGCCAGGCAATGGTAGCTGTTCTTGGCTATAAATTGCGTCAAGAATTATTCGGCGATCAGCCAGCTGTCGGACAGTGGATTAAGATCGGTAATGGTAAGTTTCAAGTTATTGGCGTGCTTGAGGAGCGGGGCGGGGCGGTGAGCATGATTGACTTTGATAATACTGCCTATCTGCCATTGAAAACTTTACAGAAGAGAATCTTGGGGGTGGATCATGTTTTGTATTTAATGCACCAACTTAAGGACGCTTCTCGGGCCGATGATACAGCTGAAGAAATAAAATTATTGATGCGCGAAAGACACAATATCACTGATCCGGATAAAGATGATTTTTTAGTAACAACCATGGAAGAATTACTAAAGACCCTAAATACGGTAACTAGTGCCATTACTTGGCTATTGTTGGCAATCGTCGTTATTTCTTTGATTGTCGGCGGAGTCGGTATTATGAATATTATGTATGTCACTGTGTCCGAGCGCACGCCAGAAATTGGTTTGCGTAAGGCTTTGGGGGCGACTTATCGCGATATTGTCAGCCAGTTTTTAGTGGAATCAATTTTGATCACTATTTGGGGATCGCTGATCGGCATTATTTTTGGATTGATTATGTCTTGGATCTTGAGTTTGACGGCTAATCATTTCGGGTTGGTTTGGCATTTTACTATGCCCTGGTCGGGTGTTATAACGGCAATTGTTTTTTCTTTAGCTTGCGGCCTGTTATTTGGCCTTAGGCCGGCGCAAAAAGCGGCGCAACTGGATCCAGTTGAAGCACTACGGGCGGAATAATTATAAATAGCTTTTGAGAGTAATAAATCCGAAGGCGGCAAAGAGCAGGAAAATTAACAGAATAATAATCCGTCTTGGCCAACCGGGTTGAGTGGTTGGTGGTAAAGTTTTCCAATTACCAATATTGACTAGAGCGATATGGATGAACATTGCTAGGGCGTTAATAATGGCCCCGGCGACGATCAGTTGCTTCGGCTCATAAAGATTAAGCAGGAAGAGACTGACACCAAAAGCGATTTGGCCCCACAGAAAGCGATAATAGATCTTAGACAGATTCAGCCGTTTGTCTGAGCTGTTTTGCAATTTAAGCAAGGCGGCATTTTCTGCCATAATACGGGAGGTGGAATCAAGAATACCCAGCTGGGTCTGGGCCAGCATTAAGCTTAACAAAACCAGGAAGGCGCTGCCAACTAGCGGCGCGGTCGCTTGGCCGATTAGGCGTCCCTCGGCTAGGATAAAATTTAGGCCCGACAAATTACCACTAAGGCCATAAGTGGTGCTATAAGACAGAATCATTAGCAGAGCCATTGATAAAAATCCGAGCAGCCAAAATACTAATAAATGCTCCAAGCTGATACGCTTCCACCATTGACGGAAGCGCCGCAGATTGGCCTGATTGACAACGAAATCAGTGCCCGACAAATTGATAGTCTGAGCTTGGTTGGTATTAAATAAGCCACCCAATTTTTGGGCATAGCGGCCCATGCCGTAGCCCTTGTCTTTGATATAAATTGACTGGGATAAATTGAGGTTACCGCCGGCTCCAGAATAGGCAAAAGCAGCCAAAAAGGTGGCTAGGCTAACGCCGGACGGTAGCCAGCGATAACCATGGCCATAACCCAATAGGCCTTGAAATAAAGCCGCCCAATCAGCTTGTCTAGCCAAAAATAATACTAATATTAATAAGCACGGTATACCCACTAGGAGTATGGTTTTGGTTATTTTCTCCAGTGTTCTATAAACACTTTGATTGAAAGTTAGGACGATTCCAATTAATAGCAAGATGCCAATCGCTAGCCAGCGAAAATCTTGAACACCAAGCAGATGGCCAAGAATCTGAGCGCTGGCGGCGGCAATGCCAGGCAGCGCCCAACCGACAAAAGTTGATAAAATAAACCAGTAGGGTATCCAATTCCACAATCTAGCCAAACCGCTAAAAACGCTTTCGCCCTTAACTAGAGCGTAGCGCTCAATTTCCATATTGATAAAATATTGGCAGGTCAGCCCCAGCAAAGCGCCCCAGACAATGCCGAGTCCATAATTAGCAGTTAAATATGGCCACAAAATAACTTCGCCCGAACCAAGTCCCAGGGCCAGAATAACAAAACTTGGCCCCAGCAAAATGATGAAGGTAATAGGTTACGGAAAAGATTTAGTCGTCATACAATAAGATTGTAGCAAAAAAACTTTTAGTCT
>CAYOAH010000003.1:0-67315 GCA_964401905.1 uncultured Gammaproteobacteria bacterium
CTGGGAGCTAATGGATCAGTGTTGACCGTAAAAACATCGGTAGCCGCCAAAACTGCGCCGCTAGCCAGACTAATTGACAGATTATACGTTCCAGCGGCTATGTTCTTCGGCACCTTGACGATAGCTTGCCGATCAGACCAAACAGAGCTAGAGCATTCGGCCGGAAATTCATAGCTAGCCTCAATATTACCAAATTTAACTGAACTACCGGCCCTTAAATTACCAAAACCCTGGCCATAGATAGTGACATATTGGCCGGGCGGTCCACTGGACGGCTCAAAGCCGGTTATCTGTGGCTGACTGCCCGGATCAACTAATTTATTAAATAATAAATAATTACTAGCCGGACCAATAGCTGTACCCTCATTGCGAACAAAAGTGGTAACTTGACCGGGTTGCAAGCTGGGAACTCGCGCTTTAATCAAAACATTGCTAAGGACTTGCGACTCATTAGTCGGAATCGGATTAGTTAGATTGCCATAAAGAGCTTTGGTGGCAGCTGGTCCGCTATTACTAAAATTTAAGCCTTGATAATTAATCAATTCATTAGTCGTCCCGGTTGACTTGCTTAAGGAGCAGAGACCAGGCCGAGCAATATTATTAATAACAACCGATTGAGCGCTGGTGGCGCTAAAATTATCACTATTAGTCACTTTAATCGGACCATCAATTACCGCCGCCGGCACTTTAACAACAATCTGATTATTGGACCAAGAGTTGACACCGCAGGCCGACAAGTCCCCCAGCTTATTATCGGCAAAAATTACTGATCCAGTGGTCGTGCCAAAACCGCTGCCAATAATGGTCATCAAGTTACCATCCTTGGCGTTAGGTGAATTCTGATCGCAGACATCACCAGCACCACAATCACTATTGATTAAGCAATACTGATCAGTGTTATTGACGCAGAAACCACCCTGCGGACTGAGACTAACAATTTTTGGTTTATTCTTGCACAAGCAGCAAGAAGCTGTGCCCGCCGCATAGCCAGCGGCTTGGCAGGCTGACGCGTTAGAGCCTTGTTGAGTACAAAAGCCAGAACTACATAAATTATCGTTACAAGTGGCCGCTGGTGATTGTAGGTCCGTGGCACAAGCCGCGCCCTGACAACCTAAACAACTGCCGCCGCAATCAATACCAGTCTCATCACCATCTTTAGCTTGATTACAGCAATGGGCCGGTAATAATTTACCCGTCTGCTGAATACTGGTTCGCCGGCCAGCTAAATCATCAACCAGCGCCCGTAAAGTAAAATCAGTACCAGCACTGCTGGTTGGCGTCCACAGAGCGCTAGCCAAGAAACTGGAACCGAAATTGCCGGTCTGCAGATAGAAAGACTGATTATTAGCTAAAAATTCAAACCTGGCTAAACTACTATCATCACTGGCGGCCACCTGGATATTATTATTGTAGCCAGAACAAACGCCGACGCTAGAGATAAATTCAGCCGCTGGGTCCTGACAATCAATGGCCGAGCCAACGGCGAAGTTAAGACTACAAGTTGCCGAACCCATCGCCGGACCACAGACTAAATTTTTAGGAGTAGCCCCAGCGCTCTGAATACCGCTAGTTAACTCAACACTAATCGTGCCATTCTCCGGCAAACAATTAACCTGGCCGCAGCTGCCATTACAGATAGCCTCTGGCTGAAAGAACATTTCTTGACCACTAACTTGCCACGAGCCAGCCACCGGACTGCCATCAGCCAGAACCTGAGCCGTGCCAGCGTTAACGCTATTAACATTAATGGAACCATTAAATTGGAAGCGCACCAAGGTATTGCGCGGCAAATTAGTTGATCCGCTAGCCGGGCTGGATCCGGTAACCATAAAATCAGCATTAGCCGGCGGATAAACTATTTCGGGATCAACAATATTGCTACCGCCCGGACCATTGGTCGCTTCAAGTAATTGGCTAATTATAAAACTAGTGATGGCAAAGGCTGATAGCATGATAACTAAGCCAATAACTGCCGCCTTCAAGATATCTTTGGCTCGCTGAATTTTATCTTGGTTGCCGGCAGCCGTCATCCATAAGAACCCGGCATAAATAACCAAGATGACGGCGATAGTGCCTAACAAGCCGAAACCGATTCTAATAATTTTAGCCACGGTCAGCCGCGGATCCTGAGCGCTTAAGCCAGAGGCGGCCGCATAATTAACACCAAGATCGGCAGTCGTTTGAGCCAACACAGCCTGGCCACCCCACCAAACAGCGACTGCTAAACCGCCGATAAATAATCCACTTAATAAAAATTTTTGGCTCCTAGTCATGGTAGTATTTTATTAATTACAAGTGGCCGTACTGCTCGGCGCACCATTACAGCAAGAAGCATCGGTACTGCCGCAAGCAGCGTTATCTTGGCATGGCTTAAAACAATTTTGTCGTGAATCTTTAACTCCTGAGCCGATTTCCACTGAATATCTGGTGGCATCGGCAAAAAGATCGTGATTAACCGTAACTCTAGTAAAATCAGGATAACCATCGGGCACACCAAAATCAACTGCTTGGCTGGTTAACCAATAGCCTGGCGCTAAACCGGCGCTAAATAAATTAATCAAACGATGGTTGTTGTTATTAATTAGCACTTCGCCGCTATTTAAGGTGCTGACCATCATTAGCTTATTAAAACTGAATTCAATCAGCTGATTGAGCGAAGAAGTGGCCAATCCCAAACTCGGCGACAATGATTCGGCGGTTAGTCGCGGCGGCGTCAGGTCAATATCATCATTAACGAAAAATGACCAAGAATAGCTGTCCCGCTGATTGGCATCTTTAGTATTTTCGCTGTAAAAATTGGCTGGCCCGACAACCTTAGCATCACGGTTACCATCAAGCGAATTAAAGCTGGCGTCAACCAAACCGCTAGTTAGCGGTAGAGCGGCTAACGGATAATGATCATCGGCTGTTTTTTGGCAAGAGCCGCCGCATTGATTATATGGCGTCTTATCTAAACAATCACCGCTGGCGGCACAAGGCTGTAAATTGGCGGCTCTAATTTTAATCAATAGTTGACTATTGGCCGGCAGACAATAAATTTGGTCACCGCAAGCGTTGGTGCCGCATTCTTTACTAGGGATAAACTCTAGCGTCTGATACTGGTTAGAGATAACAAAACGACCGCTAACCGAAAGACCGCTATTGACATTAATTACTTCAATAGTCGAACTAACCTCCTGGCTGGTGCCAACCAAAGTTAGCGGATTAACTGGCTCGGAAAAATTAATCTGGATAATAGAATTGCGTGGCGAATCATTTAACCCATTAACCGTTATTTGTTCTTGGCGATTTTGCCCACCGCTAAAGCCAGTTTCAATGGAAATTCCTAAGCTATTATCCAATAGTGTCAAAGAATTGCCGCCCTCGCCGGCAAAACGGGCTTGTAAAACGATTTTATTATTACTGGCTAACTGCCGAGTAGCGCTAACATCACTATTGGTCTGATTGATCCGCTCAACGATTCGATCGACTGTATCAGATAAAGAACTAGCCACCACAATATGATTAGGATTGCTGCTGGAAGCGCTGACAAAATTATAAACTTGATTGCCAACAGTTAAACTGTCGCCTGACCGCGCCGCTGCCACTTCAATATTCCAACTATTGCCAGCTATAATGGCTCCATGGTTATCGGGAGCGCTGGCGCCATTTTTAATCAAAACCAAACCGCAACCCAGATTAATCCGTCCATCACCGACATCATCATCATCCATCAATCCGGTAATTCCGCCGCCACTAGTTACTTGCGCTTGAACTGGTGATGATCCAGCCGCCACGACATGGATGGTGCCACTACCCGAACAATTATAAGTTCCCTCTAGACGAGCCGCACCAGATGAACCAACCGGTTCTGGCGAACTGGCAGTCGCGGCAGCGGCGGTCTGCGGCTGCAATAACACATCAATCAAAGCAGTCGCTGGCTGCGCCAATTGGACCCCCTGATTAACATCCTGACTATTATCGGGAAAGGGGGTGATGCCGCCAATTTGAACTTGCGGCGGCGTTAAATCAACCCGAGTACTGACCTCAAATTGCCAAACAAAATCACCAAGACTGAAAGCTGGCTGGCCATTAGCTTTGCGCAAAGAAGTGGTCAACTTGACTGATTGCCAAGTGTTAGTGCTGGCTGATCCCAAATATTCAGTTGGAGCAAAAACAAAGGTCTTACCATCAGTACTGCTAACTTTAACTTTATCGGCGGCCAGATTGGTAGCCTCATTATCACCTGATTCGGTCTGAAAAAGCTTGATACTACTAGTGACAATATTGGCATTATTGCAAACGCCAGTTGAATCATTGCCACCTTGGCAAACAGTTGATGCTTTAACTTTCTCCCGGAAAGTCACAATGATACCGGTGTTCCTGGGAACATCGGTCTGACCCGGCGCCGGATAAACACTCTGGACAATACCACTGCCTAGAGCACCCAGCCCGCTCTGGTCATCAGGACCACGGTCAACAACTGATTGACCAGAACCATTACCAAGGGCATCATTAAGTTTGTCAATAATAAAAGTGACAATAGCAAAAGCTGATAAAATAATCAGCAGGCCGATAGCCGCTGATTTTAAAATATCTTTAGCCCGTTTCAGCTTATCAGCATTGCCTTCGCTGGTCATCCACAAAAAACCGGCATAGATAACCAAAACAACGGCAATAGTTCCCAAAAAGCCTAAGGCTATCTGAATAATCCGCGCCACAGTGATGCGCGGATCTTGGGCGGATAATCCAGTATCATTCATGTAATTTACCCCCAGAGAATCTTCGGCCAGAACATTAGGAGCGCCAAGCACTAACGGGGTCAGACAAACAACTAACAAGCAAACACTGGCTAGCAGCCAGGTGGCGTTAAATGGTAACCTTTTCATGTTAATTTTTTTGACTGATTAGCAAAATTAAAGTATAGTTTTAGTATAGCACAAGCTGGCCTTAGCCAACAAGAGCCGATTGTTTATGACTATTGAACAAATAATTGCCAAGATTGCCGATCATTATCCGCCAGCCGATATAGCTTTGATTAAAAAAGCTTATAAGTTCGCTGTTAAAGCCCATGACGGGCAAAAGCGGTTGACTGGCGAACCATATATTCAACACCCGCTGCACACCGCCTTTATCCTAGCTCAGATTAACGCTGACGCCTCAATTGTCGCCGCTGGCTTATTGCATGATGTGCCAGAGGACACTAAATATAAATTGCCAACCATTAAAAAACTATTCGGCGAGGATATCGCCTTTCTGGTTAGCAGCGTAACTAAGCTAAGTCTAATCAGTTACCGCGGTCAGGAACGTTATCGGGAAAGCTTGAAAAAAATGTTTTTGGCCATGGCCAAAGACTTACGGGTTATCCTTATAAAATTCGCTGATCGGCTGCACAACCTTAGAACATTAGAGTATCTACCTGAGGAAAAACGCCAACGAATCGCCAGTGAAACACTAGAGATTTATGTGCCAATTGCCGGCCTATTGGGTATCTGGCACCTAAAATGGCAGATGGAGGATATCTGCTTTAGACACTTGCACCCGCAGGAATACCAAGAGCTGCTGCAAAAATATGAGGTGGAGAAAAAACTGGAGTTAGACCAATATATCAGTCGCGCCGGCCGTGAACTCGGGGCGGCTTTAGATAAATTAAAGATTAATCACGAAATTAATGGCCGATTCAAACATCTTTATAGCATCTGGCAAAAGATGAATAACAAACAACGCAAATTTGATGAAATCTATGATGTTTTTGCCTTGCGAGTTATTGTTCCGACCATTGATGATTGTTACCGGACGCTTGGAGTTATCCACAGTTTATGGAAGCCGAACAATAACCGCTTCAAAGACTATATCGCCCTACCGAAACCTAATGGTTATCAAAGCCTTCATACCACTGTTTTTGGCGATGAAGGTCGAGCGACTGAATTTCAAATCAGAACCCCGCAGATGCACGAACAAGCCCAATACGGAGTGGCCGCTTACTGGAATTATAAAGAGGGCGGCCAACAACAATTAACCCCCAGCCTTTACTGGACACAAGAAATTCTAGCTCTACAAAAAGATAATCCCGACACACAGACATTCATTCAAAAACTGCAGTTAGATATTTTTAATGACCGCTTATTTGTCCTAACACCGCGAGGCGATGTCCATGAATTGCCACTGGGCGCGACACCAATTGATTTCGCCTATGCCGTCCACACCGAAATCGGCAATAAGGCTAAAGGCGTCCTCATCAACAATAAAATCGGCCGCCTAGATGAAATATTGCACAATAATGATTTGGTGGAAATAATTATTGATAAAAAACAAGCTGGACCGGACTTGGCTTGGCTAAAATTTGTCAAAACCAGCAAGGCCAAGGCTGCCATCCGCCAATATGCCCATCAATCGGCGCTAGTTAGACTGGCGAAGTTACAAAATCTGCGTGACTGGTGGAAACAACGAGAGCAAAGGAAGAAGGGATAAAATTAAAAACCGCGGCCGAAACCGCGGTTTTTAATTGGTAGCTGGTGAAACGCCTTACCATTGGCGAAATTCATCTTTCAATTTACCGACTCGCCTTAAATAGGCCCGTTTTTCCCGCAATTCCTTGCGAACTAGAGCGCTCAAACGGACTTGCCGCTTGTTGGGATCGTCTTTGTGGTAACGGCTTTTGCGCACCAACATTAACTTGCCGTCAAGCTGCAGCCGCTTATTAAAGCGACGCAAAAAGCTCTCAAAACTCTCGCCTTTCTTGCGTTTAAATTCAACCATACTACACCTGCCTTTCTAGCTTTATTAAACTAAATAAAGGATTAATTTTTGCCCAGACGCTTGGCCATAATGGCCTTGACCTTCTTAAAGTCTAAGACCTCTTGCGAACCGGATTCCATATCGCGCAACAGTATCGTGCCATCTAATAACTCTTTTTGACCGATAATTAAGGTATATTTGGCGCCGGCCTGGCTAGCTAGGGCTAGCTGGGCCTTAAGGCTATCTTTAGTAAAAGACTGACGGATAGTCAAGCCGACTTGCCGCAATTCTTCAAATAACAACAGTGATTTTAAGCGGGCGCCGTCACCCAATTGGGCCAAAAAAATGTCTGGTTGGTCTTGGCTGGTCGCTACCTTAACACGATTCTCGTCTAGTTGCAAGATGAGCCGCTCCACGCCTAAGGCAAAACCGCAAGCTGGGGTTGGCCGGCCACCTAAATATTCCACCAGTTGATCATAACGGCCGCCGCCGCCCAATGACAATGGCCGTTCGGCGGTCTGACTGGGGACGACTAACTCAAAAACAGTTCTAGTATAATAATCCAGTCCACGAACTAATTGCGAATTGAGATTATAGGGAACGCTAAGGCCGTCTAAGAACTCTAAAATCTTGACAAAATGCTGCTTGCACGGATCGCACAAGTAATCAACCATCTGCGGAGCCTCGCGAGCGACATTAATGCAAGCCGGCTCTTTGCAGTCTAAAACCCGCAGCGGATTCTTTAATAAGCGCTTGCGGCAGTCTTGGCAAAGCTGATCGCGATGTTTCTTTTCACGATAATAAGCCAACAGCTTGTTAATATAATTCGGCCGACAATCAGGACAGCCCAGGCTATTGATATCCACTTGAGCCTCAATGCCTAAATCACTAATAATTTGATGAGCTAAAAAAATAACTTGAACATCAGCTAGCGGACTAGCCTCGCCAAAAATATCAAAATTAACTTGGTGATGCTGCCGATAGCGTCCCAGCTGCGGCTTATCATGACGGAAAAGCGGGCCATACCACAAAGTCTTGACCGGCTGCGGTAGATTAAGCCAGCCATGTTCAATATACGAGCGGACAATGCCTGGAGTCGCTTCAGGGCGCAAAGCAATTCGGTCGCCGCCCTTATCAACAAAACTATACATCTCTTTAGTAACAATGTCGCTGGTTCGACCACTAGAACGCTCGTAAAGACCTAGGTTTTCCAAGACTGGTGTGTCGACCCGCTCAAAACCATGAAAATCAGCTAAACGAAAAGCAGTCCGTAGAACAAAATCCCAGGTTGGATAGTCGCCAGGCATAACATCTTTCATCCCTTTAAGGCGACGAAATGGGTTGGGCGCCACTTCACGTTTAGCTGGACGAGCGCCAGTAGCTTTGTTTTTTTCCACCATAGATAGACTTTAAAATTTTAACCAATCCACCAATTAATAGCTGGGGGCCTTAAAAATTTGCGCCCGAGATATCGGCAGGCCACGCAACATAACTCGTCCGACCAAATAACGCCGATTAAGCGGACCAAAAAAACGGGAATCACGAGAATGAGCACGGTTGTCGCCCAAAACAAAAAATTCATCAGGACCAAGAGTCAATTCTTTGCTATCTAGAGCAAAAGTCTGATCAGTGCTGGGCAAATAAGTTTCAGTAATTTTAGTCCATTCATTCGTGGACTTATCTAATAGATAAATATCCCCCTGGTCCATTTTTAAGGTCTCACCGGGTAAACCGATAATCCGCTTGATAAAATATTCACGCGGATCTTGGGGATAGCGAAAAACAACTACCTCACCGCGCTGCGGTGCCTGAAAACGATAACTGATTTCATCAATTAACAGATATTCCTTGTCGTAAAAATTAGGCTCCATGGAAGCGCCCTTAACATAAAAAGGGCAAACAATAAACAACCGTATTGGCAGAACGATAGCCAAAGCGAGAAGGCCGACCTTGGCCACCTCTAACAAGGAAATTCCCCACAAGCGGAGACGAGCTTTGAAATTATAAGTAAATATCATATTTTATTTAATGTTATTAAAAACAACAATCGGCTTTTGGCGAAAAGCTTGGCCTTAATATAGCACCGAATCAGACTAATGGTCAAGTTGCCAAAGTAGAAAAAATCTTCTATACTGCAAGTGGTTTTGCCCCAGCCAAAACCATTTTTTGTCATAAATACCGCTAATTATGCCCAATCAAAATAATGATAACCAGGATATTCTCGCTGAACTGCTTGACGATCAACCCGATTATTCAACTGAATTCCAGCCGTCAGTGCCGGCCAACCGAGTCAGCGAACCAATCAGAATAGCTGTTGAACCGCCTAGCAACCGACCGCGGCCAACCAATAATTGGAGCAATGAACGATCAACAGTCGGACTGCAATCATCAGCTATTGAAAGACCGCGACCGCGCAAAAAACGCTTCAGTTGCTTATTCTTAGCGCTTAGTATTGCGTTACTAGCTTATCTGGGGTGGCGTGTTTGGCCAGCCACCCAAAGTGGCGGAGCCGCCAATAGCCAAGGTTTCTCTTTTTGGAAGAGCCTTTCCCTGTTAACTAAATTCAAATTAGGCGTCAGCCAAAGAACGATTCTTAAGGGCGAAGATCAGGATCGTATCAATTTCGTTTTGCTTGGCGTTGGCGGCAAGAATCACGACGGCGGTATGCTAGCTGATACAATTATAGTCGCCAGCTTCCAACCATCAACCCACAAAGTAGTAATGATGTCTATTCCTCGCGATTTAACCGTGCCAATGACCGGTTATGGCTGGCGAAAAATCAATAGCGCCAATTCCCTAGCCGAAGCCAAAGACCCCGGTAGCGGCGGCCAAGCTACAGCTGATCTAATCAGTGAAATTCTGGAAATGCCGATTCATTATTACCTGCGAGTTGATTTTGACGGCTTTATTAAAATTATTGACGACCTGGGCGGCATTGAGGTAGAAGTAGAAAACACTTTAGATGATTACCGCTACCCAATCATGGGCCGCGAGGATAACCCCGACTATTATAGCCGCTTTGAACATTTACACATTGACGCTGGCCGTCAAGCTATGGATGGCGAGTTAGCCCTTAAGTACGCCCGATCGCGCCACGGAGTCGGTGTTGAAGGTTCTGATTTTGCCCGGTCCAAGCGTCAGCAAAAAATATTAGAAGCAGTTAAAGACAAGCTATTCAGCGCCAATACCCTATTCAAGCCGAAACTGATTATGAATGTCATCGGTGACGCCGAAGATCATGTCACTACCAATCTACAGCCTGACGAATTAGTTAGTGTTTGGCAGCTAGCCAAAGATGTTAATCAAAGCCAAATTACCAGTATCACTTTAAACAATGGACCCGATGGACTGCTGCGTGATGTTATTGGCACTGATGGCGCCTACATCCTAACGCCGGTCACTGGCGACTTTAGCCAAATCATTAGCCGATTTAATGAATCACTGGCCATAACCACCCCATCTATTGTTGATGGCAACAACGCTGCCACAAAAACCACGGCCACGGTGGCAACAATCAGCCCGGAAAGTCTGCCGGATAAAGCCGAGGCCAAGCTGGACATCCGCAATAGCACGACTATCAACGGCCTAGCCGGCCGGACCAAAACCAGGCTGCAGCAATATGGCTTTACCGTAACCAACACCAGTAATACTCAACACAAAAATCTGGCGCAAACCACTATTTATGATTTGACCTACGGCGCCAAACCGGCCGATCTGGCTTTGTTGCAAAACAAAACCAAAGCAGCTATCGCCGCCGATATTCCTGAATGGTTGGCGACAGAAACCAGCCAGTTAATCAAACAAAATCCCAATATCGCCCAACCAGACTTTATTCTGCTACTTGGCCTTGATTATTCTAATAACCCTTAAAACTATGCCGCCGATTAAACCAAGCCAAATTATCATTTTCGGCCGGACTAATGTCGGCAAATCAACCCTATTTAACCGTCTGGTCGGTTCACCGCGGGCGCTGGTAGCTGACATTGACCACACCACCCGCGACGCCAACCAGCACACCATCAGCTGGAACCGACGACGTTTGGAGTTGGTTGACACTGCCGGCTTGAATGAGCTGATGTATTTGACGATGAGCCAAAAGAAATCCAAACAATTAACCGAGCTAGAAGAAAAAATCCAATACCAAACCGGACAATTATTAAGAGAAGCAGCCGTAGTTATGTTTATGGTTGACGGCCAAGCCGGATTATTGCCGCAAGACCGCGAGCTAGCCTTGGCGTGCAAAAAATTACTGCCCAAAGAAACACCAATTTTACTGGTTATTAACAAAATTGATAGCCCGCGCCACCGAGAAAAAATCAGTGAATTTTACACTTTAGGCTGGGGTGAGCCATGGCCGGTTAGCGCCGCCACCGGTATGGGCACCGGCGATTTGTTAGATGAAATTGTTAAACAGGTAGAGCGCCAGCGACGCCGCAATGCTAAAAACAAATTATCCGCACCTAGCGACCCAGTGATGGGCGCCGCCGCCGAAACCACCACCAATGAACTAGAACTAGTCGCCTATACTGAAAAACCTGACTATAAGGTCTGTTTACTGGGCAAGCCCAATGTTGGCAAATCTAGCCTGCTTAATGCTTTACTGGGCTATAACCGCGTCTTGGTCAGCGCCATTCCCCATACCACCCGTGAACCGCAAGATACTTTTATCAAATATCGCGATAAAATTATTCAAATAGTTGATACCGCCGGTATCGCCCGCAAAGATCCGGGCAAGAAAAAAGCTTTGGAAAAAATTGGCATGGCCAAGAGCTTGCAGCGGCTCAATCAAGCTGATATTGCTATTTTGCTGGTGGACATCAGCGAACCGATCAGCCACCAAGAAGCTAGCCTGGCCGAAGAAATCATCAACCGCAAAAAAAGCTTAATTGTTGCTGCCAATAAATGGGACAAAGTTGAAGAACGCGATACGGTTAATTTCACTGAGGCTATTTATCATCGCTTGCCATTTATCGGTTTTGCGCCGATTGCTTTTGTTTCGGCCAAAACTAAATCTAAAGTCCAGAAAATATTAGACTTAATCATTGAAGTCGGCGCCCAGCGTTCTATCAGTCTAAGCAAAAGCCAGCTTGATCATTTTCTGTCCAGAATTGTTAAGCATCATCGACCAGCCAAGGGCAAAGGCTTAAAACATCCCCACATTTATAGCTTTATTCAAACCGAAGCCGGACCGCCTTGTTTTACGGCGACAATCGGCATCAAAGATAATCTGCATTTCTCTTATCTACGCTTTATTCAAAACCAACTGCGCCACACCTACGGCTTTATCGGCACGCCGATTAGTATTCATGTCGCTCGCGGCCGCCAGATTAACCCCCAGCACAAGAGCAATCATTAAATATTATGAGAAAAATCATTGTTGGCCTTGGCAACCCCGGCGCTAAATACGCCAAAACCCGTCACAATGCTGGCTGGCTATTGATTGACCGCTTGGCTATAGAATTGGCCCAGGAAAATGACCAAAAAATCAGCTGGCGGACCAAAAAAGATTGGTCAGCTGAAATCGCTGAGGTTGGTGATATTTTATTGGTTAAACCACAAACCATGATGAATGACTCGGGCCGCTCAGTCCGCGCCATTTTAGATTACCATAATCTACTGACTGAAGACCTGAATGATGTTTTATTAATTATCCACGATGAGCTTGATCTGCCTATGGGATCAACTCGCTGGTCCACCGACAGCCGGTCAGCCGGCCATAACGGCGTCCAATCGATCATTGATCATTTGGGCACGCAAAAATTCAACCGTTTACGCATAGGCATCCGACCAGTTAAAAAAACAACCGATACGATTGAGTATGTTTTAAAAAATTTCTCAGCTGCTGAACTGAAAAATATTAAAGAAATTGATTTAACGGAAGTAAAAAAGTTTATTGATACTTAATAATCAATCTTCATCTTCTCTCTGACCTCTTCCATGGTTTGACGAGCGCGCTGACGAGCTTTAGCGGTGCCGTCACGAACAATATCACGAACCTTGGGCATATCGCTAGCATAAACGCGTCGCCGTTCTTGGAGTGGCGCCAAATAGGCAATCATCTTCTCGGCCAAGCAATGCTTGCAGTCCACACAACCAAGACGACCGGACTTACAGTCTTTGGCAATGTTCTTGGCTTCAATCGCGTTAAAAATCTGCTGATAACCAAAAACCGGACAAATCTGCGGATGGCCTGGATCGTCTTTGCGAATCTTCTGCGGATCGGTCTTGGCGGCCTTAACTTTTTTTTCAATTACCGCCGGCTCATCAGCAATATAAATAGCGTTACCCAGACTTTTGCTCATCTTGGCATTACCGTCCAAGCCAGACAGCCGGGGAAAATCACCAAGCAAAGCCTTGGGTTCCGGAAAAATCCGACCATAGATACTATTGAATTTACGGGCAATTTCACGGGTCTGTTCCAACATCGGCTCCTGATCTTGGCCAACCGGCACCAAATCAGCCTGGAAGGTTAAAATATCGGCAGCCTGGCTAATTGGATAGCCCAAGAAGCCATAGGTTACTCCACCCTTGAATAATTCTTTTTTTTGTTCCAGCTCGGTCTTGACGGTTGGATTACGCTCCAAACGAGCCAAGGTTACTAAATTGGAAAAGAAAACAGTCAATTCAGCAATCTCTGGAACCATTGATTGAATAAACATCGTTGCCTTTCTCGGATCCACCCCCGCCGCCAAATTATCTAAAACCACTTCATAAACGTTATCACGCACTTTATCCGGATGACTAAAGTTATCGGTCAGAGCTTGAACATCGGCCACCATGATGTAGGTGTCATAATCAGCTTGCAGTTTGGCCCGATTAAGTAATGAACCAAATAGATGACCGATATGCAGTTGACCGGTCGGTCGGTCGCCAGTAAGAATAGTTTTCATAAACCGGCTGACTAGGCGGCCTTATCCAGGCGCAGCTCTTTCTTCTCCTTATAATTAAACAAGTCCTTAAGACCAACACTGACCGCCGTGGCTACTGGAATAGCAATCACCGCTCCAGCCACTCCGCCGATCTTGTAGCCAATCAATAGGACGACAATGCTGGTAATTGGATTAACATTGGCCGCCCGCTTCATGATTTGCGGCACTAAAACATTATTTTCCAGCTGCTGGATAATCAAATACATAACAACGACCACCAAGGCTAGGCGCGGCGACTGAGTCAGGGCTAAAAGGACCGCTGGCACGCCGCCCAAAACCGGCCCCAGATAAGGAATCGCTTCAGTAATACCCGCCATTAAAGCCAGCAACAAAGCGTATTTAACGCCAAGAATAGACAGGCCCAAATAGGTTAAAAGAAAAATGGATAAACAAAGAATCAGTTGACCTCTTAGCCAATAACCAATCTGCAGCTGCATCCGGCCGACCAGATTGATAGCGTAAGCCTGACTCTTAGCCGGAGTCAGTGACCAAACAATCTTTTTGATGGCATTTTCTTCCACCACCATGTAGAATGTCAAAACCATGATGAGAAAAACCGAAAATAGCCCATTGAAAGCGCCATAAACAGCGCTAACCACTTGCAACGTCCAGCCAGATAAGGTAGTGGCCAAATTATCTAGATTGTTTTGAAAATTGTCAGCCAAACCGTAATGGCCAAATGTCCGACGCAAATTATCCAAAAAATCGGATAGCTTATTGAAATAATAGGGAAAATTGTTGGCCAAATCAGTGGCCTCCTTGACCAAAATCGGCACCATAACATAAATCATCGCCGCCACTAGGCCAATGACGATCAAATAAATCATGGTAATACTCAGGGCTCGCGGCCATTTGCGGCGCTGTAAAAAATCAACCCAAGGGTCAAAAGCGCTGGCAAAAATTAAGGCAACAAAAACCAGGGCCAATACTTCTTTAACCAAGAAGGCTAAATAAAGCAATAGCAATATCGCCACCGTTTTAACAATAGTAGCGGTGGTAATATTGACATGAATAGATTTATTTACTTTGGCTAACATAAAGATTATTTAACAGTCATCAAACCCTCAACCCCAAAAATTTCGTCATAAATAGTATAAGCACCTGTTATTGTCGGCGCATTAAAACGGACCAATCTAGCCTCTCCGCCAGCCACTCCAACAGCGATAGCTTTTAGACTGGGATCAATAAAACGTAGAACGTGATACCATTCGTCAGCTGATTCAACCAACCAAGTAACCGGCTGTCCAGCCGAGACAATAATTGGATTTGGTGTTATCGCCTCTTTATTCATCATAATCTTAATAGCTTCATTCGGCAGATTAATATCCTCAGACTGATTGATGTCCAAACTGACTATTGGTGACACTGGCGATTTTGGCTCGGAATCACTACGAACCGGCTGACCGTTGGCAGCAACAACTTTATTATCTTTAACCGCGTTAATTTTAACATCAAAATTTTGTCTATCAACCTTTACTTGGCCAATCAAATCAATATTAGCCTTGTCCAGCTGCTCTGCTTGATGATCACTAGAAATTAATGGACTATAGCGCCTAGCCAAAATGACAAAGATAATAATTAAACCAATTAGACATAAAGAAGCTACTCCGGTTACAATTAATTTTTTCTTCATACTATTGTTTTAATATTTCACTGTTGGCCACACAATTATATAGATATTCAGTGTAAGACATGGCTTGGCTGCCGGCACAGCCGGGACCAGAGCCGTTGTCTAATAAATTTTTACAGTTGCTATAAACGTATTGGCAGCAATTTGATTCTCCCGGACAATTTTGTGAACCGGCTGGCCAGTAATTAGAGTACTCGGTGCATTGAGTGGTCCAACCATAAACGAATGAATGATTGAGGGCAGAATATTTGAATTCTTTCCACCAGGTTGTATCTAATGTATTAATTGTATTGCTACCTTGAGATCTCCTTAAAACCCTAGTCGTTCCAGCTGGACAAACACAAGAATTGGCGGCGGTGCTGGTTGCGCTGGTAGTGGCCGATCCCCAAGAATGACCTTGCCAAAAATACACCTGTGTGTAACTAACGGTAAAGCTTCCCAATTTTACACGGCAACCGCCGGAGTTTTTTTCTAAAGATCCAGTAACTAATGTGTCGGCCCAATTTTTAGTTATAGCATCAGTTCCGGCGGTAATAGTATCTAAATTTTTAGCTCCATCAGTAAACTTAACAGTATTGGTTTGACCTTGAGTAGTTATATAAAAAACAGTCCCAATAAAAAACAAAGAAAAAACAAATATATATATTTTCTTCATACTATTGTTTTAAAATTTCACTATTAGCCACGCAATTATATAAATATTCAGTGTAGATAAAAGATTCAAAATGGCAATCTTTTGTTACATCACTACAATTATCGTATCTTACGGCACAATAACAATTAGGGTCTCCAGGGAAACAACCCTCAGGTAAATATTTAATATAAGCTGTACAATCTTTTGTCCATCCATATACAGGTACAACCATTGGTAGTGATCCTCCATATTTAAATTCTTTCCACCAATTAGTATCTAATGAACTAATAGTATTATTTTGAGACCTTCTTAAAACCTTAGAAGTTCCGGTTGGACAGACACAGGAATTAGCGGCATTGGTAGTCACGGTGGTGGTAGCTGTTCCCCAAGAATGACCCTGCCAAAAATACTTGTCTCCATGACTCCCGTCCTGAGAATACATACCTAATTTAATCCGACAACCGCCAGAGTTCTTTTCTAAATGGGCACTTGGAGTAAAACTACCTGATAGTGGCATTAATAGGTTCTCGGCTTCAGTTTTGGAAGGAACTTCGTCTTCATAAAATGTTGATGAATACTGAATATTAATTCCATCTAAGCTAACTACACCGGCACTAACCAAGCCATAGCTGATGGCTAATAAAAAAACCACTAATCCAATTAATAACTTTATTTTTTTTGACATATAAAAATATTAGTGTTGTCTGGCTCCTCTAAGCTCAGAATTAGTTAAATTCTCCAAATATTTAACCGTAACAACACTGCTAGTGGCTGTCATATTGGCTACGCTTGGTATCCCCATCGGAGAAACATTAAAAATAATCGGAGCTGCTTGGGCCCATAAAGCCGAAACCAGAACTCCGCTAATGAGACCAAGACCGGCGCAAACGAAGAACATTAAAATTTTTTTCATAGATTTTTACTAATTATTTTTATTATATCACAAATTTAAAAAGCCGCCAACTACTGCCGGCCAAATAAAACATTGACTTATAACAATTGTTGTGGCATAATTAATGTATAGCATTAACCTGAACTTTACCAATTAAATAAAAAAGGAGGTGGCCCATGAACAAGGTCGCTTTAATTTGCTTGGTGGCAATTCTTGCCACACTGGTCGGCCAAGCCGCCGCCCAAAACTATCAAATTACTTGGCACAATTCCAATCTGGAGGCTTGCCAAATTCTTGACCAACAGCATTATTATGCCGCTGGCTGGACCAGCACCACTATTTTTCGTTTCATAAAATCTACTGATGCTGGCCAGAGTTGGCAATCAGTAGAGGTGCCACACCCTAATCAACCCTTCCGCGTCGCGGGGTTATGGATGGTCACCCCCCAAATTGGTTGGATATGCGGAGACAGTTATGGCTTATATCAAACCACTGATGGTGGCAATACCTGGATTGATGCATCCAACAGACCGGGTATCAGGAATCAGAATTACTCTAACAACCTAAGAAGAATTAGATTTACTTCTCCGGAAGTTGGCTACATTCTATCTTCTGGTGACTTGAAAAAAACCACCGATGGTGGTAACACCTGGACCACCATCAAGGCAAGTCAGGTGGAAGCTGGAGAAGGCGGACTTGCTGGCTTTGATGTAGCAGGAAATATAATCATCCTGTCGGCCATGCGCTACAATGCCAATGACTTAGCTAATTGCTATGTTTCACAAGACGGTGGCCTAACCTGGCAATTATCTTTTGTTAACAGAAGCGACTTTTCATATAATATGAAGATAGCCTCAGCTAACATATTCTATGCATCAATCGACGACACGTATGAGCTTTTTCGCTCAATTGATGGTGGCCTAAGTTGGCAGTTATTCTTATCATCTCCCAATGGTGGCGGAGTTGGTCCACTGTCTTGGACTAACAACACATTGTACGTGGCCTCGGGCTGCAACGGCAACCACCGCATCTTGAAAGTCAATAACGATAGCTGGCAAGAAGTAGTAGCTTTAAGTAACACCGCCATCAATGGTTTTGACTTCAGGGGTAGTCGCGGTATGACCGTCGGTTATGACGGCTCAATCGCCACTTTTACTGACACGACAGTGGCAACCGATGACCCCGTTACCCCAGCTACTCCCGATCCAGAGCTTACCTGCTACCCCAATCCTTTCAGGGGCAGCACTAATGTCAAATTCAACCAGATTGACAATAGTCCAACCACTATTGCCATCTACAACACCAGGGGACAGCTCGTCCGCACCCTGGTTAACAGTCAAAAACTGTCTCTCGGCGAACATACGGTCGCTTGGGATGGCAAAACGGATTCTGGCCAACTAACGGCGGCCGGAATATATTTCTATAAAATGACATCTGGTCGTTTTTCCTCAACGAGGAAAATGATCATGATGAAATAAATCCCTTATGGCCAGATCCGATACTTTGTCGCTTCTGGCCTTATTTTTTTACAAAAATTATTATAAAATCAACTATTAAATTTTGGCAATATTTGACAAAAAAACCAAAAAAAATTAAGATTAAATGTTAATAAAAACTTAGATTATTAACAATTTCTTTGACAAAAATAAATAAAATTATTGTGTCCTCATCGGCGCAATAAAGGAGATAACCATGGAAAAAGAGTTGATGTCGCCAGAGCGCTTACAAGCGTCACTAGCAAGTACAGATTTGACCGATCCAAAAAATGGAATTCATGCTATCAATTTGGTTATAGAGAAAATTCATAACTTTTTGAGTTCCAAAAAAGGATGGCCGGTTCCAAAAATTATAAGAAGTAGCCCTATCACAACGGTCTTGCAGAACTTTGATCTACTACGTTTCCCAATTGATAACCCAGGCCGATCATCTAGATATACCCGGTACATATCTGAAAATGAAATATTGCGAACTCATACCTCCGCAATGATTCCTAATATTCTAGCCGAACTTGGAAAAAGCCAAATCAGTGATTTTCTGGTAATGTGTCCGGGCATTTGCTATCGAAGAGATGTTGTTGATAAAACCCATTGTGGAGAGCCTCATCAAATGGATGTTTGGCGAATAAAAAAAGGTTCACCAAGGCTAGAAAAATCAGACTTAATTGAACTGGTGGAAAGTATTATAGCCTGTGCACTCCCTGGAACTCAATACAGAGCTAATGAGGTGGTTCATCCTTATACCATTAACGGTCTTGAAATAGAGATATTAAAGGCCAACGGAGATTGGATTGAACTACTTGAATGCGGTGAAGTTCATCCAGAGATTTTAGCCAATATAGGTTTAAATCCCGGCCAGTACTCTGGTCTGGCAATGGGAATGGGGCTAGACAGACTAGTTATGTTGGTCAAAGAGATTGATGACATACGAATACTCCGATCCACTGATCCACGCATTAAAACACAAATGACTAATCTCCAACGATATCATTCCGTGTCAAAATATCCATCAATACGCCAGGATATTTCTGTCTCGGTTTCTGAGCAAACTAATGAGGAAGATATCTGTGACACAATCAAATGTACCCTGGGTATTAATTCCACTGCCATTGAATCAATTTCGATTGTCTCAGAAACATCTTATGACCAATTGCCAGCTATAGCCATAGAAAGACTTGGCATCAATATTGGTCAAAAGAACTTATTAATTAGAATTGTCCTGAGGTCGCATGAAAAATCGCTAACCAAGGAAGAGGCTAATGAGATTAGAGATAAGATTTACCGTGCGATTGACCAAAGCTCAACTGGTGGATATTTAGCAATAAAAAACTAACAAAAACTATAAAATAAAAGCTGTCTTTTGAGGGAAGACGGCTTTTTTAATCTAAATAGTAATTTTTTTGACCATAAGCACTTGCCCCCGTTTTACCTCTAGGTCTAAGTAACCATTATTGCTATAAAAAATCTCAGCAGGGGTATCCTTAAAAACACGCAACCTAAGCTCTTTTAAACCAGCCCGCTTAGCTAGTTTATCTATCATTGCTAGAACCAAACAGCCAATACCATTTCTCTGAAATTCTTTTTTTATTTGTATATTATGTATATATCCGACATTATTTATATTACCCCAGGCAAAAAAACCAATAAAACTCTGATTATACTCTATAATAGTGTTGGTTTTGGTGCAAAAGTTTTTTCTAAAAAGTTCGTCATCCCAGTTCCCAAAATGTTTTACGACCTCTGCCTCCATGTTCTCTTTGGATAAATTATAGATGATTTCATAATCATCTTCAGTGGCCGGTCTATATCTTATTTTGTTAAAATCTACTCTATCAGGCATGTATTTTATTTTTGATATTTCCAGCAATAAGGATCAGTCCCTAACAGATTATTATTAATCAAAAGTGCTCTGGCTCGACAGCCACCACAGATAAAACGATCGCGACATGATCCACAAAAACCACTATATTTGCGGTTAACTAAATCTTTAACCTCTGGAATGGCTAATCTGTTGTTCCAAATATCTATCAATGAATTATTATAAAAATCTCCTAAAACAATACTCTGCAAAAAGGTACAGATACCAATTTTCCCATCACAACGTATATGCATCATGTTTTGGCCAGCAGTGCAACCGCTAATAATTTTACCAGAATAAACATCACCAAATTCTTTCAATTTATTCATTATTGTCTCATCGGCTAAATGGTAAAGTGGATCTTGGCAGTTAATAACCATTTTAAGCTTCCGAAGCCGTCTTTCTAAGCTTAACTCTTCCAAGAACGCTTTATACTCCCCTGGACTTAATAAAAAAATCGGATTTTTACTAGTAGCTCTACCAGTAAAAATAGCCGCGCGAGCCAAAAATGTATCCACTTTCAAGCTCTCCAATAAATTCAGAGTTGCTGCCAAATCGCCCATATTTAACCTAGTAACCGTAAATTCAACATGAACTTTTATCCCAAGACTCTTTAGTAGTTTAATGGAGTCAACGGCTTTTAAAAAAGCACCGTCCAGATTACGAATTTGATCGCTTATCTCTGGTCGGGAACCATCAAGGCCAACACCAAAAGAATATAAGCCAGCTTCTTTTAATTCTTTCGCTAAGCTATCCGTTAGCAGCAAAGAATTAATAAGTTATTTCATAGATTAATCAAACGAACAAGAACACTCTTTAACAACAATGGTCGGAGTAGCATCGTTAACCTTACTTGTCTCCCCCATCCATTCTTGCTGGACAGTTGTTGTTGCAATCTGGTCTTGCATAATTTTTTATATTAATATAAAAACAATAATTAAATCTATTAAGTAGGTACAAATCTTGCCGGGCGACAAAATTATTTCAACAGTTTATCCAAATTAAAGCCCTCGCTTTCACTATCGCTATAGTTAGTCCACTGCTTACTATCAAAGCGCGGCGCAGTCAAACGATAAGACACTTCAATGCTAGCGCGATTGATATTATCCGGGCGAGCAAAGATATTAATTGAACGGCCATCCCAATCCTTTTCATACCAAGTTTGACCGGCAAAATTCGGAGTTAATAAACAGCTGGTCTGATCAAAATGCTCTTGATTATCAATCAAATTAGTAGTGCGACCGAATAGCCAGATATCTGAACCTTCCGGGGCTTTTTGAAAATCTAGTTTAGCCATAAACAAACCGGCTGACTGTTTATTTAAAACTAATGCGCCGCTGGTTTCTTCTTTAACACCAGTCATACCGGCCATATAGGTGGCATATTTCTGGCCACCAATCGTATAAATTGGATCAACTGTGCCGACGTTTAATTTAGAATTACCGCCATCGCCAATAGTCACTAGCGCACCGCCAACTGTACCAGAATACTCTACAATCATCAGATCAACCGACCCGTTAGTAAAGATGGCTTTGCCATTGGCATCAAGAGAAAACTTTTCACCGCCATTGGTAGTGAGGGCAACGGTATCTGCGGCTTTACGAAATAAGCCAGTGTTGGTATCACCAATCCAGGAAAAGGTTGGATTGGTAGTTGATGAATTCTGAGCTAAATATTGGCCATTTTGTGTGAAAAAATAATCATTTGTCCTAATAATACCATTAACATTGATAGCCGTAGTTGCTCCTGGATCAAAATAGTCACTACCACCACTGTCTTGAAATCTTCCGGCGTATAAGATACCAGCGCCTGATGAATAAATTAAGCCATTGTCAAAAGATACCGCGCCAGCCACAGTCAACTTTGTACCTGGCGAGCTGGTGCCAATACCGACATTAGTGCCGTTGTCATAAATAATACTATTACCCAGAGTATCATAGGCTGACCAGCGAGCTATATAATTAGCGGTACCAGTCATGGCAGTAAAGGCTGAAGTGCCATTTCCCTTAAGCACACCAGTGAGACTGGTCGTTCCAGTTCCGCCGTTACCCACGGCTAGCTGAGTTCCATCCCAGTAGTTATTATTAATTGTACTCAGGATTGCCAACGATCCCAAACCAAGCGAAATGCGGCCAGTAGCGGCATTGAGACCAGTTGCCCCGCCGTCCCATTTCAGGCGATCAGTATAGGCGCTGTTCCAGTTGGTGCTATTGCCACCGGTGGCGGTAATGACTCCATTGGCATGCAAAGTAGTGCTTGGGGCACTAGTACCGATACCGACATTACCAGATGCATCAACATAAACTCCTTCGTCGTCACCATCATTAGACAGCCAATAACCACCCATCCAAATATTCTTTTCAGCCTTATGACTGCCCAAATCATCGCCCACCGAACCACCAGCCGGGGTAGCGCAAGTCAAAGTACTGCCAATGGCTGAAACAAATTGACCGGCCGAACAAGCTGCTGGAAAAGAAGTTAATCGTGTCCAGGGCACCGAACCAACTGCTAAAGAACCACTCTGATCAACTCTAAAAATATCAGCATCATTAGCACTATTACGAATATTTAATGGACTATAAGCCGAGGCAGAAACTAGGCGTAGAGCTTCAAAATTGTTAGCCGCATTGATTTGCAAATTAGCGCTAGCTGATGGACTGGCGGTATTAATGCCGACATTAGTGTTATTGTCAAAAATTTTACCATAACCAAGCTGGCTAGCACTAGTCCACCTAGTTACATAATTAGCGCTTCCGCTAGCTGCCAAAGAAAAAGCTGTGCCACTCAAGTTAAGGCCGTTGCCAGCCGTATAGGTCGTTCCGGCAGTAGTTGTACAAGTTAAAGTGCTGCCAATACCGGTGACGACCTGCCCAGCTTGACAAGCTGCTGGAAAGGTATCGAGCTTGGTCCAGGAAACCATCTTATCGTCAACATAGGCCTTGGTGGCGGCATGGCCAACATCGATCGGGGTACCAACAATAACCGGATTATTAAAATAACCAGTGCCGACAACTGATAGTTTATATTGAGGGCTAGTGGTGCCGACGCCGAGGTTGCCGGAAGTGTCAAGGGTAATCTGTGCCGCACCGCTAACTGAAGAGCCAAAATGCGTTTTAGCATAATGAAGGATAATGCTATCACCAGGAACTGTTCCAGACAACCAATTATTGTTTGCCCCGGCGACACCAATTAGAATATCTGGCGTTACCCGACCGACAGCCAATGATGTATAGCTACTAGCACTACCTGATAGGAAAGAGCCGCCCGCATATGGGTTACCTGGATTAGCCGAAACGACTGTTAATTTAGCGCTTGGACTAGTTGTTCCAATACCAACATTAGTACCACTATCATAAATAACGCCTTGTCCAAGAGTATTAGTCCCGGTCCATTTAGTTAAATAATTGTTCGTGCCTGAAGCCGCCAAGGAAAAAGTTGTGCCACTCAAGTTAAGGCCGTTACCAGCGGTATAAGCCGTGCTAGCTGTAGTTGTGCAGGTTAAGGTGCTGCCAATACCCGTGACGACCTGCCCAGCTTGACAAGCTGCTGGAAAGGTATCGAGCTTGGTCCAGGAAACCATCTTATCGTCAACATAGGCCTTGGTGGCGGCATGGCCAACATCGATCGGGGTACCAACAATAACTGGGCTATTGAAATAACCCGTGCCGGCAACTGTTAATTTATAAGCTGGACTAGTGGTACCAATACCGACGTTGCCGCCATTTTGTTGTAAAAATAAATTACCCGCACCATTGGCGTATATTTGTAAATTTTCATTAGTACTTTGCGAGGTAATTACTGCGGCAGCGGTTGAATATCCGGCGACAACTGTTCCTCCTTGCAGTGTCCCAACGGTAGAATTACTTCCTGTAACATATAAATTACCGCTGACATGTAATCTTGCGGCCGGACTAGCTGTCCCAATTCCGACATTACCGGAGGCGTCCACAGAAATGCCCTCATTATTACCATCACCAGACAACCAATAACTGCCTAGTCTTAAATTTTGAGTAGCAATGTGGTCACCTAAATTATCGCCACCAGTAGCGGTTCCACAGTCTACTGATTTGGCGGCGATATCACCATCAGAAGTCACGTAAAGACAGCGATTACCAGTTCCTGAAAGACTGGTCCGAATAGTGCCGGCCACATGCAGCTTAGCACTAGGAGTAGCCGTGCCAATACCAACATTGCCGGAATTATTGCTATAAATATCATTACCTGAAACTGTCCAATAATTAGTTCCCTGAATTTCTGACCAGCCGGCTTTACAGTCATTTTGAAAGCATAGCCTATTAGCCCGCAAATCACCCTCAATATAAATTGAAGCCATCGGACTAGTGCTGGTGCCGAAAGAAAAACCGCTAGAAGAAGAATAATTACCAACATACAAAATCGTATCACTGGCACCATCCAGCCTAATGGATTTGCCAGCCGTCATTGCTAAATCATCAGACAATGTTGCCACACCAACCACATGCAGAGTTGATGATGGGTTGTTGGTGTTAACACCAACCCCGGTACCATTGACATATAGCAAAGCCCCACTAGCCGCCTGGATAACATTAGTGCCGCTAACCGAGCTTGATCCTAATTTCAAAGTGGCCGCCACGCAAGCACCACCGCTCAACTCATAGCCAGCATTACAAACAGTGCAGCTTGAGTTACAGGGATTATAGGTGGCGCAATTGCTGCCGCCCGGCGGGGTATTAGACCGACAGGTGCCACTGCAATTGGTATAGCCGCTATTACAAGTCAGGGAACAGGTATTAGTATTACAATTAACCACATTACTTCCATTGGCTACCGGCGAACAAGTAACTTCAACGGCGCATTTCGGCTCAGAAATTAAATGACACCACGATTGCCCTCCAGTTGGATCGCAGTAGCGGCCATTGAGCATGCCCGTTTGGCAAGTAACCGCCAGAGCCGGTGAAGCCCCGAACAACGGCAATAAAGTAAAAATTATTAAAAATAGACCGCCCTTAATCCATTGATTCATATGGTTAATAATAGTCATATATTTATTTGCAACAGGCAAACTTTACGGCTTGACCGCAAGGCTGAAGAGCACCAAAATAATGGGAATTGTCAACCTTAATCCAAACAGTCCCAAAATCATTATCAGAATTGCTATTGTAACCAGAACAATCATTAGCATTAACCGTATAACCAGGCGGACCATTACTAATCCAATAACCAGTCGTAGTTGTGGGAATGGTGCTGGCGTTCCCATTATTGATAATAGCCAAGATATCTTCAGTGGTGCAAATATGGCTAGCGGAATCAACGGCCGCGCACAAAGAATTGGCATTATCATACCCCCCCTGGTTACCGGTGAAGGTAGTAGCTGAAACGCCGGCAAAAGTAACCGCCTCGCCACCGCCGAGCGCAGAGATAGCTGAGTCAACATAATTACGATCAACCGCATCGCTGCTAGTAATTGGCGTGCCCACTCTAACCGCACCAGTAAAATAACCGGTACCAGCAACAGCCAGCTTGCCTTGCGGACTAGTCGTGCCAACGCCGACATTGGTGCCATTGTCATAAATAAGACTACTACCAATAGTACTAGTGTTGCTCCACTTAGTGATATAGTTGGCAGTCCCTGACCCATCAACGCCACCACCAGTGCCAGCAGCACCGCAACCAATAACTCCGCCAACAGTATTTAGACTGCCGCAATCTGACAAAGCATTGGGGTCGCTTATTTTTAGACCGCTCTCCATTAATAAATCGGGGTCTTGATACATCATTAATGATCCGCTAGCGGTTCCGTCCAGAAAATTAATAAAGTTTTGGCAATTATTAGAACTATCGCAAACCTCATGCCAGGAGTCCCAAGCATTGGGATCGGTGGAGCTATTGAATCTAAACTGCAGATACTGACTAAAACCATTCTTTGAGTCGCCGTCTCTAATAAAAGCTAACTGACCAGCCATAGTTAGACCAGTCCCCTTGTCATCGCGATGATAAACCGAACTTAAACCATTAACAGCTGGAGAGGTTGGATTGGAGTCCCAATAACCCTGATTGCTGGAGGCGACGAAAGATTGGCTATTCTGACTAACTTGGCTAGGATCAAATTCGCCAACCAACATCTTGAGATTGCTACTACTGAGACTGCTGCCGCTGATATTGATGCCATAGGTCTCCCCATCGGCAATTACCAACGAAAAGCCATCATGATAAAGCTGGCCACTGGGTGAGACACCCAGACCATAAGCATTGGAATTGATATAATTCAAATAAATATATCCACTGGTTGAGGTGCTAGACTGGACTAGTATATTGCCGCTATCATTAAAAAAACATTTAAAATCAGCCGGGCAGACACTAGGATCGGCCATAACCGGCAACCAGTAAAGCAAATTGGCGGCCAAAAATACCGTCACTAAGCCGCTAAAAAGCCATTTTTTATGCATAAAATTCAATACAGATTATTTGCCAATATTATAACATTTTTAATCAGGAGCCACAAGCAGCGGCTAATAATCATAAGCGAAAATAATTAATAGTAATCATCTTCAAACAAGGCGAGTGCCATTGATCAGCTGACGGCAGAACCCGCCAGCGCCACCACAATTGTTCGGCTGGCTTAGAAAAATTGAGCCTTTCACCAATGGTGACTGTTTGCCAATGCTGACCATCGGCTGATAAAGACCATTCTTGCTCAAAGCCTGACCAGCCACCCAAAGCACCAGCCACTAAGGCACCAACAATTCGTGGTTTAATCTTATCATAGGAAGTCAAATTAACAGAAACAATCTGACCGTCATCTGAAGAAATAAAACCTAAATCGTTAATTGACCAGAGATGGGCTTGCCCCCGACCATCAACAACCTTAGCTTTCAAGCTGTTGTCAAACAAATTAACTAAAAAATGAGCCGATTGGCTGTCGCTTGGTAGACGATTTGATAAATCAAGCCCACCCTCAATCCAATCGGTGCCGTTCTGCCAAAATTTTAGCCAACGAACTGGCTGATCACCCTGATTAAAAACATACCAAGTAGTGTTTTTACCTTGCCCGGTATATATAATCTTGGGACGAAAACCACCAGCATTAACCCTGATACTAAAAAAAGGGCTTAAATCACGCACCTCTGGACCATTAAACTGCCAGGCCAACCCATCATAGGCACTATACAGAACTAGAAAATTGTTAGCTTGACCGCCAGCGGTCAGATGACCGAGATACTGACTCTGAACTGGATGGTTGTCACTATCTAATAGATTAACGACTTTAAATTCCTTGCCATCAAACAACCAGGCTAGCGGCTGGTATTTTTTCTCGGCAAGCTGCTGAACCCCGCCGATAAACCAACGGTCACCCAGGGTGCTAATGCTTAAATTGAGTAACTTGGCCTGACCGTTGACTGGCAAAACTAATTGTTTTTGCCGATAAATTAATTGGTCGTTTTTGATCATTAAACATTTCTTGTCAATACAGGCTTGATTAATGTTCAGCTGATTGTCAATTGATTGACATTGACTATCTAGGCTTGAACAGCTACCCAGATCAGTCAAGCTAATGTTTGGCTGAAAAGTGAAAGCCATCGCTGACGAATCACGGGTTAGGCTGGTTTTATCCTTGTCAAACCAAGCAGTGCCCGAAAACAAATCACTAAAACTAGTAAAATATTCAGTTGATTGATCAACGGTCTCAGTGTTATTACTAGTTGCAAGCTCAATTCCTTTTTCACTATTAAGCTTGGAGTTTTTGACCGGCCGTTGTTTGACTAACCACAGACAACAAGCTATTAAAATGACCAATAAAACAACTACTAATAGCCAAAGACCAAAAGCGAGATGAATGGTTTTACATCCTTTCATATACCCATTAAAGACAAAAAACACAGGCTAGCTGTGTTTTTTGTAAACATATCAAGCGTTTATTGGTTAAAACTATTTGACAATCATCACGCCCTTTTCACCGCGAGCGGCATGGCCGGGGACATCACAATGAAAGGCGTATTCACCGGCCTTAGGGGCGTTAAAAGTAATAGCTCTCGTTTCATCAGGACCAACCCCAATAGCAACGGCGGCTAGAGATGGATCATCGAACAACAAGACATGAGTCATTTTATCAACCGAGGTTAACGACATAGTAACTAATTGACCGGCCTTAACTTCAAAGGTGTTGGGCTTGAAACCATCAGCACTGCCGGTTAATTTGACTGAGCCGCCAGGTAGTGCCTCAACACTAATGGGAGCGGTCTGCTGCGGAGCCTCTGGTGAACCAGGGCGAGCATCATTCTTGACCGGTTTGCCAGTCGGGGTCACGACTACATTCTCCATAACTTTACTGGTTCCCTCAACAACTGGCTTGGCCTGCATCACCTCTTCTGGGGTGGCAATCGCTTTCTCGGTGTCTAAATCGGTTGGGGCGATCTTGACTTCAGCTTCTCCAGAATTGTTGCCGCCGGATTTTTTATTACCAGCCACAACAACGACCATTACCAAAATGATGGCCAAAACAGCCACTCCGGCAATAATCAACAAATTTTTCTTGTTGTCCATAAATAAGAGTTAATAAATAATTATAACAATGCTATTTTATTATACCATTTAGCTAATTGATTGCCAAGATTGCCGGACTAACGGATAATCAAAGTAGTGGTTTCTGATTGATCGGAGGCCAGGGTCGGCCACTGGCGCCAGTCAAATCGAGCGCCGACTAAACGATAAGAGAATTTAGTTGGCCGATCGGCATAAAAAATAATCTGATTGTCTTCAATCTCATATGACAAGCTGGCTGGCTGGCCATAAGCAGTCATTAGGACATCAATCTTATCCGGTTGAAAATCAACAATCCGCCGCCAAACCCACAAATCACTGCCTTTTTCTTGGTTGGAAAAATCTAAACGCCAAGAGCAATAGTCCATACCGCATTGCCTAATTTCGCCACGACCAACATACTCTTCTTTAACGCCACCAACGATTGACGGCGCGTAGGTAGAGTATTTGATCCCGTCAATATCATAAAGCGGATCAATAGTAGTAACCGTTAGTTTATTAATCCCAACGATATTGTGGCCGGTCATATCCAGATTACCGCTCATACTATCGCCAGCTTTTAATACATAGGCATTACTGCTGGTGCTATTAATTAAAGCGCTATCTAAATAGGATTTAGTCACCGCATCACTAGCATCAATCGGCGCGGCCACTTTGACAGTGCCAGTAAAACGAGCGCCGCCATTGACATCTAAAACATAACCTGGGCTGGTGGTGCCGATGCCAACGTTGCCACCGTCTTTGACAAATATAGTACTAGTAGCCTCCCAGGCACTGGTGCCATAACGTAGAGTTTGACCATTAGTACCGGCTGGCATAGAAACACCGGCTTGAGTTGTAGTAGCACTAACATTGCCAGCATTATCAACCATTAATAAACGGCTACCACCATTAATATATAGAGGCCCAGAAAAGGCCACTGATCCCCTAACTGATAGACTGCCATCAACATCTAATTTAGCTAATGGGCTAGTGGTACCGATGCCGACGTTGCCTGAGCTCGTGATTCTCATTCTTTCATTAGTAGATGCTTCACCGCCGGTGGCAAACTTAATGTATCCGTTGGCTCCACTGGCAGCCAGCCCAGTTGCGCCATTTGGCATACGACTTGTAAGCCATACTTGATCGCCCCCATAAAGACCATTATAAAAATTAGCGCCCGTAGTTACAAACTGACCAGCCAATCCTGAGGGAGTGTAAAAATCAATTGGAGCATATGAAGAAGCATTACTTAAAGTTAGGTTTATTCCTGTATTTGCCCCTCCAGACGAAATGACCTGCAATTTCGCAGTCGGATTAGTTGTCCCAATCCCGACATTACCACCGTCTTTGACAAATATAGTACTAGTAGCCTCCCAGGCACTGGTGCCATAACGTAGAGTTTGACCATTAGTACCGGCTGGCATAGAAACACCGGCTTGAGTTGTAGTAGCACTAACATTGCCAGCATTATCAACCATTAATAAACGGCTACCACCATTAATATATAGAGGCCCAGAAAAGGCCACTGATCCCCTAACTGATAGACTGCCATCAACATCTAATTTAGCTAATGGGCTAGTGGTACCGATGCCAACATTGCCATTATTTGTTATAGTCACCCTATCTATTAGAGAATTGAAGAGCGACCCAGAAGAGCCCGCTGCGGCTGTTTGGAAGGTAATATTGCCGCCGGCCGCTGAACCTGTGCCCTGCCCCCCGGCGATGACCAGATTCGCGCCAACATTATTTGTCCCCATGCCGCCGGTTGCTAACAGTGAGATGGTTCCAGGATTAGCAGAGTAAACGCCTTTGCCAAGATAAATTTCACTCTGGTTAGAGCCTAAAATCAACTGGTTACTCTTTAAGGCTTTAGCGCCATAACCAATCATGACTGAGTTAGCATTATCACTTAAAACTGTCACTAACGAGGCATCTGGAGTGGTGTCAGTATAAGTGGTAGTTGAGTTGTCATTAATAGTTGCAACAAGATAATATGGCCCATTACCATAGGCTCCGACCTTAGTACGATAGATTTTTCGTGCGCTACAGACAAGTGGACCGGAATATACCGGAATAGAGGACAAATTGACGGCCTGGTTGCCTGATGTTGTAACAATTGTGGTCAAACCAGCGCTATTTGTTTCTCCAGTAGAAAGGACGTAGGTAACCCGATAATAATACATGCCTATACCCAAATTAGTACCTGCAGTCAAAGAAGAAGCTCCAGCACTAGGGGCATAATAGTCCGCCTCATTACCTAAGGCGGTATTATTTGAACCATTTACTAGACTATTTAAGGCAGAGTTGCCGATCGCGACCGTCTGAGAATTGGAGTTGCCAGAGTAGTTTGCTGATGCACCGATAATCACGTTACCGGTACCCAAGGAGTTCCATCTGCCCGCATAATAACCCATAACAACCGCACTACTCCCTGTCCAAGCCTCACCGGCACCAAGACCAACCAAGGTGTTCGCGCCGCCAGTGGTAATATTTCCCCCTGTCTGGCGACCAATTAAAGTATTCATCGCACCAGATGTTAATCTCGCCCCAGCTCCCCGACCAATAGCCACGTTATAGCTACCAGTGGTCAAATTTTGTCCCGCCTGAGAACCGATAAAAGTATTTTCTACCGCAGTGGTCAAAGAGGTATTGCCAGCTTGATAGCCAACAAATAAGTTATTGGTATTACCAAAAGAATGGAGATATCTCTGCCCAGCCAGCTTTACCATCCCCTCGCTTGCTGAGGTCATCGGCAAAGCAATATTCCCCTGAACAGATAACTTCTCTCCTGGAGTCGTTGTGCCGATCCCTAAGTTGCCCGCTGTGTCTAGAAATATTTTGGAGGTGCCGTTGGTAATGAAATTAAGCGGCTGATTGGTTAA
This sequence comes from uncultured Gammaproteobacteria bacterium, assembly GCA_964401905.1. Classification (GTDB taxonomy): domain Bacteria; phylum Patescibacteriota; class Patescibacteriia; order Patescibacteriales; family Patescibacteriaceae; genus UBA1359. The sequence goes on from CAYOAH010000003.1 coordinate 31,538, forward strand.
GGTGCCCAAAACCATTTGCTGACCGGAATGAGTAAAATTATAACCGGTACCCGCTGGCGTGCCACTATCTGAGACGGCCACTACAGCGTTAATTGATCCAGTCTTAACAATATAGGCTGAATTACCACTACCGCTAAGATCAACGAATTTATTCCAAAAACCGTTAGGCAAACCACCAACACCCAAATTACTGATAAAATAATTACTGCTAGTGGCTGTGCCGGTAATAGCCAGCGAGCCGGAACCAACAATATTACCGTTAACTGATAATTTATTGTAAGGCTCATTATCGCCAATGCCGACATTACCACTATTATTATTGTAAATATAAGTGCTAGAGGCCGTCCAATAACTAGTTCCTTGGATATCTGACCATTCGGCCCGACAATCTTCTTTAATACACAATCTATTAGCTTTGACATCACCCTCGACTGCCAAAGAAGCGGTTCTAGTTGTTGAAGCACCATAGCCAAAGCCCATGCTATCACCATAGTTACCAATCAAAAGAACAGTATTAGAATCAGCGTTGTTTAACTTTATTGATTTGTTATGGACCATGGATAGGTCGTCGGCCAGAGAAGAAGCTCCAGCCACATAAAGACCAGCAGTCGTGCTACCAGTACCGATACTAACTAAAACATCGTTGATAAACATAGTTGAGTTGGCCGATGTTCCCTGCACAACGCTACTGCCGCTGACTGAAAATGGTCCTAACATCAAAGAGGCCAAAACACATTGTGACCCATTTCTAGAATAACCGGCTGGACAGGCAGTGCAGGTGTAAGTATAATTTCCGCCACTATAAGTATAGGTACAGCTTGTGCAATTAGAACTAACCTGACTGCCCTGGGTTGTTCCTTTAGGAGCACAATTTCTACCAGCTCCACCAGATTGTGAGCATAATAAATAACTGGTAGATGGCGAACAGCTAGCACAAATACCGCAGCCGTCAGCACTAGCGCAACCAACACCACAACCAGGCGCATCTGAATCGCAAGGATAAATTCCACTATCAAAAGTCGGGCACTGTGGAACTAAGCTGGCTGCCCGGCAACTTCCAGTACAATAATACGGCGTACTTGGGTTGCACCCAGAAAAACCATTGTCTAGCGGGCAGCTTCCAGCTTCAGCGAAATGACTATAGCCAAAGAATACGGTTACCAGCACGAACGCGATTATTAATATATTTTGTAGCTTTACCATATAAATTAACGACAACAGGCTAACTTGAGAGTAACATCGCACTTCATCAATAAGCCCTTACCCTGAGGATTAGGGACGCTTGGCGCTTGCCAATAACTACCATACTGGTAGCTCCCACTGGTACCACCAGAGTTAGTGCTTCTCGCGGCACAATCATTAGCAACGGCCTCATAACCAGGCGGTCCATTAAAAATCCAAACATCCACACTAGGCATTGGCTGACCGTCCCTAATTGTGTTTAATATTTCTTCGGCTGAACAAACATGACTACCAGACAGTTGAGCACTACAACGACCATGGGCATAGGCATAGCCAGGATTTCCACCATTGTCACCATTATAAGTAGCACTCGTTACGGTGGCAAAGTAACTTACACTGCTCCACCCTCCACTCGGATTAAAACAATTAGCACCGTTGGCATCACAATATTGATTGGACCTCATCTTGGTCGCCGAACTAGTGACAGCGGTGGCATCGCCATATTGATTAACCCTAAACAGGTCATTCTGATCAGTCGCATCCCTAATAACTAGCGGCGCATAATTGCTAGAAATAATCCGTAGGCCTTCAATATCGCTCCTGGGATAAATATGCAAAGCCGCGCCTGGACTGGTCGTGCCGATGCCGACTCGCCAGCTGGTACTGGAGGCATATAGATAATTACCGCTATTAACCCACAGACTCTGGGCTACAGTATCGACATAAGACTTAGTAGCTAAGTGATTGGCGGCTATTGGCGTGTCAGCAATAACATTACCATTGATATATAGCGGCACCGTCGGGCTGGTGGTGCCGATACCAATATAGCCATCGTCTCTGACAAATAAGTTAGACACACCACTACTGTTCTGAATATTCAAAGCCGAGGTTGTTGAAGCAATACCGCTACCGATTATCATTAGCCGCGAGGTTGGGCTAGTGGTGCCGATACCAACATTGCCGGCATTATCAATAACCATCTTAACAGTATTGGTAATCCAGCCGGTCTCAAAAGCTAGGCCGGTTAGACCATTGCCAAAAGTATAACCACGGATAGCCGCCATATTAGAGGTGCCGTTGGCATCAGAGAATCTAACGACCGGACCACTGCCGGCGACCGCAGGGCTAAGAACGCCAGCTAATTTTAGAACATTTTGACCGCTAGTTGTGGCTGCGGCTGAGTTTAAGATTTGCAGGGTGGTATTGGGACTGATCATGCCAATGCCGACACTTCCACCAATCACCGCCAACTTAGCCGTGCCAGCTGTGGTTGTGCCGATGGCTACATTATAAGCGGTGCTGGAAGCGTATAAATTATTACCAGATAAAGCCCAATATTTTATCGGATCTAAACTAGCGCCCAGGGTGGATATCAAATAGCTCTTATTAACTACATCAGCATTATCAACAGCCTGATAGTTAGTTCTAATAAAACCGCTACCGGCATCAATTGAGGCGTTGGTATACGGCTCCACCAATAATCTAGCTGATGTATCGTTAGTGCTGGTGCCAATACCAACTTTGCCATTTAGACCACTGCCGATAACATAAAAATTATTAGCAATTGTTAAAGCGCCAGCCTTGGTCTGATTATTGCTGTCGGTGCTTACGAACGGTTCCGGATTGCTACCCGGCGGCACCTCGGTTGGATTGGACCAGGCAGCCAGCAGTGCATTAGTGGCAACCAAAAAACCCCACACTATCGCCAGGAGGGTGAATAAAAAACGAACTTGGCTTTTATTTGCGGGCATTAGACTTACTAAGGTTAGCCAACCATAATAAATTTATTATACAACAAAAGACCCAGCTGACGCAAGAATTCCAAACAATACAAAAACGCCAGCCAAACTGAAGCTGGCTGGCGTTTTTAGTTGACAGATCTTTACATGCCCATCATCGGATTCATCCCTGCGGCCGAATGATCGCCGCAAGAGCATTTATCCTCTTTTTTGTCAGTAATAACCGTTTCGGTAGTTAAAAACATCATTGCCGCGCTAGCCGCGTGCTCCAGGGCGCAACGCACCACCTTGGTTGGATCAATAATGCCGGCGGCTGTCATGTCTTCAAACTTGCCGGTAGCGGCATTATAACCGATAGCATTCTTACTGCCTTTATTCTTTTCAATAATATTGTAGAGAATAAAAGAACCATCCTGGCCGGCATTGGCGGCAATCTGCTTAATCGGTTCTAAAATAGCTCCAGCTACAATCCGTTGGCCAGCGCTGCTGTGTTCATCTAACTCAAAAGCATCACTAGCCAAAGCCAAGGCCAAACCGCCGCCGGGGACAACACCCTCCAAGGTAGCCGCCCGAGTGGCATTAAGAGCATCTTCAATGCGGTCTTTCTTTTCTTTCATTTCTACTTCAGTTGCCGCGCCAACTTTGATAACAGCTACCCCGCCTGATAATTTAGCCAGGCGTTCCTGCAATTTCGTTTTATCAAAATCGGAATCAGCCGCTTCTTTTTCTTTCTTAATCTGTTCAACTCTGGCCTTAATCTTGGCCTGATCGCCTTTACCATCAACGATAGTAGTTGTTTCTTTGGAAACAATCACCCGCCGGGCCTGGCCTAAATCACCTAAATCAGTATTCTCCAGCTTCAAGCCGACTTCTTCGGAAATAACCCGGCCGCCAGTCAAAACAGCTATATCATCCAGCATCGCTTTACGGCGATCGCCAAAACCAGGCGCCTTGATGCCGACGACGCTAAAGACGCCGCGCAACTTATTAACAACAAAAGTGGTTAAAGCTTCACCATCAATATCTTCGGCAATAATAACTAGTTCCTTTTTGCCGGTTTGCAAAACTTTTTCCAATAGTGGCAAAACATCCTGAACCGCTGACACTTTACGATCGGTAATTAAAATATAGGGATCCTCCAACTCAGCTTTCATAGTCTCGGTATTGGTAACCATATAGTGTGAGACATAACCCTTGTCAAATTGCATGCCTTCCACCACCTCTTTTTCTACGCCAAAGGATTGGCCTTCTTCAACAGTAATTACCCCGTCATTGCCGACTGAGTTCATTGCCTCGGCAATAATCTGACCAATTTCCGGATCGTTGGCACTAATTGAAGCAACCTGAGCAATTTCTTCTTTAGTGGAAATAGCCTTGCTCATTTTCTTTAATTTACTAACAACATCAGCCACTTCTTTTTCAATGCCTTGACGAATTTCAATCGGATTGATACCGGCGGCGACCAATTTTAAACCTTCAGTAATCATGGCTTGAGCTAAAACGGTGGCGGTGGTTGTGCCATCACCAGCTAAATCATTGGTCTTGGAGGCAACTTCTTTAACTAACGAAGCGCCAATATTTTCAAATTTATCCTCCAGCTCAATCTCTTTGGCGACCGTAACGCCATCTTTAGTAATCACTGGGCTACCGAAGCCGCGATCAATAACGGCATTGCGTCCCTTGGGACCAAGCGTTACTTTAACGGCATTGGCCAATTGATCAACGCCTTTTTTCAGGGCGGCTCTAGCCTGATTGTCAAAAATAATCTGTTTAGCCATATTATTTATACTAAAAATTAATTATTTAATGATTGCCAGGATGTCGCGTTCGGCAACAACCAAATATTCTTGGCCATCATATTTCAATTCTTCGGTGGAATATTTCTTAAACATAACCTTTTGACCAACTTGGACGCTAAGCGGACTCCGTTGGCCGTTATCTAATAACCGACCGGGACCGACGGCAACAACCTCACCCTGTTCTGGGCGTTCCTTGCTAACGGTGTCGGGCAAAATAATGCCGGACTGGGTTTTCTCTTCAGCCGATAACGGTTTGATGATCACTTGATCATGCAAGGGTAATAGATTCATAAAAAAATAAATTAAAAAATAAATAATTTAGCAGTCAGACAACCTGACTGCTAAATATTATAGCAAGCCGCCTTGGCTTGTCAAGCGTCTTGTTGGACGGTTATTAGTGGCGATAGCGCTGTAGCTCAACCGCTTTAAGCCGTAGAATCTCGGCCACTAATTTAGCGCGGGCTTCAATAAACTCTGGACTATTTTCGGCCTGAGCGGCCATGATTTGTTCAGCTTGATTGCGGGCCGCCACGACGGCCTGATCATCAATCTCTGAAGCCATTTCAGCCGTATCGGCTAAAACAACAATCTTATTAACTGACACTTCCACAAAACCGCCCTGAATAGCTAAATACTCCACCTGACCGTCAAGTAATTTCAACATAGCCACACCAGGTTTTAATAAGGTAATCAACGGAATATGGTTGGGTAAAACGGTAATGTCGCCATCAACCGCCGGCAAGGTAGCTTGCCGAATTTGATTTTTGTAGACCACCCGCTCGGGAGTAGCAATCTCAAATTTAATAGTCTGGTCGCTAGACATATTTAGGCTTGGCTTAAGCTGCCACGCATATAAAACTCGCTTTCCGGCTTATCGTCATGCTGGCCAGCCAAAATCTCGGCGCAATCTTTAACCGTCTGCTCAACTTTAACATATTGACCAGGTGTGCCGGTAAATGATTGGGCAACAAAACATGGCTGCGATAAAAATCGCTGTAAACGGCGGGCCCTGGCTACCGTCAGCCGATCTTCATCCGATAATTCCTCCATGCCCAAAATAGCAATTATATCTTGCAAATCTTTATATTTCTGCAAAACCCGCTGGACCTCGGTGGCCACCCGATAATGCTCCTCGCCAACAATATTCGGATCAAGCAAGGTTGATTTAGAATCCAGCGGATCAACGGCCGGATAAATACCCAACTCGGACAACGAGCGCGACAAGACAACAGTTGAATCCAAATGAGAAAAAGTCGTCGCCGGCGCCGGATCGGTCAAATCGTCAGCTGGCACATAAACCGCCTGGATAGAAGTAATCGAGCCTTTGTCGGTCGAAGCAATTCGCTCTTGCAACTCACCCATTTCGCTAGCCAGTGTCGGCTGATAGCCGACGGCGCTCGGCAAGCGGCCAAGCAAAGCCGACACTTCAGAGCCAGCCTGAGTAAAACGAAAAATATTATCAATAAACAGCAAAACATCTTGATTTTTTTCATCACGGAAATATTCAGCCATGGCCAGGCCGGTTAAAGCAACTCGTGCCCGAGCGCCTGGCGGTTCGTTCATTTGGCCAAAAACCATACAGACCTTATCTAAAACGCCGCTATCTTTCATTTCGTGATATAAATCATTACCTTCACGGGTGCGCTCACCGACACCGGCAAAAACCGAATAACCGCCATGCTCATGGGCGACATTGTGAATCAGTTCTTGAATTAGAACTGTCTTACCGACACCGGCACCGCCGAATAGACCAACCTTGCCGCCCTTAACAATCGGACAAATCAAATCAATGACTTTGATACCAGTTTCTAATACTTCCACCTTGGTTGATTGTTCAACAAATTTTGGCGCTGGCCGATGTAGTGGATAACTAGTTTTAGTCTTAACTTCAGCGGCCCCATCAATAGTTTGGCCTAGAACATTAAACATTCGGCCCAAAGTTTCTTCGCCAACCGGCACCATGATCGATTGGCCAGTGTCGCTAACTTCCTGGCCGCGCTTTAGGCCGTCGGTAGAATCCATAGCAATGGTTCGCACTAAGCCGCCGCCGAGATGCTGTTGGACTTCCAAAATAATTGTTTGCTTATTCAATTGGACAGCCAATGCCTGATAAATTGGCGGCAATTGTTCGGCAAAACGGACATCAACGACCGGACCGATAATTTGCTCGATAGCACCTGAATTATTTTTTTTCATATACATTAATTAGCCAAAGCGTTGGCACCGGCGGAAATTTCAGCAATTTCCGCGGTAATACCGGCTTGGCGGACTTTATTATAAGTTAAGCGCAAGGCTGCTATCAATTCATCAGCCGACTCAGTGGCATTTTTCATCGCCAGCATCCGCGCCGATTGTTCTGAAGCATTGCTTTCTAAATTAGCTTGATAAAGCTGAACCTCGATCAGCCGCGGCAACATCGCCTCCAAAACTTGCTGCTGATTGGGTTCATAATTATATTGATAATGATAGGCCTTAATCTTCAGGCTGTCTGGCAATATTTCCTCTAATCCCTTGCCGGTGGTTGCCTCGCTATATAAATGACTGTCAGCCTTTTCAGCTAAGAACTCCTTAGATGACACCATCTGCGGCGCCTCCACTAAGCCTAAAAAATCTTTGTTGGCACTGATATCGATCGGTAATAATTGACGAATCCGCGGCACCTGTTTCAGGGTCGAAATAAAATCAGTAAAGGCCACCAAAACCTTGTCATAGCGACCAGTCAAATACTCGGCCATAATTGTCTGTGCTAAAGCGACAACCTGCGGCAGTTGGGAAGAGCGCTCATCTTTGACAAAACTGGCCACCACTTTGTGACCATAACGACTAGCTAGAGCTTGACCGCGACTGCCGAAAAGATAGAAATCCACCTGCTGGTCAGGATATTTTTTAATTGACGACAGAGCCTTATTGATAACATTACTATTAAAACCGCCACACAACCCCTTGTTGCCGGTAAAAATAACCATCGCCACTCGGTTGGTTGGCTGCCGCGAGCTTGGATGTCCCAAAAACGGATGCTGCAAACTATTATCCCGACTAAGGTTCAATAAGGTCATCCAGGCTAAATTGGCATAGGTTCTGGTGGCTAAAGCGCTGGCCACCGCCTTTTTCATCTTGGAGGCGGCCACCAATTGCATCGCCTTGGTAATTTTGCGCGTGCTATTGACTGATTTCAAGCGCCGTTGTAGATCTCGAGTATTGGCCATAATTACTGCTGCCAACCGGCCAAGAAATCATCTAATAATTTTCCCAAATGCTTTTCGGCAACTTCATCTAATTGGCCGCTAGTAGTAATCGTCTGAGCTAATTCTTGGCCGCAATCGTGCCAATAAGCCAGCCAATCTTTCTCCCAGTCACCAATTTTGTCTACCGCCACTTCAGCCAAACGGCCGCTGGTGGCGGCATAAAATATCGTCGCTTGGTCAGCCATAGCTAGCGGCTGATATTGCCCCTGCTTCAAAATTTCTGTCAAGCGCCGGCCGAGCTCCAACTTCTGTTTAGTCGCTTCATCTAAATCGGAACCAAAAGAGGCAAAAGCCTCAAGCTCACGGAATTGGGCTAATTCCAAGCGCAATTTACCGGCCACTTTTTTCATTGCCTTGGTCTGGGCGCTACTGCCGACACGCGATACCGATAATCCGGCATTAATGGCTGGCCGCAAGCCCTTATAAAATAAATCCGGCTCTAAGAAAATCTGCCCATCAGTAATAGAAATAACATTGGTTGGAATATAGGCTGAAATATCACCAGCCTGAGTTTCAATAATCGGCAATGCCGTCAAAGAACCGCCGCCACGCTCGGCGTTTAGTTTACAAGCTCGCTCCAGAAGACGAGAATGCAAGTAAAAAACATCGCCGGGATAGGCTTCGCGTCCAGGCGGACGGCGCAATAATAAAGATATTTCCCGATAAGCCACGGCATGCTTACTTAAATCATCATAAATAATTAAAGCATCTTGGCCATTTTCCAAAACATGCTCAGCCATCGCGCAGCCGGCATAAGGAGCGATATAGCTCATGGCAGCTGATTCGGCAGCACTAGCCACAATCACGGTCGTATAATCCATGGCCCCGAAATCTTTTAGTTTGGCGACCAACTGGGCTACCTTGGATTCTTTCTGGCCGATAGCGACATAGAAACACTGGACGCCTTGGCCACGCTGGCTAATTATTGTATCAATGGCAATGGCGGTCTTACCGGTCTGGCGATCACCGATAATTAATTCACGCTGACCGCGGCCAATCGGCACCATGGCATCAATCGCTTTTAATCCGGTCTGGAGCGGCTGATTAACCGACTGCCGATCCATAACACCTGGGGCAACCCGTTCAATATTATAAAATTCTTTAGTTTTAATCGGCCCCTGGCCATCAAGTGGCTCACCCAGCGGGTTAACCACCCGGCCAGCCAATTGCGGACCAACTGGTACTTGCAAAATACGACCGGTTGATTTGGCAATCGTTCCCGCCCTAACCAAATCGCCACGACCAAAAACGATGGCGCCGACCTGATCACTCTCTAAGTTAAGCACGACACCGCGAACGGAAATTGGCTGATTGTTGTCATCCAAAACTTCAAAATCAATCATTTCGCTGGCCATAACTTCAGTCAAGCCGCTGATCAAAGCAATGCCATCGCTAATCTTGGTGACATAGCCGACTTTCTCCACTTTGATTTCCGGCTGGAACTGCAAAATTTTCCGCCGTAATTCATCAATAATAATATCAGGTTGTTGAGTAGACATATTAATAAAGCAATTTAGCCTGTAAATTACGCAATTGGCGCCGATAACTAGCGTCAAGCAAACGATCGGGCAAACGAATGATGACGCCGCCCAAAATATCTGGATCAATCTTGGTTTGTATTTGAATCTTTTTAGCCGAAGATATGGCAACCAACTGGTCACTCAATTCAGCCAGCGATTTCTTATCTAGCGGTCGGGTCGACACTATCTCCGCATCTATAACACCCTGATTCCGCTGCCAATGCTGGCGATAAAGCTCAGCAATCACTGGCCAACGAGTTATGGCTCCAATACTGTTAAGATAAGTGGCGAATTTATCTAAAACTGACGGCAAATCACCAACGTCAACCGTAGCAGTTAGCTGATAAAGAGCTTGGGCTAGTTGTCGATCAGCAGCCTTAGCCATGGAGCGTCTTTATTGCTTGTTGAATCATTTTTTCGTCAGTCTTGGAGTCAAGTTTTTCTTGTAAAACTTTCTCTAAGGCTGTCGTCACCAATTCAACTGACTGCTGATGAACCGCCATGGTCATTTGGTCTTTTTCACGAGCTAGCTCGCCGGCGACTCGCTGACGCAAATCCTCAGCCTCTTGCTGAGCAGCTTGCTGAGCCTGTTCCTTAATTTTCTGACCGCGCTCATCGGCTTGACGGGCAATCTCTTGGGCCTCTTGACGAGCTTGGACCAATTTGGCTTGATAGTCAGCCTGGCTCTTGGCCAGCCGCTCTTTGGCCGTCTCAGCATCTTCTAGGCCTTGGTTAATAATCTTTTGCCGCTCACCAATTGCCTTGCTAATACTTGGCCACAAAAACTTGGCCAACAGCCAAACAATGAGCCCGAAATTAACCAGGTTGGTTAAAGCCAACCGCCAATCAAAACCGACTTTTGCTAAAACCTCCATTAAATCCATAAATTTTTACAGCAAGAAAAAGCAGACCAAAGAATAAATGGCTGTTGATTCGGCCAAGGCAGTGCCGACAATCATTTTACCGAACATATCGCCGGCAATTTCTGGATTACGGCCCATAGCCTCAAAGGCCTTGCCGATCAAAATACCCTCACCGATAGCGACCGGCCCAAAGGCAAAAGTGCACAAGGCTTTGGCTAAAAAACGCATTGCTTCTGGTTCCATAATTTTACAATTAAATAAATTATTTATTAATCGGCTGCTGGTTCATCAACAGCCAAGGTATAATAAACTGAAACTAACGAGGTAAAAACCACGGCCTGGACAAGACCGCTCAATAAACCCATGGCCATCCAAGTAGATGGTAAAAGCCAGGCGAAGGCTCCCATAATAATAGCCGTCATCACCTCGCCGGCAAAAATATTACCAAATAAACGCAATGACAATGATATAATCCGGGCAAATTCCGAAATCACATCCATTAGGCCGATGGCAAAATCAAGAATGCCCATAAAGCCCTTGGCAATACCTTGACGAAAACCGCGCCAGATACCGGCAAATTGGAAATATTTGCCCAGATGGCTCAACAAGCCAATCTGTCTAATACTGGCTATTTGAATATAAATTAAAGTAACCAAGGCCAAGCCGACAGTTGTGTTAAAGTCATTAGTTGGCGTTCTAAAAATTGCTCGGCCGTCCCAAGTGATTGAGCCGATGCCAGGAATATAGCCAATATAATTGGACAACAGGATAAAAACAAATAGGGAGCCAAATAACGGCAAGATTTTTTTGGCTTTGGTGGCACTGCCAGTCAATTGGCTAATCAGGCCAAAAATCAAACCGTAAAACATTTCCAGCACCGTTTGAGCTCGATTCGGCCGCAGCTTCAAACGGCGGACCGCCAACACTAGAATGATTAACAACACAATAATTAACCAGCCCAAAAGGCAGGTAGCGGTAATCGGCCAGCCGATGATGCGAAAAACCACCTCCGGCTGGATGCTCGGCTGAGAACTGGCTAATCTCAAAAACATAATAACTATTTAATCGGCTCTGTCTGTTTAGTTTATTCAATCAGATTTAATCCGCTTAACGACACGCTTAAAAGTAACATAGCGCCGCCAAATAATCAACCAGGAAATAATTAGCGCCACGGCTAGTCCAATTATTGTCCAAGTCTTGCCGGCCTGCCAGCGATCATCTAAATAATAACCGCCAATCATGGCCATGGCTGCCGGAATCATGAAAACAAAAATCCCTTGCCAGGCCTGGCGGAAGGCTAAATCAGCTAGTCGCCGGCTAGCTTGCGCTTGTTCCATAAACTAATTATAACAAATTATTATCAGCAATATAGGCACAAAGATCAGCCAGGCGATGGCTATAGCCCCATTCATTATCATACCAAGCCACTATCTTAAGCAAATCACCGCCAACCACCTTGGTCAAAGATAAATCAACAATTGAACTGGCCGGGTTGCCAGTAAAATCAATAGAAACTAATGGCTCGGTGATAACCGTCAAAGCGCCGAACTTATCTTGTTCAGCCGCCGCGGTTAATAACTGATTAATTTCTTCAACCGTTACTGGTCGCTTGGTGACAAAAACCACATCACAAAGCGAGACAACCGGTGTTGGCACCCGGAAAGCTGAGCCGTCAAAGCAACCGCTCATAGCCGGGATAGTTTTGGCCACAGCCGCTGCTGCCCCAGTGGTGGTCGGCACGATACTCATGGCGGCACTGCGGGCTCGGCGCAAATCTTTGTGCGGACCATCAACTAAATTTTGATCGGCAGTATAGGCATGGACAGTGCTCATCACCCCCTTGGCAATACCAACCTTATCTGAAATAACTTTAGTGACTGGCGCTAAGCAATTAGTCGTGCAGGAGGCCATGGAGATAACCTGATCACTGGCCAGCAAATCATTTTCATTAACACTCAAAACAATATTCTTAGTGGCCTCATCTTTAGCCGGAGCGCTGATAATCACCTTTTTGGCGCCAGCAATAATATGAGCTTTGGCTTCATCGGCCTTAGTAAAACGGCCAGTTGCTTCAATAACCACATCAACCGCCAAAGAAGACCATGGTAACTGGGTCGGATCTTTCTCAGCTAAGGCCAAATAAGCCTGACCGTCAACAATTAAATGTTGGTCGTCAGCACCGACCGTTTTATCATAGCGACCATAACAGCTGTCATACTGCAAAAGATGAGCTAAAGTTTTATTTTCCGTCAAATCATTAATGGCCACCACCTCAACCCGTTGGTCGGCCAGCAAAGCCTTAAAGGTGCTGCGGCCAATCCGGCCAAAACCGTTGATAGCCACGCGTAATTTACGATCTAGCATATTTGTCTGTTTAAAAATGATTATTCTTGATTTAATTTGTGCCGAACCAATTGACTGACAGCCACCACCACTTGTTCTAAATTCAAATCAGTGGTGTCCACCACTTCATCATAGTTGGCCAAGTCATAAGCGTCAATATGGAAATACTGTTGATAGCGCTGGCGATCATTAGCTACCCGTTGATAATTATTGGCTAATACCGCCTCAACGCTATCCAAATGATCACCCTCATTGCGTTCATCTGATTGCTGTAAATCTTGAAAAATACGCTGAGCGCCGACTAAGGGCTCAACATTCAAAAAAATCTTATAGGAATGGGGAATGAAATGCCACGATGTCCGACCGTCAATAATAAAGTTGTCTTGCTCTCGACCGAGTTGAGCCTGATATTCATCCACCTCTAAGTCGGTGGTGATATCAGCCAGGGCCAATTGATTATATTCTTCTAAAGTTAGGCCGCGCCGCTTAGCCGCCTGACGGCGTAATTGGCCCATACTATAATACGGCCAACCTAATTCAGCAGCCAATCTCTTGGCAACGGCCGATTTGCCGGCGCCCGGCCAGCCGGAAAAAGAAATAATCATAGGCTTTATTTTATTTGTTTTAACAAATCATTCAATTGTTTGGGCAAACGAGTGGTAAATTTTTGGCGCTTTTTTTGTAAATCCAAGAATGACAATTCGCTAGCTACCAAGAATACTCGATCCAGGGCTAATTCTTTATTTTTCAACTTAGTCTTATTAGTGCCATACCAATCATCACCAACTAACGGGTGATCAATCGCGGCTAGATGGGCGCGAATTTGATGAGTGCGGCCAGTTTTAATCACCACTTTCAACAAACTATAGTTCTGCCACTGACGAATTACCTCATACTCGGTAAGCGCAGCTTTACCATCTTGATTAGTTGGTCGCGCCGCCATTTTACGGCCGTCGCTGGAACGACCCAAATTAAAGTTAATTACCCCCTCTGATTTAGATAAAACACCATAGACCAAAGCAGTATAACATTTCTTAATTGTGCGGTATTGAAATTGTCGCTTAAGATAAGTAAACATCGCCGCCGTGCGAGGAATAACCATTAGCCCGCTAACATCTTTATCCAAACGGTGAACGATTCCGGGACGAACCAGACTATCGCCTAGCGATAATATTTCCGGATATTTTTTGGCAACTACTTCAGCGACTGTCGGCCGGCGCGGCGGCCAGACGTTATCATGAACTAATAATCCGGCCGGCTTATTAATTACCAAAAAATCCGGCTCAACAGTAATAATCTTAACTCTTCCTTTGGCCGCGACAGCAGACGCTGCGGTCAATTTAACGGCCCGAGCAATAGTTTTTGACCGCGATGGCGAAGCAATCTCCAATTTATCGCCGACAATTAGTTTATAATGCGCCTTAACAACTCGATGGTTAACTAAAACTAGCCCAGCCTCAATTTGTTTTTGCCATTCGGAGCGGGATTGTTCTGGCCAGCAATCGGCCAGTAGTTTGTCCACGCGCTGACCGGCTAAATTATCATTAATAACTAAATGACGCATACCCTTAAGCTAGATAATTAGTAAAATCAATCAATTGACGCTCCAGGTTACCGAACTCGGCAATCCACTGCCGGCTATGCCATGATAAACGGCCAGCCAACATTTTATCTTGCTGCAATTGAATAACCGCTTGAGCGATCATCTCTGGCTCCGGTTTTTCAACAATCATCGCTGTTTGCCCTGGTAATAAAAAATCAACGGTTAATTTATCTTTAGGCGCAATAATTGGTAAACCCGCCGCCATGGCTTGCAACAGTCGGTACCAATCACGGGAAGTGGCAGTTGATAACTCAATAAGCGCATCTAAACTGCGAAACCACTTGTCCAACGGTTCTTGTTGACCGACAAACCAGACAAGATTAGCTAAGTCTAGCTGTTTAGCTAGCCACTGCAGCTCTTTACGCTTGGCGCCATCGCCAATAATTACTAGCTGCACACTAGGGATAACCGATAGGACAATTTTAAGTGAACGCAATAATATCTCCACCGCCTGACTATTATCCAAGTCAACCACCGCCCCGACGACAAAATATTTAGACTCAACTTGTTCACGCTGTCCATCAGCTAGACTATCAAACAGGTCAGCCTGCTGACCAACACCGGCCTGATCCAGGGCTGGCAACAAACGCTGCTTATTAGTTCCATCGCCTAGTTGCCGACCGCCATCAGGTTGAGGAATATAAGAAACAATCTTAACTCGGACAGCCTGATGATGATAAACCGCGCTAAGCGGAGCGAATAATTTTAATTCCGAATCCTCTGGCAGCTGTAGCCAAACAACTGGCAATTTCAACCACAAAGCTGGTGAAGTCAACAATATTTTATCCAGCCAAGACAAGCAAATCAGGCCATCAATCTGCCGCTGTTTTACCAGTTTAGCCAGCCGACGCCAAGACAGGAGGGGTAGCCATGGCAAGGATAAAAACAACCATAATCTCAAGAATGGCCGCGCACTTATCGCACTAGCGGAAAAATTAATTTGCGGCCAGGAACGCCGAGACCATAAATCACTTAATTTTCCGGCCGTTGACCACAAAACTGCCCGACCATTACACCAACGGCTAAAAAGATCAACAGTCAATGTCTGATCAATCTGAATTAAACTAGCAATTAACGGTTGCTTCATACAGTGCTAGATTTAATAATCTGTTGCCAGCGCCGCCAATCAATACCGCGAAGAACCACTAAGCTTAGGCCATAGCCAATGGCCGCCAAAAAAATTACCGCTAATAACTGACTAACTCCCTGATTAGCCCAATCACGCAACGGCCAAACAATCGCTGCCATTATTAGGTTGGCCAACACTACTTTCCAAGTTGCCGACCAAGGCCAGCGCCAACCAACCAGCTTTCGCGTCCAATAAGCCGACAAACCAGCAATCAACAACTCGCTATAAACAGTCACCATCGCCGCCCCCCAATATGATAGCCAGTTGATTAACAATATATAAGCCGGCACCGCGGTAATAGCCACAACAAGATATGATCTAATCATTACTCGCTGACGATTAATGGCAATCAGAATATGATTAAAAAGACAGCTGATAAAAATACCGGCGATAGCCATTAACAATAAGGCCAAAATCGGCCCAGCCGCTGTAAAATCTGACCCGGCCACTAGACAAATTATCGGGCGAGCTAAAAGTTGGCCGCCAATAATTAAAGGACAAACAGCCATTATTAAGACATTGATAGCGCTGCTAATTAAAAAGTCAAATCTGGCCCGCTGGCCAGCTGCCCAGCTTCTGGCCAGAAGCGGCAACAATAAACCAATGATCAAGAAAGGCAGGCTGGTTAGAACATCAATTACTTTATAGGCCGCTCCATATAGGCCAACCGCTGCTTCGCCCTTGAACCAGTTCAAAAATAAAATATCAGCTCGTAAATATAATAAATTTAGGGTAATCGTTACTGCCAGCGGCCAGGAACGCGAGACAATTTCCCGCCATAGCTGCTGATTATAAGCCGGCTTGATAATAATTCGCCGCGCCGCTAAACGCCAAGCGATAACCAATTGAATTAAGCTGGAGATGGCGGTGGCAATAATTATTCCACCTAGTCCCCAATTGTGCTGCTGAGTGATTATCAAGCCCAATAACCACAAGATCCGCCCAACGACTTCGGACAACATTAAGTGGTCGGTCTTGAGTTCGCTTTGGAAAAAACCGACAAAAACCTGGTTAGCAGCAATAAAAAAATAGGACGCCGCCAAGATGGCCAAAATCGGCCACAATTGACGATAATATGGCGTTAGACCGCCAGCCAGTAAGCCGACGGCTAGAATTAAGCTGGCCGATAACAACCGGAAGCCGCACAAATTATTCAAAATTCTCTGCTGATCAGCCGGCCGTTCATTAATCATTTGAGCTGTTACCATAGTCATGCCCAAATCAGCCAGAATAGCGAAGATGCCTAAGAAATTATTGACGGCCACATAACGGCCAAAACCAGCAACTCCTAGATAGCGGGTAACCAAAGCTACTCCGAGCAAGCCAAAAACAACCGACAAGCCCTTGCCGATTAATTGAATCAGACTATTATAAGCAAATTTCTTAGCTAAAGACATCCCGTTGTTTTTTAAGTGGCCATCAGATATAATAACTATATCACAATATCTTAAAAAACCAACTATGTCTCAACCAACCCTAGCTCTCCGGCTAACCGGCTTGGCCAGTATCTTGCTTATTAACTTATCAATGTTTTTGCCAACACCGGCAGCGGCCCAATTTAATCCCAGCCAACAAAAAGGGTTGAACAAAATTGGCGCAACAGCCTATGCCACAACTGAGCAACCCAAAGACATTCGCCTGATTATCGGTGATGGCCTAAGGGTGGTTCTAGGATTAATCGGCTTTATCTTGGTTATTTTAATGATAATCTCCGGATTGCAATATATGCTAGCTGCTGGTAATAAAACCAAGATTGATACCGCTGTCAATCGCATTAAAAATGCTTTTATCGGATTGATAATAATTCTAATTGCCTACGCAGCCACTGTTTTTATTATTGCTCGCTTGACAGCGGCCGTGGCCGGGACCTAGCCAGCTAATCCGACGATCTGCAACAACCAGGCATATTCCGACATTCATCGGGCTGATTTATAGAATAGCAAGGCTGGGTTATTAGACAGCTGGCCGGACATTGTCCGGTGTTAAGCGGACCGATAAACCCTTCTTCAACAATTTGCGGAGTAGCCGGTACACCGACCGGCATATTATAAAACTCATTTCGCAGATTGCCGCCCAGCGTATTTAAGAAAAAGGTAATGGCGGCATAAGACATAAAAATAACCACCAAGCCGATGGCCGTATAGGTTACAATGCTCTTGCCTTGTTTGATTTTGGTGTCATTGCCAGCGGCTAAAATAATTGATAGGCCGCCGTAAACCAGCATCAATAACGCCAATGAACCGATTACAGCCAAAACTCGATTAATCACCCCGCCAATATAAGCATCCCCCTCCAATAGATTATTAATACCAGATAAAGGATTATTTAAAGATACTGTGCCAGCAGCCGAAGCTGATAGCGATGGAAGCAGGCTAGCTAAAACAATAAAAAATATTTTTGTCATATATTTTAACCAGCCAAGCTATTAAACAAGAAACTCAAAATAGTATAGGAAAAAAAGACTAGAACCAGACCGATAGCCGTCCACAGAATAATTTGCTTGGCCTGACCAACCGCCTTTTCATTACCGCTAGCCGTCATCCATAATAGGCCGCCATAAACCATCATAATAACCGTTACGGTTCCGGTTAGCCCTAACAACCCTTTAACAATATTGCCAATAAAATCTTCAGGTTCGGTTTTAATCAGGCTGGCAAAATTAGGCAGCTTTTTCTCTTCAACTGGAGTAACGACTGTGTCTGGCAGAGTTGGTGGGAGGACGGCGGCTTTACCACAACATTTTGGCCTATTAACATTATTAATCCGACAAGCATTATCACCAGCTGGATATGGATCAGGATATTGTCCCCCACAGGCCGACATACAAAGAGCTGTCCCGCTGCCAGGAACAACATCTTGACATAGATCCACGGCTCCAACCGCCAATGGCCACGACAGACAAAAACCAATAATAAGTAGGCTTCTTAGTTTGTTCATAATAGCAAATAATAAGTTATTTTCATTATAACAAATAATCAGCTAGTCGGCCAATAATCAGCCAACCGGGCCGAATATAGAAAATAACAAAAACAGACCTCTCGGCCTGTTCTTGTAAATGTAGTCCCTAGGGGAATCGAACCCCTGTTATCAGGATGAAAACCTGGTGTCCTAACCACTAGACGAAGGGACCGTGCAGCTTTGTTATTATAACTAAACTTGCCGGGCTGTCAAGCTGTGGCCAGACTTGAATAATCGCCAAACCGCTGATACAATAAGCTTAACTTATGAAAATCCTAGCTATTGAAACCAGTTGCGACGAAACCGCGGCCGCAGTCGGCCACCTGGATGATGATTTAATTGTCATTGACAGCAACATTGTCGCCTCGCAAATTGATATCCACCAGGCCTTCGGCGGAGTAGTTCCAGAGGTGGCTGCCCGCGAACATGTCCGACACATTTTGCCAGTTATTAATCAAGCTTTAGCCGCGGCCGGATTGAATCGCCAAACCGCAGCGCGCCAGTTATCAGCCATTGCCATTACCAACGGCCCAGGTCTATCAACTTCGCTTTTGGTTGGGGTAGAAACCGCTAAAGCACTGGCTCTCGCCTGGCGACTGCCACTAGTGCCCGTTCATCATATTGCCGGTCATGTCACTGCCAATTTCATTAATCGCCATCTGACCAAGATTAAATTCCCAGCTCTAGCCTTAACAGTCAGCGGTGGCCACACGGCCTTAATCTTGATGAAAGATCCACTCAATTATCAGATTGCTGGCCAAACTCTGGACGATGCCGCCGGTGAAGCTTTTGATAAAGCGGCCAACTTGTTGCAGCTAGGTTATCCGGGCGGTCCAAAGATAAGCGCGCTGGCTCAAGAATTTGCCAAACTAGAAAAATCGTCAAACATTAAATTACCTCAACCAATGTTGCGACGGGCTGATTACCATTTTTCTTTTTCTGGCCTCAAAACCGCCCTGCTTTATGCCCTGAAAAATAACCCCGAGTGGCCAAAGCAAACCAGTGAATATGCCTATGTCTTTGAACAAGCCGTCGCCGAAGCTCTCGTTCGCAAAACGATTAAAGCCGCGATTGATTTTCAAGTAAAAACAGTTTTTCTAGCTGGCGGTGTTGCCGCCAACCAACAGTTGCGCGCAATATTAAGGAAAACTTTAACCAAAAGATTGCCAGAGGTGGAGTTGCTGTTACCAGAAATGATGTATACAACCGATAATGCCGCCATGATAGCGGCTAGCGGCTTACTCAATTTACAGGCTAATCTAATAGCCGAACCCGGCACTGTCTCGGTTCAGCCAAATCAGTCGCTAATTAATTAAATAATCTACACCTATGGACATTAAAGAATTGGTAACTAGCCTCAAAAACGAAGATTTATACACTTTTGAACGCCGCTGTAAAGAATTCTTCTATAATAACTATGAATTCTCCAGTATTGATCAAGAAAACCGCGATTTTATTATTGACCTACTCAAAAAACACCGCGATGATTTAGTTAATTTCGGTGGTATTCCTGGCTACAAACTAGATAATGAGCTGTATGAAATTCACGGCAACCTCTCTAGCCATGGATTAAGTGAAAATGATTACGAGAATTTAAAAAAAATTGTCAATCACTTCCGCCGCTAGTCAGCCAGCAACGCCAACACTTCATCACGCTTGGCCGCCATAATTTCCGGATTAATTGCTTCCAAATTAAGACGCAGCAGCGGTTCGGTATTAGATGCTCGGACATTAAACCAGAAATCCGGATAAGTAACGGTAACGCCATCTAAAAAATCAGGCTGGCCGTCAGCATAATGTTCGGCAATTAATTTTATTTTGGCGACGGGGTCAGCAACTCGGCGGTTGATTTCGCCGGAATGGGCATATTTGTTATAAGGACTAACGAACTCAGCCAAAGTCTGGCCGCTAGCCGACAAAGCCTGTAGCAGCTTCAAAGCTACAATTCCTGGCACTTCATAACAACCATGATCCATATTTAAGAAAAAGTGACCCGATGATTCGCCGGCAAAATAGGCATTAGCCTCTAACATTGCCGCTTTAATCAATGAGTGGCCAACCCTGGTCACTAACGGCTGGCCGCCGTTAGCCACAATCGTATCCGAAGTAATCCGACCGGGCCGAATATCATAAGCAATAGTTGAGCCTGGCCGTTCAGCTAAAAATATTTTAGCCATAATCGCTCGGACCACCCCAGGTTCCAGTGGCTGGCCAAGGTTATCAACAAAGAATATCCGATCGGCATCACCATCGGTGGCAATACCTAGGTCGGCTTGCTGGCCGACAACCATTTGGCTGAGTGGTTGAATATTATCCGGCTTGAATGGATCGGCCTCATGATTAGGAAACGATCCATCCAACGGCCAATTCATGTGAATTAATGAAATTTGCGGTAATTTGGCTAACAATTCTTCAAAATAAGGACCACCCATGGCATTGGCCGGATCCATGACAATCTTTAACGGCTTAATCGGTTGGTCGCCAGCCAATGACAAATCATAATCAATCTGCCTAGCTAAAACACCAGCCAACTCCTGATAATTACCGGGCTGACTAGCTGGGGTTAGTGGCTGATTCAGCACCAAATCGCGCAGTTCCAGCAAGCCGCTAGTTTCACTGACGGGTTTGGCTCGATCGCGGACAATCTTGAAACCATTATACTCTTTGGGGTTGTGTGAGGCGCTAACCATAATACCGCCAGCGGCTGATTGTTCAGCCACGGCATAATAAAAAGTCGGCGTGGAACAAAGACCAATATCCAAAACTTTAGCCCCGCCGGCAACTAAGCCCTGGGTTAGGGCTTGGCTCAAGGCTGGCGAGGACAGGCGCATGTCATGACCAATAATAATAGTCAGTTGACTGGCACCGGCCAATTCCTGTCCACGCCAAAAGCAATAGGCTAGTCCTAATTTATAGGCCAATTCTTCATCAAAATCGCGTTCATAAATGCCGCGTAAGTCATAGGCCTTAAAAACACCGGCTTGTGTCTGCATAATTATTTGTTAGCTTTATTCACTGGTCGAGCCCACTGCCAAATCGCTCCCACGCCCCACCAAGTAGCCATAGCGCCAATTAACCAGCCGATAAATGGCAAAACAGTAGCGATAAATAGCATGGTAGCGCCAGCCAAAAATGGCCAAAGATTACTTTTGGCTTTCGGCCACAGACGACGACCCAGCCAATAGCCAACAACCAATTTGGCAGCATACAACAAAACAACCCATAATAATAGCAATATAATAGCCACCGGCAAACCGATAATGGTTATAGCCGTCAGAATGGCCAATAAGGGCATCGCAATCAACACCAATAAACCGTGTACCGATAATAAAACTGGCCGCTGCTTGGCTGCTTCAGCCATAGCTTGGCTGGCTCGTGGCCACAAACTAACGATTATTAAACCAGTAGCTAATAGCATGAATAGGCGCAGTAATTTAGACCATAGCCAACCGATCATCGCTTGTTGCTTGTCGGCCCGACCGTGTTCCGGCCAATCTTTTTTAACAACCTCGCCCTTGATTTCGGCCGCTGAATCAATTTGTGCTGCCGATTTGGAACGATAAGTCAAGCCTTGAGTCAGCTTAGCCCCCTGGTTAATTTGCAAAACCTGATTATCTCCACCATCGGCTACGGTTAAATTAACCGGTCCATCATATTGGCCATAAAGCTTAGCTTGACTGGCAGCACCATGAAAATCCTGTAAATAATGACCGCGGCTATCCAAAAACTGCGCCGCGATTAGCGACTCACCCTGGATTGCCGATTGCTGACCAATAATCAAATCAGAGCCAAAAAGCATGGCGTTGCCGCCAATATGATTATCCAGATCAAGACGACTGCCAAGTAGACGAACTGTTCCATCAACCTTAGCTCTAATGCTGATATTCTCCGCCGCGCAAATAACATCACCCTGAACCGGTTGATTGATAAAAACACTACTGCCGGCACAAATCAAATCGCCAGGCAATGGCGTATCAACAGTAATCTGCCGGCCGGCGGCATAAGTAACGCCGCTCAACTGATCGCCGGACTTAAAATTGACATCATCGCCACTACGGGCGACAAAGGCTTGGCTAGTTATGGGTAAAATCAAGCTAATTACCCCAATAAATAAAGCGGCTAGACGCCTTGTCTCAAGCATATAATTGTGATTAAATTAAAAAGCTAACGATTAGATTATAACATCGGCGACAATGAATATCAAACTGACCAAAAACTTGTTAGACCTAGCCAGTCAACAAGCCAAAACCAAAAACGATCTAGCCAACTTAAAACGCCAGCTGGCGGAATTATCCGGCCAGCCAATTATTAGCAATAGCCAATTATTATCCGTCTATAAGCAGTTATTGGCTAAAAAACAGCTGGAACCCAGCCAGTTATTATTAAATTTGTTGAAACGCCGCGCCGTCCGCACAATGTCCGGAGTGGCCCCGGTAGCCGTCTTGACTAAGCCTTGGCCCTGCACTGGCCATTGCCGATACTGCCCGCAACAAGAAGCTGTGCCGACCAGCTATCTAGCCAATGAGCCAGCAGTAATGCGCGCTCGACATTGCCACTATCATCCAGCCAAGCAAGTCCACTATCGCCTGCGCGCTCTGCTAGCTAACGGTCACCAGCCGAATAAAGTGGAACTGATTGTCATCGGCGGCACCTGGTCCTATCTGCCACTTAAATATCAATACTGGTATCTTACTAATTGTTTTGCCGCCGCCAATAGCCATGGTCAGACAAAACCCCACGGCTACCGGCAGAGCTTAACGCTAAGTCAATTAAAAAAAGCCTTGGCGCTTGAACAAAAAATCAACGAAACAGCCGAATACCGAATTGTCGGCTTAACGCTAGAAACCAGGCCGGACTGCGTAACGCCAGCTGAGCTGGACCGCTACCGCCAATTCGGCTGCACCAGAGTAGAAATCGGCGTCCAGGCAATTGATGATGCTATTTTAAAAATTAATCAACGGACCGCCACCGTGGCCGACATTGCTAGAGCCACTAAATTGTTACGCGATTGGGGCTTCAAAATTACTTATCATTTTATGCCGGCTCTACCCGGATCCAACCCCGATTACGATATTGCTATGTATCGGCAATTATTTAGCGATCCTCGTTTTCAGCCTGACCAAATCAAATTCTACCCAACCGTAGTTATTAAAGGCAGTCCACTTTATGAAGACTGGCGAGCTGGTCGCTACCAGCCATATACCGATGCCGAACTAATTAGAGTTATTCGCACCTGTAAAGAGGCGACGCCAACCTATGTCCGAATTATTCGCTTGATTCGCGATATCCCCGAAGAATCAATTGAGGCTGGCAATAAAATTACTAATTTGCGCCAGATCATTCAACAACAAGGCGTCCATTGCCAGTGCATCCGCTGTCGTGAGGCTGGCGACAAAATAGCCGAATTAGATCAATTACAATTAGTGGTTAAAAACTATCCAGCCGCTGACGGTCAAGAATATTTTATTAGCTGGGAAAGCCGTGACCAGAAGACCTTGTTTGGTTTTTGCCGATTGCGACTACCAAGCCGGCCGGCAGTTAACAGCCATCTGCGTGGTTGCGCTCTGGTTCGTGAACTTCATGTCTATGGCCAATTGCAACCGCCCGGCACAGTTGGTCAAGTCCAGCACCGTGGTCTGGGCCAACACCTGTTGGCTGAAGCGGAAAAAATCGCTCAGCGCCAGGGCTGGAAAAAAATCGCCGTCATTTCTGGAATTGGCGTCCGCGGCTATTATCGTAAATTCGGCTACCACCTCAGCCATACTTATTTGATCAAAGCTGTGCTATAGTAGTTATAAACATTAATATAAAACTATGTTCAATCCAGAACAATATCTAAATCGGCAGGCCGAAAAACAAGATAGCCGACAAAATTTCCATAATGAAAATTATCTAAACCAACTCTTATTGATGGCTAATGAGGCCAATAAAATTGACCGCATCCAATATGGCGATTTCGTTGATTTATACGGTAAAGAAGCTGTTAAAAATGATGTCGCCTGGGTCAAGCAGCAAAAAGCCGAGCATCAGAGGAAAAATTCGCCCAGCGAAATCTGGCATAAAAAGATTGCCGATGTTCTAGAGGCTATCCTCCACCAACAAATTGAGGCGAATAACTATTTCGGTGAAAATGTCTGGACCATTAAGACTTGCAGCTATGACGATTTCCGCAATCATATTGATTCTATCTTGGAGATACGCCATCCTGAACAGAAATCAGCTAATTACTCCGGTATTGCTCTAGATGTTACTTCGGCTAGCCAACCCGAGCGCCTAGCTAAAAAGGTCGGCCGCATTCTGGAAAAAATTGAACGCGGCGAGCTAGCCAAAATCAAATATTTCCAATCAGAATTTTTAAATATCCGCGGCGAAAAAAGCAATGTTCCCTTGTTTGTTATCGGTTGCGACTTAAAGCATGCCGATGAATTAGCTAAACTTTGGTACAACGACAAACAACGCGCCCTAGCGGAACATCCGATTCAAGTTTTAATGCTCAAACAAATTATTCAGCAAGCCCAGCTCTACCGCGACTACGCCCAGAAAATTGATCAACCAGAAATAGCGGCAATTTATCAACAAGTTTTGAGTGAGTTTGAAGATATTGCCGTTGAGCGACAAGAGATGATTCAAAAAATCAGCCAGGATCGGGCCAACCAACAATTCTTTGCTGATGATGTTGTTTTGGGCGGCTTACAAGAAATTATTCAAAACTATGCTCGAACAAATTAAAGACCAAAAAGTCCTGGAACTAATCAATCAAGAAAGCCGCCGCCAAATTGATGAATTGGAACTAATCGCTTCAGAGAATTATGCTTCGCCAGCAGTCCTGGCGGCTCTAGCCACCCCGCTAGCCAATAAATATAGCGAGGGTTATGCTGGCAAACGTTATTATGGCGGCAACCAAATTATTGACGAAGTAGAAAGCTTGGCGATTGAACGGGCTAGACAGCTTTTTGGCGCTGAACATGTCAATGTTCAGCCGTTATCCGGCTCACCAGCTAACCTAGCCGCTTATCTGGCCGTTTTAGAACCTGGCGACACCGTCTTGGGCTTGCGTCTAGATCACGGCGGCCACCTATCTCACGGACATCCGATCAATATTTCCGGTCGCTTATTCAAATTCGTCCAATACGAAGTTGATGCGGCCAGCGGTCGGCTCAATATGGATCAAGTCCGCCAAGTCGCTCGCCAAGCCAAACCAAAATTAATCGTCGCCGGTTTTAGCGCTTATAGCCGAGAAATCGATTGGGCCGGCTTCAAGTCCATCGCTGACGAAGTCGGGGCATTAACTATGGCCGACATTTCGCACACCGCCGGCTTAATTGCTGGCCAGCAATTAAGCAACCCAACCAATATTTTTGATATCGTTACGACGACGACCCACAAGACCCTGCGCGGTCCGCGCGGAGCAATAATTATGTCCACAACCAAACTGGCTAAAGATATTGACCGCGCTGTCTTCCCCGGTTTACAGGGTGGACCGCACGACCACGTCACCGCTGCCAAGGCCATTGCCTTTGGCGAAGCTCTGCAGCCAGCCTTTCAAGACTATGCTCGACAAGTTATCGCCAATGCCCAGCTTTTAGCTGGACAGCTGCAAGCAATGAATTATGATATTGTTTCCGGTGGCACTGACAGCCATTTATTAGTCATTGATTTAACCAAGCAAGGATTATCTGGCCGCCAAGCTGAAGAGGCTCTGCAAAAAGCCGGCTTATCCGTTTCTCGTTCCACTGTCCCCGGCGATCAGCGGCCGCCACTCAATCCATCTGGTATCCGACTGGGAACAGCCGCGATAACTACCCGCGGTTTCGGTCCAACCGAGATTAAACAAACCGCCAATTGGCTCCACCAGGCCCTGGCTAATTATACCGATGACAGCTATTTAGCCGACATTAAACAGCAAGTCACCCAATTGGGTCGGCGTTTACCGCCGCCGGGCCTCTAAATTATTATGCCGCTACAGCTAATTGATGGCCGGCAACTGGCCGAAAACATTAAAGATAATATCGCTGAGAATATCTATAGCCTAGGTGGTTCTCGGCCAAATTTGGCTATTATTTTAGTTGGCCAACGGCCCGACTCCCAGCTCTATGTTAAGCTAAAACAACAAGAGGCTAAAAAAGTCGGCATTGATACTCATTTTTATGGCTGCCCAGAAAATATTAGTCAAGCCGAACTATTAGAAACTATTCGCTTTTTAAATAATGACCCACTGATTGACGGCATTCTTTTGCAATTACCGCTACCACAACACTTGGATGCTGATGAAGCCGTCAATGCCATCAATCCTGATAAAGACGTTGACGGCTTTACCGCCGAAAACCTAAACCGCCTGCAAAACAATCAGCCACAAGCTATTATTCCGCCAGTTTTCGGCGTAGTTCTAAAACTGATTGCCGAACAGGAATTAGATTTAACTGGCCAATTGGCAATAATTTTGGGAAACTCAACTATTTTTGGATATCATTTGGCCGACCTGATCAAGCAACAGGGCGCTGAAGTAGAAGTATATCATCGGCTCGATAAGAACGTTCAAGCCCGCTTAAATCAAGCTAAGCTAATTATCAGCGCCTTGGGCCGACCGCTGGCTGTTAAAATTAAGCAACCTCAGAATAATTATCTGATTATTGATATCGGCATTACCAAAAGAGCAAAGAAAGTCTATGGTGATGTGGACTTAAAATCAATCAACCCGCTGATCAATGGCTGGGCAACACCAGTCCCGGGCGGTGTCGGCCCATTGACGATCGCCATGGCGCTAAACAATACATTCTTACTTTATCAACAGCACCATGGATAGCGCGACCTGGTCAACTTTACTACAACTTCATTTCGGCTTTAATCAGCTCCGGCCCGGCCAAGAACAAGCTATTCAACAAGCATTGTCGGGTGGCGACTGCTTAGTGATCATGCCAACCGGTGGTGGAAAATCGCTCTGTTTCCAGTTACCAGCTCTGCTGTTGCCCGGCGTAACCTTGGTTATTTCGCCATTAATTGCCTTAATGAAAGATCAGGTGGACCGACTCAACACTATCGGCATCCCTGCTACTTTTATCAACAGCTCTATTCCGCTGACTGAGGCTGACAATCGTCTTCAGCAAGCCCTAGCTGGGGCTTATCGACTGATTTACGTCGCCCCAGAACGTTTTCATAGCCAATCATTCCAAAAAATTATCCGGCAACTAACTGTTAGCCTAGTGGCCGTTGATGAAGCACATTGCATCAGCCAATGGGGCCATGATTTCCGGCCAAGCTACTTACAGTTACGACAATTCATCAAAAGCCTAGGACGGCCGCCGATACTAGCGCTAACTGCCACCGCCACGCCTGAGGTTCGCCAAGACATTGTCAAACAACTGGATATGGCTAAGCCGCAAGAAATAATCACCGGTTTTGGCCGGCCAAACTTGCATTTTGGCATCATTAGCACGGCTGATGGTTACAAAAAAGATGTGGTTCTAGAGACTATTCAAAAGGCGCCAGAAGCCAGCGGTATTGTTTATGTTAGCACCCGCCAGCGAGCTGATGAATTGGTTAATTTTCTAACTGATTATCACATTTCAGCCGTAGAATATCACGCCGGCCTAACTGCTGATGAGCGGCAACGGCTGCAAAATGAATTTATGACCGGCCGGGCCAAAGTAATTGTCGCCACCAACGCCTTTGGTATGGGCATTGATAAGGCTGACCTGCGCTTTGTTATCCATTATGACATGCCTGGAACTATTGAGGCATATTATCAAGAGGCCGGCCGGGCTGGCCGCGACGGCCAATCCAGTCTTTGCCTGCTGCTCCACAGTCCGCGTGATCGTTACCTGCAAGAATTTTTTATTGAGGGCGACAACCCCTCAGTTGATTTAATTTTGGATATCTATGATTTTCTAACCACCTATCCAGACAACCATATTCTAATAACCTACGGCTCCATAAAAAGCGCTCTTGGCCTTGATATTCCCGACTTGGCGGTTGGCACTGCTCTCAAAGTCCTGGAAAAAGAAGGTTATCTGGCCAAAACCTATGAAAAAACCAGCCAAGCAACCTTAAGACTAGCTGGTCCCGATATCAATCTAACTGCCGGACAAGAAGCCTTAGGCAGTCGAGCTAAAAAATCTTTAGAAATTTGGGGTAAACTTTATGATAATTACTCCCGCAAACTTCGCGCCGGCTATTCGGTTAACCTAGAATTTCTAGCCAGTGATTTGCGCTGCTCTAAAGATTCTTTAACGAGACTCTTAAAAAAACTGCAAGAAAAAGAAATAATTATTTATGAGCCGCCGTTTAAAGGGACGGAAATAACCCTATTAAAGCGCTGTTCCCGCCAAGAAGTCCAACTGGATCGGCAAGCCTTGCGTGACAAGCTGCTTTTTGCCCGCAACAAACTAGATAAAATGGAAGACTATGTCTACCATAACGGTTGCCGGCAAAAATATATTCTTAATTATTTTGGCGAAAAAACGGCCGCAGATTGCGGCCACTGCGATTGGTGTCGCCATCGCACCACCAACCAGCGACCAATGACCAAACAGTCGGTCCGATCACCAATACCCAAAAAGCAACAAACAACTAAAAATATTCGCCTGGAAACTAAGCTAACCCAATTAACCACCCTAGAACTCCACGAGTCCGGATTAGAAATCAGTCAAATCGCCAGCAGCCGCAACTTGCAACTAGATACCATCGTCGAACACTTCTGTTATCTGTTAGAAAAAAACCTATTGCAAGATACCAGCCGGCTGCTTGATGACAACACTTTGTCAATTATTGGCGATTTATTAAAACAACGACCGCAACTAATCAATGGCCGTTTAAGTGTCATCAAAGAAGAATTGCCTAGTTATATTGATTGGCCGGAATTAAAAATGGCGCTAGCTTTTTTAAAAAATCAATTGACCAAACAATGAAGCCGGCGCGGATTGAACAATTAAAACAAATTGTCGCTGACAATTACCAAGAAATTGCTGAACAATTCTCGGCAACCCGTCAAAAGCCACTTTGGCCACGATTACGGCAAATACTTCGCCAACTGCCGATTAGCGGCCGACTGCTTGATATTGGCTGTGGCAATGGACGCTTATTGGAAGAATTAAAAAAAAGACCGATTGACTGTTACGTTGGCCTAGATAGTTCGCCTGAATTATTAAAGATTGCCGCCCAGGGCTATCCGCAAGCCGCTTGGCCATTTTCCATAAACTGGCAGCTGGGCAACCTTTTGGACACGCCAACCGGACAACAATTTGATTTTGTCTGTTGCATTGCCGCTTTACATCATTTACCTGGCCGCGCCAATCGCCAGCTGGCAGCCAAAAACTTAGGCCGCTGGCTCAAACCGGGTGGCTACTTGATAATCAGTGTTTGGGATCTGTGGCACCAGCCCAAGTATTGGCGGAAACTATTAACTGGCCTATGGTTATCATTAAGCGGCCAGTTAGATTGCGGCGACCTACTGTTCAATTGGGGGCAACAAAAATCATCAGGACGACAACGCTATTATCACGCCTTTACCAAGGCCGAGCTAAAAAGATTGATTGTGGCAACCGGGCTTGATATTATTGATTGCCAACAGGACGGACTCAATCTCTATCTGGTCGCCCGCCAGCCAATTAAAAGCTGACCGTCACTTGACTATCCTCCAACCAGCCCGACTGGCCACTGACCTGGCTATCTTTTATATTCAAAGGTAGCTGTTCAGAATAGGCTCGCTGAGCTGATCGGGGCAAATCTAACTCTAACGACAACGATGTCCGCTGGCGACCTGGCTGTTTTTGTAAAAGTAATTCATAACGACCCTGTTCCAAGAGCTTGGTCACTGAATCGGGCAAACGATAAACCAGCTTAATTTCTTTGGTCTTCTTCGGTTCAGCGACGATAAAACCGCCAAAAACCGTCTTACCCAATTCTTGAGTGGTGGTGGCCGCATCTTTATAGCCAGCCTGGCTAATCAGTTGACTGCCAAGTGGTGCATAAACCCGGGTATAGGTCTGATAACGCGTTGTGCGCCAATCAAAGCCGCCATTATGTTTGTAGTTCAGCCGTAATTCCGCCAACCATTGGCCACCGGACTGATAAAGCCGGTAATTAATCTGCTTGTCAACAACAGCATCAGTTTTAAAAGCCGCCAAATTAGCGTCAATCACCCATAGATAATCACCGTCAAAAGACCGAGCCTGGCCAGCCCAATTCTGCTGGACTAACCATTGTTGGACAGCTTGATTATCGCTGTATAATAAAATATTCTTCCGTTCTAGGTTCTTAGTGATTATCCTAGCCACTTCGGTCCAGCGGCTGGCCGGCAAAGCCAACAGCCGCTTTTCCAACTCGCGGATAACATCATTAATAACCGCCTTACGGTTCCAAGAAGTAACGCCATAATTATCATAAGACATTTCCACCCGATATTGTAATAATTCCACGAAATTCTGCTGATCATAGGTCTGGTCCTCAACCGTAATCGGCCCGACTAGCCCCAATAAATCTTCAACAATGGCTGGAGTAATAGCAATCACGCCATCAATACGTTCGGTAGTGGTGGCTTTAGCAATCGCTTTGGTTTGCTCTTGATAAAAATAGCGCACTTGCCGAGCCGTAGTAGGAAAGTCTGGCGACCAATTGGCATCGCGCAAGAACCACTGTCTGACGCCTAGGTATTTATTTAATTCAGCTGGCGGCGCTGGTTTAAAATAATCTTGCGCCGGCATGTCCAGATGATAACTATCATGGGTCTCTAAATTAATCACTTGGCCATCGCGCAATTCTAATAAACCATAATTACCAATGAAACCACCGGTCGGTCGCAGTTCATCATTATTCTGTAAAATCAGCAAGAAACGCCCATCACTAATTTGACCGGCCAGATATGGAGCTAGCTGCAACCATGGCAAGTGTTCAGCCAATAAAGCCTTACCGTCTTGCAGCGCCTGACGCAATTCACCGACCGGAGCATTAAGCCTAGTCAAGCCAACGGCAAAATTAACCTGATTCAAGCTGCCCTCCAACTCATGCAGATTGGTCAAAGTTTTTAGCAATAACGGCTGGACACTCTGCATCTGCGACAATATTTGAGCCGTGCTGCTGGGTGTCAAATTCTCCAATGAGGCTGCCGTCAAGCCAGACGGCCAATTGGACTGCCATTGCTCAGCTTGAGCAAACACATCAACAGCGGTCTGACAAGCTAATTCGGCTGATTTTAATAAATTATAAACGCTGTTGGTTTGCTGGTGATACCAGCCGATTCTAGACAATAACCAATGATTGGCCAGTACTTGACTATGGTCGCGCGCTGCCAAAAAAGATTGTTGCGCCTGCTGAACAGCTGTCTGCGCTCGTGGCCACTCACCATCTTTAGCTAATTGCCAGCTCTGTTCTAGTGATTGTTTACCGGTAAGGCCAGACTGATAGGTTAGCCAAGCCGCCCGGGTTAAACGATAACCATCAACAACAATAATCAATAGACAACCGACAATAACTAGCCAGAATAAGCGACGGCTTGTGGGCATAGCATTAAAGATTACTAATTATTTTATAATTATATAACAAAAGTGAGCAGAGCCAAAATAAAAACAGAGCCACCTAGCTCTGTTTTTAAATAGCCAATTTTATTCGGCGCTCGGCGTTTCGTCGGTTACGGCTTCGTCGCTAGTTTCAACTACTTCAACTGGTTCTTCGGCAACCGGCTCTTCAACAGCTGGCTCGGCAACAACCTCTTCTTCGGCAACCGGCTCAACGACAGCCGCAGCTGGCGCCTGGTCTTCTTTAACGGTTTCAGCGACAGCCGGAGCGGGTTGCTTGCTAATAACGCGAATGATCTCGCCTTTAACAATCTGGTGGCTGACTAGCAAATTATTGACAGTAGTAGTCATCTGAGCTCCCTGACTCAGCCAATAGTTAACTCGCTCAGCCTTAGCCTGCAATTCTTTAGACTTGGGATTATAGGAGCCGAGGTTCTCCAAGACCCGTCCATAGGGATCGCGGCCGACCTCAGAAATGATAAAACGATAAATCGGCGCCTTCTTTTTGCCAATACGGGCAAGCTTGATTTTCAGCATAAACAATGCCTGTTTAGATAATAACTAAATAAGTGAGCATTAACGGTAGCTTGATTATAGCCTTAATTAGCAATTTTTGTCAAGAAAATGGGGGTATCGCAACGGTGGCCACAAATTGTTTGGACTTATCACCAATTAAACTGCTATAATTACATATCAAAATTAGCGCTAGATAATCAACGAATTAAAGTTACCTTAACTAGCGTAGTAATAAACATGCTGAATAATACCCAATCCCTAAATAGCCGAACCGAAGATTTGACTGACGAATTCTTGGCCGCTGAAATTAGCCAGCAGCCAGAATATTTGTCGGTTATTATCAGCCGCTATCAAGCCCCGCTAGCGCGCTATGTCTTCCGCTTGTCCGGCCTTGGCCGCGAAGATGTTGAAGATCTTCTGCAAACGATTTTCCTAAAAATGTATCTAAATATCAATAACTTTGACCATACCCTTAAATTATCCACTTGGCTTTACCGAATTGCCCACAATGAAACTATCAGCCATTACCGGCGGCGGCGATCTCGACCAGTAATTGACTATTCGGTTGATGAACAGACGATTGATTCGCTAATGGATAATGATTGGCAAATAGCCGCCAACCGCGTCATCTGGCGGACGCAACTTAATCAAGCCCTGGACCGGCTGCCGCTCAAATATCGTCAAGCCATTGTTCTTCGTTATTTTGAAGACTTGGATTATCAAGCGATTGCCGATATTATCCAGCAGCCAATCGGCACAGTAGCCACACTGCTCAGCCGCGGTAAACGAAAATTACAACAAATATTAACCACTCATTATGACCAAACTAGCTAAAAAAATTCTGACCCTGATTAAGCAAAGGTCAATCAAGCCGCGACCGCGTTGGATTTTTCAAGCACAAAACATTGTCATCTGGCTGGCGCTAATTATCTGGACCGTTCTGGGTGCCTTAGCTAGCGCTATGGTTATAGATCAGCTACGCTTTAATGACTGGTCGCTGGCAATCCGCCTCGGCGGCGGCCTAGCCATCAAATCATTACCCTATTTCTGGTTAGCCACTTTATTATTGGCAATCATTCTGGCCAAAGCTCACTTTCAGAGAACAAAACATGGCTACCGTCATACTTGGTTTAAAATTACCGCCCTGTGCTTACTAATTAGTTTGACAACCGGCTTGATCATTGCTTACTCCGGTTGGGGACGGCAGTTGGATAATCAATTGGCTAAAAAAGAAATTTATCGCCAGCTGAATTGTCAAGATAATCTATGGTACCGACCCGACAACGGTCTGCTGACGGGCACGATTCAATCAATCAATGATGATGAACTATCGCTAACCGCCCCCGATAAAACTGCTTGGCTAATTCAAGCCAGTCAGCAAATGATTGCTCAACAAACGCCAGCTATTCAGCCAGGTCGAGCAATTAAAATACTAGGACAAGTCGTTGCTCCTCTGACATTCAAAGCTGATGAAATCCGACCCTATGGAATCGGTTGCGGTTGCGGTCATTGCCGCTGTAATAATTGCCAAAAATAATCATTTGACAGAAAACCTTGCCGGACAGCGTATTAATAAGTGCTAGCAATCTTAATAAACTAATCTAAAGAAATGTCCAAACAAAGATTATTGCTGGGAATACTAATCGTTGGCATTATGGCCATCGGCAGTCTAACCTGGTCGGCCGTTAAAGCAGCCAGTAACCAACCGACCACCCAGCCGGTTGTCGCTCAAGAAACCAAGACTTGCGGCTGCGGAGCGGCTGGTTGCCGAGCCAACCAAAATAAGACCGGACAAACTAGCTGCGGTTGTCAAAATAAAGGCAATCAGGCACAAAGGGCTAATTATGTTGATGCTAACAATAACGGCATCTGCGACCGAGCTGAATAGGCCCATTCAGTTAAAATAAATAAAAACAAACCAGCTTGGTTTGTTTTTATTTTCCTTAAAAACGCTAATTATTAGTCTTTGAAACGCGCCTCAATTTCTTGATCGTTCTCATCCTCAATCTCGCCGACAATTTCTTCTAAGACATCTTCCAGGGTGACTAGTCCCAAGAGCTGGGTCTTTTGTCGATAAACCAGGGCAACATGCAAGCGCTTTTTGGTCATCTGACGAAAAATCTGCTCAATTTTAGTGTTTTCATCAATTTTAATAATGGGATTAACATGCTTGGCCAGCTGATCCTCACGATGATCGCTGTTAAGAACTCGCATAACATCAATCAAATGAACATAGCCGATAATGTTATCCTCCTGATTATGATAAACCGGATAGCGGCTATAGCCCTCTTGAGCCATAAAATAAGCAATCTGATCAATTTCGGCATCTTCATTGACCACCGACATCCGATAGCGCGGCGTCATAATATCTTTAGCTCGGACATTGCCAAAACGCAAGACGTTCATAATCATCTCATGCTCCTTAAAGCGTAAAACACCTTTTTCAACCGCGATACGGCTTAAAGCCTTAAATTCTTGAGCCGAGACTAATTCCTTCTGCTTGCGGCCGGCGATTATAATTAATAATTTCTCCAACAAAAAAACAATCGGATAAAAAACAATCTGTAAAAAATAAATAGCTGGCGCAAACAGCAGCGCCATTTTTTCAGCCCTAGCCTGAAAGAAAGCCTTGGGGCACATTTCGCCAAAGATTAAAATCAGCAAGGTCATCACGCCCGTGGCAATACCCAGGGCTCCAGAGGCGAAATGATCCTCCACCCACAAACTAGCCAGACCAGCCGCTGTAATATTGACCAAATTATTGCCAAGCAACAAAACAATTAGCAGCCGTCTTTTATTGTGAAGGATTCTTTCTAGCAGTTTGGCATTTTTAATTCTGGTCAAAACTAAAGACTTAATTGAAGCTGGCGTAGCTGAGAATAGGGCAATTTCCATGCCCGAGAACCAAGCCGATAAGACCAGCAAACCGATAATTTCTAAGAAAAACATGGTTTTAATTTAATAGACAAAAACCACCTCCAACGGGCGGTTCCTGTGGAGCGGGTAACGGGAATCGAACCCGTATCTTCAGCTTGGAAGGCTGACATAAAAGCCATTATACTATACCCGCAAGTGGCCAAAATTCGGCAGTCTCAACCAAGCCGAGAATGAAAAAACAGCCAGGCAACGCTCCGGTAATTTCAGCCATAGTCGGGATGCCGAGATTCGAACTCGGGATCTCCTGCTCCCAAAGCAGGCGCCTTAAACCAGCTGGGCCACACCCCGTAAATAAAAACAGTTATAGCAACACTATTTATTCTGTGCCCCGGGTCAGAATCGGACTGACGACACAAGGATTTTCAGTCCTTTGCTCTACCACTGAGCTACCGAGGCTCTCAGTATAGTTGCGGGGGTCGGATTCGAACCGACGACC
>CAYOAH010000004.1:0-35689 GCA_964401905.1 uncultured Gammaproteobacteria bacterium
CGCTGAAAGCATATAAGCGCGAAGCTGTCTTCAAGATTAGGTTTCATAGACTCCCGGGAGAAGACCAGGTTGATAGGCGCTAGGTGTAAGCACAGTAATGTGTTGAGCCGAGGAATACTAATAAGTCGTTTGATTTTCCCACAATTTTGTTTTAAAGATTGCATTTGATCATTGACTAACGATAAATAAAAGACACCATGATTCTGGTGCTTCAAACGGAAGGGTTCCACCTGATCCCATCTCGAACTCAGAAGTTAAGCCTTCCAGTACTGATGATACTTGGGCCGCATCAAGCCCTGGGAAAGTAGGTCAGCGCCAGAATTATGGTGTTTTTTATTTTGGCTTGATTTTTTATCTTTTGACCGCTAGACTTAAATTAGCTTATTTTTTAAATTTGTTTTATGTCTACCCTCTCTCCATCGTTAGATAAATTTGTTGATGAATTATTAGCCGCTCAAGGAATTAACCAACTGGAACCAGAGGTTCGTGATCAATTAGTTCAAGATTTGACCAATAGGCTTAACGATCGCCTGGAAGCGGCCATGGTTGCCGAATTACCCGAAGAAAAATTGCCAGAGCTAGAGATCATATTAGATAAACCAGCTGCGGCTGAGGAATTACAAAAGTTTTTTGCTGAGAATATTACTGATTTGCCAGCGGTCTTAGCTAGAGAATTGGCTGCTTTTCGCCAATCTTATTTAAATTAATTTAATTAAGCTGTAGGCATATGGCCGAGAAATTAAGAATAGCCTTTATTGATAACTCTAAAGCTATCGATGATCAGGCGATTGATGCCAGCGAAGCTAAAATGACGGCTGACAAGGAAAGCCTTAAGGGATTTAGCGGTTTTTTTAAAAAAGCCTGGAAGCACAACATGGCTAGAAATTATTACCGTCAAAAAGAATTTAATACGGCTCGACAGCAGATTTTGGAAACTGGCAATGTTTTTGCCGCCGCTAAAGGCAGTCAAGAGGAATTCGCGGCCGCCCAGGAGGCTATCGTTGGTCGTTTCATGGCTGATTATGCCGAGGCTATCCATCAGGAAGCCGGAGAAAGTCGTCGAGTTATCGGCAAAGCGGCTGAAGATCAGGTTTTTAACGATTCACTTCGCGCTCTGATTGATGACTTTGTGGCTGGAAAGATTGATGAAGCCGGACTGGAGGAGGAAAAGGTCAGGCTGTTAAATAGCTTGCCTGATTTTGATGACAAGAATGGTCGTCTCAAGGTTGGTTGCGCCGATAATTTATTAACCATCGCTAGACAGGCTAAACAATTTTTAGCTCATCAGTCGGGCTTAGCTAAGTTAGATTATGATTTAGAAATTATCGTCGGCCGAGCTGCCAGTGGGGTGCGGACCGAGGCTAAATACAATAAAGTTGATCGCATTCTAGAAAAACTTGGTAAGACCAAAATCGGAGCGCTAGTTAATGAGACGACGCTGGGCTTGGCTGTGGCTGCAGCTACGGCAACAGCAGTCAGTTTGAGCCAGACCTCTGGTCAAGTCGTGGCCAGGTTTTTGGGCGGGCTGGGTTTAGGCGCTTTATTAACCGGCGGTTTGGCCGCCATGCGCGAGTCTCAAGAATTAAAAAGAGAAAGAAAACAGCATAGTCGAGAGATGGCTCAGGGCAAGAAGTTTAAAAAGGAAGATACTCGACGCCAAGAGATGGAGAGTTTCAACTACAAAACCGTTAAATCGGTTGATATTTTAAATAAGCTCAATATTAATTTAGGTTTGACCGACACCGAAAGCCAGGAAGAGATTAAACAGGCGGTGGCTACTTTGGCCGACCTAGAAGCGCGGATTCGTTTATCTGATCAGCAGAGAATAGATTTGATTGCTTTTTCCAGCCTGGTCAATGTTGAAAAAGAGCGCCTGGATCTTGACCTAGCTAGAGCTCGGCTCAAGGTCACTTTAAGGCGTTTGGCTGGTCAGAATAAGCTTAATTTTGTTGATGGTGATCTTAATGATCATTTAAACAGTTTAATTGAGGCTAAAAAACAAGAATTACTGGGTGGAGATAGCGGTATCAGGGAAAAAGATCGCTTATTTGATAAGATGCGCAAGTCGAGAATGATTTCTACTGGAGCCAAGGCGGCTGGCGTCGGTTTTGCTGTCGGACTAGTTTTTCAAGAGGTGCTTAGTTTCTTCCGTCCAAATCAGCATGGATTGGTTGAAGGGGCAATTAAAGGACGGCAGCCGGTTGGTAGTGGTCAAAGTGTAACTCTATTAGAAAAAGCCAGGGCGATGATACTTGGTGAACCAAAACTGCATCAAGCCCAAGATCTATTTGAAATTGGTGATAATAAATTTAAATTGCCAGCCGGCGCGGAAATTCGGCCCGAGGCTGATGGCGATTTCAGCATCTTTAGTGATGGCAAAAAACTAATTGGCGATTTACGATTAATAGATGGCCGATTATCAGCCGAATCACAAGCCGCTTTAGCTAAACAGGGTATTGGTTGGCTAACGCAAGAAAATCAAGTGGCTGGAGCCATGGGGGCTCGAGAGATTATTGAGCAATATAGAGAAAATTTTCGTGACATTATTCGACGATTGTGGTATGACAATGATACTAAAATTTTTGACAAGAACGAATTGCGGGTTTTTTGGGGTGGCCAATATGGTAGTGGCATGGATCAAGATGGCAATATTTTGCTCAATATGCAAAAAATGACCCCAGATGGCTCTTATCATTCTTTTAACAATCAGACATTGTCGGCTGACGCTCAACAATTAATTAAGGATGGCGGTCTTAAACTGATGCTGTCTCTATCCAAGGGAACTCAGAATCAGGTTATTGAGATCCCGATTAATTCTGATGGTTTGGCAATCATTCCCAAGGGGAGTCTGGCTGCCAGTCTGTTTAGCCATGCCGACGGGGTGACTAAATTTACCGGTCAATTTATGGAGGTGGCTCAAACCATGGGGCCAGCTGATAATGGTGCCGAAGCTGTGCGGATTTTGGCTACTCAGGTTGGTCAAGGCATGCCCGATGGCTCAACCGTTATTAATGAATTGGTTCACAATATTGATATTCCCGCAGCCACCGCCTGGGAAGCCCCGCCGATTATTCCGATTTTGGGTCGGCAGCCGTTGGAGCCGGCAATGATTGAGCGATTTATTAAATATAATGGCTATCATAGCCAAGAGCTCTCCGAAGAAGAGAAAGCTAGCTATGAGAAGTATTTTTCTCCTAGATTAAAGAATAATCCGCAGGCCAAACTAGAGCAACAGCAAGAACTAGATTGGTTATTTGAGCAAAAAGCGGCTAGAGAGCCGGAACACCTCAATAATGTCAATCAAGTGGTTGAGTCTGATCAGTTATTGAGCGACTTGCCAAAAGACACCAGATTAATGGTTTGCATGGCTGTGGGGGCTGCTTATGAGTCGGAGAATATCTATCGGACTCTAAAATTATATTCTAAGCAAGATAAGACAGTTTTGGCTAAAACAGTTTTTGTGTTGAATATTAACTGGTTTGATGATGATAAAAACGATCCGGACAAATTGCAAAAGATCCAAAAAACGCTTGAAGAAGTTAACAAGATAAAAAGCGAATTTCCACAACTGCAAATCGCTGCGTTTAGCCAGGAATATGTCCGAGAAATAATGATTAAAGAGCGAGGAGTGAGCATTCATGGCCAATTCATTAAAGATGTCCACGACGTAGCTCTACGCTCTCTACAATTATCTGGTATTGAGAGCGACGTCTTCATGTTGTCTAATGACGCTGATTGTAAAGGAATGTCCGATGATTACTTGGCTAAAATGCTAGACGAGATAGAGAACCATCAAGATAAGGATGCTTTTTTGGGCCGAATTGAATGGGATACAGAGCGCTGGCCTGACCACCCTGGATTTCATTTGTCAGTTCGCTTTATGCAGTTTTTAGACGTTGTTTGCCGTTATCCGAGTGGTAACCAGCCACGCCATATCCCAACCTCTGGGGCCAACTCAATGATCAAGGCTTCAATGTTGGCAGCTATTGGCGGAGTTGATCCAGAGAACAATATTGGCGCTGGGGCTGATGTCAATATGGGTCGCCGTGTTAAGCATGCTCGTGGTCCTCGTGGGCAAGAGGCTATTGACTATGTCCATGGAGCCTGGCTGGATACCAATGGTGACAGAGCTTTTAATTATTATTCTCATGGTCAGTCAGTGGTGGAAATGTGGTCAGACTTTAATCAGGGCGGCTATAAGGGGCGAGGAGAAGATGGCGTTGGTCGGACTAGCCAATCAGGGTATCAAAGGTACAACGGCGTTAGCCAGGCTGGGCCTCAGTTAAAAAAAGATGAGCATGGTAATTTTGTGAGTGAGAATATTGACAATGACTGGGATGAGATCGTTGATCGTTTTGAACACCAAATTAATAGTGGTCTGATGATTTATTTTGGTTATGACTTTAAATCTTGGCAACGTGTTTTGAATTTTACTTTTGGCAACACTAGACCAGCGCGGTGGGTTATAAAGAATAATCGGGCAGAAATAACGGCTGCCGGCAATGAATGGCTCAAGAGGCAGGTAGTTGATTTTCAAGCCAATAATCGGCAAGATACACTTTATAAACGCGGCGGACAAAGGGGCTAGGTCAATCCTAGAACAGGGCGGCTTTAATCGGTCGCCCTGTTTTTATTTTTAAGGTCAGATGGGTATAATAAAGCAAAAGTCACAGGTGTATAATGTAAGCATCTAATAACTAACATTAAACCTATGACTTTCGCTCATTCATTATCTCAAATTCCCTCTGAAAAGCAAATCTTAATCCATTTAAAGCATCAAGTATTCGGCAAGAGCGTGGCTTGCCCAGGTTGTGGCCGCAAGGCCTACGTGCAGGAATTACAGCGCCACAAGATGTGGCGCTGTACCAAATGCCACAACAGATTCAGCGTCACCAGCCTCAACTGGCTAAAAGGTATGAAAATATCTCCTAGACATCTTTGGGCTCTAATCTGGTGCTGGCAGAGGAAGATACTCTTGACAGTATTTTTATTTTGTGCTATGATACTAAGTCAACTTAAAAAGGAGGTTAATTTAGCAAGTTAATTGCGGTGGGTTAGGCACGACAAGCATGGGGATTTTTCTGTAAGCTGCATCTGGTTGAGACTGGGTCTGTCCTAGAGAAAAGTTTCTTGCCTGCCCTACCGGAGTTAATTTGTATAAACAACAAAAAGACGAGCTTTCAAAGCTCGTCTTTTTGTTATGGTTGAGTGCTAGTGACCGCTGGCGGGGTAGAACTAATAATCGGCGGGGTAGTGGTGACTGCCGGGGTGGTGGTCGCCAGCGGTATCGTCGTCGTAGCCGTGCTAGTGGTAGTCTTGCCAATCAAGCAGACCTCTCTCCAAGGAACATAGTGAGAGCTGAAGCGTTTGCTTTTGGTCTCACCGTTAGCATAAGTAACACTATAGTCAAAATAGGCATCAGCGCCATTGTGGGCCTTCTCGGTGCATTTAATCTGGCCAGCCGGCAGAGTGTCAGTTTCAATTATTTGTTTGGCCGGCGGTTTAACAATATTATAAATTGTCGGTTTAGTCTGTTGGGCCACTCGTCCATCTTTGGTGCCCCAGACACTAAACGACAACTGATTGCCAGCGATTTCACCGAGAATTAAAATATAATTATTGGTATCATTAACAAAGCGCAGATCCGGCCAAGGGTCATAAACAGCCGCATCAGTGCCGGCCGGCTCATAATAACTGACCCGGTATGAATGATTTTGCCGTTGAGTAATTGGCAAGCCGCTAGCCAAAGCTGCTCGAAAAACCGTAGTGCCGACTTGGCAGAGTCCGCCGCCGTATTCGGGAACGGTCTTGTTTTGTTTGATAACCAGCTCTTGTTTATAGCCGGTGGCAGCACTAATATCGCCCAAAGTTTTAACCACCGAAAATTCAGCGCCCGGCGCAATCAATTGGCCGCTAATTTGATTGGTGCCGACTTTAATATTGTGGATACGATTGGCTGGCGAGCCAGCAAAATTAGAAGTGCCGGTTCCGAGCAGATTAACAATACCTAAACTGGCCGGATCACTGTCGTTGAGAGGATTTTTAATTTCATCAATAATCAGCTGGACGGTTGAAGTGCCCAGACGCAGGGCCTGGCTAATAGCTTCTGAGCTAGAAGCGATATTAAGTTTTTGTCCGTCTTTACCTGGTCGGAACTGA
The DNA here is from genome assembly GCA_964401905.1 of uncultured Gammaproteobacteria bacterium. Lineage (GTDB taxonomy): Bacteria > Patescibacteriota > Patescibacteriia > Patescibacteriales > Patescibacteriaceae > UBA1359. The sequence continues at coordinate 6,160 of CAYOAH010000004.1, forward strand.
GTTAACCGCCCGCCTGATCTTTGAAATTGACCAGCCTGCGGTTCTTGATCAATCTCGGCGGCCAATTTAGTGGTCAAGTATTGACTGATGCTACTGCTGGCTGGACCGACCGTGATCTGGCCAGCCTGTACTTCTAGGGCTAACCAGTTAGCTAAAGCCGCTCGGTTAATTGACCAATCACTGCTGCTGGCCGTTAGCTTAATCGGGGCCAGGGAGAGATATTGTTCAATTGTCGGCTGAGGATTGCCGACTAATGATTGTTGAATTAGCGGCTGGTCATCATTAATGCTTAAAGTGATGGGCTTTTGTTGTAATTCCAATAGCTGTTGGCCGAGCTCTTTGAGACCAGATGGATAATCAATTATTTGGCCGACTGTTTCTGGAGTTATTTGGTAAGTGCCATCTTGATGAACGGTAATTTTTGCTGGTTGACTGGCCGTGATTAGCGGTTGAAAATTGGTCTGTAATTCTTGAGTTAGCAGTTTTTCATTAATGGCGATAACCGCCTTAGTTCGGCGGCCAAATAGCCAGCCGGTGATAATTTTATGTAATTTTTGCCACCATAAATCAGCCCGATTGTTCTCCCAGGCCTGATTGATTGTGGCGATGCTATCAAACGAGATAAGCGGTGGCGCACCCTCGGTTAGGCCAGCTGTCGGGTAGATAGTAGTTGCTTTGGTTTGAGCCTGAAAAGTCCAGCCTCGTTCAGCTAAGTTGTTCCAATGGGCTAATAATAAATCATTGGCTTGTTGCTTGGTCAGTCCGGAGATGTCTTGACCAGCGGCTAAAGTATGTGGGTAAAATCGTTCTTGAAAATGGTTGATAGCTAAATATCCGGAAACGATGATGAGGCTGACGGCGATTAAACCAGCCACTGGCCAAATAATTTTATGGCCGGTGATTTTTTTGATTTTTAATTTTGGGATAGGCATGTCAGTCTATCTTTAGCAGTTCATTAAGAATATCTTTGGCTAGTTGTTGATCCGATTTACCGGGTTGGCTAGGATTAACAATTAGACAGGTCAAAATTGTGCCGGCTTGGCTGCCAGCGGGCAGTTGATCGGCCGGGAAAATAAAATTTCTGCCAGATTTATCGGTTAAAATAGCCTGATCTTGATCAAAGCGGTTTAGTGTTAATTGGTAATGCATAATTTATTGAGCCTTAACCTTGATGACGATTTGTTTAGCCTGCGGAGCTTTTGGCAAGACAATGGTTAAAACACCATTATCCATTGAGGCTTTTATTTTATCGGCTTGAACATCAATCGGTAAAATAATTGAACGAGAGAATGGCCCCCAATAGCACTCTCTAAACAAAAAATCAGCTTCAGCAATATCTTCGGGCAGGTCACGCTTGCCGCGGATGGTTAACAGGTCGTTTTTGAGAGAAATTTGAATTTCATCCGGTCGAGCGCCCGCAATAGTAGACTTAATAATCAAGTCTTTCTCAGTTTGATAAATATCTAATGATAATTGGCCCTCGTGGCCGCTGATTGTTAACCAATCGGCGGCTTCATCTGATTGGGCAAGTCGGCGCGCTGATTGATTGGCGGTTGATGCTGCTTTGGTCATATTAAAAAATTATTGACTGAAGTATTTTTCTTGATCTTCGTCGTCATCAAACTCCAGCGCTTGTTCTGACTGACTCCGGCTATCTTCTTCGTTGTCCTGGCTAGCTGGCTCTTCGCTATAAATATCGGCTAGAATTTTTTCGGTGGCGGCTAACGGCAGTTGATCGTCGGCAGTGTCAGCTTCAACAGCATCATCAGTGGAGTTGTCTTCGGTTGATTCATCGTCCGACCAGATTTCATCACCTAAAAAATTATCAGGGGCTTGGCTGGTGGCCGGATTGTGCAGCGGCTGGCCGCTCATCGGCTGAACTTTCTGCGCGCTATATTCCTCGGGGCTGATATAGATTTCTCGAGCTTTGGCGCCATTAACCGGCCCAATGACTCCTTGTTCTTCTAATTGATCTAATAAACTGGCCGCTCGGGGATAACCAATCTTGAACATTCTTTGCAAATAAGTGGCCGAAGCGCGGCCGCTAGTGATAACAGCCGCCTTAGCTTTTTCTAACAAATCATCGTCGCCATCAACCGTTGCCGTAGCCAAAGTGCCGCCATTGGGCAAATCAGGAACACTGTGCTTCTCGACGACATCTTTTAGGTATTGCGGTTCGCCACTGCGAGCCTTAATATAATTAACCACGCGCTTTATTTCATTTTCACCGACAAAAGCGCCCTGGATGCGGACTGGCTTGGCGATGCGCGGCGAGCTGAAGAGCATGTCGCCTTTACCCATTAATCTTTCAGCTCCGGCGATGTCCAGGATTGTCCGTGAATCAACCTGTGAGGCGACGGTAAAAGCGATGCGCGCCGGCATATTACCTTTGATGACGCCGGTGATAACATCAACGCTCGGCCGTTGAGTGGCTAATACTAGATGGATACCGGCAGCGCGCGACATTTGAGCCAAACGAATAATACTGGCTTCAACTTCTTTGCGTGACATCATCATTAAATCAGCCAATTCATCAATAATGAAGACGATATAGGGAATCTTTTGGTCAGGGAATTGTTGATTAAAGCTTTTAATATCCTTAGCGTGGCTTTTTTGGAACATTTCCAAGCGGCGGCTCATTTCATTGAGAGCCCAACCCAGCGCATTGATGGTCTTGCTCGCTTCATTAACCACTGGTGTTAGCAGGTGGGGAATGCCGTTATAAATGCTTAATTCAACTCTCTTAGGGTCAACCATTATTAATCTTAAATCTTCTGGACTATTCTCGTAAATCAGGCTTAAAATTATGCAGTTAAGCATAACTGATTTACCGGAACCAGTAGTGCCAGCCACCAAAAGGTGAGGCATTGAAGCCAGGTCTTCCATCCATACTTTACCGGTAACATCTTTGCCCAGGGCAATCATGGTGTTATTCTTGCGTTGGCGGAAGATGGGGTTATCAAACATGTCGCGCAGTCCGACAGTAGCGATAGTCTGATTGGGAACCTCAATGCCGACCAATGATTTGCCAGGTATTGGCGCTTCAATACGAATCGGGTGCGGCGAGGCTAAGGCCATTGATAGGTTGCCAGCCAGACCGGTGATTTTTTCTAAACGAATACCATCAGCTGGCTTGATAGCATATTGAGTAATGGTTGGGCCGACAGTGATTTCGGCGACATCAATCGGAATATCAAAGTTCTCCAGCGTTGTTTTAATGCGCTGAGCGCTAACCACGGTATCGCCGCTTTCCGGCTTATCCAGTTGGCGATCCAACAAGTCAATCGGCAGGTCAATTTTGCTGGCAGTCTTACTAGGTTTATCTTTTTTAGTTTCGTTATCGGCTGGAGCGGCTGTTTTAGCCGTTGCTGGTAGCGGTTTAATTTTGGCTGTTTCGGCTTGGCGATTGTCGAGCAATTCGCTTAATTCAGGCTCTGGCGTATAGACAGTAGCCAGTTCTTCTTCGGGCGATAAGCCCTCATCATCAGCGCGGCGGAAGAGGCTGATAATATAGTGCCAGCCACTGGTTAATGGCTCAATCAAAATTTTATTAAAAATACTGCGTCGCCCCAATAGGCAACTTAAGCTGGTGTTGAAAATAAAAATTAAGCTGATAATTAGAATAGCTACAGTTAATACCAAGCTAGACCAATAACCAAAAAGGCTAGTCAGCCCCCAGGTTAGGCCATAGCCGAGATAACCGCCACCCTGACCATCAGTAATGTAGCTGAGCCAATGATCTTCGGCTAGACAAAAATGGAAGAAGCTTTGCAGGCTGGCGAATAGCAAGCCCCAGCCGACAAATTTGATTGTCGTGATTCGCAAGCGTTGGCGATAATAAATAAAAACGGCCAGAGCCAGCAGGAATATCGGCAGGAACCAACGGCCCCAACCGAGCAGCTGACTGATGGCATTATATAAATATTGACCAATCAGGCCTTCTGGCTGGACTAAGCTCAGTAAGCTGATAGCTGCTAGCAGAGCGAGAACAACGGCACTGATGCTTTTTTTGGCTTCAGCGCTAAGATTGTGTCCACCTAAAGATAAATATTCCAGCCCAGGCTGGTTGGCAATTGAATTGCGTTTTTTCCGTTTAGCCATATCCTATTAATAAGCAACCGAAACGCTGGAAGCGGCGGTTGAAACTTGCTTTCTTGATGTTGAAAGTATACCATTACTAGTGGATTTCAACAACTATCATTGATAGTGGTAATTTTAGTATTTTATGAATTGGTTAGCCTGGTCACAATTTTTAGCTGGTCGTCCAGCTTTTCGTCGGCGGCAGTTAGAACAAGCGGTTTTTCAGCAACTCATAACTGATTGGTCGGCAGTCACGACTTTATCGGCAGCTGATCGTGAGTGGCTAGCTGATAATTGCTCGCTAGATATCGATGCTCAAGTTTTTGGTCAGGATGATGACCAGGCCCAAAAAGCGCGGATAATTTTTAGCGATGGCCAGCCAGTAGAAACCGTATTGATGCGTCACAGTGATGGCCGGAGAACCGTCTGTCTATCATCGCAGGTTGGCTGTCCGCTAGGTTGTCAATTTTGTAGCACTGGTCAGCAAGGCTTTCAACGCAACTTAACAGCCGGTGAAATGGTGGAGCAGGTTTTATTGTGGCAGAGGCGGCTAGCCGTGGCTGATCAGCGGATTGATAACTTGGTTTTTATGGGCATGGGTGAACCGCTGCTTAATTTAGCCGAGGTCTTAGCGGCTGCCGAGTGGCTACATCGGTCAGACGGTTTTAATATCGGTTGGCGGCATATAGCGATTTCCACGGTCGGTTTGGTGCCAGAACTGAAACAGTTGACTAAATACGGCCAACAGATTAAGTTGGCCTGGTCGCTGCATGCTGCTGATGATCAATTGCGCAGCCGCTTGATGCCGATTAATCGCCGCTATTCTTTGGCGACTGTTAAACAGGCTTTTTTAAATTATGCTCAGGCGACCAATCGGCGAGTTATGGTTGAATATTTATTACTGGATAAAGTTAATGATAGCCTGGCTCAGGCTGAAGGGTTGGCTGAATTGCTAGCTGATTTTCCAAAAAATTTGCTAGTCATTAATCTGCTGGCCTATAATCCCGGAGCTGGTCAATTTAAGCCTAGTCAGGAAAAGGCGCGCCGCGATTTTACCAATATTTTAAAGCGGCACGGCTATAAAGTAACTGAACGCAATAGTTTGGGCCAAGAGGTGACTGGAGCTTGCGGCCAATTGGCTAATTGAAATTGCTTTTGCTTCTAGCCGATGATAAAATAAGTTTATTAGATGATTTATGGCTCAATTTTATTTAACCACCACTCTACCTTATATCAATTCTGCGCCGCACCTCGGCTTTGCTTTGGAAATAGTCAGGGCTGACGCCCTGGCCCGCGCTCATCGTCTGGCTGGTGATCATGTTTTTTTCAACACCGGCGTTGATGAGCATGGCTTAAAAATTTGGCGTAAAGCCCAAGGATTGGGAATGGAAACTCAAGCCTATTGCGACAGATTAGCCGCCAGTTTTGATGACTTAAAAGATTTGCTCAATTTGAGCTATGATAATTTTATTCGCACTACTGACCAGCACCATCAGGCGGCAGCCCAAGAGTTTTGGCGGCGCTGCTTGGCTAGCGGCGACATTTATAAGCAACGCTATAGTGTTAAATATTGCGTCGGCTGCGAGATGGAAAAGACTGATTCCGAATTAGAGAGTGGTCGTTGTCCGCTGCACCCAGATCAGGAACTGGAATTGATTGACGAAGAGAATTATTTTTTTCGCTTATCTAAATATCAAGACCAGTTGCTCAAGCTTTATGATAGTCAACCGGATTTTGTCGTGCCAGCCAATCGTTTAAAAGAAATTCGCAATTTTGTGGCTAACGGTTTACAGGATTTCAGCATTTCTCGTCTAGCCAGCAAATTGCCCTGGGGAGTAGCCGTGCCCAGTGACCCGGAACAGGTAATGTATGTTTGGTTTGATGCTTTGGTCAATTATGTTTCAGCTATTGGTTGGCCGGACAAGTTAGACAGTTTTAATCGATGGTGGCCGGCGGTGCAAATTGCCGGCAAGGATAATTTGCGGCCGCAAGCGTTAATGTGGCAGGCGATGTTGATGTCAGCCGGCTTGCCAGCCAGCCAGCAGATCTTTATTGATGGCTTTATCACGGCTGGCGGTCAGAAAATGAGCAAGAGCTTGGGTAATGTTATCTCGCCGGTGGAGTTAGTAGAAAAATTCGGGGCCGATGCCGTTCGCTATTATTTGTTAGCGGAAATTAATGACCGTGATGACGGCGATTATACTGATGAACGATTCATGGAAGTTTATCAGGCCGATTTGGCTAATGGCTTGGGCAATTTATTTTCCCGATTAGGCAACTTGGCCTGGAAAAATGGCATTAGTCCGTTAACGCCGCAGGCTGGTCAGTTGTATACAAAAGTTATTCAGTCAATTGAAGACTGGCAGTTTAACCAAGCGATTGGCCATATCTGGCAAGTTTATCGACAGATTGATAAAGAATTGACCGAACAGCAACCTTGGAAGCTGGAAACAGCCGCGGCGCAAAAGAGCCTGCAGCCCCTAATTGAAGATTTGGTGGCCGCAGCCTATTGTTTACAGATATTCTTACCAACCACGGCTGAGAAAATTCTTAATTTTTTTAGTCAACCATTAACGGGTAAGCCGGAGCCGTTATTTCCGCGCTTTGATCAGCCCAATAATAATCTTAAATAAATAATATGTTGGCAGTTGATATCTTTTTTGTCGTCGTTTTGGGACTAGCTTTTTTGGCTGGCCTGCGGCGTGGCTTATTCAAAGTGGTCGGTTCGCTCGTCGGCTTGGTGGTCGGTGCTTGGATAGCTAGCCATTATTATTTAGCTGGTTTTGATTGGTTAGTGCAACGCTTTTCTGAGTCTTGGCTAATCAGTAAGATTGCGGTTTTTATTATTCTATTTTTTCTTGCCAGCAACTTGACGGCTTGGGCGTTCTCTTTTTTGGGTGGTGTTTTGGAGGCTATTACTATTATCCCACTAATGAAGACGGCTAATCGGTTGTTGGGCGGCTTGTTAAATCTAGCTGAGGCCGCTTTGTCTTGGTCATTGATTTTATTCTTCTTAAGCCGCTATTTACCAACTAGCACCGAGCTTGGTCAGCAACTAAGTCAATCAATAATTGCTCCATATTTGATGACTATCGGTAAGATTTTATGGCCGCTATTGCCGGTGGTGCTGAAGCAGATGCAAGCACTGTGGTAAATTATGAAGGTTGTTGTTTTGCCTTTGGCCGATCCAGCCATCAGTCTTGAGTCGGCGGCCGCGGCTTTATTATCTGGGCAGATTGTTTTGTTACCCACTGATACTATTTATGGATTGAGTTGTTTGGCTAAAAACGAGACAGCAGTGCGGCGATTATCGGCTATTAAGGGTCGTCCGGACAACAAACCGCTCATTGCCTTGATTAATAGTTGGACAATGGCCGATGATTATTCAATAATTAGTGAGGCCGCGCATCAATATTTATCCGAAGTGTGGCCGGGGCCAGTAACGGCAATCTTACCCAGCCGGCAGAATTTGCCGGCAGTAGTGACTGGCGGTTTATCAACTATTGCTTTGCGTTGGCCCAAGAACGACTGGCTTAATCAGTTGCTAGCTATGGTTGGTCAGCCGCTGGTATCCACTAGTGCTAATTTGGCTGGTCAAACGCCGATTACTAGCATTGATGAGGTTGATCAATATTTTATAAATGATCAGCCCGACTTAATAATTGATGCGGGGCTATTAAAAAATCCGCCGTCGCGGATTATTGATTGTCAGGACCCCTTAGATATTAAGATCATTAGATAGTTGATAAAAAAAGGGACATAGAGCCGGCGAGCCGGATATGTCCCGAGTGAGCTGGGTGAAAGTTTATCCTGTGGCGGCGACTGTTGGGTCGCCGAATCGTTGTTGGGTTACGGCGACTATATCACTGTGATAATTTTCGTCGATTTTTCTGAATTCTTTTTGGTCAAAAAGGTGGAGTTTTGCCACCACCATTTGTCTGGTTGATTCGGCACAGTTGCGGTGTTGCAAAATCATGTTTGCCTCATCCACTGAACTGAATCCTACTGCGACTGCGTGTAGGTCATCTGCGGTCATTTCAGGATGTAAAGAACTGATAGCCATTTTCTGGTCTCCTTTTTTATTTTTTGTCCTGTTTTGGGACACTTTGTATTTACCACTAATTCTTTGGCTTGTCAAGCGCAGGCTTATTTTATGGGCTAAACAGGGTGGACGAAGCCGCTAAATTATGATAGATTAAAGCTAGCTGAGGCTTTAGTCTATTTGGATAATTTTTCGTTTATGCGCCTAGTTGATACTCATGCTCATGTTAATTTTAATGCCTTTAAGGATGATGGCGATGAAGTCATCAAGCGCTCATTAGAGGTTGGCGTCGGTATGATTTTAGTCGGCTCAGAGGCGCGGACTTCCAAGCGGGCGATTGATTATGCCAATCGTTACGAACATGGAGTCTGGGCGGCGGTTGGCCTGCACCCAACCCACTTGTTTGCTGCTCGTGTTAAGGGTGATGATTATAATTTTGTGACGCGTGGCGAAGATTTTGATAATGAAGTTTATGGCAAGTTAGCTGATTTCAGCAAAGTGGTGGCAATTGGCGAGGTTGGTTTGGATTATTATCATCTAGAGGAATTTGCCGCCACCCCAGAACAGATCAAAGATAAACAGAAACAAATCCTTGGTCAGCAATTGATTTTGGCCGCCAAGCGTGAGTTGCCGGTTATACTCCATTGCCGTGATGCTCATAATGATTTATTACCGCTACTGCAGGATTTTCGGCGCGAATACCGCCAGCTATTGCCAGTGTCTCGTCCTTGGGGAGTGGTTCACTGTTTTTCCGGTAATGAGAGTTTGGCCAACGAATATTTTGCCATCGGCCTGTTGATATCTTTTAACGGTTTGATAACTTTTTCTCACGATTGGGACTATTTAATCAAGAAATTGCCGACTGATAAATTTTTAGTGGAAACTGATTGTCCCTATTTGACACCGGCACCGTTTCGCGGTCAACGCAACGAGCCTGGCTTGGTCAGCTTAGCAGCCGAACGGATTGGACAATTGAAGGGCTGGTCGCTAGAGCGGATTGCTGATATAACTACCGATAACGCTCGTAATTTATTTAATATTGATTGGTAATTATATGGAAATGATTTTGGCTATCGCCGTTGTTTTGTTAATTGGTGTGCTAGTCTGGCTAATGGTGGCTAAGCGTGATGGCGGTGGAGATAGGCTAATTGTCTTGCAGGAGAAGATCGGTCTGCTGGCGACACAAAATAGCGAGTTAAAAACTTTATTGGATGAGAAATTGCGCGAAACCCATCAAGCCAGTCAAAATCAGTATCAGAACACTATGAACGCGGTCCAATCTATTGCTAATCAGTCTAACCGGTTGCTCGGCGATGTGACCCGCAATTTAGCTGAGTTGCAATCCAGCAATAAACAGATTCTTGGTTTTTCCAGTCAGCTGCAGAATTTACAGGATATTTTGAAGAACCCGAAACAGCGCGGCGTGCTCGGTGAATATTTCTTAGAAGAGATTTTGAAGAATGTTTTGCCGCCCGGCACTTTTCAAGTCCAATATCCCTTTAAGAATGGCGAGATTGTTGATGCCGTTGTTTTTGTTCGCGACAAAGTGATTCCGATTGACTCTAAATTTTCGTTGGAAAATTATGAGAAAATTCTTAACACCAAAGATGATGAACAGAGAACCCGTTTGGAGAAGTCTTTTAAACAAGACTTGAAGAATCGGATTGACGAAACGAGCAAATATGTTCGGCCGGCTGAAGGAACCATGGACTTTGCCTTTATGTTTATTCCGTCCGAGGCAATTTATTATGATTTGTTGGTTAATAAGGTTGGGGCCATCCAGATTGAGACCAAAGATTTAATTGAATACGCCTTTAGGGACAAGCATGTTATTATTGTTTCGCCGACCAGTTTTCTGGCCTATTTACAGACGGTTTTGCAAGGATTAAAGGCTTTGCAGATTGAAGAGAACGCTAAAACCATTAAGGTTAATGTGGAAAAATTGGCCCGGCATCTGGCCTCGTATGAAGAGTTTTTGCGTAAATTGGGGAATGGCCTGGGAACAGTGGTTAATCATTATAATCATGCCTACCAAGAATTTAAGAAAGTTGATCGCGATATTGTTAAGATTACTGGCGCTGAGGCCCAGGTAGAGCCGTTGGAAATCGGCCGGCCGCAAGATGATTAATTTATGGCTAGCCGGTTTGTAGAGCGCCGACAACAGGCTGATTGGAATATTGAAGCGGCTATTCTGCAAACGGTGGCCTATTTTTCATTATTCAAATACCCGATCAGCCAATGGGAGGTTTGGTCATTTTTGCCGTATAAGGCTGATTTGTTAACAGTTCGTCGGTCATTAGTGCAATTGGTTGTCACTGGTCGCTTAGCGGAAAAAAATGGCTACTATCATTTACCGGGTCAAGAGGCGGTGATTGAATGCCGTCAACGACGCTATCCGGTTTCAGCTGATAAATTTAACAAGGCGCAGCGGATAGCTAATTGGTTGCGTTGGTTACCGGGCGTTCAATTGGTGGCTGTGGCCAATTTGATGGGAGCTTACAATCTCCGGGCTGGCGGTGATATTGATTTATTTATTATCACTCGCCCTGGCTGTTTGTGGGTGTGTCGCTTCTGGGCGGCGCTTGGATTACAGTTGTGCGGCTTGCGGCCAACGCCGGAAAATCGTCGCGATAAAATTTGCCTCAGCTTTTGGCTATCTAGCGATGACTTGCGCATTGATCGTTTTAAATTGCCCGATGAAGCCGGTTGTCCTGACTGGTATTATATTTATTGGCTAGCCAACCTGCGGCCATTGGTTGAACAAGGTGTTAGTTATTCTAGAATTATTAAGCAGAATCCGTGGTTAAAAACTTATTTGCCCAACTGGCGTCCTGGCAGTTATCTGCCAACGGTTAATCGGCGATATGTTAGCCGAGCGGCTATTGTTATTTCTAGGTTGACCGCCTGGCTAGCCGCTCCCTGGGAGAAGACAATGGCTTATTGGCAACAACGGTTCTTGCCAGCGGCGGTTAAGGATTTAATGAACAAAGATCAGCGAGTGGTTGTTAATAATCGAGTAATCAAGCTGCACACCATTGATCGTCGTCATTATTTTCGCGAACGCCTATTGATTGCCTTGAAAGAAATAAAAACCGGATTAATAGAGAAGATCAAGGCCGATCCATTGGATCGTCGTCTTGGTAGTGACTGGCTAATTGGAGTTAGTCAATTATTGTGCTTGGCATTGTGTGTGGTTATACCCTGGTCAACGCGCTGGATTATTAAAGCGGGTGATTTAGGTGGTGTCTTTTGGGAATATGGTACTATCAGTCTTTATGCCAGCGATATTTTTCTGATTATGGCTTTATTAGCCACTTATCTGGCTAAACCCAAACAACAGCTATGGTCAAGTCAACTGGATAAATATTTTGTTCACTGGCTTATTGGTTTGTGGCTAGTTAGCGGCATCAGTCTACTGATTAATGGGGTGCAGTTGGAGTTGGCTGTTTTTAGTCTGTTGAGATTAATAGCTTGGAGTTGTGGCTGGTGGTGCCTATTGGCCTGGCAAGATTGGCCGTTGCGTCGTTGGCTGAGTTTTATTTTGATTGGTTTGGTGCCCCCAGCTATCTTGGGAGTTAGCCAATTTATTACCCAGCAAGCCGTAGCTAACAAATGGCTGGGCTTGGCTGCCCACTTCCCTGGCGATTTGGGCGTAGCGGTTATTGAGGCGACTAATTCCTGGGGGCAGGTGACGGGTCGCTGGCTTAGGGCCTATGGTAGTTTTGACCAGCCGAATATTTTGGGAGCGGTCATGGCTATAGCTGTCCTGTTGGCGATGATTAGTTGGCGTCGCCTTAGCAGCAATCTAGCTCGTTGTTTTTTAACCGCTGGGATCGGTCTTTGGTCATTGGCAATGCTTGTTAGCTGGAGCCGGGCGGCCTGGTTGGCGGTATTGGTCGGCTGGTTAGTGGCGATTTTATTGACAACGCGCCAGCAGAAGGCTACCCGTAAATTTTTAGTCGTTTTCTTGGTTAGTCTGGTGGTCTGGCTAGGTTTATGGTTGTGGCCATTTCATGATTTGGGGCATAGTCGCTTAACTGGTCAAGCCCGCCTAGAACAGAAATCTTTAGTTGAACGTCAAGACGGTTACCGACAAGCTTGGTTAGTTATAAAAAATTACCCCTTGGGAGTAGGTTTAGGTAACTATACTGGTTTTTTAAGTCGACAGTCAGCAATTGTGGGGCCGGCGTGGCTTTATCAACCAGTCCACAATGTCTTTGTTTTGGCGGTTAGCGAAATCGGCTGGCTGGGTTGTGGTTGGTTATTGGCTGGCCTGTTAGCGCTAATAATCTTAGTTAGAAGGCACAGGTTAATGGTTTGGCCATTAGCCGCGGCAATTATCTGGCTAATGTCTTTAGATCATTGGTGGTGGAGCTTGCACAGCGGGTTGATTTGGTTTTGGTTATTGGTGGCAATTTTGTTAAAAATTGGTCGACAGCCCAGAAACCTGCTATAATTACTTTAGATTAGTCAAACATAACTTTAAGCTATTTTATGAAAAAAGGTTTATATTTATTGGGCTTGGTCGCCATAATTGCTATTATTGGTGGAACCAATGGTCTTACTCCTAGGGCTAAAGCCGAAATCAATTGTTTTATTAGATTCAAGGTTTTTGATAGTAAAATTTATAACCCTAAAATAGCCGATTCAGGTCTAGCTAAGGGGGGGTTGGTTAATAAGGGTGATTTTGTTAATGCTGTTCAAGTCGGTAAATTGCCATTTGATTCTAAAATCAGTGATAGTAAATTAGTTAATACGATTTTTGATAATTTGGCAATTAGTTTGTGTGGTAAGATTAATGGTTGCGACACCAAGACCCTAGATATGACAGTAATTTGTGATTTGGGCACGGGGTCCGCTGGCAATACTATTCGTGATGCTCAAGAGGCTTATAATAGCCGAATAGCTGGAATGAGCACCTGTCAACAGGGATTTTTTAAGAATATTCAAGCCCTTAACAGCCAATATGTCAGTGATGTCCGAGCGGCTAACACTAAATATTATCAACAATTAGCACCACGAACCGCCGCCCTATTAAGGTCGTATCGTGCTGCTAATGATAAGGATAAGAGCGTCATCTTAGATGATTATATTGCCCATAATCAAAAATTGCGCAAGGATTTATATAAAACACAAACAACTATTTTTGATAGATTTATTGGTTCTCGGGCCACCCTTCAGAATGACTTTAATTCTTGCAAATAACATGGCCGATTTCAAACACATTTTAAGCGTCATGAATTTGGATAAACCACTGGTGGTTTTTGACTTGGAGACGACCGGCTTGGCGTTAGCTTATGATCGGGTTATTGAACTGGCCTTTGTTAAAATATTGCCCAACGGTCGAATCATTGAAAAAGACATTTTCTTTAATCCGGAAATTGATATTCCCAGCGAGGTTACCGCTATTCATGGCTTGACCAACGCTGATTTAGTGGATAAGCCGCTTTTTCGCGAACAAGCTCAGGAGGTCTGGGATGTTTTTTATGACTGTTATTATGGCGGTTTTAATGTCGCTAATTTTGATTTGCCGATGTTGCGGCGAGAATTTTTGCGCGCCGGCTATGATTTTAATTTTACCAAAAAACAAATCATTGATAGTAAAATAATTTATCATGCCATGGAGCCGCGCGATCTCGAGGCGGCCTATAAATATTATTGTCAAAAGAAATTGGTTAATGCCCACAGCGCTTTAGCCGATGTTCATGCCAGTGTTGAGATTCTAGATCAGCAGCTGGCCAAATATGATTATCAGACTATTCGTCAGATTAGTGAAGCTCCAGACGACCGCTATGTTGATGAAGAAAAGCGTTTCTATTGGCGTGGTGGTGAGGCCTATTTGAATTTTTCCAAGCATAAAGACCGTTCTTTGGCCGATGTGGCCAAAACCGATCCAGGATTTTTGCAGTGGATTATTGGTGCCGATTTTTCGCCAGAAACCAAGCAAATTGTTGAGCGAGCCATGCAAGGTGAGTTTCCCAAAAAGAGTGGTGCCCTGGCGGCTACCAAAGATACTTTGCCGTTAGCCAAGAAATCAGCTAGCGGTTTTGCCGATAAGCCAAAATTATTTTAAGCCGATGTCTGTTGATAACAATAGCCGTGACCATTTATTGGCGGCTGATTTAAGTGACGCCAGCGATCAGGACTTAGATTTGAGCCTGCGTCCAAGAAAGCTGTCTGAATATGTCGGCCAGCCAGCTGTCCGGCAAAGCTTGGAGATATTTTTGCAAGCCGCCCAGTCGCGCGGTGAGAATATTGAGCATGTTTTACTGTACGGTGCTCCAGGACTGGGTAAAACCACACTAGCTCATGTGATTGCTAATGAATTAGGGGCTAATTTGCGGGTTACCGCCGGACCGGCCATTGAGAAGTCTGGTGATCTAGCGGCCATTCTGACTAACTTGCAAGATGGTGATTTGTTGTTTATTGACGAGATCCATCGTCTACCGCATAGCGTTGAAGAAATACTATATCCAGCCATGGAGGATCGAGTTTTGGATATTGTTTTAGGCAAAGGACCGTCGGCGCGAACCCTTAGATTAGATTTGCCGCGCTTTAGTTTAATCGGTGCCACAACTAAGGTCAGCTCATTATCGGCGCCGCTGCGTGATCGTTTCGGCATGGTTTACCGATTAGATTTCTATAACTCAGCCGATCTGCAGAAGATTATCAGTCGCAATGCTAAAATTCTGCAGCTGGAAATGGAGCCGCAGGCGCGGGGTTTGATTGCTGATCGGGCCCGCCGAACACCGCGGATTGCTAATCGTCTATTAAAAAGAGTTCGTGATTATTGCCAGGTGCGCGGCACTGGAGCTATTACCTTAGATTTGTGTCGGCAGGCTTTTGATTTATTAGCGGTTGATGCTTTGGGGCTAGATGAGATTGACCGTTATTTGCTAACCACTATTATTGAAAAATTTGGCGGTGGTCCGGTCGGCCTTAATACTTTGGCCGCCGCAACCGGTGAGGAATTGATGACAATTGAAGACGTCTACGAGCCCTATCTCTTGCAGCTGGGGTTCTTGGAAAGAACGCCGCGCGGCCGCAAAGCCACTGCCCTAGCATATAACCATTTAGGCCTTGTGCCGCCAGCCGGTTTGTTCTGATTATGGATTTAGCTGATTTTGATTATTGTCTACCGCCGGAGTTAATTGCCCAGACGCCGGCTGAGCCGCGTGATCAGGCCAGACTAATGGTTGTTGATCGGCAGACTGGGCTCAGACAGGGGGTTATATTTAGTCAACTGCCAGATTTCTTGCAAGCTGGCGATGTTTTATTGATTAATAATTCCAAGGTTTTGCCAGCAAGGCTTTTGGGATATAAGGTCGGCAGTGGTGGCCGGGTTGAAATATTGCTCGAACAAAAATTGTCTCAGCCCAATAATGGAGAATATTGGCGGTGCCTAGTTGGCGGGACACGCCCTGGCCCTGGCTTGGTTATTGATTTGGGGGATGATTTACAGGCAGAGATTATTGCCGCTGAAGCTGATGGAGTTTTTGTGGTGAAATTTAATCAAACGGGAACTGATTTTTGGTCGGCTATTTATCGGCTGGGGCAAATGCCGCTACCGCCTTATATCAAGCCCGATCAGGCTGGCCTGCGGCGAGCCGTTGATGACTATCAGACTGTCTATGCGAAAGCAGATAAAATCGGATCAGTAGCCGCGCCAACCGCCGGACTGCACTTTACCGATAATTTGTTTCAGCAGCTTAAGAATAAAGGAGTGGATATTGTTGAAGCGACTCTGCATGTCGGCTTAGGTACATTCGCGCCGGTTAGACAACAAAATATTGAGGACCAACGGCTTCATGACGAGGTAGTGGATATTAGTGCTGAAACTATTAATAAACTTATTGACTGTCATCGGCAAGGTCGCCGCATAATTGCTGTTGGCACCACGGCGGTGCGTATTTTAGAAGGCGTGGTTGCTAAGTTTATAGATAAACCAGCCGTTAATGACTGGTTGGCACCGATTAATCTTTTTATTTATCCTGGCTTTGAATTTAAATTACTAGGTGGACTGGTCACTAATTTTCACTTGCCGAAATCTAGCTTGATTATGTTGGTGTCGGCTTGGGCTGGCACCGATATGATTAAACAAGCCTATCAAGAGGCAGTAGAGCAGCAGTATCGATTTTTTAGTTATGGCGATGCTATGCTCTTGATTTAATTAATGGTTAAGTTGACGAAATCGCCAGTCTTCATTATACTAAACAACGCTAAGGTTTATTAATTTTAAACTATTGATATGGTTCAAATGAAGAAGCGGACCAAGAGTGAAACTCGCGGCCGTCGGTCACATCACGCCCTCAAGGCTAAAACTTTGGTGAAATGCCCACAGTGCGGCCAGATGGCTTTGCCGCACACCGCTTGCGCTTTTTGTGGCACCTATAAGGGTCGTCAAGTGATTAAAGTGAAGTCGGCCGCCAGTAAGACCGCTAAGCCAGCTAAGGCGGCTAAACCAGCTGTTAAAAAAGCAGCCAAACCAACCACCAAGGCCAAAGCAGCCAAAGCTAAAAAAGCCGAATAATATTATGGCCAATCGTCATCTGGCCAGAACTATTGCCATGCAGACCTTGTTCTGCTGGGATTTTAATGGCCAAAAAGATAAATTGGAAGATCTGGTTAAAGAGAGTTTTCAGCAATTCGCGCCCGAGTTTGACGACCATGGTTTCGTCAATGATTTAGTTAAAGGGGTGGTGGCTAATCTGCCGGCGATTGATAACTATATTGTCAAATACGCGACTGAGTGGCCGCTTGATCAAATTACGCCAGTTGACCGTAATATTTTGCGCATTGGCACCTATGAGCTGGCTTTTGACCAGAATATTCCAGCCAAAGTGGCCATTAATGAGGCGATTGAGGTAGCTAAGAGTTTTGGTGGCGATGCTTCCGGGCGGTTTGTTAATGGTGTGCTCGGAGCGGTTTTTAAAGAGATCCCGGCTAAAGATATTGATAAGCAACCCAAGGAGCAGTCAGAAACGGCCGAAGCGACACCAGCCGAATAATATTATGGCCAATCAACAGCAGTTAGCTCGGGCGCTGGGAGTTGAGTTTAAAGAAGATAAATTATTGACTCAAGCCCTAGTGCACCGATCCTACTTAAATGAGCATGATAATTTTCCAGTTAGTCACAATGAAAGACTGGAGTTTTTGGGCGATGCCGTTTTGGAGCTGATTGTTACGGAGTTTTTGTTTTTGAATTATCCAGATAAAGCCGAGGGTGAGTTAACTGATTGGCGGGCGGCTTTAGTTAATGCCAAAACTTTGTCGCAGATTGCTAAAGAAATCAATCTTGATGACTATTTATTTTTATCGCGCGGTGAGGCCAGGGAAACAGCCTCTAAGGGGCGACAGTATATTTTAGCCGATGCCATGGAGGCTTTAATCGGAGCTATTTATTTGGATCAGGGCTGGGATGTCGCCCAGCGGGTGATTAAACAGTTGGTTTTGTCTAAGCTCGATAATATTATTGAAAATAAGCTTTATTTGGATCCGAAATCTTATTTCCAAGAACGGGCCCAGGAAACCTATGGCTTTACGCCACGCTATGAAGTTTTGTCGTCCAGCGGCCCAGACCACGAAAAGACCTTTGAGGTCGGATTATACTTGGATGACCGCTTGATTAGCCGCGGCCATGGCATGTCTAAGCAAGAGGCTCAGGTGGACGCTGCTGAGAATGGCCTGAAACAGGAGGGGTGGCGCTAGGATTTTTGTTAGTCTCAGGCCAAATCAGAATAATTAGGCCAAGGCCAATTAGCAGATCAGCCAGATTGAAAACCGTCCACCAGCTAGTCAGGTAATCAATCACTCCACCATGAATCAGACGGTCATAAAGATTGCTATAGGCGCCAGCTAATAGGAATAGCCATCCATTCAGCCGTGACGGCTGTTTTTTTATGGCTTGCCGGCTGTAGATAGTTAGTCCGATTACTAAGAATATTAAGAGCCAATTGAATAATGGTCCATTGCCTGGCAAGGAAAAGGAGAGTCGGCGGTTGAGATTATAGGTCAGCGAGAAAGAACCGCTAAGCTGGATGTGGTTTTGTGACCAATAGATTGATGAGGTTACTTTGAGGGCGCGATCAATCATTAATAATAAAACAGCCCTAAATAGGGCTGCTCGGATTGGCTGATGGCGGATGGCTAGTTTTTTTGCAGTTGGCTTTTGCATTTGACGCACGAGCTAGAGAAGGGCCGAGCTAGCAATCTTTTTTCATCAATTTCTTGATGGCAATACTTACAAATACCATAAGCATTCTGATCGATTTTTTTCAAAGCCGAGTCAACGTCACGCAAAGTCTTTTCTAAAATATTCTCGGTAGCCAGATTGGTAGAATATTGGCCGACTTCTTGAGCGTTTTCATCGCTCTCTTCACCATAGTCAGGGAAGGTGCTGGTAAAGTCGTTGGCATTACCGGAATCTTTGGTGGCAAAAACCTTAAGGGCTTCTTCGGTTTCCTGTTTGATACGCAAGAGTTCAGCTTTGATCTCTTGGATGGTTTCTGGTTTCATAATAAAAATAAGGGGAAGATAACTCTTCTTGCTGGTTTAAGTATAGGCAATAAAATGGATTTTGGCAAGGCTAAAGAGGTCAAATTCGTGGTTCCAGCCAGCTAATGAGTCGGCCTGGCGGTTGATGTTGGAGATTAATAACTTTAGTCTGTTTAGGCAGCCAATCGGCAACTATTTCCGGCCATTCAATAATAATTAAACAATCTGCTCGTTTGACCCAATCGTCAATACCTATAGCCAGCAAATCTTGGCCGCTAGATAGACGATAAGCATCAATGTGCAGCAGTTTTTTAATAGTCGGATGCTGGCAAGCGTATTCTTGCCAGATGGTAAAAGTCGGGCTGACTAAAGGCTGGGTGATTTTTAAATATTTGGCCACTGATTGGACAAACGATGTTTTGCCGGCACCTAGTTCTCCAGACAGGGCAACAATCTGACCCCCTTGCCAGTTTTTGGCCAGCTTACGAGCCAGGCTGGCTGTCTGGCGAACGGTTGGCGCGTAGTATTCTACCAGCAATTGATTATTCCTGGGTTTCAATAACATAGTAGCCGTTGTTTTGATAGGTAATCTTAAAATAAGGCGAAACGAATAATTGGCGGTCAAATTTGAGCTCTGTTTCTTTAATGCCGCTAATAAATTCGTCTAAATGGAAATAGAGATAATAGTATTTTTGGTCGCTGTAAAAAATAAAGCGCTTTAATTTTCCAAAAGGGCATTGTTTAATTTTCTGTTCTAACTCGGCCGGTGTTTTGGCGGCAGCTAAACTTTGAACATAGCTATAGCGCTTAGAAAAGATTGAAGCCGGATGACCATTGTGTTGGTTAAAATAAAGCAAATTATTCATCGGCGTAAAAGCTAAGAGCTGCGGCACTGTTTCCAGGGTTAGACTTTGTGGGGCGGTCGGATGAGCGGCTAAGTAGCCAGCCAGTTGGATTATGGCTGGGTTGGCCTGGCGTGACTCAAGGCGTCGATTTTTAATAGCCGGATGATCAATAAAGAAGCCGAAGAATGATTGGCTAATCAGATAAGCCAGACCAAGTAGGGCAAGAGTTGTTGACCAGTTGGCTTTTTGGTTGGCTTGATAATGATTCCATAACCGGCTCAGGCCGTAGGCCGCGCCTAAAGTTAAGATAGTTGGCGCCCAGACGTAAAAGCCGCGGAATTCTTGAAAAGGTTTGTGCCAAATTAGTAGTAATAATAGGCCAAAGACCCACCAGATAAAGGAGGTAGATAATAGATATAATAATTGTTTGGCAATTGGTTGCCGACGATAATAAAGCAGAGTGGCTAGACCGAACAATAAGATCAGATTGGTCCAATTAGTCAATTGAAACATTGGTAGCCATAAATCTAAACCAGTGGGGACAAAGAAAACAGTTTGCCAATTTTCTAGGCCATTTTTAAAATAGCTGTTGATTAACGGTCCGGTAAAGGGTATGGTGGCAATCAAGCCGACTGCGGCAGTTTGACCCAGTCGCCAGAAATAACGGAATTTGTGTTGATTGCCCTCCAGTAGGCCCATTAAAACAAAGGCAATGGCGGCGAAAACTAGCCACAGATAATAAGTCATGAAAATTAAGCCAGCCGCTAGACCGTAGATGACCGGCAGCCAAATTTTCCAGCGCTGACTGATCGCCTGATTATGGAGACTAATAGTCCATAGAATGACCGTCACTGCCGAGATAATTTCATAGGGTTTGCCCAGCATTAAGTCTTTGTCCAAGACTGACATAATCAGTAAGGGGGACAATACAGCCAAGAGGGTGTTAAAGCGGCTATCGCTCAGAATACTTTTAAAGAGGCGGCGTTGCAATAAATATACCGCTGCTGGAAAAACTAATAAGAAAATTGTGGCTGCCGCCTTAATCATAATGATGCCGTTCCAGTGGAAAAAACGGCCGATTAATCCAAACAGCCAAAAGCTGGCCGGCGGATAGAATGGTGGCAGGTTGTGGTAGCTAAAATCAGCGCCTAAGCCGATTTTGGCAAAGGCGTTGAACATGGCGGCGATAGTCAATTCGTCGCCCTGCAGGCCCCACAGAGGCAGCTGGAGGTTATTGGACCAGAGAGCGTATGTGCCGGCGGAAGTTAGTCCAAAAGCTATCAATAAATAAAGAGGATTTTTTCTTTTAATAATCAGGTAGGTTGCTAAGATGGCAAAAAGCACCAAAATTACTTTGATGCCGCTGTAGATTTGAATATCGAGAAAAGTCATAAAGGTTATGAGTGGGCGCACAAGGAATTGAACCCTGGACCTCTTCGGTGTAAACGAAGCGCTCTAACCAGCTGAGCTATGCGCCCTAATTGTGCCGAGGACAGGACTTGAACCTGCACGAATTTTACTTCACAAGCACCTCAAGCTTGCGTGTCTACCAGTTTCACCACCTCGGCCCGCCGATTAAGCGGCTTTCTTGGCAACAGTTGTTTTCTTTTCGCTAATATCTTTAAGCCGTTTCTTGTAGCCTTTCTTTAAGAAGGTCAGTTTAGCCCGATGGACGATAGCTTGTTTTTTAATCTCCACTTTATCAATGGTTGGCAAATTGATTGGAAAGATTTTTTCCACGCCAACACCGTTGGAAACTTTGCGGATGGTGACGGTGCCACCAGCTTCGCGGCCGTGTTTGCAGGCAATAACTAACCCATCAAAATATTGGACGCGTTCTTTTTCTTCGCCCTTGGGATTGAGCTCTTTAATGCGTTGATAAATACGGACAGTCATGCCCGGTTTTAAATCGCCTAGAGTGGTTTTGGTCGGCTGTTCTTCGGTGGCAGCAACGACTGGTTTAGTTTCGGTCATAAATTTATAGTAATTTTCGACTAATAAAAAATAGCGCTTATCTGGTTAAGCCTTATCAGCTTAAGCAATTTTAGGGGTGTTGTCAAGATAAGTTAAGGTTGATTTTTAATCATTTGTTTTAAATATTGCCCAGTAAAACTCTTGGGATTATTGGCAATTTCTTTCGGTGTGCCTTCGGCAACAATTTGGCCACCCTTTTCACCACCCAATGGCCCGAGGTCAATTAGCCAATCGGCTGTTTTGATAACATCTAGGTTGTGTTCAATAACAATCACGGTGTTGCCTTTATCAACCAACTGTTGGAGGACTTCTAGCAATTTATGGATATCGGCGAAATGGAGGCCAGTAGTTGGTTCGTCCAAGATGTAAAGAGTTTTGCCGGTGCTTTTGCGCGCCAATTCGGTGGCTAATTTAACGCGTTGAGCTTCGCCGCCAGACAGGGTGGTGGCCGGTTGGCCGAGCTTAATATAGCCCAAGCCGACTTCATTGAGGGCGGCCAACTTGTCCTTAATGGCTGGTTGGTTAGTAAAGAATTCCAGAGCTTCTTCAATGGTCATCTCCAGAATTTCATAAATAGTTTTGCCTTTATAGTGAATTTCCAGGGCTTCTTGATTATAACGCTGGCCATGGCAGACTTCGCAGGTTACATAAACATCCGGTAAGAATTGCATTTCAATCTTAACCAATCCGTCGCCATGGCAGGCTTCGCAACGGCCGCCAGTGACATTGAACGAGAAACGGCCAGATTTATAGCCGCGCAACTTGGCTTCGGGCAGGCTGGCGAATAAATCACGAATCGGGGTAAAGGCCCCAGTGTAAGTGGCTGGGTTGGAACGTGGCGTGCGGCCGATTGGTGATTGGTCAATCTCAATGATTTTATTGATATGTTGCAAGCCGTCAATGCGTTCGTGTCTGCCAGGATCTTCAGCGGCTTGATAAAATTTCTGTTTAAGGGCGCGGGCTAAAATGTCGGTGACCAAAGTTGATTTACCAGAACCGGAAACACCAGTAACAGCGATAAATTTACCGAGCGGGAAATTGACGGTCAGGTTTTGCAGGTTATTTTGTTGGGCTCCGACAATAGTTAAATGATGGCCGTTACCAGCCCGATACTTTTTAGGGGTCGGGATGAATTTTTTACCAGATAGATATTGGCCGGTTAGTGATTTGGGATTGGTCATGATTTCTTTGGCTGTTCCTTGAGCAATTATTTGGCCGCCGTGCTTGCCGGCGCCGGGACCGACATCAATAATATGATCAGCCGCCAGCATAGTTGCTTCATCGTGTTCAACTACTAAAACACTATTGCCAAGATCGCGTAAATTCTTAAGAGTATCAATTAATTTGTCATTATCTTTGGGATGCAGGCCAATAGATGGCTCATCTAGAACATAGAGAACACCGGTTAGAGCTGAGCCAATTTGAGTAGCTAGCCGGATGCGCTGTGCCTCGCCGCCAGATAGGGTATTGGTGGGGCGGTTAAGAGATAGATAGTCTAAACCAACATTGAGCAAAAATTGTAGACGGCTGACAATCTCTTTAAAAATTAGCCGGCCAATCTGGGCTTGCTTGGCAGTTAATTTCCCATTGTTGATTAATTGTTCAAAGAAATTATAGTTTTGAGCAATGGTTTGTTCAGTTAGTTCATAGATGGATTTACCGGCTAGCTTGACGGCTAAAAATTCCGGCTTGAGCCGTTGACCATGGCAAACCGGGCAAGGGATGGTCCGCATATATTTTTCAATCTCGGTGCGGACAAAATCACTCTCCGTTTGCTGATAGCGCTGATAGAGGTTGGGAATAACGCCGTCAAATTTAGTGCTTAGCTGGTTCATTCCAGTGGTGCTTGGTAGAGCATAGACCAAATCGCCGGTACCGTTCATTAGGACATCTAGCTGTTTAGCGGTTAGCTTATTTAGTGGCGTATTAAGATCAAAGCCGTATTCATTAGCCACCGCGCCGATAACCCGAGTCAACCACAGTTGGCTGGAATAGCCGTAATGTGACCAAGGGCGGACTGCTCCCTGAGCGATAGTTAGGTTGTTATTGAAAACTAGCTCAGGAATAATCTCCAGTTTAGTCCCCAGTCCAGCGCAGTGTGGACAGGCCCCATGTGGTGAATTAAAAGAAAAACTGCGCGGCTCAATTTCCGGCAGGCTGATACCACAACGCGGACAAGCGAAATGTTGCGAATAAGTTTTTTCTTCAGCCTCGGGCTGGCTTAAATCGAGGATGGCGACTAGCCCATTAGCCAAATCCAAAGCTTTATCAACCGCTTCAGTTAAACGGCTATGAGAACTCTTATCACTATTAATGGTTAGCCGGTCAATAACGATAGATAGGCTGTGTTTTTTTTGTTTATCAATGGTCAAACTTTGAGCTTCTTCTAAATCGTAGAAATTATTATCCCAACGAACACGGCTAAAACCAGCTCTGGCAATAGCCAGCAAAACATTTTTGTGTTCACCTTTTTTATCGCGGACCAGCGGCGATAAAATAGCAATTTTTTGACCGTCAGTTTGTTTAATTATTTGATCAACTATTTCATCAACAGTATTGGCTTTAATCGGGTCGCCGCAAGTCGGGCAATGCGGCTGGCCGACCCGAGCGTAAAGTAATCGCAAATAATCATAGATTTCAGTAATAGTGCCGACAGTGGAGCGTGGATTGTGCGAGGCTGATTTTTGATCAATCGAGATGGCCGGGGACAGGCCTTCAATTAGATCAACATCAGGTTTGTCCATCAAGCCTAAGAATTGACGAGCGTAAGAGGATAGCGACTCCACATAACGGCGCTGTCCCTCGGCATAAATAGTGTCAAAGGCTAGTGATGATTTGCCAGACCCAGATAGCCCGGTAATAACTACCAATTGACCGCGAGGAATATCTAGATCAATATTTTGCAAATTATTGACACGGGCGCCGCGGATTTTCAGCCGATCTTGGGAGACGGTTTTGGGGGTCATATTAATAAAATAAGTTAGCTCAATTAAATCGGTATTATAGCGGAGATTCGCTGGTTAGTCAAAGGTAGCTGATGAACTATTGACAGCTAGTAGACGATGGTTTAATCTAAAGTGTCGCACCTTCAACTAAAATTAGAAAAGGAGAAAGAAAGACATGAATATCATATCAGGTTTGAATAGCAACAGACAGGTCGCTGAGGTAGTTGGGATAATTCTTGACCAAAAGAAAGACCGGCCAATTTATTTCGTCGGCCATCACCCATCAGATGAATTGGTGTCAGTAATTGATGCCATCATAGGCCATGGCTATTGTCAGAACGTACTGGTCACCAATCTAGCAAGCAAGGCTTGCCACTGCGGTGACACGACCTGCGCCTGTCAGAGGCTACGAGACAAGTTATTGCCTGACAATTTGTTCATCTTTAATCAGGATCAACACCCAGACTTGATAAAAATCATACCCAAGTTGGGTGATTCAGTCATCTGGGTGATTAACGCCGATCACCCACAACAAGAAGAGATAGTCCGATGGATTAGCTCTTAAAAACAGATGTTCTTTATCAGCCGTGGAATATTCCGCGGCTTTTCTTTTTGAGCCAGTAATTTGGTCGGGGTGACCCGATTCGAACGGGCGACCTCAGCGTCCCGAACGCTGCGCGCTAGCCAACTACGCCACACCCCGATAAAGTGGACTTAGCGAGAATCGAACTCGCGTCTCTGCAATGCGAATGCAGTGTCGTACCACTAGACCATAAGCCCTGACTACTATTGTCAGGCTTTCAGCTTACACTTAATCGTTATCTAATTCAATACCAATAAAACAATCTTTCGTCAAGCTATTGCTATTAAACCCGATGCTGCTGTCTAATTTGTTGATCTTCTAGGGAACGCTCCTCGGCAATGACCGCCTTGGCTCGTTGTCTTAATTCGGCTAGATTCAGATTAATCAGCGGCTTAGCTAGCTCCAATAAGGCTTGACGGTCGTTAAGCCGGGGATTATTAATAACATCGGCCAAGATGACATCTAGGATGGCGCCGATTTGCGGTCCAGGCTCTAACTTAAATTCTTGCATTAAGTCGGTGCCATTGATTTTCAACATCTTAACCGAAACCGGATCATGGCGAACCTTATCAAACATGTATTCTAAATGGCGCAATTTATAGGGTTTAGCCTTGGCCGTGCCGGAGCCAAGTCGGTCAGCAATGCGTAAATCAATCAAGTCGGCCAGATTTTGTTCGCCGGTTTTGGCAATAAGACGGCGGACTGAAGCCTCAGTAACTTCGCCGACATTATAATAAAACATGTGATTACGCACCAAATTAACGACGCGGTCAATTTCTTGATTGGAAAAATGCAACCTAGTCATGATTTTTTGGGTCAATTTGGCGCTGACATATTCATGGTTATAAAAAGTGGCTTGGCCGTTGACGATTTTTTTAGCGCGAGTTTTACCAATATCATGCAATAAGGCGGCTAAGCGAACCAAATAGTCTTGGCTGGGGCAGTGTTTGAGCGATAATAAGTTGTGGTCAAAGACCGTGTAGACATGGTGATGATTTTGCGCCACGCCATCGCCCTCTTCCAGCTCGGGTAGAATATATTGGAGCAGTTTAGTTTCATGTAGTTTTTTAATACCCTCATAAGGCTGTGGACCAGCCAGAATCTTAGTCAATTCATCACGAATGCGTTCGTTGGCGATAAATTTAATACTGCCAGCCAATTTAACCATCGCTCGCTCGGTCTTAGGCTCAATGGTAAAATTGAAGCGACCGCTAAAACGGACGGCCCGCAATAAGCGCAAAGCGTCTTCTTTAAAGCGGTCAATTGGTTCGCCGACTGTGCGGATAATTTTTAGGCGCAAATCTTTTTGTCCGCCGTAATAATCAATAATATCACCAGCCTGATCCATGGCCATGGCGTTGATGGTAAAGTCGCGGCGGCTTAAATCGTTTTCCAATTTATCTTCAAAGATTATCTCACCAGGGTGGCGATGATCAGCGTAATCAGATTCGCTGCGGTAAGTGGTGATTTCTAAAACTTTGGTGCTATCGGTTAAGTGAACTGGCCAGAGAACGGTGCCGAAACTGTTCTCATATTTACTGCCTGGTAGGGTGGCCAGGATATCGGTTGGCCGGGCATTGGTGGTGATGTCCCAATCTTTAGGCTGGTGGCCCATTAATAAATCACGGACACAGCCGCCAACAATAAAGGCCTCAAAACCGGCTTGTTGTAGTCTTATTAAAGCCTGCTGCACGAAATCGGGCAGTGCAGACAAATATTGCCTGCCGGCTTGATTGGATCTATCAGTTCTTGGCAGAGAGTCGGGTTTAGTCATTGTTTTGGCTAAGCTGAAGGCTGTTTAATAATTGATTGTATTGGGCCACCGTTTGATTGAGTTGAGCAATTAGCTGGTTGTAATTTTGGCGGAATTGTTCATAAGATTGAACTGCTTGGTTATATAGAGGAACTAACTGGTTATACTGGCTGATTTGGTTGCTGCTCCGGTATTGTTCCAGCTGTTGCTGTTGCTGTTGTAGTTCAGCCTGCCGGCGGTTCAATTCGGCTTGCTGTTGGTCAATCGTTTGGCGTAATTGATCGGCGGCAGTCTTTTGTTCACTAATTTGGCTAAGAGTTGTTTGCAGGTTAATCAGCCCGCCATAATTTTTGCCAGCCGTTGCTTGATAGATAAAGGGTTCTGCTAGATTACCACCTGGCTGCCAGCTTGGCAATACAGCCGCGCTGCCACTGGCGGCTTGGCCGTTAATGCTACTGGGCAGCAAACCGATATGATAGAATTGAGTGGTTTCTATGTAGCAGTAGCCAGCGGAGTAATTGGCGGCATTCTTAGGGCAGGTGACGCCGACGGCCATATGGTTGGCTTCGGGATAAGATAATAAAGCTACACCATAGCCAAGTTGGCGGAAGATCAACCAAGCCAACAGGGCTTTATCAGTGCAAACACCCTGATTTAAATAGAGGGTTTCATAGGGGTAATTGGGTGTGGCTTGGCTATTTGGTTGTTGGATTAAATCGCTGCGTTTCTGGTCGTAGGGAATAGATTGGATGAAAGCGGCTGCCAGCTCAGCCGTCTGGTCGGCCGTTAAGTGGTTGTTAGCCGCTTGTTTTTGCAATTGTTCAGTAATTTGACGAATAATATTATCTTGCGAGGCGCTGTTTAAAAATTGGCCGTAGTATTGATTGCGCCAATTGCTGGGTAGGTTGCCGCCAGTGTAAGTAAAGACCTTGGATTGTCGCCGGTAGTAATCATAAAGCTTGGCTGTCAATTCTAATTGGATGGAATAATCTCGGCCAGCATAGCGCCAGCGCCAAAGTTTGGCCGATGGGCTGATAATTGTTGCGGCGGTATTTGTTTTAATAGTTCCGACCGGAATCGGATCAATGTGTTCATTGGCGGCGCCGACGGCCGTTTCTTTCATAATACGAAAAGCATCAGCCGGTCGACCTAGATAGTAGAGCTTTAATTTACTGGGTTCAAAATAATAGGCCTTGCCCTGATCCTGCGGTTTTAGTAAGATGTGGCCGGATAATCTTTTAGTTTTAGCTGAAGCCAGCCGGTTATTTTCTAACAGAGAAAAGTCGGCATTGCTGATACCGATGGCCAAGCCGCGCATAACCTGGAAAGCATCGGCTGGCCGCCCCAGATAATATTTCTTGTCATCGGTTGGATTGATATACCAAGCTTCGCCATGACCCTCAACGGCTAATAAGATTTTGCCGGCAAACGGACTAGCGGCATTGGCTGGCGATATTGCCAAATAAGTGGATAAGATAGTAGACAAGATAATTCCGCCACTGATTATTATTTTACGCATAAGCTAAAAGATGTTAAATTAACAAGATAATTATAGCCCATTTTTAGCTAAAGGTGAATTTATTTTAGAGAATAATTTATGATTAATCAGCCGACAACCCAAGACTTAGCCGCCTGGCGATCCATTATTGCCAATCGACAGAAATGGCAGTTATTGGTCAAGGTGACGGCCAATTGTCCACATCGCGGTTGGCGGGGACAATTGGCCGATGGCCGTTGGAAAGTAGGCCTCAATGAGCCGGCGATTGATAATCGCGCTAACCAGGCCTTGCTAGCTTGGCTGTCTAAAGAATTGGATTGTCCGGTTAGCCGCTTGACGATTAGTCATGGCCAAACCAGTAGCTTTAAGACAATTGTTGCTGTTAATTAATTATGAATAAGAAAGATAAGCCAAAATTATTATTGCATATTTGCTGTGGACCTTGCGCCACGGTGGCCGCCCGCCGATTGATGGAAGATTATCAGGTGGTGTTATTTTTCTATAATCCCAATATTGAGCCGACAGACGAATGGCAGAAGAGGTTGGCCGCGGCCCAGAAATTAGCGCAGATTTATGGATTGCCGCTGATCGTTGATGATACTGATTTTGAAGATTGGCAAACAATAGCTGAACCGTTGGCCACTGATCCAGAGCGCGGTCGCCGTTGTCAGTTGTGTTACGAATGGCGACTGCGCCGGACGGCTCAGCGCGCTGATCAAGAGGGCTGCATTTATTTTGCCACCAGTCTGACTGTTAGCCCTTATAAAGACCGAGAGGCAATTAATAGAATTGGATTAATGGCCGCCGGCGTGACAGCGGCTAATTATTTGCCAACTGATTTTCAGCAAGCCGACGGCTACCGGCAGTCCATTGAATTATCCAAACAGTATGGATTATATCGGCAAAAATATTGCGGCTGTCGTTTTGGCCGCCAGTAGTCTTTTCCGTCTCGCCGTGCTATAATAAGCCCAAAGTTAATATTATGGATTTACAAACTTATTTTGAGCAGGCGATTGCCCGTCGAGCTTCTGACGTCCACTTGGTTGGCGGCAGCTGCCCGCATTTACGGATTGATGGACAATTAATTAAAATTAGCGACGAGGTAATTGATGCCGACCAACTAGCTAAAGCAGCCAAGGGCTTTTTAGATGAGCGGCTGATTGAAAGGTTAGAAGACAATAAAGAACTGGACATATCACAGGCAATCGCTGGTGGCCACTTTAGAATTAACCTTCATTATCAGCGAGGGGTTATCGGCTTAACCGCCCGCTTAATTTCTAGTGATATTCCTAATCCAGAAGATATTGGTTTAGATG
>CAYOAH010000004.1:35699-49798 GCA_964401905.1 uncultured Gammaproteobacteria bacterium
AAAGGCTGGCCTTTCTGAATGATGGCTTAGTCCTAGTAGTTGGCGCTTGCGGTTCCGGCAAGTCAACGACCCTCGCCAGCCTGCTGGGTATTGTTAATCGTGAGCGTCAGGGGAAGATTATTACTATTGAGGACCCGATTGAGTATGTTTTTAAAAATGAGCGCTGCTTGATAGAACAGCGGGAAATCGGCATTGATACCAATGATTTTGCTGTTGCGCTTAAATATGTCTTGCGGCAAGATCCCAATGTTATTATGGTCGGCGAGATGCGTGATAACGAAACAATGGAGGCGGCCCTGACGGCAGCTGAAACTGGCCATTTAGTTTTTTCCACTTTACATACCAGCACGGCGGCCGAGGCGCTATCAAGAATTGTCAGCTCTTTTCCTGCTTATCAACAAAGCCAGATTGCGACCAAATTGTCATTGTGTTTGAGGGCGGTTATTTCTCAGCGCTTATTGCCAGCCACGGCTGGGGGGCGAGTGGCTGTCCGAGAAATTATGTTCAATACTCCGGCCATTGCCAATCTTTTGCGCAGTCAAAAACCAGAACAGATTCCATCAATTATTCAGACCTCATCACGCGAAGGCATGGTTTCTTTTAATCGAGCGGTTGAGCAATTATTAATGGCCGGGCAGATATCACCGGAAGTGGCCGGAGCCTACCAGCGCGGCGATTCAGGGGCTTCTTATTGGCGTTAATTTAATTAAGATAAATTTTATGTGGGTTACTTTTTTGATTATTATCATGGTTTTGCTTCTGGCCAGCTTGCGCCAGATCAATCAGTATCAGCGCGGCGTGCTTTTTACTATGGGGCGATTTAGCAACATTATGGAACCAGGCTGGCGTCTGGTAATTCCCGTTTTTCAGAGCTTCCAGAAAGTGGATATGCGGGTTAAGGCTGTTGATGTGCCTGATCAGCGAGCTATTACTAAAGATAATGTGTCGGTTACAGTCAATGCCGTTTTATACTACAAGGTTTTTGATGCCGCCAAGGCGGTGATTGAAGTGGAGAATTTTTACTATGCTATTTCGCAGTATGCGCAGACAACAATGCGTAATATTGTCGGCGAGGTTACTTTAGACGAGCTGTTGGCCAACCGCGAGAAGATTGCCGAGCGGATTAGAGAGATTGTTGATGTGGAAACTGATGCTTGGGGGCTAAAGGTCAACAATGTTGAATTAAAGGATGTCAGTTTGCCACCAACCATGGAAAGAACCATTGCTAAACAGGCGGAAGCGGAAAGAGAAAAGCGGGCGGTGATTATCAATTCCGAGGGTGAAGTGGCGGCGGCGGAAAATGTCGCCAAGGCAGCCCAGATGTTGTCGTCAGTTCCGGGGGCGCTGCATTTAAGAACGCTGCAATCAATCAATGACATTTCTTCCGATCAATCCAATACGGTAGTTTTTGCTGTTCCGGTTGAAGCTTTGCGGGCGCTGGAGGGCTTAAATAAGAAATAAAAATGGCGGAGGCGGTCAATAAAAAAATCATTCTCATTGGCTTGGCCGTTTTAATCGGCTTGGAGATTATTAATTGGCGGGTCCAATATATATATTGGACTGCCGCGTTGCTGTTGATTTTGTTTTTAGCAATTGTTTGGTTTTCCTTAAGTAACCGTTCCAAGAAATATAAGTTAATGGTTTGGTTAATTCCGACTCTTAATTTTTTGGCTTGGTGCGGTTTTCTGACAATCGTCAATAGTTCGTTGGTCCGGCAGTTATTAATTGTAACCACGGCAATCCTTCAGTTGGCTTATTGGCGCCGCGGTTGGACGGCTTGGTTGGAGCAAGATCAACCGGCGGCCTGGTGGCGCCTGGTTAATGCCATTAACCTGTTGACTATTTGGCTAGCCGCTGCCACTCTTTATGGTTGGCAAGCCTTCTTAGCTTGGCCGATTTGGTGGTCATGGTCATGGTGGTTGATTTTGTCCGGCCTGATTTTGTGGTTAGACTACCAAGTGTCAGCGTTACCGGTATCAACACATTGGCCAGTGATTTTAACGCAATGGCTGATTGGCGGCCAGATATTCTTGGCAGTTTATTTCTTACCCAGTTCCCATTTAGTCTTGGCCTATTTGTTGCTAATTGCTTATTATGCTGCCAGTCAGATTGGTCGCGGCAGTTTATTAAAAATTAATACGGCTCGCCGTCTGCGCTACCAGTTTTTAATTTTGATAATATTGTTAGCCGTGGTTTTATTAACCGCTAAATGGTTTTAATTTAATACATATTCTTATGAGTTTGACTTTGATTCACAAAAAGATTTCTACCAGTTTAGTCTGGTGGATTTTGGCGATTGTGGTTAATTTGGCTTTAGCGCTGGTGATGGTCAAGTATTTTTTTACTATTGAGCAAGCCAACTTATTGACTTCGGCAACATTATCAGGGCAAAACACTGTTGGCTGGCCAATGGCCATCCACCAAAGCTCCAAGCGGCCGGCGGCTATTGAGTACAATGAAGCAGCCAATTTGCAGCCGAGTTTGTCGTTAAGTTTGGTTAAGGTTTTCCGCCAAGCGGACCGTGCTACTTCAACACCGATTAAGCTGGATAATCTTTATAATCTTAACCAACCGCTAGCTGGCGGCTGGGTGGCGACTAGCGATGGCTGGATAGTTAGCTCGGCTGATTTAGATAACTGGTCGGATTTAGTAGTAGTGGCGGGTAATCGCAAGGTTTATAAAATTGATCAAAAAACCACCGATCCGCTAACCGGCTTATTCTTTTATCGTTTAGCTGGGGCAGCCAATTTGTCGCCAGTTAAATTAGGCGAAGTTGGCTGGAGCCGGCCCGGGCAACTAATGTATAATTTAGATAATTCGGGTGGCCTTCAAGCTATTTGGTTGGAGAGAGTGGCGGCTGGTCAAGATCATAATATTGTTAGTAGTGATATTTTATGGTATCGCTGGAAGTTTTCTAGCGCTTGGTCTAACTCGGCTATCTTTAATGGTCAAGGTGATCTCTTTGGCCTAGTTGATGGCCAAGGAAAGATCATCCCGGCTAACTATATTAAATCAGGGCTTAATGGCTTATTGGCTGCTGGTAATTTCAAGCGGGTTGCTCTAGGAATTGAGTATTTTGATTTGAATCGTTTTTCCACTGAGCGGAGCGGCCTATTAGTCAACCGAGTGACCGTTGGTAGCTCGGCGGATAAGGCTGGTCTTAAGGCTGGTGATATAATTTTGAGCATTGATGAGATTAATCTTGATGGTCAAATCGCTATCAATGAGATTTTGCAAGGCTACAAAGCTGGCGATCGGGCGAGCTTGATTGTCCAGCGCGCCGGGCAGAACCGCCAATTAAGCTGTCAGTTTTAAGGATATGTCCGACCGCACTATTTCCGCCATGCCAAGCTTGTTGGGCCGTCAGGTTTTTTTGCGCCTCGATTTAAATGTTCCGCTTAACGGTCAGGAAATCGTTGAAGATTATAAGATTAGAGCAGCGCTACCGTCCGTCAAAGCACTATTAGACCGTGGAGCTAAAGTAATTATCGCTAGCCATTTAGGCGAGCCGATGGTTAAGGGCAAAGTAGTAGTTGGCGCTAAGACGGCGTTGACTGTCAAGCCGATTGCTGCTAAGTTGGCTCAATTTTTAGATCAGCCGGTTAAATTTTTGCCCGGGCAAGATTTAGCAGTTTTGCGTCAAAAAATAAACCGAGCCGCTGAGAAGGTTGTTGTTTTAGATAATTTGCGTTTTTGGCCCGGAGAGCTAGAAAATAATCGCGACTTTGCCAAAGAACTGGCTAGCTTAGCTGATTTTTATGTTAATGATGCTTTTGCGGTCAGTCATCGTCAACAGGCTTCAGTGGCTGCTATTAAAGATTTCTTGCCAAGTTTTGCCGGTATCTTGCTAAAACAAGAAGTTGCCAATTTATCCAAAGCGCTCAAACCAAAACGGCCATTAATTGTTGTTTTGGGCGGTGCCAAGGTCGGCAGTAAAGTCGGCCTAATTCGTCGTTTGGGCCGTAAGGCCTCCAAGGTTTTGCTCGGCGGCGGTCTGGCTAATAATTTTTTAGCGGCTCAAGGCTATCAGATCGGTCAATCTTTAGTTGATAAAGAAAGTATTGATTTGGCGCGGCGTTTAATTAAAGAACTAGGCAAAAAATTAGTTTTGCCAATTGATGTTATTGTGGCTGATTCGTCTAACCAGCCAGCTTTGCGATTAATTAATCAGGTTGGCGATCAGGAAAGAATCTTAGATATTGGCCCGGCGACTATTCAAGAATTTAGCCGGCAAATTAAGACGGGCAAAACCATTGTTTGGAATGGACCGCTTGGCCAGTTTGAGGATGAGCACTATAAGAATGGCACTTTGTTCATCGCTAGAGAAATTGCCTGGCAGTCGCGTGGCGCCGCCTTTGGGTTGGTTGGTGGCGGCGAGACTGTCGCGGCCCTGCAGATGACCCAGATGGCTGGTTATATTGATTGGGTATCAACGGCCGGCGGGGCGATGCTGACATTCTTGGGCGGTGAGCCGATGCCGGGCTTAAAAAAGATTATTTAATTTTTATTATAGAAAAACTGTATGGCTAAAATTGTTCAATTGACCGCTCGGGAAATTCTAGATTCGCGCGGTAACCCCACGGTTGAAGCTAAAGTAACCTTGGATAATGGCTTGGTAGCTAAGGCCAGTGTGCCGTCAGGAGCCTCCACTGGCATTCATGAGGCCCACGAATTGCGTGATGGCGATAAAGGCCGCTATAACGGTAAAGGCGTTCTGCGGGCGGTAGCTAACGTTAAGGATATTATCGCGCCAAAAATTATTGGTCAGGAGATTATTGCTCTGCCAGAAATTGACCGGACAATGATTGACTTGGACGGCACCCCCAACAAAGAAAAATTGGGAGCTAACGCTATTTTGGCAGTGTCAATGGCTTGCGCCCGCGCCGGTGCCATGGCCACCGGCCAGGAACTATATGCCTATCTAGCTAGTGTTTATGATTTCGCGACTGATAATTATCGTTTACCAACACCAAGCTTTAATATTTTTAATGGCGGTCAGCACGCCGATACCAATGTTGATTTTCAGGAGTTTATGATCCTGCCGTTGATCAATAGCACAGTGGCTGAAAAAATTCGTTTAGGCGCTGAGGTTTTTCACGCTCTTGGCAAAGTTTTGCAAGAGGCTGGTTTGGCCACCAATCTTGGCAATGAGGGTGGTTATGCCCCCAAGATGGAACGGAGCGAACAGGTAATGGAAATGATTGTTCAAGCAATGTCGCGAGCTGGTTATCAACCGAAAGAACAAGTTGGTTTCGGCCTGGATGTCGGTTCATCGGAATTATATGATGAGGTCAATGGCCAGTATACTTTTTCACTAGATAAATGGCAGTTCACTTCAGCGGAATTATTGGCTAAATATCAAGAATGGTCGGAAAAATATCCAATTATTTCTATTGAGGATGGTTTGGCTGAGGACGATTGGCAGGGTTGGCAGCATTTGACAGCCGAACTGGGCGGCCGGATGTTATTAATTGGCGATGATTTATTCGTAACGCAGACTGAAAGATTGCGGCAAGGAATTGCCAGTAAAGCAGCTAATGCGATTCTAATCAAGCTTAATCAAGTGGGGACGGTGACTGAAACCATAGAATGCATCAAGGTCGCCCAGCAGAATAACTATAAAATTATGATATCTCATCGTAGCGGTGAGACAACTGATGATTTTATTGCTGATTTAGCTGTAGCTGTCGGCGCCGAGTATATTAAAACCGGCTCAGCTGCTCGTGGCGAGAGATTAGCTAAATACAACCGCTTAATGGAAATTGAGTTGCAATTAGCTGGCAATTTTTAGGCAGCTATGCCCGTTTCAATTGGTAAAATAAATAATGATTCCGCAGCCAGCTCAGTTGTCCTAGTCTTACTAGATGGCTGGGGTATTGCCCCACCGGGCCCAGGTAATTTATTGGCTAGTTTGTCATTGCCGAATCTAAGTGATTATCTGCAGCAGTATCCGCTGGCAGCTTTGGCAACGCCACTGGTCAGCAATGGCTCAGCTCAAGAAGCTTATTGCCAGATTGGCAGTGGTCAGGATCGCAGCTTGATTCCTGGTTTGGGCGGAGTGGCTGATCAACCCGGTTTAGCTGAGTTGTTATCATTAGCTGGTCGTCGACAGGCCTATTTTGCCGAAACCGAAAAGCTGCCATTATTGGTGGAATGCTTGGCTGGCGGACGGCAAGACTCGGGAATTGAATATCGGGTTGTAGCAACACCGCTTAATAATAATTATAACGAGCAGGTTTTAGCGGCCAGCCATCAGCTGATTGATCAGGCGGTTGGCTATTATCGTCATCATCGGCCGGATTTTTTAGCTATCAACCTGGCGGCCTGGAGCTCGGTAGCCAGATATGGCACAGTGGAGAGTGTCGCCAAGGCGATTGTTGCTATGGATAAGCTATTGCCAAAACTGATTAATCCAATTATCCAGACTGGTGCTACCATATTATTGACCTCGGCTTATGGTCGTCTGGAGAGTTTAATTGATCCGCTAACTGAAAAAGTTAATTTTGGTCCCAGCGATAATCCAGTGCCCTTCCTAATTATCGGCCGTTCATGGCCAGGCCAGAGTTTGGGGGAGGCTGAAATTGCCACTGATGATTTAAGTGTTTTACCGCTGGGCGGGTCGCTGCGGTCAATTGCTCCGACGGTTTTGGCCCTATTGGGGGTTGAGCGCCCAGCTTATTTAGAGCATCCGTTATTACCGGTAAATATTAATTAGAATATTATGGCAGTCTTGTTATTAAATGCTGGATCTACTTCATTGAAGTATCAGCTGTTCAGCGATGGCGGCGAGGTTATTAAAAAGGGCGGTTCTAGCCGAGTTAAAGATTTTGATCAGGCTTTTGGCCAGATTATAGAGGAGTTGGAATTTAGCGGAGAGATAACCGCTATTGGTCATCGGGTAGTTCATGGCGGCGATCGTTATCATCGGCCGACGATAGTTGATAGTCAAGTTATTGATTATCTAGAAAGCATTGCCAGCTTAGCGCCGCTGCATCTGCCTTTCAATCTTTTAGGCATGCGTTTGGCCGCTGAACATTGGCCTAGTTTGCCGCAAGTGGCGGTTTTTGATACGGCTTTTTTTGCCGATTTGCCAACCGTGGCCAAAACTTATGCTTTACCGCTAGACCTGGCCGCCGAAAGGCACTGGCATCGTTATGGATTCCATGGATTATCGCATGAATATCTAGCTCAAGCGGCAGCCAGCGAACTGAACAAAAAATTAGAACAGGTTAATTTAATTATTTGTCATTTAGGCGGCGGCAGCTCTATTTCAGCCATCCAGGCTGGCAAGGCGATTGATATTTCTTTAGGTTGGTCGCCGACAGCCGGTCTACCAATGATGACTCGCTGTGGTGATTTGGATCCGGGATTGCTGTTAGCTATGATTGAAGACCTACCGGGACCGGTTAATGAACAAAAAATTAGCCAAGTGCGTGAGTTATTAAATAAACAATCCGGCCTGCATGGATTGTGCGGCTATGATGATTTTTTGGACATCTTGGCAGCTCGAGAGCGCGGCGAGGCCAAGGCGGCAGCCGCTTTTGATTATTTTGTTTACCGTTTGATGCATTATATCGGAGCCTACTGGGCAGCTTTGGGCGGCCAGGTTGACGCCATAATTCTAAGTGGCGCTATCGGCGCCGGCAGCTTGGATTTGCGCCAGGCGGTGGCCAATAAGTTATCCGGTTGGTGCCCCGCGTCGTTATTAGCTATTCCCACTAACGAAGAATTGGCTATGTTTAGAGAGGTTAAAAAATTGGGGTTGTAATCTATGGCGCTAAAGAAACTGTGGCATGGATCTATTAATAATATTGGCTGGGCGGCGGTCGTGGTTGGAGTTTCTTCATTTATCAGTCGATTTCTTGGTGTTTTTCGCGACCATATTTTAGCTGGGCAGTTTGGCGCCGGCGATGAGTTAGATATTTATTATGCCGCTTTTCGCGTGCCTGATTTGATCTTTAATCTGTTGGTCTTGGGTGCTTTGTCGGCCGGCTTTATTCCAATTTTTGTCAGCTTATTGGATGATTCAAATAAGCCAGCCAGTAATCGTGATGCTTGGCGCTTTGCTAATCTGGTGGTCAGCTCATTAGTGGTTATTTTGCTTATTTTGTCAGTGATTGGCATTGTCTTGGCGCCGCAATTATTAAGATTATTAACTCCGGGTTTTTCAGCCGACAAGTTGGCGGCGACTGTCCAATTAAGTCGGCTAATGTTTTTGTCACCATTATTGCTGGGTATTTCTGGAGTAGTCGGCGGTATTTTACAATCTTTTAAGAATTTTTTTGCTTATTCACTGGCGCCGATTTTTTATAATTTAGGTATTATTGCTGGCGCCCTATTCTTAGTGCCCAGGTTTGGACTACTAGGCTTGGCCTGGGGGGTAGTTATTGGCGCTGCTTTACACTTATTGGTCCAATTACCAACTTTGTGGCACTTGGGTTTTCGTTTTCAGCCATTGCTAGATTGGCGCGATGCGGCTTTGCGGCAAATTGGCCGGATTATGATTCCACGGACGATGGGTTTGGCCATCAGCCAGCTCAATTTAGTGGTAATGACTATTTTAGCCTCGGCTTTGGCTAGCGGTTCTTTGGCGATTTTTAATTTAGCCAATAATTTGCAATCTTTTCCAGTTGGTATTTTCGGATTGTCTTTTGCCATTGCCGCTTTTCCAACGATTTCTGCTCTAGTTGGTCAGCCAGACAAGCTAAAAGCCAGTCTAACGGTTACCATTCGTCAGACTTTGTTTTTGGTTATACCGGCGACGATTATTATTTTGGCTTTGCGGGCGCAAGTTATTCGGGTAATTTTAGGGTCGGGCCGTTTTGATTGGCAGGATACTATCTTGACGATGCGGACTTTGAGCTATTTTGGCATATCTATTTTTGCTCAATCTTTAACCGCTATTTTAGTTAGGGTGTTTTATGCCTATAAAGATTCGGCCACCCCATTTTGGATTAGTTTAGTGGCGGCGGCGATCAATATTAGTTTGGCCTGGCCGTGGAGCCGACAATTTGGAGTGGCTGGTTTAGCCTTGGCTTTTTCGGTTAGCAATATCGTCAATTTTATTCTGCTGTGGCTGGCGCTGCGGCACAAGGGTAATATTTTAGATAATTTGGCTATTGGTGTTGGCAGCTTGAAGATGGCTTTAGCGGCGGCTATTGCTTGGCCGGCTATTTTTACCGCCAAGAGATTAATTGCCCCGCTAGTTGATATGGATACCTTTTGGGGCATTACTGGTCAATTAATCGGGGCGGCAATAGTCGGGCTAGTGGTTTATTTGTTAATCTGCCTGCTATTGCGTTGTCCGGAAGCTAAGCAGTTGTGGCAGATAGCTAGCCGAAGATTGCCTGGCGGCCACAAAACAGTAGTTGATGCCGATGAGGCGCGCGGCATTTAGATAGGCGAATAGTTTTTGTTAATTAAAAGTCAAGAATTTTTCTTGACTTTTTTAGTAGATAGTTGTTAGATAAAGGGTTCAATTTGTTCTTTTCCAATTCAAATAAATAAAAAAAGGAGGTGCCAAATGGCACAGAAAAAAACGCACGTGGCTTTAATATTCTTTCGTCGTAAGCCCTGTAATTCACAGGTGGACGAAAGCCGTTGTTTTGATATTGAGGTGTTGCTCTCGCAGCGAGCGGCATTTCAGTTTGAAGATGCATCGCCCAAACCGCAGTCTTTCTATCGGGGGATGCAAATCTTTCCTGGAGGAAAGCTGGAGGAGGGAGATACTAGCCCTCGGCAGCGAGCTTATCTGGAGCTTCGTCAAGAGGGCGGCCAGCGTCTTTGTGGCTGGCTGGGCTCAATCTTGAAAGCCAACCCCGGCAGACTCATACAAGTAGATGAGTTCTGCTTTGCTGTTGAGGTTCGTCCCAGTGACGACCTGGATGGCGAGCAGGAATTTGTTGACCTAATCAAGCTGGCCCCCGAGCATAGTTCGGTGGATTGGTATTCTTTTTTGGCGGTTGCCGGATTCCAGAATCTGGCTCCCTATAAAGACAGAGTGCCAGAGGGAATCAGGGCTATCTTTGCCGATGAGGCAGGCTGGATCAAGCGACTGGCCGAGCTGGTCAGTCAGGAGGGGTGATGGCTGAAACAGTTATCCTTGCCCTAGCCTTTGGAGTTGGCCAAGCAATTAATTATCCCCTAAAAAGGGAGGTTGAGCAATTGGCCAACATTAAGAACTTGCCGGTTTATACTCAGCAAGATTTGGGTGTAATCTTGAAGCTTAATTCGGGCATAGTTCTTTTTATGGCTTGCCAGGCAGGCGACTACCTTTCATCGTTGGCCATCATTGAGCAATTTGCTCAAGCGGCCAAGGTCAATGGTTGGAAAGCTGTTAAACTGGTGGCGGCCAGTCAGCACATCTGGCGCTGCGCCAGAGATTTAGAGAAAATCTTGCCGGAAGTTTATGTTGATAAGATTTCGGTCGAGACTGCTTATCTGCCGGACATTCAGCTCTGGGTGACTTCACCACTGCGTTGGTGGATTCGGGAGCTGATAATCAGGCTCCTACCATGGAGGGTGTATAAAAAGATGTGTGGCTAATTTTCCACAGCCAACCTCTTGACATATTTTTGAAAAGGGGTAAGATGTGGTCATTCGCACATTATGACAGATAAAAAGGAGGTTTTGTGGTCTTCTTAGAAGCCATTCACCACATAGCGAGCATTAGCGCTGACAGCCAGGTGCCTGCAATAGAGGTTTGCCGCTATGATAATATTTATGTCTCGGTGTTTTGTCTTCTGGGTAGCGAACGCAATCATGGACTGATTAGACAAGGCCATCAGCCCATCTGTGCCTTATCTGGCTTTACTTAGCCGGATAAGTATTTGCCACCCCTGAGAAATTCTTCAATTCTTTTTTTCCCAACTAAAGGTTGGGTACTGGTGATGTTAACCGATAATCTCCCCAGGAGGATGCTCGTGGTAAAGAACCGGTTCATTTAACTATCAAC
The DNA here is from genome assembly GCA_964401905.1 of uncultured Gammaproteobacteria bacterium. Classification (GTDB taxonomy): domain Bacteria; phylum Patescibacteriota; class Patescibacteriia; order Patescibacteriales; family Patescibacteriaceae; genus UBA1359. The sequence goes on from CAYOAH010000004.1 coordinate 46,654, forward strand.
CCCCAGTCAATCCGTTCACAGTAGAAAAGCGCGATCGCGCTGGCGACAGTCTATAAACTGACTTGTTCAGCACCTAATAGGTGGACAGACGCCCTAACGACTATTTCACGGACTCTGACTGGGGGTCCTTTTTTTATCCAAAGCATTTATTCAGCCATTGACTTAAGTTAGGTCGTTTAGCATAATGAAGGCATAACTTACGGGTATGCAGAACATCCGCAATTTTTGTATTATCGCCCATATTGATCACGGCAAGTCAACCCTAGCTGACCGTCTTTTAGAATTTACCGGCACCATTGACCCGCGTAAAATGACTAACCAAGTGCTGGATCGTTTGGATTTGGAGCGCGAACGGGGAATTACTATCAAATTGACGCCGGTCCGCATGAAGTATCAGGGCTATGAGCTTAATCTGATTGATACGCCCGGCCATGTTGATTTTAGTTATGAAGTCTCGCGTAGTTTAGCGGCAGTTGAGGGGGCGATTCTATTGGTTGATGCCACCCAGGGTATTCAGGCTCAAACTTTAGCCAATTTGTATTTAGCCATTGAACAAGACTTGGCAATCATTCCAGTGATTAATAAAATAGACTTGCCAGCGGCTGATGTGGATAAAACTAAAGCCGAAATTGTTAAGCTTCTGGGTTGTTCAGCCGAAGAAATCATTTGTGCCTCAGGCAAGACTGGTGTCGGCGTGCCCGCTATCTTGGAGCGGGTCATTAAGGCCGTGCCAGCTCCATCAGGACAGCCAGATCAGCCGCTGAGAGCGCTGATTTTTGATTCCAATTATGATGAATATCGGGGGGTTGTTGCCTACGTTAGGGTGGTTGATGGGGCGATTAAAAAGTCTGATAAAATTAATTTAATGGCTGCTCAGGCCGAAAGCGAAGCCCTAGACATTGGTTATTTTGATCCCAATTATCATTCCAGCGGCCAACTGGATACTGGTGAAATCGGTTATATCATTACTAGTTTTCGCGAGGTCGGTGAATGCCGGGTTGGTGACACGGTGACATTGTCTAGAGCTGTCGGTCAAACCGTGCCGCTCAAGGGTTATGCCGAGGTTCGGCCGATGGTTTTTGCTGGCATTTTTCCGAAAGAAGGCAATGAGTTTGAAGACTTGCGCGAAGCGATGGGCCGCTTAAAATTAAACGACGCCGCTTTAGCTTATGAACCAGAACAATCGCAAGCTCTAGGCTTTGGTTTTCGTTGTGGATTTCTTGGCCTGCTTCATCTAGAAATTTTTCAAGAACGACTACGCCGGGAGTTTAACCTTGATTTAATCGTTACTGTGCCCAGCGTGGCTTACCGCGTGCGCCGCAAGAATAGCAGCGAGATGGAAACAATTCGCAGTCCGCAGCAATTGCCTAGCGCTGGCGACATTGATCTAATTGAGGAGCCGTGGGTTAATTTAGATATTGTCACGCCTAAAGATTATCTGGGAGCAGTAATGAAACTAGCGCAAGAAAAGCGTGGCGTCTATCGCAATACTGAATATTTAGATGAAACCAGGGTAGTTCTGCACTACGAAATGCCGATGAGCATGATTCTGACCGATTTTTATGATAAATTAAAAAGCGCAACTTCCGGTTACGGGTCAATTAATTATGAAATGTTGGACTATCGTCAAGCCGATGTGGTTCGCTTGGATATTTTAGTAGCCGAAGATATGGTTGAGTCGCTGTCAATGATTGTTTATCGTGATGAAGCTTTCCGGCGCGGTAAAGAAGTGGTTACTACGCTGAAAGATACTTTGCCGCGGCAGATGTTCGTGATAAAATTGCAGGCAGCGGTGGGCGGCCAAATTGTTGCCGGCGAGCGAATTTCCGCTTTTCGTAAAGATGTGACTGCCAAGCTTTATGGCGGTGATGTGACCCGCAAACGTAAATTATTAGAAAAACAACGCCAAGGCAAGAAAAAGATGATGGCGATGGGCCGCGGCAGCGTGGATATTCCCAGCGAGACCTTTGTTAAATTATTAAAGCGTTAATTTTTAGATTTTCTATATGAGCAAAAAGAAGAAAAAAGTGACCAGGCGGCAAGTTATTAAAGTGATTTGGATTATCATCAGCGCTTTTGTAACTATTTCCATGGTCGCTTGGACCGTAGCCATTGGTTTTTAGTATGGCGGCCGAGCGCCTCTGGCAGGTGGCGCCGGCTTTGGCTGACCGCAACTCCAAGTTGGCCGAGCTGAACCTGCCGGAGATTGTGGAACAAATCTTATATAATCGAGGCTTGACTGATCCGGTGGTGATCCGTCAGTTTTTGGGTTTAGAATCGCTTGATTGCTCGCCAGGACGGCTGAGCCAATTAGAAGCTGCCGTTGAATTGATTGTTAGCCACATTAAGGCCGGCGATTTAATTGTTGTTTATGGTGATTATGACGCTGACGGCGTAACCGCCAGCACTATTTTGCTGGAAACTCTGGCCACCCTGAAAGCTAAGACCAGAATTTGGTTGCCGGATCGTGTTACTGAGGGTTATGGCTTGAATAAGCCGGCTATTGATGAACTAGCAGCCGCTGGCGCTAAATTAATTATCACCGTTGATACCGGCATTCGTAATAAAGAAGAGATAGCTTATGCCAAAACCAAGGGGCTGGAAATAATTGTCACTGATCATCATCGCGAATCACCGGATCCAGCCGATTGGCCAGACTGTTTAGTAATTGATCCGACAATGGCTAAAGAAGATTATCCCTGTAAGTTTTTAGCCGGAGTTGGCGTGGCTTTTAAAATGGTCCAGGCGCTGCTGCAGCGCTCAACTTTGGATAGTTCTCAAAAACAAAGTTTGGAGCGCCGCTGTCTTGATTTGGTGGCCCTAGGGACGATTGCCGATTGCGTGCCGCTGGCCGGCGAGAATCGCCAACTGGTCAAGCAAGGTGTTGAGGTGCTAAATGAATGGCGGCGAGTCGGCTTGCGTGAATTAGCTCGAGTAGCCCAAATCACCGGGGAAGTTAATGAGTGGAATATTAGCTGGCAATTAACGCCGCGGATTAATGTGGCTGGTCGTCTGGATCACGCCAATACTGCTTATCGTTTGCTAACTACCACCGACCAAGCCGAAGCGGCCCAATTGGCTGATGATTTAAATCAAAAAAACTTAGAGCGGCAACAAAAAACCCAAGAGATAGTTGAATTTTGTT
>CAYOAH010000005.1:0-32107 GCA_964401905.1 uncultured Gammaproteobacteria bacterium
CCATTACTTATGGCTAAAAACAAAAGCTCTCGGTTGCCGCGCTATGAATTGTTGTACATTGTTTCCAACAAATTCACCGCTGAAGAAACCGAGCCGATTGCTCAAAAAATTGAGGATCTGATTACCGCCAACAACGGCACTATCGTTTATCGTGAAAATTGGGGCAAACGCCGCATGTCTTATCCGATCAAGGGTTTCCAGTTCGGTTATTATCGTTTAGTGGAGTGCGACTTGGCCGCTGATAAAATCGCTGATGTTGAGCGCTTCTTGCGCTTATCTAGCGATATCTTGCGCCACCAGATTGTCAAACGCCAACCACGAACTGTTGAAGAAATTCTAGCCGCTAAAGAAGACATCGCCAAACGCGAAGCCAAGCTGCAGTCAGACAAAACCGAGGCCGAGGCCAAGAAGAATAACCCGGAAAAAGAGGTTGCCGCTCCAGCTAGCGACAGTGAAGAAGTGGCCAAAAAACATGATCAGGATATTGACGCTAAGATTGATACCTTGATTAATGAAGAACCAATCGTCAAATAAAATCTTAATCTTCTAAATTACGCCTATGGATCTAAACAAAGCCATGCTCATCGGCAACTTGACTCGTGATCCGGAAATCCGCAACACCACCACCGGACAGCCGGTTGCTTCGTTTACGGTGGTTACCAATTATGTCTGGACAGACCAAGCTGGTCAGCGTCAAGAAAAAGCTGAGTTCCACAATATCGTCGCCTGGCGCCGCCTAGCCGATATTTGCCGCCAATACCTGCACAAAGGCTCCAAAGTCTATGTGGAGGGACGACTGCAGACCCGTGATTGGCTGGCCCAAGACAACACCAAGCGCTATCGGACCGAATTGGTAGCCGACAACCTGATCATGCTAGATCGGGCCGGTTCAACCGGCGCGCCATTCTCCGGACCAACCCCTGATCAAGCTGACGGCAACGAACCATCTTTAGAGTCATTGCCTGACAACCCGGCCGAAGAAGAAATCAAGATTGAAAATATTCCTTTCTAACTTATTTAATTGCTTATTATGAACAGTCGCAATAGCAACAAACCTTGTTATTTCTGCCAAAATGGCATCAAAGAGATTGATTATAAAGACACCTTCCTGCTACGCCGCTACGCCAACGCTTTGGGTAAGATTTTGCCCAAACATCGCACCGGCACCTGCGCTAAGCACCAGCGTCAACTAACTTTAGCTATCAAGCGGGCCCGCATCATGGCTATGTTGATGTTTGTCCGCCGCTAAGACTGGCTTATGTTGTCATTAAACGAAATCAAACTCGGCAAGGTTATCACCATTAATGGCGAGCCTTATTCAGTTATCCGCGCCGATCATCACAAGATGGGCCGCGGCGGCGCCGTTTTAAAGACTAAGCTGCGCAACCTGATTAGCGGTTCGGTTTTGGAAAGAACCTGGCAAGGCAATGATCGAGCCGATGAGGCTGACGTGGAAAAACGCAAGGCCACTTTTATGTATGCCGACGAGCAGTTTGCCAATTTTATGGATAGCGCTAATTATGAACAATTCGCTATCAATTTAGAAGAATTGGGCGGCAAGGAAAAATTCCTTAAAGACGGCCTAGAAGTGACTGTCCTTTATTTTGAGGGCCGGCCAGTGGCTGTGGAATTGCCAGTCAAAGCTGAATACAAAGTCATCACCGCCCCACCCGGTGTTAAAGGCAATACTGTTGGCAATGTCCTGAAACAAATTGAAATTGAAACCGGTGCTCAGCTTAATGCCCCATTATTTATTAATGAAGGCGATATTATCCGCATCAATACTGATACTGAAGAATACGTAGAGAGAGTCAACTAAATTTATCCGCATTTCATTAATATAAAAAGACCCAACCCTGCGGCTAGGTCTTTTTTATTAACCAACAAAACTTGTGCTTATAATAACCCTTATTCCTGCCTAGCTGCCAAATCAATCAAAACCTGCTTTCTAATCTTATTCATCAAATCTTTATCCTGCCGCAAGAAAGTCTTGGCGCTCTCGCGGCCGACACCCAATTTAACCTCGCCAAAGCTATAAGAATTACCACTCTTGGTAATTGTTCCCATTTCTACGCCAGTATCTAAAATATCGCCAGACAAAGAAATGCCCTCGTTATACATAATATCAAATTCGCAGCTCTTGAATGGTGCGGCCACCTTGTTCTTGACCACCTTACATTTAACACGGTTGCCCAACATTTTCTCGCCCTGTTTAATCTGGGCAATCTTGCGGATATCAATTCGCACTGAGGCGTAAAACTTGAGAGCGTTACCGCCGGTGGTTGTTTCCGGGTTACCAAACATGACGCCAATCTTCATCCGCAACTGATTGATAAAAATAACAATCGTTTTGGATTTAGCAATAATACCGGTCAACTTGCGCAACGCCTGGCTCATCAACCGGGCTTGCGAACCCATCTGTAGGTCACCCATATCGCCTTCAATTTCTTTTTTCGGCACCAAAGCGGCCACGCTATCTATAACCACTACATCAACTGCATTAGAGCGAACCAGAGTTTCCAAAATCTCCAAAGCCTGTTCGCCAGTGTCCGGCTGACTGATTAACATTTCATCAATATTGACGCCAATCTTTTTGGCATATTCCGGATCCAAAGCGTGCTCGGCATCAATGAAAGCAGCGATGCCGCCCTGCTTTTGGACTTCGGCGATAATGTGCTGAGCCAGGGTGGTTTTACCGCTGGACTCCGGTCCGTAGATCTCAATCACCCGGCCTCTGGGCACGCCGCCGACACCGATTGCTAAATCCAGCGATAAACAGCCGGTTGTCACCGCGTCAACGTTGGTGTTCTTGACATCGCCGAATTTCATAATTGAGCCTTCGCCATAAAGTTGGCGAATTTGGCTCATCGCCGCTTCGGCCGCTTTTTGCTTCTCTACTAAATCGCTGCTGTCTACGCTGGCGAGCTCTTTGTCTTTTTTGGACTTCTTGTCGTTGGCCATATAAAAAAATTAAAAAATAAACGGGGGTTTATTAATCTATTGTAGCACAAAAATCTTTATTTGAGCAGTTGCCGATACAGCCGTAAATATTCCTGAGCTGGCTCATTCCATGACCAATCTTGGTTCATGCCAACTAGCTGCCGCTGACGCCACATTGCTGGCCGTTGGGTATATTCATCTAGCGCCTTATCAATTGTTTGGTAAAACTCGGTCTTGGCTAATTTATTAAATAAAAAACCGTTATTTTTATTGACTGTATCTTTTAATCCACCAGTAGATCGCACAATCGGCACCGCCCCGTAGCGCATAGCCATCATCTGAGTTAATCCGCACGGTTCAAAGCGCGAGGGGACCAAAAAAATATCGGCGGCAGCATAAATCTGATGCGCTAAGCGATCGTTAAATTTAAGTTGAGCGCTAATCCGATCAGGATATTTAGCCGCTAACGCTGCCAGCTGCTGCTCATAGCGCGGCTCACCCGTGCCCAAAAAAACCCACTGACAATTGCGCTTGGCCATTTGTTGGTCAAATAATTCCAAGCCTTTTTGCCAAACCAATCGCGAAATCAGACCAGCCAGTGGAATGTTAGCGCCTTGTTTTAAACCCAGCTCTTTTTGTAAAGCTAGCTTATTAATTTTTTTACGCTCCAAAGTCTGAGCGCTAAATTTTTTAAATAAATTTTTATCCTTAGCTGGATTGTACTCCACGGCGTCTATACCATTAATAATACCCGATAGGTCTGATCGGCGTTGCCGCAAATAGCGCCCCAGCCCAGCATCTAACGGCCGGCTCAAGATCTCTTGAGCATAGGTCGGGCTAACCGTAGTGACCCAATCGGCGGTTTTAATACCTTCGGCCATAAAATTGAGATCGCCTTGCCAATTTTTTAGCCCAGCCCATTTGATAACATCGTGACCGGCCCAGCCCTGATTAGCTAAATTATGAATAGTATAGATTACTTGACTGGCTTCATAAAAACTGGTTGTCCACTGCCTAACAAAATGCTTAGCTAGAGCTGTGTGCCAATCATGGGCATGAATAATATCCGGCCGGAATTGCAGGGCCTCAGCAACCGCCAAAGCGGCTTTGGTAAAAAAACTAAACTTACGCAAATCATCTATTTTGCGATTGGGCTTATCGTCCTGGTCATTCGGCTGCTGATAAATCGTCGCTGTATTTAAAAACGGATGATCCAGTAAATACACCGGCACTCGGCTGCCAGGTAGTCTGGTCTGATAAATCCTAACTTTCTCAACTGCAGTTGACCAACGGACAATAGCCGTGGTGTTTAACGGTTTTATTTTATGAGTGCGCCGATCAATCAAGCCGTAAAGCGGTAAACAAACCCGCACGTCAACGCCGAGTTTAGCCAAAGACTTTGGTAATGCCCCAGCCACATCGCCCAAACCACCGGTTTTAGCCAGCGGGGCCACTTCAGCCGACAAAAACCACACTTTAATTTTTTTTCTCATAAATTATTGACTGATTATTTCTTGAATCCGACGCAAATCGCGGCTATCGGCTCGCCAATAATCATAAGCGCTAGTCAATCCTCGTCTTACTTCTTCAAAGCGATGAAAATCCGAGCCAGCTGTAGCGATTAGGTTATATCGTTCAGCTAAATCCTGGGCATACATCACCGCCCCCAAACTGTGGTGCGGCGATAAAATCTCCAGACCATCTAGACCGCTATCTTTAAGTCGGCCGATAAGACTGGAGCGAATAGAGCGGCTCTTGGCCGGATGACATAAAATCAGTTGTCCGCCTAATTCTTGGCGCAACTTAATGATCCGCTGAATATCAATACAGCTCGGGCGCAAACGACCAACCTTTTTATTACCAAACAATAGCCCGATGGCCGCCTCCTCACGAAACTGACGGTCACCAAGCTGTTTAGCGATAATGGCTCGGTTACCAGGGACCAGCAACAGCGCATCTAACAAGCCGTTGGTTGGAATATAATTGGTGAATTTTTCCAGTGCCCGGTGACTATTCTCCACCAATAATTTAGCTTTGATTAATTTCTGCAAATGCTGGCGCAGGCGAACTTCCCAATGACGCTGGCTGGCTAATAATAATTTATTAACTTGCTGATTATTAATTGGCAGGTTATACCACAGTAGATTAAGCTGCTGATTATTTAGCCGCGCATATAACTCAATGCCGGGAATCGGTTTAATTTTCCATTTCTGACAAGCTTGGCAGAATTCCGACCAACCAGCCATTGTGTGATGATCGGTTAGCGAAGCTACCGCAACCCCCTGTTTGGCCAAGAACTTGGCTGCCGCCGTTGGCGTTAAATAACCGTCGGAATAGATGGAATGAATTTGTAAATCTATCAACATATAATCAAATTAAATTAGACTCCACCTCGGTTAATAGGCCACTGGCGCGCTGCGGTTCCGGTCCTGATTTGGTGACAAAATAAATAGCTGTCCGAAAGGCTGTAAAATTATAATAAGTTTCCAGACGCTTTAACCAGTTAGCCGCCATTGCTTCGCCGATAGCCGCCTGATAAGCCTCTAAGAAAAACTCTTGCGCCTGCCGCCAATACTCAGCATCGGGCAAATGACGCTGGCCCATAAAGGCTAGCTGTTGGATAAACGAACCCAAATCACGGGCTGGGTCTCCTAACGAAGCATCGGCCCAATCAATGATTGCCGCTCTTTGCTGATTAACGATGATGTTTTCTGGGTGTAAATCACCATGAATTATCGCCAGATTATTTCGGCTTGGCCAATGCTCAGTCTCGCGATTCTCTAAAACATCATAGAGTTTAACGAAACGGCTATATTCTTGTGGGCAATTTTGCTGAACCTTACTTAATGCCCGCTGGCGTCCAGGAACCACCTGGCCAATAAATTGCTGCCGACTATCAGGCCAATCCCTGAAACCCCTGGTTAATTTATGCAACCGTGCTAGCCAGTCAGCGGTTGACCGTAAATAATCATTCAATTGGTCTAACTGCCCGGCCTTAAAATATTGATAAAGATTACGACCTGGCAATCCGACATAAAACAGACCGCGGCAATCTGCATCATAAAATAATGGCCGATTGGTTAAGAGTTGCTTATCAACTATTTGCTTATCCCACAATAAACGCAAATTATCCAAGGTCTGACGGCGCGATTCGCTGCTGTGCGCCGAACAATAAATAGTTAGCTTAATATCGGCTCCATTCTGCTTGGCTGTTAAATCATAGGCTGCCACCAAGCTGTAATACTCATGGTGAAAATTACTTTTTATTATCTCAACCCTCTCTACCACTATTCCGGTTATGGTCGGATCAATCTCGGCTTTACGCTGATTAAACAGTTGGCCGGCCTTGATCGGGTCCAAGATATCCTGAATGCTAGCCATATAATTAACGCTTCCACTGTTGCCAGTGCTGTTGCCAGACTCTGGCCTGCAGTGAGCAAAATATTTTATCAGCTTGCTGCTTCCACGGACGGCTGGCCGGGTTATCAATAGAGCGGACGCTTTTAGCTAATTGTTCAGCCCCGCGAATAATTTCCTCCGGGCCCCAAGCCGCTGAGCCAAACAAGGCAAAATCGCGGCCGCTCGCCCACCACCAAGCACAGCTAGAGAGACCCTGATGCAAATGCCGCACCACCCATTTCTGGTTACTATCACCAGTAAATCGCTGCGCGGCCTGTTGAGCCAAATCAGCCAACGACCACAACATTTTTTGCAAATGATTACCGCGACTATCCCAAACAGCAAAAGGTTGTTTAGCCGCTATTTCGGCTGGTAAACTCTCCCAAGAAGCCGCCACTGGACTAATTGCTGTCATGGTGCCTTGATTAGCTATTGCTTGACTAACTGTCTCGGTTCTTATTTCTGGATTATTCCAGCACTTTTCTAGATTACCGCGATAATCACGATGCCGCAGGCCATATAACTCGCCATCGGTGGCGGTGAACAAATCTTGTGGACAATTATCTGCCATCTGCATTAATATTTCTGGTGGATATTTCTTGGACCACTCGCGTTGTCTGACCGCCAAAACTAACCCAGAGGCCTGATCGCGATAAAACATTTGCTTCGGCAAACCTAAACGGCCGTCAATACTAATTTCATCAACAATCGCGTAATGATATCCACGCTGAGCTAACCATTGGATCAAGCCTGGCGAATAGGCTAACTCCGGGGCAAAGAAACCGGCTGGCCGATCAATCTTAAATAGGCGAGCCAATATTTTCTCTTGGGCTATTACTTGGCTGACTAGCTCTTCGCTGCTAATCTTTGGCAGTAAAGCATGCCAATAAGCCGAACCCGTTAACTCCACCTGCCCGCTGGTAACTAACTTTTGCCAATCAGCAATTAGTTCGTGCTGATTTAACAACAATAGCTGCTCTAATAGGCAGCCGGCAAAATTGACCGTCACTCGGCTATTTGGCGATTTTAATAAAGCCCTGGCCACTCGCCGATAACTTAAACGAGCCGCCTCCAAAACAATTTCTGGACGGCTTAATGGCGGTTGATAAAAATGCAGGACATTGACCCAGCGCATAAATTTATTTTAAGGCTCGCCGATAAAGATTGACATATTTTTGCGCCGGAATTTTCCAAGAACTAGCCGTTTTCATCCCTCTCTTGAGCAAACCAGCCCAACTGGACTGATGATGGTAGTTCTCAAGCGCTCGAATAATAGCTGTATACAGGGCAATCGCTGTGAAATTATTAAAAACAAAACCGGTGCCGCGATTGGTTCGCGGGTTAAAATTATTGACCGTGTCATTCAGACCACCGACATTGCGCACAATCGGCACACAGCCGTAGCGCATGGCAATCAGCTGATTAATGCCGCAAGGTTCATGGTGTGATGGCAGCAATAGACAATCGCTGGCGGCGTAAATCAGGCTTTCTAATCTTGGATTTTTCTTGTATGACAAAATAGCCAATCTCCGCGGATGTTTTTTGCGCCAAGCTTTTAATTGATTAATATATTGATTATCCCCGTCGCCCAAAACAACAATCTGCACATCGCGCTTGAGCAGCCAGCCCATAATTTCCATAATTAAGCTAAAACCCTTCTGAAAGGTTATCCGCGAGGTGGCACACAGCAGCGGCACATCACCATCAACCTGCAGACCCAGCTTTTCTTGTAAATGGGCCTTGTTTTCAGCCTTACCGGCGATGGCTGACCGCCAATCATATTTGGTTGGCAAATTATCGTCATTGCTCGGGTTATAATCAAAATGATCAATACCATTAATAATGCCGAACAGTCGATCTATCCGATTACGCAAAACCCGGTGTAAATCTTGACCGAAATGACGGGTCATAATTTCCTCCCGATATTGCTCGCTAACCGTGTTGATGACATCAGCCTGCAAAATAGCCCGCTTGGCAAAATTAATATACTCTAGGTCTGGGCTGGTGAAATCCGGTAATTTCTTGGTGCCAAAATCCTTCTTGTCGGCCGGTGTTTGCCACCAATTATGGCCGAACTGAAAAACTAGGTTGTGGATAGTAAAAATCGTCCGTGTCCCGCGCAAAACCGCCGATTTCTTGAATTGGCTGTTTAATAGCTGTGGGATCAGCCCTGTCTGCCAATCATGGCAATGAACAATATCGGGCTTGAACTCCAACAATTCCAATAGCCGCAAGGCGGCGACATCAAACAAATAAAACCGGGCGTTATCGTTGGCTAGGCCATAAATCTTCTGCGCATTACCAAAATATTCCTTATTCTCAACAAAATAAACTGGCAAGCCATCCATCAGATAGCCCTGCCAATAATTAACGGTAACCGCCTGACCACCAACAGTTAGTTGAATATCATGAAGGATCTCTTTCAGTTTATGTTTTTGCTTATTAATCACGCGGCTATAAAGCGGGGTGATAACTATTACCTGATGACCCAAGCGACTGACCGCTTTGGGCAAACTGCGTGCCACATCGGCTAGGCCGCCGGTTTTGCTAAACGGCGCCACTTCGGAGGCAACGCTGACAATTCTCAAAATTCGTCTCATATTATTAATGCTTATCATTGCTAGCCAGCAAGGTCGCCTGGCTTTGAGCGGCGCAAAGAGCGGCAGCCAAACCATCGGCAGCATCGTCGGGTCGCGGAATTTCTTTAAGGCGTAAAATCAACTGCACCATCTTCTGGACCTGCCGCTTGTCGGCTTGACCATAGCCAGTCACTGCTTGCTTGATCTGCAACGGCGTAAATTCCAAACAAGAAATCGCCTGCTGGCCAATAGCCAACATCACTACGCCGCGCGCTTGGCCAACCTGAAAAGCGGTGGTAACATTGCGGCAAAAAAATAATTGTTCAATGCCGACAATATCTGGCTGATACTTAGCCAGTAAATCCTTGGCTTGTTGATAGAGATTAGCCAACCGCTCCGGCAATGGCACTTTAGCCGGAGTTTTCAATGAGCCATACTCCAGGCAATCTGTTTTGGAGCCGTCTAACCGAATAACGCCAAAACCGGTATCAGCTAGGCCTGGATCAAAACCAATAATAATTCTTGCTGCCTTAGCCATTATTCCCACTCAGCGTTAGTATAATAGTCGCTAATATCTTCGCAGTCGTCTAACAGTTCAACAAATTTTTCCAGCCGTGAACAATCCTCGGGATTGCTGATTATTAATTTTTCTTTGGCCACCTGCTGCACTTCGGCCAGCTCGGTAGCGATAGCTTGCTGCTCTAGAAAGGCCTTAAGTTTTGGCAACTCTTCGGGATTGGTATAAATCGTGACCCCTTCATTTTCGCTAATAATATCTTCGGCTCCTTGATCAATCAATTCCAGCTCAAAGTTATCCCAATCGGCTTGCCGACCAGCTAAATTCTCGGCTGCAATCTGAACCACGCCGCGAGCGGCAAAATTCCAAGCCACTGCCCCCAGACTGCCGCCGGCTTTAGAAAACAGATGGCGGATAGTTGAGGCGGTTCGATTGCGGTTATCAGTAACACATTTAATGATAAATTGACTGGCCGCCGGACCTTGGCCTTCATATACCAATTCTTCAATCTGATTGCCGCCGCCTTCGCCAGTGCCGCGCTTAATGGCTCGTTCAATATTGTCTTTCGGCATGTTGGCTTGCCGGGCCTTGTCAATCGCCATTCTTAAACTAAAATTGGTGGCTGGATCACCGCCTTTATCACGAGCAGCAATACTAATTAGGTTGCTCATTTTGGTAAAAACGGCACCTCGTTTAGCGTCAACAACGGCTTTTTGGCGTTTAGTAGTCGCCCACTTAGAGTGTCCGGACATAGGATTAACTGAAGAGTAAAATCTTATTGTCAAATTATCACAATTTTTGATAAAGAGCAATATTATTGCTATAATAATCAGACTTATTCCCTTAATTTCACCTATGGTCAATTTAGATAATCAAACCGAGTGTCTAGCTTTAGATAGCGGCCAAGTCGGCCTAGCTATTTCTCTACTGCCCGACCAGCTATCACAAGTCTTGCAAGACTTCCGTCATCAGCCGAACTGGAGGTTAGATAAACCGATTAACAAGGTGGTGCTCAATGGTATGGGTGGTTCCAACCTGGGCGCTCGGCTTATCATCTCAGCCCTGGCCGACAAATTGCCGGTTCCCTTATTGATTGAGCCCGGTTATACTGTTCCCGGTTATGTTGATAGTCAAACCCTTTATATTATTTCTACTTATTCTGGCACCACCGAAGAACCATTGAGCGTTATTGATGAAGTTCAGCGGCGCGGCGCCCAATTAGCGGCTATTACCGCCGACTATCCGGGAAATCAGCTGGCCGAAAAAGCTCGCCAGCATAATTGGCCGGCCTATATTTTTAATCCTCAACACAACCCCTCCGGCCAGCCCCGTCTCGGGCTTGGTTATGCTATTTTTGGCTTGCTGGGGTTACTGTCTAATTGCCAGCTTTTTGATTTTGACCTAGCAGCGGCCGCGGACTTGGTGACCGAATTACAGGCCGCCAACCAGCACTGGCGGCCCGAAACACTGCTAGCTGACAATGATGCCAAGCAACTGGCTCAGCAATTGCGCGGTCGCCAAGTTTGGTTGATCGGACCGGATTGTCTAGCTGGCAACTTGCACATTTTGCGCAACCAAATTAATGAAACCAGCAAGAATCTAGCTAATTATCTGACCGTCCCCGATCTGAATCACTACGCGATGGAGGGTCTGTCTTTCCCGGCCAATATTTCTGAAACAGTTGCCGCCCTATCTTTTAAAGTAACCGGTTTGTCTGATCGGCTAACCAAACGATTAATTTTAACTGATGAAGTTTTAGAGCAAAACCATTTGCCAGTTTATAATTACCAAGCCGCGGCCACTAGCCGCTTGGGACAGGCTCTAGAAATATTAGCTTTCGGTAGTTGGCTTAGTTATTATTTGGGTCTGCTCAACGGCGTTGATCCGGTCAAAATTCCGTGGGTTGATTTATTTAAAAAGAAGCTAGCTTAGTCTTTAACATAAAACTATGTCTTACCAGGAGGGGTTCTGGCCAGTGGCCAGAAGAGTTTTAATTTCGTTCGCTCTATTCGTCGTGATTAGCAGTTGGCAGCTGGCCCAAGCGGCTAGCCAGCCAGTTTTGCTATTCCAAGAAATCCGACCGCGGCCAGCCAGCGGCTCGCCCGAAACGCTGACGCTGTACAATCCGACTGACCAGACGATTAATCTGGCTGGGTGGCAACTAGCTGACACAACCAAACAAACCAAGCCGATCAATCTGCCAACTTACCAGCTAGCGGCTGGGCAATCGTGGACAATTGAGGCTAAAACATTAGGCCTGAGCTTAAATAACGATCGTGAAGAATTATTCTTATGGCAGCCGGACGGCCAGTTAACTGATACTGTCAGTTATGCCAAGGCTCCGCTAGACACGGCTTACCAGCGCGGTCCTGACGGCTGGCAGTGGGCTGATGAAGCCGCTAAAACTGAATCTGTCGCGCCTGAGGCTGAACCACCACTAATCGCAATGCCTTCCTCTACGGCCACAACCACCCAGACAGTTCAAGGTGTTGTCACTGCCTTGCCCTATCAATTATCTAGCCAATATTTATACATCACCTATCCCGACAATTCCGGCGGCCTAAAAATCTATTGCTATTACAAATTATGGCCGCAGCTGACTCTCGGCAGTTCCATTGAAGCGACCGGCCAGCTGGTCTCCACCACCCAAGAAACCAAATTAAACATCAAAAATCAGCAAGACATCAAAACCATGGCCGCCGCCGCTCCGCTGACTGCCAAAACCATCACTACCCAAGATATTGGCCAACTAGCCACTAGCCAATTGATTGTTTTTACCGGCAAACTGTCGGCCAAAAACCAGTCAACTCTTTATTTGACCGATGATTTTGGTGAATTGTTGGTCCAATTAAAAACTGGCTCCGGGCTTAAAAATAGCGATTTTACAGTCGGCCAGACCTATCAGATCACTGGCCTGGCTCTGGACAATAACGGCTATCGCCTGGTGCCGCGCCAACCCAGCGATGTCATTAAACTGAATCTGGCAACCAGCTCAGCCGCTACGACAACCTTGGATTTAACGGCTAACAAAAAGCCGACCACCTCGGTCTTAACCTGGGTAGTCGGCTTGATGGCTGGCTTTGGTCTAATGGCTATCGCCTATGCCTTAACCAAACAACGAAAATAGCTAGCTATTGAACAATATTGTTGTTCTGGACAATGTTTATCCCCTTTGGATTAGGGCCATATTTATTATCGCCTGGTTGGCTATCAGTTAGCAGTAGGAATAGGTACCAAAAAATACCAACAAGCGGAATTAAGATAATCAACAGCATCCAGCCACTCTTACCAATATCATGCAATCTCCTGACTGACAAAGCTAGACCAGGAATCAAAACTACTAAATAGTATATGCCAGAAAGCAGCCAATTATTCTGTCCTGAAGCAATGGCTTGATCGATCATGCCCAAGATAAGCATGGCCATTGCATTAAACAGCACAAAATACCAATACTCTGATCTTGTAGCACGACCGACAAACGTAGCAAACTTTTTAAAGGCACCCAAATAATGATTCATAGATTCTTTTATATAGTAAATAAAAACTTCTTTAATTGTACTACTATTTGCAGAAAAACTTAAATAATTAGAGTCAATAAATAAAAACAAACCTCACGGTTTGTTTTTGTGGACGATACTGGATTTGAACCAGTGACCTCTACGATGTCAACGTAGCGCTCTAACCAACTGAGCTAACCGTCCAAAGCGTTCTTATTGTAAAAGCTGCCCATAATTTTGTCAACCAAGTGCGCCCAGATGGATTTGAACCGTCGACCCCCGCTTTATAAGAGCGGTGCTCTAACCACTGAGCTATGGGCGCCTATCTATCAATATCATAGCCGACTAATCGACCCTTGGCAAACAGCTAATTTATTTCTGATAAGCGGCGGCTTAACAGCGGCAAAATCAATTCCATTGTTGACGATGTCGGCAAGTTACTCTTGAAAGCAATCATCTGGCCATGGCTGATTGGACTAAATTCCTGCAGCCACTCTCGAAGATTCATTGCCCCGTTAGCGTAAATAACTACGCCGGTTTGGCCGCCGGTTTGGCTCAGCGATTGATTGACGTCTTTGAGCGATGCCTGATTTTTTAGCAGCGACAAAGAAACCGTCGGCTCTGGCGATTGATTAAGATTATAAAAAATAGCGACCACTCTGGCATCCTGCAATCCGGCCAGTAATCTTTCAACGGCCTGGCTGATAGCTGTCTCTGAAACCATTTCATTGCCAACGTCCAATTTAGACCACACCAGTCCATTGTCAGCCTGCTCCAGCCCAGACAAAACCTTGCCCCATAAGCGTAAAGTCGGCAAAGCAACCGCTGAATACCATTGATTAACAATAGTTTCCCGCCGCGCCCCTTCACGGATTAAATTAGATGCCGCCAACAAGACCTGCGGACTGGCTTTGGCAGTGGTAAAATTCTTAGTATCATAAATCAAGGCCGCCAACAAACAGGTGGCCTGATCAGGGGTCAGCGGCCACTGCAGAGCGCACCATAAATCATAAACAACCTCGGCCGCCGAGCTGGCCACCAAATCAACCAGATTGATCTGACCAAAATTTTCGTTCTTGGTTTGGCAATCAATATTAATAACCGGTGTCTGATAAAATAGCGCTGAATTATTATTATAAATATCGCCCAAAACCTCTGGATCAGCTACGCCGACAGTAATTACTAAATCGTAAGGCAACCGGCCGACTAGCAGCTCAACATCTTCTTCTTTAAATTGGCCATTGCTCGGTTTGATTAAAAAATTCAACCGCTCACCCTCAATCTTATATTTAATCTGACCGACCTTGGTCCGACTCAAATCTAAACTAATAATGAAGTCTTCGCTGGCCAAGCTCTGATTAGGTTGATTAAACGAGCCCAAAACCGACCAATTATCATCTAGCTGACTATTGGCGACAAAGTCAGCCTGAATACCAGCCTGATTAAGGCCGCTAACCAAAGCCATTGCTGCCGCCCCGTTGCTGGGTGACGACTGAATGTCGGCAGCTACCAAAACACGGCCGGACTGCTTAATGGTCTGTAAAATTGTCGGATCAAAATTCAACATAAATTCACTAGTGCAGGCGGCGGGACTTGAACCCACAAGGATTGCTCCACATGCTCCTAAGGCATGCGTGTCTACCAATTTCACCACGCCTGCGCAACCGTGCTAACTGATACACCATTGTTAAGCAAAAAGGCCTTTTTGTCAAGGCTAAGGGCTGCCCGCCAATACTCCCTTGGCAGTTTGTCAGCCCCGCTCTTTTTATGTTATAATCCTACCATAATACCCCTCGGGGATATTGCATAATTAATGACTACCCAGCCGCACTGGCTGGAAATAAATCCAACAACATGGCCAAGTATGTCAAATTTTTTAATCAGCTAGGTATCAAAGATGTTCCCGTCGTCGGCGGCAAGAACGCCTCGCTCGGCGAGATGTATCAAAAACTAACTAAATCCGGCATTCGCGTTCCCAATGGTTTTGCCACTACCGCCGAGGCTTATCGCCATTTTCTTAAAGACACCGGCACTCAACAAAAATTAAAGAAAATTCTGGATGGTTTAAATACCCACAATGTTATTGATTTGGCCAAGCGCGGCCAAGCGGCTCGACAAGCAATTTTAGCAGCCGAATTACCGAAAGATTTACAAAAAGAAATCATCACTGCCTACCGTAAGCTAGGCGGCCTCTACAAAACCAAAAACCTCAGCGTGGCTGTCCGTTCATCAGCCACCGCCGAGGATCTACCAGATGCTTCTTTTGCTGGTCAACAAGAGACCTATCTTAATGTCTCCGGCGAACAAGACATTTTAATCGCCGTTAAAAAATGTTTGGCCTCCCTATTTACCGACCGCGCCATCTCTTACCGGGTGGATAAAAAATTTGATCACTTCTCTATCGCCCTCTCGGTTGGTATCCAAAAGATGGTGCGTAGCGACTTGGCTTCGTCCGGCGTTATGTTTACCATTGATACCGAAACCGGTTTCACCAATTCCGTGGTTATTAATTCTATTTATGGTCTTGGTGAAAATATTGTTCAGGGCAAAGTCAGTCCTGACGAATTTTATGTCTTCAAGCCGACCATGGCCATTATTAGCAAAAGCCTGGGCGACAAGAAAATTAAAATGGTCTATGCCGCCAAAAACGCCAGCAACCCAGTTAAGGACATTTCGGTCAATGCCAAGGATCAACAACGCTATTCCATTACTGATCAACAAGTTAAATCTCTGGCTAGGTGGGGGCTAGCTATTGAAAAACACTATAAGCGCCCAATGGATATTGAGTGGGCGCTAGATGGCCACGACAAGCAGCTATATATTGTTCAAGCTCGTCCGGAAACGGTCAATAGCCAACGCAACTATAACATTTTAGAAGAATACATTATTAAAAAACGCGGAACCATTTTGGTGGAAGGCCGCAGTGTTGGCAATCGTATCGGCGCCGGATTCGTCAACCGTATCATGAGCGTTAAAGATATCAGCAAATTCAAACCCGGACAGGTCTTGGTTACCGAAATGACCGACCCTGATTGGGAGCCGATTATGAAAATCGCCTCAGCCATTGTTACCGACAAGGGCGGTCGCACCTGCCACGCCGCCATTGTTTCTCGCGAGTTGGGTATCCCCTGTGTGGTTGGCACTGGCACTGGTAGCCAGAAGCTGGCTAACGGCCAAGCCGTTACCGTCAGCTGCGCCGAGGGTGACGCTGGTTTTGTCTATGAGGGCAAACTGCCTTTTTCAATTAAAAAAACTGATATTCAAAAACTGCCACGGCCAGCTTGCAAAATAATGCTCAATATCGGTTCACCCGATATCGCCTTTGCTAGCTCGTTCTTGCCCAATGATGGCGTCGGCCTGGCTCGGGAAGAATTTATCGTCAATAATTCTATCCGCATTCATCCGTTGGCGCTGATTAATTATTCAAAAATTAAAGATGCCAAGCTTAAAAAACAAATAGACGACTTGACTGTCGGCTATACTGATAAAAAACAATTCTTTATTGATAAACTAGCCGAGGGGGTCGGCACTATCGCTGCCGCTTTCTACCCCAAGGATGTTATTGTTCGCTTGTCCGATTTTAAAACCAATGAATATGCCAACCTGATTGGTGGTCAAGATTACGAACCGATTGAATCCAACCCGATGATTGGTTGGCGCGGCGCCAGCCGTTATTACGACCCCAAATTTGAGCCAGCTTTTGCTTTAGAATGCTTAGCGCTTAAGAAGGTCCGCGAAGATTTTGGCCTTAAAAACCTCAAAGTAATGGTGCCCTTCTGCCGCACCATTGAAGAAGGTAAATTGGTTATTAAAACTATGGCTAAATACGGCCTCAAGCAGGGCCGGGGCGGCTTAGAGGTTTATGTTATGGCCGAGATTCCGACTAACATTCTGTTAGCCAATGATTTTGCCAAAGTCTTTGACGGCTTTTCTATCGGTTCCAATGACTTGACCCAATTAGCCTTAGGTATTGATCGCGACGCCGGCAATCTTAATATTGCCGGAGCTTCTAATGAAAAGAATCCCTCAGTCAAATCTTTAATTCAGTTCCTAATTGAGGTTGGCCAAAAAACCCACACCAAGGTTGGCATCTGCGGCCAGGCCCCTAGCGATTTCCCTGACTTCGCCCAGTTCCTACTAGCCTGCGGTATTGATAGTATATCACTCAATCCCGACACAGTAGTCAAAACTACTTTGGCTCTTGGTAAATTCAGGCCACGCAAGAAATAGTTGCTACAAAATAATTTCATCATAAAAACGGCCACCCCTAGCGGTGACCGTTTTTGATTGACAAAAATGCAATAATATGCTATCATAAAAACATCGGATGGCACTTGAAAAATTAAATAAAAAAGGGAGACCCAACAAATGGATAAATGGATCAAGTTTTTGTTCGGCACACCTCGCCGGACACTGGGAACTTTAGTGGCTATTCTAGTTGTCATTGCTATGATTTCACCAGAAATCATCGAGCAGGCCCTAGAAAACCTGCTGATTGCGGTTCAACCGCTAGTCAGTATAGCAATCAGTTTGGTTATATTGATCGCCCTGCTCAAGTGGGCGTTTAAAAAAATCAAATAAAAAACTCCGGGAGGAAAAATGGAAGGAATAAAGGAAATGAAGACGAAAGTCAAAGACATGATGAAAGTCCTGATTATTATAATGATTGCTATGTCGACATTTGCCCTTGTAGCAATACTGGGCACAACCCCAAAAACGCTAGTCATCGACGGTAACAACAACATTGCCTACGCAGAGGCGATAAACAAGATCTATAATAGTGGTCTCAGCAGAGTATCTAACGAGACCGCTCGTCTAGCCAACGCATATATAGACGACCAAGACCTGGGCCAGATAGTTCTGCTGGACCCCACAGCAGAAAACGTCAAAGATTTTGTTAAGCTGGCACAATATCATAATGCCCAGCTCATCATTGGCTCAGTCAGTAACGAAACTGAGCTGAAGTCACAACTGTTTGAACTCGGCCTTGACAACAAGAAGGTCCAGTTCCAAACAAATCAGGACTGGGATCCTGATAACTATGAGAACATCGGAAGGGGCTACACATACTAACAGCCCCCCGGACACCCCTCCAACCAAATTTAGCCAAGCTACCCAGAGCTTGGTTTCTTTTTTTATCCAAAAACCTATATACTGTCTCTATTAACATACTTTATGTACTGGCTCACTACTCCACCATCGTCCACTATCTTCACGCTAGGTCCGATTAACTTCTATTGGTATGGCCTAATTATGGTTATAGCTATGCTGGCAGCCGGATTTTTAACTTGGGGATTGGCTAAGAAACACCAGTGGCCTATTAATAATCTCTTGGACCTGGGTTTTAATATTATTATTAGCGGCTTAATCGGCGCTCGTCTTTATCATGTTCTTGTCCATTGGTCAGATTACTCTGGGCAGATTTTAAACATTTTTAAAGTTTGGCAGGGTGGACTAGCTATTCACGGTGGCCTAATTGGTGGCCTAATAGCCCTCTGGCTGACTTGTCGACAACGACACTGGTCATTCTGGCAATTAGCTGGCTGGCTGATTCCTGGTGTAGCCCTAGGCCAAGCCATTGGTCGCTGGGGTAATTTTTTTAATCAAGAACTTTTTGGGCAGCCAAGCACTTTACCCTGGGCTATCCCTATTGATATTTGGCATCGACCGCTTAACAGTATCACTGCCAGCCATTACCAGCCATTATTTCTTTATGAATCAATCGCTTGTCTATTGCTGGCAATCTTACTCTACCAACTAAGCCGGCGACAAGTGCTGGCTAGTAAAATAATCGGCGTTTACTTGCTTGGTTACGGCGCCACTCGTTTTATTATGGAGTTTTTCCGCCAAGACCCCACCTGGATACTATGGGGTTGGCGCTGGCCGCAATGGCTTAGCCTATTATTAATTATTTTAGGATCTCTCTTGCTGACTGGCTGGCCGAAACTAATCCGTCTTGCCAAAAAACCATCATCGTGATACATTAATAATCGCTCTCATACTCCGAATTTATTCGGTTAATTCAAATTATGCCTAATTTAAAATCAGCCAAAAAGGAATTGCGTAAAGGCAAAGGCCGCACCGCTCGTAATGAACAGGTGCGCCAAGAGATTAAAAAAATGGTTAAAGGCAGCCGCCGAGCTATTGACGCCAAAACCGCCGAAGCCGTAGATATGGTTAAACAAACCATCAAAACCCTGGACAAGGCCGTTAAAAAAGGTGTCATCAAGAAAAACACCGCCAGCCGTAAAAAATCACGGTTGCAGAAACGGCTCAATGTCGGCCAGCCAGTCGCCGCAGCTAAACCTAAGGCGAAGAAAAAAACCAAAAAATAATTCTATTTGGCTTATCAGAAAAAACACCCCAAACGGGGTGTTTTTTCATATTTTAACGGTTAAAGCAATTGTTTATTTATAGGCCAATTCCGATGGCAAGATCTCAATAGTCGCCGTCTTAATGCCAAATTTAATCGCTGAGCCGTAGTCTTTCATCCAAATATCCACTCTATTCTGGTGACGTTTGGCCATCCGATCGCGGACAACGAAGACCCGATCACCAAACAAAGCCGGAATCTTAATCTTGGCGCCCAACGGCAAAAAATTGGCGGCAACAGTATCTTCAATTCCGTGCTGGCAGACATTAAAGCCGCTAGCCGTAATACAAGGACTGTCGTCGCACTGTGCCTTATCCGAGTTGTAGGCCGTCAAAACCACCTTACGACTCTTAGTTAATCGGCCGCTGAATTGCCCGTTAGTTTTCCGGCTATCTTCAACAACGATTTCGTCTTGAGGCAAGCGCAGTGACCAACGATCACCAGCCAAATCACGCGGCACAATATTATTAGCTTCCAAATCAAAACTGAGCGCCTCGGCCGTCAAAACCGGCTGTTGGTCCGACTGATCGGCGGCCAGGGTTGGCCATGGAAAAAATAATAACTCAAAGGCGACAACTGTCACCAACCACAAACTGATTTGTCTAGTTTGTTTTTTATTAAACAAGCGGATCTTAGACCGCGAATAATCCATAAAATTAGTTAACCTAAAAACCCTTAAGCCTTAGCTTTTGTAAATTAATTAAGCATGGGTAGCATTACAGGGATTTGTAATATTATCACAGCTACCAAAATTTGTCAATACTTAGCGGCCACTTTTTGCAGTTTATTGTTTTATATAAGCCCAAAAATAGCTGACAAAATTATTGGAAAACAGGGGCTTGCTTTTTTGGGAATAATAACTTATTATGTCTACACACCTATTAAAAACTTTTGGTATCAGGTGGCCAAAAGGCTTCAACTAAGGGAGACATCTTGGTTGGAAGTTAATTGTAACACTAGGTGAATAGCCTAGTTATTTTTTTATGAATCAGACTAACGACAACAGTGAATTTGCTAAATTGCTGGAAAACGATCAGCTAGCTATCCCTCAGGTTGGCGACACTATCACTGGCAAAATCATCTCAGCCTCAAAATCAGAGGTCAAACTGGATATCAATGGCGTCATGACCGGTATTATCCGCGGTCGTGAACTGTATTTTGATGCTAGCGATTACGCCAAACTAC
The DNA here is from genome assembly GCA_964401905.1 of uncultured Gammaproteobacteria bacterium. Classification (GTDB taxonomy): domain Bacteria; phylum Patescibacteriota; class Patescibacteriia; order Patescibacteriales; family Patescibacteriaceae; genus UBA1359. The sequence continues at coordinate 20,491 of CAYOAH010000005.1, forward strand.
CGGCTGGTGAGGAAATTGAAGCCACGGTTATTGATACTGATAACGAAAATGGCGAACTAGAACTATCCTTCCGCCACGCTGGTGAACAAAAAGCTTGGGTCAACTTACAAGAGAGCTATTCTAGCAAGACCAACATGAAGGTTCGCGTTCTAGATGCCAATAAGGGCGGTTTAATCGTCTCGCTGGGACAAATTACCGGTTTCTTGCCGGTTTCTCAATTGGCTCCAGAGAATTATCCTCGTGTTAGCGGCGGCGACAAGACCAAGATTTTAGAAAAACTAAAGACCCTAGTCGGCACAGAACTAGAGGTCCGAGTTATGACCTTAGATGAAGAAGAGAAGAAATTGATTGTCAGCGAAAAAGATGCTTGGCAGGATAAACAAAAAGATATAATTTCCCGCTACCAAGTCGGCAGCGTGGTTGAAGGCGCTATTACCGCCATCACCGGTTTCGGCCTATTCATCAATTTTGACAACAATCTAGAGGGCTTGATCCATATCAGCGAACTAGCTTGGCAAAGAATTGATGATATCAACGAGCTCTACAAGATTGGCGACACCATTAAAGCGGAAATTATTTCTATTGACGGTTCCAAGATTTTCTTATCAGCTAAAAAACTGATTGATGATCCTTGGAAAAATGTTGCCAAGAAATATGCTGTTGGCCAGAAAGTTACCGGTTTAGTCTTAAAAGTTAATCCTTTTGGCTTATTTGTTGAACTAGATAACGATATTCATGGCTTGGCCCATATCAGCCAATTGTCCTTAAATCCTGGACAAAAAATCACTGACGCCTACACCCCCAATACTCAAGCCGAGTTTACCATTATTTCCCTAGAGCCAGATAGCCACCGCCTAGGATTAGCTAATGTGGTTAAAAAGAGTAAGGCCGATCAGGATAATAAAGAATTAGCTGAATCAACCACCGAAGAAACTAAGAAGGCCACTAAGAAAAACGCCAAAGCAGCCGCTGAATCAGAACCAAAGACTGAGTCGGACGCCAAACCCAAGAAGGCGCCAGCCAAAAAAACTACTAAAAAGGTAGAGGCCGAAGAAACACCGGCCGAATAAGGCACGCTCTCGGTGCAACAATAAAACCGCCTAAAGGCGGTTTTATTGTTGTCAAACCACTATTCTTGGGCTATACTAAAGTAACTAAAACTTATCTCCCCTATGAAAAACCTACTAAAGAACTTTTTTCTTGTCCTCATCGTTTTTCTAAGCATTAGTTATCTTTTTAGTCTATATAACGGCCGATCCGCTAAGACAGAAAGAATTGGCCTGGAATCCTTAGTTCAAGAAATCAATAATGACCAAATCTCAGCTATCACTATTGATGGTGACACCTTAGATATTAATCTGAAAGACAATCGCCGACAAGTTGCCGTTAAAGAGCCGGGCGAGAGCCTGAGCCAATTACTGCGCAATTTTGAAGTCGCTCCGGGGAAAATGGCCGCCATCAATATCAAGGTCAAGAACAACACTACCAGTAATTTGTTAATGACCACCATATTGCCATTGGCGCTACCGCTAGTCTTAATTATCGGCCTTTTTTATTTTGTCATGCGCTCAGCACAGGGGGCTAATAATCGGGCCATCAGTTTTGGCCAAACCACTGCTCAAGAAATTGATCGTCGCAAAAATAAGATTACCTTCAAGAATGTCGCCGGAGTTAAAGAGGCTAAAGAAGAATTGCAAGAAGTTGTTCAATTCTTACGTCAGCCCAAAAAATTTACCGATCTCGGCGCCAAAATACCAAAGGGGGTATTATTGCTTGGCAGCCCCGGTACTGGCAAGACCCTATTGGCTAGAGCTGTTGCCGGTGAGGCTAATGTTCCCTTCTTCAGCTTATCCGGCTCAGAGTTTGTCGAAATGTTTGTCGGTGTCGGCGCTTCCAGGGTCCGCGACTTATTCAAAAAAGCTAAGAAAAGCGCCCCCTGTATTGTTTTTATTGATGAAATAGATGCCGTTGGCCGTCGACGCGGCGCTGGCTTGGGCGGGTCGCACGATGAACGCGAGCAAACGCTCAACCAAATTCTAGTAGAAATGGACGGCTTTGAGGTTGGCACCAATGTGATTGTTATGGCGGCCACCAATCGGCCGGACGTGCTTGACCCAGCTTTACTGCGACCAGGCCGTTTTGATCGCCAAGTTGTTTTAGATGAACCAGACCTCAAAGATCGTGAGGCTATTTTAAAAATCCATGCCGCTAATAAGCCGCTGACCAAAAACGCCGATTTGCACCTAGTAGCCCAACGAACTCCCGGCTTCAGCGGCGCTGACTTGGCTAATGTTCTGAACGAAGCCGCCATCTTGGCCGCCACTAAAAACAAGAAAGTTATTGATAATGAAGAGTTGCTAATGAGCATTGAAAAGGTTTTGCTGGGGCCAGAAAGAAAGAGCCGCATCCTCAGCGATAAAGAAAAATCAATTACCGCCTATCACGAGGCTGGTCACGCCCTAGTTGCTCATTATCTGCCTCACGCCGACCAAGTTCATAAAATTTCCATTATCGCTCGCGGACAAGCTGGCGGCTATACTCTAAAGTTGCCTGATCGCGATAAACACCTCCAAAGCAAACAGGAATTCTTGGAAGAGATAGCTGTTCTGCTTGGCGGCTATCTGACCGAGCAAGCAATCTATGGCGAGGTTACCACTGGCGCTACATCTGACTTACGAAGAGCCACCAATCTAGCTAGAAAACTGGTCACTGATTTTGGTATGAGCGATAAACTTGGGCCTCGGACTTTCGGCCAAAAAGAAGAAATGATTTTTTTGGGCCGAGAAATTCATGAACAGCGCGACTATAGTGAAAAAATTGCCGAAGAAATTGATCAAGAGATAAGCCACTTTATCCAGGCTGGACGCGGTCTGGCCGAACATATTATTCAACAACATCGAGCTGAATTGGACAAAATCAGCCAAGAATTAGTGGCCAAGGAAACAATTGAAAAAGAAGCTTTTGAAAAACTAGTCGGGCCTAAACCGCTTGCTTAAACAAATTACCCCTCTCTTTATAATTAGAGAAAATACCAAAACTAGCACAAGCCGTTGACAATAGGACTATGTCGCCGTCAGCGGCTTTTTGCTTAGCTAGCTGCATCGCCCGGGTCATGCTGTTGGCGGGCAAAATCATGTCCTCCGAATAACCAGCCGCCAACAAATCACTCTTAATTCGTGGCGAAGCAGTACCATCAAATAAAACCACCGCTTTAACTGAGCGCTCGACGATTGTTTGGGCTAATGGCCTAAAATCATTACCCTTGTCAGCCCCACCGGCCAACAAAACAACTGGACGATCAAAAGCTTTGACGGCAATCATGGTCGCGATTGGGTTGGTAGCGAAACTATCGTCATAATAGCTAACCCCATCTTTGGTGGCTACAAATTCCAAACGATGTTCTAGTCCCTTAAAATTAGCCACTGCTAGCTGACTAATCTTTTCTGACAAACCGATAATCTCGGCCACCGCCTGAGCAGCGGCAATATTCTCTTGGTTGTGTTGCCCGACCAAATGGCTAGGCCAATCTAGTTTGCTAAAAAACTTGAGCTGGCCATTAATTAGATTAATATCTAAGATATCTTTTAATTTTTGATTGGCCACCAGCCAGTCTCCGCTGGTTTGGTGTCGGAATATTTGCTGTTTAGCCAACCAATAATCTTCTGGCGTTCTGTGATAATTAGGGTTGAGCGGGTCGGCTGGAGCCAAATGCTCTTCATAAATATTGGTTATAACGGCGATATGCGGACTATATCTCAGGTCTTCTAGCTGGAAACTGGACAGCTCTAAAACTACCCAGGAGTTTTCAGTAACTTTATCAATAAAAGAGAACGGCGGCACACCAATATTGCCACCCAAAAAAACTGACTGACCAGCCGATTCCAAAATATTGGCAATTAGGCTGCTAGTCGTCCCCTTGCCTTTACTGCCGGTAACGCCGATAATTTGCTGTCGGGGACAAATCTCAAAAAACAAATTCATCGGACTGTTCAACCTTCGTCCATTTTGCAAAGCTCCCTGAACTTGCGGACAAAAAATCGGCCAACCTGGTGATCGCCACAACTCATCATAATCCTCTAGACTATCCTCAGATTGCTCACCCAATCGCCAGCTAACTGTTAGCGATCCAACGGCGCGCATAATTTTTTCTTTCTTTTCAGCAATAGTCTCAAGTGGACGGCGATCATAAATAGTAATATCCATCATCTTGCCTTGGGCAGCTAACCACAGAATTAGCGCCTCATTTTCCGAGCCAAGACCCAAAACAGCAATCCGCTTACCAGAATAATTTTGCCAATTCATCATATATTTATAATTCAGCCCAATTAAAGCCAGTCTTAGTGCTGACCGCTAAGCTGACCGCTAAATCAATAACATCGGTCATTAATTTTGGCACTGCCGCTATTATCTTGTCCACCTTTTCGCTGGCCGCCTCAATTAATATCTCATCATGAATCTGTAAAATGAGCCTGGCTTGTCGTTGATCAAAATTATCGGCCAGCCAATCATCAACCGCAATCATCGCCGCTTTCATAATGTCGGCGGCTGTCCCCTGAATCGGCAAGTTAATAGCCATTCTCTCGGCAGCTCGACGAATAGACTGATTAGGACTATCCAGGTCGGGCAGATAGCGGCGCCGACCCCAAACAGTCGCCGCAAAACCCAAGCGACGGGCTTGATCAACGGCTTCATTCATATACTCCGCAATGCGTGGATAGACAACAAAATATTGATCAATAAAGTCCTTGGCCGCGCCATAACTGAGTCCGGTTGCTTCCGCCAAACCGTGCGGTCCTTGACCATATAACAAGCCAAAATTGACCGCCTTGGCTGCCCGCCGCTGCTGGTCGCTGACTTGATCAAGAGGAATGTCATTAATCTTGGCTGCTGTGGCCAGGTGGATGTCTTGACCGGCGACAAAATCAGCAATCATCCCCTGCTCATTGGCTAGACTAGCCATAATTCTCAACTCAATCTGTGAATAATCAAAGCTAATCAGCTGACAACCCGGATCAGCAATAAAGGCTTGGCGTAACTTTTTACCAACTTCCGTCTTAGTCGGGATATTTTGCAAATTCGGCTCACTCGCCGATAATCGCCCCGTTGCCGTTATTGCTTGTTGAAAATTAGCGTGCAACCGACCATCATCGCGGTTAATTAATTTTGGCAAAGCCAAGGCATAGGTATTAAGCAGTTTAGATAATTCACGATATTCAATTATTAGCTCAATTATTGGGTGTTGCTGTTGTAATTTCTGTAAGTTTGCCGCATCGGTTGACGGCCCGCTCTTAGTCTTAGATAAGCCTTTACTGACCAATTTCAAATCATCAAATAAAACTACCTGCAGTTGTTTAGGCGAATTGATATTAAAATCCTGTCCAGCCTGTTGATAAATTTTTTGGGTGAGTTCGGCGAGCTTGGTCTGCCATTCACCCGCCAAGCCGGCTAGCCAAGCTTGATCAACCTTAATGCCGTTAAGTTCCATTGCCGCCAAAACCTTAGTTAAGGGCAATTCAATTTTTTGATAAATATCTAACAAGCCGTTGGCTCCTAATTGTTCCACTAATTTTTGATGAATAGCCTCCAGTTGGCCACAGTTTTGATAATAGCTGTCCGCCATTTTTAATGAATCGGCTGCCGGCTCCAAGCTAAAACCAACCTGCTGTCCAATATCAATCAGGCTATCTTGCCTGGCCCCAGGATTAAGCAAATAGTTGGCCAACAACGGATCGCCGGCTAGACCGGCCAGTTTGATGGCCGATTTGGCTAAAAATTTGCCAACCTCTTTAGACTGAAAAATTATTTTTTTTATCTGCTTGTTCTCAAAAATCTGTTGCCATGGCTTTATGGTGTCTGCTAATTCAGCAACATCACCCTGAAATAATCCCTGTTGAGCTGGGCCAGCAACAGTAAATTCCAATAATTGCCCCGAATCGCTTAAAATCAATTTAATCAATCGCTCGCCTTCCCATAATGGCAATAGGCTAATAGTTTTTCCAGAATACTCCGCCGCTAATCTAGCTGATTCATCAATGCTTTTGACGGCAATAACCGGCAATTTAGCTGTCGCCGGCTGTTGAGCAACGCTTTTATTCGGCTGATCAGCTAGTTTTTCCAGACGCGGAATTAAGCTGCGTAACTGCCAATCCAGAAAAGCTTGGCGAGCAGCAATAATATCAAAGTCACCAAATTTAACCACTGGCCAAACAAAATCCAGCGGCACATCACAATCAATCGTTGCTAATCGCTGGCTTAAATCTAGGCTGGCTTGGTTGTCCTTAATTAATTGCCGCCAGCGCGGCTTGATTCGTTCGTCTACCAAATCGTCAGCCAAGGTCTCTTGCAATTTATCAAGAGTATCAAAAGTTTTTAATAGATCAAGCGCTGTTTTATCACCAATACCGGGAACGCCGGGAATATTGTCGCTAGGATCACCTCGCAAAGCTTTATAATCAACCACCTGTCGCGGCTCTAATCCTAAAACCTGTTTGACTCCATCCTGATCCAAGATGACTGTCTTTTGTAGTCCTTGCTTTAACCAATAAACACTAGTCTGATTATTAACCAGCTGAAAGCTGTCTTTATCGCCGGTGACAATATAAGCCTGGACTCCCTGCGGCACCTTATTAACAACGGTGCCGATAATATCGTCGGCCTCATAGCCAGCCAGCTCCAAAACTGGCACTGTCATAGTTTTTAACAACTGCTTGATGATAGGAATCTGGCTATATAGCTCATCCGGCTGCTTAGCACGCTGCGCTTTATAGTCGGCGGATAGTTGGTGGCGAAAAGTTGGCTCAGGACGGTCGAGGGCAACCAATAAATATTGCGGCTGTAATTCATTAATAACTTTAAATAAAATGCTAAAAAACCCATAAACAGCGTTGGTGGCCTGACCGTTATAAGACAAACCCGATTGAACTGCATAAAACGACCGATAAATAACGGCGTTACCATCAATAACCACTAGTTTTTCCTTGTTGGTTTTCATATTTATATTATACGGAAAAAACAGCACATTGAACAGCTTAAACAATAATAAAACACCCTGACTTCAGGGTGTTTTATTATTGTTTATTGGCTATTTCAATGACTGGCTGATAGACGCCTTCATTTCATCACTCCACTTGTCTTGCCAATCTTTGGGCTGACGTTCCCAAAACCAAATTAAATAAACCTTGCCATCTTTAACGGTAATTTTTTGAAAGTCACTCTTGCTTTCCTCGTTATCACTTAAATCATTCCAGGCTTTTTCATCATAAATTCTGACAATAATTGGTTTAGCATAGCTTGGCAAAGCCTCATAAAGATAATCCGGGTCGCTAGTCGGCACATAGAACTTAATCTCTTGATAATCGGCCGAATTGGTTCTTTCGGTTTGATAATAAATGAACTGCTCCGGTAAATCCAAACTAAAATTAAGCTCTTGATTACGATAATGATACAGATTGTCTCGGCCCAGCTCGTCCATATTGATTGGCTGGCGGCTAGCAATAATCCACCAGCTTATAGCCGCCAAAATCACGACCCCCAAGGCTATAATCAACCAACGCCGAACTGATTTGTTTATCTTATTTTTTGCCATAGCTTATTTTTTTATTTTCCAAAAATTATTCAAATCTTGATTGAACTTCCACAAACGATAAGCGGTGGACAAAAGCGCATAAGCCAACAATAAAATAACCATGCCCAGCACCAACTTGGCCATAAATTCGGTCCAAACCGTTAAGAAGCTTAGAATCAAGAGCAAAACACCGACAATTGTTAAACTAACAATCATTTTGTTTAGCCCACCACGGATAGCCTTAAGAATTTTTTCCATATAATTATTAAGATTAATAACTTGATTATAGCACAGATTGCTTATTTCAAAAATATTCACTAAGCGACAACCAGTTGATTGTCGTTGTCAATAATCTTTCCAAGAATAGTAAAACCAGCCGCTTTTTGATGACCGCCGCCGCCGAGAAGACTGGCCAAGAAAGACATGTCAACGCTAGCCTGATTAGTTCTTAGACTGCCCTTAAGCTGGCCATCATCGGTTTCAACCAAAAGCAAATTACCAGTCACCCCCTGAAGACTATTAATCAACCCAATTAAGCCCGACAAATCATCACTTGTTAACCCGAACTCAATTAAATCTTCCTGCCGAATAATCACCACTGCTAATAAATAATCGGGGTTAATCTTTAGACGACTTAACGCGCGCCCCCATAGTCGCATGACCGCTAAATTCTTACTAGCCAGTGTTTGATTAATAATCTTCGGCAAGCGCGCGCCCAAGAGCATCATCTTGGCCGCTAATTTAGTGGTCTTTTCGGTGGTGTTGGAGTGTAAAAAGTTTCCAGTATCAGTAACTAAACCAGTCAAGATTGATCTAGCAATTTCAGTGTTAATTGGCCAGCGGATAGCCGTTAAAAAATCATGAATCACCTCTACGGTAGCTGCCGACCGACTTTCTTTAAAACTAATATCGGCATAATTGTCTTGCGGCTCATGATGATCAAATTCAATAATTGTCTGCCCGGGTAAATCTTGTTTTAGCCAATCAGCTAGCTTGGTCCGGCTAGCACTACCACAATCAACCACGATTATGGCCGAAAACTGCTTAAATTGTTCATAGTCAAGTTGATCGGTAAGCTGGCCAACCTTAGACAAAAAACCAAAGTTATCGCTTGGCTGGTTAGCGCAATAGGCCAGCGCTGGCTTACCTAGTTGAGCAGCTATTTCCAAAAAAATATTGACCGACGCCAAGGCGTCACCATCGGGGTTGTAATGGGCGATAATCAACCATTTTTCAGCTTGACGCAACACTTGCCAAGCTTGCTTAGCTGGCGTCTGGTCCATAAATTAATCAACCTGCCCAATAGCTCTATCTAAATCAGCAGCTCTTTCGGCGGTATCATCAATTAACCAGACAACTCGCGGTGTTCTGCTAAGGCGGGAGGCTCGGGCCGCCCGCTTAGCTATTTCAGCCGAATTTTTGCGCAATTGCCGTAAAGCTGTTCCATACAAGCCAACCGGTAAAACCGAAACGCCGACTTTGGCCTCTTGGCCGTCACCGCTTAAATCAACATAAGAGACGGTGATTAAGCCATCATAAAACTCAACCAGCTGGTTAACTAGCTCGGCTATTTTCTGTCGCAATAAATCATTCAACCGCCTGTTGTCTGTCGCCATAATTACATTTTCTTAAATAATTTGTCCTCGCGATAAGCTTGAAGAATGTCGCCAACCTCAACAATAATTTGACTGCCGACTTGTAATCCCCCCTCCTGATCAACTAAAATTTCGCTGACATCTTGCCGGCCTGATTGTAATTTTAATAATTTACCCTGCCCGACAATTTCTTTGTTGCGCACGATTTCTAGCTGACAATCGGCCTTGATGCTGCCATCTAGAACTTTGCCGCCAACTACCTGACCATCGCCTTCAAAACGGAAGACGGCTAACACTTTCAAACGGCCCAAATCAACTCGCTTGATCTCCGGCTGCATCAAATCCTGCATTTCTTTCTTAATTTTATTGATCAAATCATAGATAATCTCATATTGTTCAATGACTACTTCTTTGCCGCGAGCCAAATCTTCAACTTGAGCGCTCGCTTTAACGTTAAAACCAATAACCCTGGCCTGATTAGCTTCGGCTCGGGTAATATCACCCTCAGTAATATTGCCCAAGCTGCGGTGAATAATCCGCACGGCCACTTCTTCATTATTTAGTTTCAATAATGATTCTTCAATCGCTTCACCACTGCCAAACACATCGGTCTTTACAATTAAGTTGATGGTTTTGCCGCCAAATGATCCATTGTCCTGAACTCTGGTAATGGCCTGATTGTGTCCCTTGGCTGCCGCTTTAACCTTGTTGCTGCGATCTGCCTGCCCGACGCGGACGACATCACCAATTTCTGGGGTCGCCTTCAGCCCGATAATCTTAACTGGTGTTGATGGACCAGCTTGTTCAATATTTTGGCCGCGATAATTCTTTAGAGCCCGAACATGGCCATAATACTGCTCATTGCAAATCAGCGTGTCACCAATCTTTAAAGTGCCATTCTGCACTAAAACCGTGGCCACCGGTCCTTCGCTTTTATTGACATGCGATTCTACAATCGTCCCGATCGCTTCCAACCCCGGATTAGCCAACCGATTACTCTCCTCGAGGTCAGCCAACAAGAGAATGGTATCCAATAAATCTTCAATACCCAGTCTCTGTTTGGCCGATATTGGACAGGTCACCACTTTGCCGCCCCAGTCTTCGGGTAGCAAATTTAATTGATTGGCCAATTCTTGCTTGGCTTTTTCAATATTAGCCTCTGGTTTATCAATTTTATTAATCGCCACCACAAAAGGAATCTTGGCTTCTTCAATTATTCTATAAGCCTCAACTGTTTGCGGCTTAACACCGTCATCAGCCGCCACCACTAAAATAGCTAAATCAGCCACTCTGGCGCCACGCTTACGCATGGCGGTGAAGGCTTCATGGCCAGGAGTGTCAATAAAAGTAACCACCTTACCCTTGCGGGTAATCTGATAGGCACCAATATGTTGAGTGATGCCGCCTGCTTCGGTAGCAACAACATCAGTTGTCCGAATAGCGTCTAGTAATTTGGTTTTACCGTGGTCAACGTGTCCCATTACCACAATAACCGGCGGACGCACTTCTAGACCATCTTGATCGCCCTGATTGCGGCGACTTTCCTCCAAGAGATCAACTTCATCATTTTTGTTATCAGCAGCATTTTCCACCACCACCTCAATCCCCAATTCGCTACCGATAATCATGGCAGTATCAGCGTCAATTTTCTCATTTAGAGAAGCAAAAATACCATTTTTCATTAATTCCGCCAAAATACGATTGACCGGCAGACCAAAGCCATTGGCTAAATCCTTAATAGTAACCACTGAACCAATCTTGGCCACTCGTTGCTCAGCACGAGCGGCAGCCACGGCCTCCTCTTGACGGCGCTCTCGCTCTTCGCGATTTTTAAGCTCGCGAACCAGTCGCGGCCACTCTTTGATAATCCGCTGGGCTAGTCGTTGATCAATTTTAATCGCCCGCTGACCAATATCAAAGCCGATCCGCGGTAAAGTATCGCGCAACTCTTGTGGTGAAACTCTTAAATGACGAGCTAGCTCAGTAACATTCATAATAAAGATAATCAAAATCTAGCCAGTGGTTATCGGCCAGAATAAACTAAATATTTTCTGCTCTTACCTTACAATATTTTTTTGACCCAGTCAACCCAAAGAGTTAACAAAAACCCGCTAAAAGCGGGCTTTTTACTTGTTGAAACATTTCTCTTGTCCAATTTAACGACGTTTAAAAATCCGCCTTAACTTGCTGGCAATCTTCTGATTATTCAAGTTATTCATGAAATTAAGCCACAAACTAGTTTCCAACACCACCATAAAACCAACCAAGACCAATAAACTGGCAATCAATAAAATATTGGCAACAGTAATTAATAATAACTGGCTAACCGCCAAATATTTAATTAGTAACAATGTCAGTAAAACGAAGGGGATGGCTAATAAATATATAACAAACACCCACAATAAATAGGCCAACAGATTTATTAATACAATAATTATTGACATCTCTAGGCTGACTA
>CAYOAH010000006.1:0-30426 GCA_964401905.1 uncultured Gammaproteobacteria bacterium
ACTTGGCATATTCGCCAGTTGGATTCTGTAAAGCCTGCAAAGCGGAACCACGAATAATTGGGGTGGTGTCGCCAGGGAAGCTATATTTGTTCAATAAGTCGCGAACCTCTTCTTCAACTAAATCAATCAACTCTTTGTCCTCAACCATGTCGCACTTGTTTAAGAAGACGACAATATAAGGCACGCCAACCTGTCTGGCTAGCAAGATGTGCTCGCGAGTCTGAGGCATTGGGCCATCAGTGGCGGCCACGACGAGAATAGCACCATCCATTTGGGCGGCGCCGGTAATCATGTTCTTGACATAATCGGCGTGACCAGGACAGTCAACGTGAGCGTAGTGACGATTTTCTGACTCATATTCAACATGAGCAGTGGCAATCGTAATACCGCGAGCCTTTTCTTCTGGAGCGGAGTCAATCTGATCAACGCTCTTCTGGCTGGTCTTGCGGCCAGCAGCAGTTAAAACAGTCAACATAGCCGCAGTCAAAGTGGTTTTGCCATGATCAACGTGGCCGATAGTGCCGACATTGACATGGGGCTTGCTGCGTTCGTACTTGTCAGTCATAGTTTCTTGATTAACACCAGACAGCTGATTAGCCAGCTGGATGGTTATTAAGTTTTATTAAAATTATTTAAAACTAATTATCAATATCTTTTTGTGCCGCCTGTCGACTGGCCGGAATTGACCACGGCGATTTTTTGCTCTGACCTTGGCCAATTTTCTGCACAAAATTGGAATTGACAGCAACATTACCAGCCTCTTGGCTGGCAACATCATTGTCTACTTTAGCAAAGCCTTGTCCCTTTGTCAAGCCGGCGAGAGACAACAATTCTTCATAATCACTTAGCGATAACACGGCTAAACTACGCTCTGGGCTCTGTTGATCAGCAACAATCAACCGATCGCCGGTTAATTGAGCTAAACGCAAGATTTGATCAATGTTTTTAATCATAGGCTAGGGGGAGAGCCAAGCCACGGCCAGATACTTACTTACCGGACTTGCCGATAATCTGCTCGGCGACATTTCTTGGCACCTCGCTATAATGTAAAAATTCCATGCTATAATTAGCGCGGCCTTGACTCATTGACCGCAATTGAGTGGCATAACCAAACATTTCCGCCAACGGCACCTTGGCATCAATAACTTTTAACTTGCCGCGATCAGACATATGGTCGATCTGTCCACGTTTAGCATTCAAGTCGCCAATGACGCTGCCCATATATTCTTCTGGAGTAGTTACCTCAACTTTCATGACTGGTTCCAATAAAACCGGATGGGCTTTACGACAGGCATCCTTAAAAGCCATTACCGCCGCCATCTTGAAGGCAGCCTCGCTAGAATCAACTTCATGATAGGAGCCGTCATAAACAGCACAGCGGACATCAACCATCGGATAACCAGCCAAGACACCCTTATCCAAAGCCTCCTTAAAGCCTTTTTCAATGGCTGGAATATATTCGCGCGGAATAACGCCGCCCTTAACTTCATCAACGAACTCAGAACCCTGACCTTCAGTCTGTGGCCCGATGCGCAACCAGCAATGACCATACTGACCGCGACCGCCTGATTGCTTGATATACTTGCCTTCGGCTTCAGCATCTTGACGGATAGTTTCCCGATAAGAAACCTGCGGCTGACCGACATTAGCTTCAACACCAAATTCACGACGCATGCGATCAACAATAATATCTAAATGCAATTCACCCATGCCAGAAATCAGAGTCTGACTGGTCTCCTCATCGGTCTCAACTCGGAAAGTCGGATCTTCTTCAGCTAAGCGACCCAGAGCAATGCCCATCTTCTCTTGATCAGCCTTGGTTTTTGGCTCAACGGCGATCTTAATGACCGGCTCTGGAAAAGTAATTGACTCTAGACAAATATTTTGACCTTCGTCACACAAAGTATTGCCGGTGATGGTTTCTTTTAGGCCGATAACAGCGGCGATGTCGCCGGAATAAATCTCATTGATTTCTTCACGATGGTTGGCGTGCATCCGGACCAAGCGGCCGATTCTTTCTTTGCGGCCATTGGCGGAATTGGTAACATAGGACCCGGAGCGCAAAACGCCGCTATAAACACGAACAAAACACAAGCGGCCGACGAACGGATCAGTGGCAATTTTGAAAGCTAGGGCCACAAAAGGACCATTATCTTCCGGTTTGACGACAATCTTCTTGCTGTCATCACCAGCCTCATGAGCCTCAATCTCGGGAACATCAAGCGGTGATGGCAAATATTCATTAACGGCATCTAAAACCTGCTGAATGCCAATATTTTTTAAAGCAGCACCGCAGAGAACCGGATAAATCTCATTATTGATAACTCCTTTACGCAAAGCTTTCTTAAGATCATCAACATTAACCTCCTCGCCGTTAAGATATTTTTCCGTTAACGATTCGTCCAGCTCAACAATCTTTTCAATCATTTCGTGGCGGTATTTAGCCACATCGTCTTTAAGGTTGGCCGGTATTTCAATTTCGGTAATCTGTTCGCCATTCTGACCATGAAATTCATAGGCCTTTTCAACCAATAGATCAACGATGCCGCTCAAATTATCTTCAGCGCCAATCGGCAGCTGAATGGCCACCGCCTTGGAGTTAAGGCGATCGCGGATAGAATTTAGGCTCATGATAAAATCAGCGCCCATCTTGTCCATCTTGTTGACGAAGCATAAACGCGGCACGCGATATTTATCCGCCTGACGCCAAACAGTTTCTGATTGCGGCTCAACACCGGCCGCGCCATCAAAAACAGCTACCGCACCGTCTAGCACCCGCAATGATCGTTCAACTTCCACCGTAAAATCAACGTGACCGGGAGTATCAATAATATTGATGCGATTATTTTTCCAAAAACAAGTCGTGGCGGCTGAAGTAATGGTAATTCCCCGCTCCTTTTCCTGCTCCATCCAGTCCATATCGGCTTGGCCATCATGAGTTTCACCAATTTTGTGCTTCTTGCCAGTATAAAAAAGAACCCGCTCGGTAAAAGTAGTCTTGCCGGCGTCAATATGAGCCATGATTCCGATATTTCTAGTGTTTTCCAGCTTGAATTCGCGCATAAAAATTAAAGTAAAATAAAATTTGGCAGATTAAAAAACCGACGGACTCGTCAAAAATCGGTCGGTTTTAATAAAAACTAGTGGCGGGCAAAATGGGCAAAAGCCTTATTGGCTTCAGCCATGCGATGAACATCCAACTTCTTCTTAACTGAAGCGCTCTCGCCCTTGATGCTGTCTAGAATCTCGGCGGCTAATTTTTCAGCCATAGAGTGGCCTTTACGGGCCCGAGCAGCTGTCAATAACCAGCGGCAACCCAAAGTAAAACGGCGATCACCACGCACCTGATGCGGCACCTGATAATTGGATCCGCCAACTCGACGGCTACGAATTTCTACCAACGGACAGATCATTTTTAATCCCTTATTAAAGATATGCCGCGGCTCCTGCTTGGTTTCCTCTTTTAAGATATCAAAACAATCGTAAACGATGCGTTCAGCAGTAGTTTTCTTACCATCCTTCATTAAATAATTAATCAGTTTGGCGATTTCCAAATCATTATACTTCGGATCACCGACTATTTCGCGCTTAGGCGCCTGTTTTCCTCGCATATTGGTCTACAAAATTATTTAGCTTTAGGGGCTTTGGCGCCATAGAGACTGCGGCTCTGGCGACGGCCGTCAACACCCTGAGTATCATAAACACCACGAATAACCTTATAGCGGACACCTGGCAAATCCTTGGTGCGGCCGCCCTTGATTAAAACAATGGAGTGTTCTTGCAAATTATGACCAACGCCCGGAATATAAGCGGTAACCTCCATACCGTTAGACAAGCGGACACGAGCAATCTTCCGTAAAGCGGAGTTTGGTTTTTTCGGCGTGGTGGTCGTTACCTTCAAGCAGACACCACGTTTAAATGGCGAACCTTGCTGGACGATATTTCTCTTGCGATGCAACGAGTCCATCGTAACCTGCATAGCTGGCGACTTGCTCTTCTGGCTGGTGGTCGTGCGCGGCTTGCGGACTAACTGGTTAATAGTTGGCATAATAACAATAAAAACCTAAGTTTTCTTCTTAAAAATTAAAATAAATCTGGCAATCCGAGCCAGGAATTGTGCTTAGTTGCTTATCAATTTAGCAGAAAGAAATCGGGAAGTCAAGGCTTTACAAGAGAATACCCAATAGCCAGTCAACTGGATAATAAAGCAGCTCCGGCCAAGTTAACATAATCGCCAGCAAAACAAAGAAACCCCAGCGTTCTGTCGCTAGATAAGAATAACGCCACGATTTTGGCAAAATAGTGGCCAAAATTTTGGAGCCATCCAGTGGCGGAATCGGCAATAAATTAAAAACCATCAACACTAGATTAATCAAAACAACCACTGCTAGAAGCTGCCCCCATTCTGAGATTAGACCACCAGCCAAGTAACGGATAGATCCAGCGGCCGCTAAGGCTAACAATAAATTGGCCACCGGTCCAGCCAAAGAAACTTTAGCCTGACCAGCTAATCCGCCGCGCAAATTATGCAAGTTAATCGGCACCGGCTTGGCATAGCCGAAAACCACCGGTGATCCAGTTAAAATTAATACGCCCGGTAGCAATAAAGAACCAAATAAATCCAGGTGAGCGAATGGATTAAGCGTTAACCGTCCGGCCCGTTCAGCCGTGTCATCGCCTAGACGCATCGCCATCCAGGCATGGCCATATTCATGCAAAATAGCGGACAATAAAAAAATGGTAATTTGAAATAAACTAATCATAAACTTAGTTATTAACTGTCCCTTAGATTAACACGCCTTGATTATTTTGGCAAAACTTGCTACAGTGGACAAAGACTAATTACTAGATTAGTTTATTTTTTGATAATAAACCTAAAAATTATGGCTAAGCAATGCGATATTTGCCAGCGTAGTGCCACTAAAGGCGCTAGCCGCTCCCATTCCAACATCAAAACCTTGCGCCGCCAAGGCATCAATCTACAGAACTGCAAAGTTGACGGCGGAACTATTAAGGTTTGCACCAGCTGCCTAAAAACAGCTAAAAAGTGGGAAGGCCAAGAATAATCTTGATTTCTTCCATAAAAAACAACCCAGAATTGGGTTGTTTTTTATTTGATTATCTATTTTTATTGGCCATTCAAGATAAAAAATTAATAAAAAACGTCAAACAGACCACTTTTTGCCCAAGATAAAGGCCTCTTCATCAATCTTCTGACGCTCTGTGGCAAAAAGAATAAAGCTCTCCGTTTGGGCCCGAATGGCCTCTGATCCGTCATAACCGATTATTTGTCCCGCCTTAACTATAGTAAAATCAGGCCAATCTTGAGCCAAATAAAAATTATCAGTCTTGGTTTTGTATAGTTGATTAATAACTAGGCGCTCTTGATTGTAGCTAGCAACCGCACCAGTCAGGTGACCACGAATTTTTAAAAAAGCCATAATCGCCTCCTTGGCCACTAAAACAGCTGATGGTTCAGTTAACAAGCCACATTCTAAGCAAATACCGATCTTGCCAGTCTTGTTCATATAGGCATCAGTGCCACCTGGCTCAATCTCATCAAAACCAGACACCATTATTTCTACCGGGAGCTGAGCAACGATGGCCCGAGCATTACTTTCGCCAATAGCAAAAGGCTGGCTGGCCACCGAATAGCTGCCATGAAGATCTAAGAGGACTTCGGCCTGATCTAAATATTGCTTTAAAAACTGTGCCCGATTATATTCATAGCTGGATAATTCTTGGTCCGTCAGTTCGCTATCAGGTCGAAACAAGCGATTAAGGTTGGCTTCAACAAAGCGCTAATTAAGCTTAATCGCCCGCGGATTGCCATAAATTAAAAATACCTGACCACGATCAAGCTGCAAGTCGGGCAACAAATCCGCAAAGGCTACAAGACCGCAGCGCTCATTACCATGAATTCCGGCCAAAATAACGCTAACTGGTCCAGTTGATTTTTCCTGTCAACCGGATAACTTCTTCAAACATACTGAGCCACCCGTCGGGCTTGAACCGACGACCTACGGTTTACAAAACCGTTGCTCTACCAACTGAGCTAGGGTGGCCTAAATTAAAAATCCTGATTAAAATCTTTGGCCCTATTTTTATCTGAAAGGAAATCATTATAACCAGAAACTTTAACAATATTTTTACTTGAAAACCGCACTTTGTCCTTAACAAAACCACAAACAGCATTCATGGCAACATTTATCATAAAAGATCTATTATCTCTTTTTTGATGACCAGTCATTTCTAGTAATCTAAAATTAGCGGCTGCAATCAAATCATCGAAATCAAACGGCGTTAAATCAGAATTCTTTAATCCAAATTTCTTCATAACACTATTCGCGCCAATCCTAGCATATTCCATTATTTTTTCAATATTGCTGTTAGCCCAAGCATCATCAATCGTGATTAATCGTTTCTTTTCATTCATAAATAGCCAGCCGCGATCTTTAGACCTAAAAGCCGTTGCCCTTGAAACATGATAAGTTTCTTGAATTTCTCGAACGCTCATCCCGACGGGAATTGCTATTTTTTTTCTAATATTTGGATCATAGGCCTCATATCCTTCTGATTGTTCAACTTTAGAATCTAAATCTTCAATCTCCGCGTTTTTTTCTGCATTATTGATAAAAGCTAAATTCTCAATTTTCATAAACACAAAAATAGTTTATAGGACAACTAATTTTATAATAAAATATTCTATCAGCCTTGGCAAGACAACAAAATAAAAGCCCGATCAACTAATGTCAATCGGGCTAATTAGGTTTTGCGCCAGTGATAAACCGCGCCGGCTAAAAACAGTATTAGCGCAACTATTAAAAGCCAACCGGATAATATCACCACCCCAACCAAACCAAGCCAACCAGCAATAGCCGGTATTGACCATCTCTTCGGAATATTGGACCGATAGAGCTTAGTCAAACCGACAGTTAACAGCAACAACTGAAAAGCCACGACTAGGGCCGATACTCTAAATTGCGGTAGACCAGCTAGGCCATGTCGAATGGCCGGATCCACCCATAAACCGAAACGGTGGGCAAAATAACCGACCGCCAACTTGGCTACCGCGAAGGCGGTAACTAGATAATAGGCCTGGTTGCGTAACCAAACCCAAACCGTTGCGATTAACCATTGTTTCATGGTACCGCCTCCTTTTTGTTTATTTTAAAAAACTCTTTAAAAAATCACCACTAACGAGTATAGGGGTGATTCGTTGGTACGCCGTACTGGACTCGAACCAGTGACCATCTGCTTAAAAGGCAGTTGCTCTACCAACTGAGCTAACGGCGCAAAAAGGCAATCATTAAAAATTGCTGGCTCAACTTTAACAAAAAAGGATTAAAAAGGCAAGAGCACCAAGCTAGCGAAACTTCAGACGACAGCGCAAACGCCACAGACTAACAATAAAACCAGCAATATCTTTCAACAACTTAATCCTAGTTGGCCGCGCCTGATAGCGATTATCAACCCAATGGACTGGAATCTCCGCCACTCGACCGCCAAGCTTGCAGGTCCAAGCGATCAGTTCAGTATCTAAAAACCAATTGGATTCCCCAATCCTCGCCTCGATCATCTGCCACCATGACCGCCGGATAAATTTACAGCCGCATTGATGATCTTTAACAGTCGTTCCTAGAAGCCGACGAGCTAGAAAATTATAACCGACCGAGACTATTTCCCTAATTAACTTACGCGAACGGCTGGCGCCTGGCAGAAACCGTGAAGCAATTAATAAATCGGCCGAATCTTCAGCGATTGCTTGGCACATCTTGGGCAGATCGACCAAATCAACAGCTAAATCAATATCCATGAACCCCCACCAATCAGCAGAACTAGTTGCCGCATAAGCCAATAGCGTCCGGCTCTTACCAGCGGCAGCATAATTATGCCAACTAACTAAATCTGGCCAGCGGTGGCTCAAATCGCGGGCAATATCAACTGATTGGTCGGTTGAACCATTCACTAAAATAATAAGACGGCAGTCAACGGCTAATTGCTTGCTGCTAATAAAGTCTACTATTCTCTGGACATTGCCCGCCAAGATGGCTGCCTCATTATAAACCGGCAGGCATAAATCCAGGGTTATGCGCTTATTGCCGGACATAAACCGTCGCTACCGCATCAGAGTAAACTAGGCGCCAATTCGGCAATTTGAGCATAGCTCGACGGAATCCTTCCTGATAAGTTTCATAGTCCTCAATCTGCTGGCCGCGGCCAAGCAGCCAGATTTCCAGCCAGTTGAATTTAACAACCGGCGGCTGAGCCAAAACAATAACCGACAGATCATAATCATTTAAAGCAGCCTTAATATCTGACTCAACAAAGAAACGGCCATAATGTTCAATCAATGTTTGATCGCGCCAGGGGTATTGCGGCAAGCGGCCGTCAATGAAGATTGATTTTTCTGGCCATTGCCAATAAAAATAACCGCCCCAACCATAGTCAACAATGGTTGGCCAGCTATGATAGGGCGATTGGCGCAAGTAATCTAAGGCGGAGCAAGGATATTTGGAACAATAATCAGTGGTCGGCTGATTTGTCCAGTAGGTGCTTATTGGCACAATGGCGATCGACAAAACAGCTACCACAGAAATAAACCATTTTAAGTAGACCGGCCAGCGGCTCGGCTGAAAATGGCAGTCCTGCCATGAACGATAATAAAATCCGGCCAACCACGGCAAAGAAACGACAAAAAATAATGGAAAATGGCGTAAAGAGCGCCAAGCCGCTACAAACATTATCAAAGACAATAGCAATGGCCACCAATCTTGCTGCCACAACCATTTAATTATTTGCCGATCAGCTCCGGCTTGACTGCGTCGATGAAAATATAACAACACTAGCGCCATGCCAAAAATCAAACTATAAAACATCCGCCAACTCCAAATAGCCTCGGTCATTGGCTGCCATTCTTGAATAAACTTTAAATAAGCCCGGTTACCCTGATAGTCGGCTAAAAAGCTATACAGGCGCCAACCATACGGCGTTAAAAAAGTGGCCACTAAAGATAGCCCGACGACGATAGTTGACTGCTTGATAGTTTGGAGCGGCAACAAATTAATCGGACTAACCGCTGATCGCCGATAACGATGCCAGCAATAAAGAGCGCCGCGGAAAAATGTCCAAGTTATAATCACGGCTAAACCAATTAAGAACCCGCCATGCAAACAGGCCCACAGCCAAAAGAGAACTGGCAAAGCGATTATCTCCCATGGTCGCCATAATCGTTGCCGCGTAATCTTGGCTAACCACAAGTTTAAAAGCAACAAAAATAGCACGGTTATTTCCTGAATGCGGATGCCAAAATTAGGCAAGCAGGCTACAAGACCGATAATTAAAAGCAGCCAGAATAATAAGCAATCGCCGCGGCCATCAAGCCAGTACCGGATGGTTGATCGAGCCAACAGCCACCAGGTTAGGATAATTAAGCCAGCAAAAAGCAGGCTGAGCAATAAATAACCACCCGAATCGGTTATTAAAAACAATAGCAAATTAGACAACCACTCGTGATCAACCCAATGCTGACCAGCCACTGGGAAAATGTGGTGCTCGACCCAGGGCAATTGACGACTTTGCCAGATCTCTTGACCGACTTGATAATGCCAGCCAAAATCAGGATCAAGATAGCTAAAACTATTCCTTAACAATAATAAAAAACCAAAAATTATTAGCAGACCAATTAGCCAGCGATTGAAAAATTTGCTGGCGATTAATGCTTTGGCCATGGGAATAAGTTTAAGCTAAAGGTAATTAATAATTTTATTATATCAGACCGGGCACAATTGACAAGCTAGCCAGCCTTTGTTATAGTAGTGGTCAGCTGAAAGACAGCTGATTTTTTATTGTTTAGTTTTACTATTATGGCACACAAGAAAGCCGGTGGCTCCACATCGCTTGGACGCGACTCACAAAGTAAGCGCCTCGGCGTCAAGTTACAAGACGGTCAGATTGCTAAGGCCGGTTCTATTATTGTTCGTCAACGTGGCACTAAATATCGCGCTGGAAATAACGTAGCCGTTGGCAATGACCATACGCTATTCGCCACGGCCACTGGACCAATCAAATTTCGTACTAAAAAATTGCGCCGCTTTGATAACCATCTCAAAGACACTAAGATTGTTGAGGTTGGCTAATCAACGGCTACCAACAAAAAACACCGCTTCAAGCGGTGTTTTTTTATCGGATAATCAATAATTATCTATCTTTTTTTAATAAAAACTGGCGGGCCTTAACCATCTGCGGATCAACGTTTTTATTAAAATCATCTTCAGTCAGCTCAACTTCGATATTGGGCTTAATGCCCTTATCATTAATTGATGTACCATTCGGCGTCAACCATTTGGCAGTGGTTATTTTGACCATTGATCCATCGGGCAGATCACGAACAACTTGCACCGAGCCCTTGCCATAAGTTGTCTTCCCAATGGTTGTCGCCTGCTGATGGTCCATTAAAGCTCCAGCGACAATTTCTGAGGCCGAAGCGCTGCCCTGATTAATCAAGACTACGGTTGGCAGACCAGCCAACGGCGCTAAGCCGCGGGCATGTTGCGGCTGAGTTGCCGACTGATTAGAAAATTGTTCGCTGACAATAACTCCGTCGCTAATCCAAAAACTGGCAATGGCCACGGCCGCATCAAGATAACCGCCTGGATTATTGCGCAGGTCAAGAATTAAGCCGCGCGGTTTCTGACGCTCAATGTCTTGAATGGCTGCCTGAAAAAGAGGCTCAGTATCAGCATTAAAGTTACTAACAGTAATGGTATACAGGCCGCTAGCCTGATCATAATTAGTAGCCACGCTCTTAACCACGATGGTATCGCGGGTAATGCTGATATCGCGCAACTTGTCACCGTTGCGAGCAATAGTCAAAGTAACAGTTGTTCCCTTGTCACCACGAATTTTTTTAACCGCTTCGTCAACGGTCAAGCCAACTGTGGATTGCTTATCAATAGCATAAACTTTGTCGCCAGAACGCAAACCAGCTCGTTCCGCCGGAGTACCGGCTAGTGGCGCGATAATAGTTACGACATCATTGCGCAGACCGACTTCAGCGCCAATTCCAGAAAAAGTGCCGGTCAAATCCTCATTAAACAACTTGGACTCTTCTGGGTTCATAAAGACGGTATAGGGGTCATCAACTGAGCTAACCAGACCACTAAGGGCGCCATAAAACATCTGCTTATCGGTTAGCTTATCCTGGTCAACATAATTAGTTTTAATCAAATCCCAGGTTTGCCAGAATAAAGAAAAATCAATATCACTGCTTAAGCGGCCTTGCTTGTCTTGCTGATAAAGACCGGATAACTTACCCAGCAAAACCGCCTGCGGATCGGCAAGCCGGCGGGCCAATTCAGCTTTTTGGCCATAAATCAGGCCAGCCATGAATCCACCACCACCGATAATCACAACGAATATGACTAGACTAAAAAATCGACCCCAGCGACTAGTGAGACGAGATTGGGACATATAGATTAAACTCCATTATTAATTACTTTGTCCATCTTAACATAAGTTGAAAGAATCAACAAAGTAGTCTATGATAATGATAATTAAATCACTACAATTTATGAGTAAATTTATTATTAACGGCCGACAACCGCTAGGCGGCCAAATCAAGGTTGGCGGAGCAAAAAATCTAGCGCTCAAAATTATTCCAGCCAGCCTACTATCCGATCAACCGATAACTATTGACAACCTGCCTGATATTGAAGACATCAAACGATCACTAGAAATTGTTGAATCGCTGGGCGGTCTAGCCGGCCGACAGGCGGATCAATGCCAGATTCAAACCAAAGATTTGGCAACAACGATTATCCCAGCTGAATTGGCTAATAAGCTGCGGGCCTCAATTATGTTTGTCGGTCCAATTCTGGCCCGAGCGGGTCAAGTTAGTTTTCCACACCCTGGCGGCTGCGTCATTGGAGCTGGCACCAGACCGATTGATTTATTTTTGGAAGGCTTTCGATCTTTTGGCGCACAGATAAAATTTGCTGATGGTTATTATCATCTAACTGCTAAACAACTGTCCGGAGCTAACTACTTTTTTACCACTATCAGCGTGACCGGAACCGAAGCTCTGATGATGACAGCTGTCCTAGCCGATGGCCAAACTATTTTACAAAATTGTGCCATGGAACCGGAAATTGTCGCTCTAGCTGATTATCTTAACAGCCAAGGCGCCGACATCAGCGGAGCCGGCACGCCAACCATTGTTGTCAACGGCGTAAAATCAATCGGCGGCGGTGCTTTTACTGTCATGCCTGACCGGATTGAAACCGGCACCTTTGCCTTGCTGGCAGCGGCCAGCCGCTGCGAATTATTGATTACCGATTGTTTTCCAGAGCACATCAGTGTTTTATTAAATATTTTTCGTAAGCAAGGTGTTAATTTTGAACAAGGCGACAGCTGGTTAAGGATGCTGCCAAGCCAAAATATTACAGCCTATGGCATTAAGACCCACGAATACCCCGGCTTCCCGACCGATTTGCAATCGCCATACACCGTTTTAATGACCCAAGCGCAAGGATCCAGTATCGTCCATGAAACCATTTATGACCGCCGCTTATTATTTACCGACATGTTGACTCAAATGGGAGCCAATATAATTATGTGCGACCCGCATCGAGTGGTCATTAACGGGCCGACGCCGCTGCATGGCCGCAAACTAACTTCGCCCGACTTGCGGGCTGGCATGGCTATGGTGATGGCGGCATTAATTGCTGAAGGTAAAACGGAGATTGACAATATCTATCAAATAGAGCGCGGCTATCAACAGATTGCCGAAAGATTACG
The DNA here is from genome assembly GCA_964401905.1 of uncultured Gammaproteobacteria bacterium. Lineage (GTDB taxonomy): Bacteria > Patescibacteriota > Patescibacteriia > Patescibacteriales > Patescibacteriaceae > UBA1359. The sequence continues at coordinate 12,799 of CAYOAH010000006.1, forward strand.
GGCGATCGGTGCCGACATTGAACAAGTTGAATAAATATTATGAACCTTCTTCAGCGACAATGGCTGTCGCGCCTATTCATCCTTTTATTCTTAATAATAACACCATTGGTTTTAGCCTATGCTGCCGGCTATCACATTAATTGGCGCAACTTCAAACTAGAAAAAACCGGTCTGTTAGAAATAAAAACTATCCCCAGTGGCGCTCAGGTCAATATCGAAGAACTGCGGGCTTGGCTCGGCAAGCCTAAGAGCCTAAGCACCCCTTTTAAGCTAAAAAATCTCCGACCAAGTAATTACACTGTCAATCTCAGTTTAGATGGCTACCATGGCTGGCGAAAAATTCTGGCAATCAAGCCAGCTGAGACAACTTTTGCCAAAGATGTCCGGCTATTTAAGCAAGCTGAACCGCAGTGGCAAGCTGACTTGCCGGCTAGTAGCACTGTTGACACCGCCAGCTTATCAGGTAATGACCAACTCAATCTCAACAGCAAAAATTTAACCACTAGCACGATTGACGACTTGATATCTGCCAGTAACCTAGCTGACAATTGGCTAGACACTCGCTCAATCCATTTGGCTTGTCCGCTGCCTGATAAAAAAATCGCCTACGCCAGCCAATTTGAATTATGGCTAGCCGATCCGGACAATAAAACCAAGATCCTACTCGGTCGCTTTAGTCAAACTATCAATCAATTGGTTTGCCTGCCCGATACTAGCAATTATTTAATTTATGGCCACGACTCTAGCTGGCAGTTAATTGAATTAGACGATCGCCAGGGGCGCAATATCTGGCAACTAGCTCAACTTGACGAACTGGGAGCGGCGGCAATCAATAAAAAAGCCGATCAGCTCTATTTCTATGGGCGGATCGGCACAACAAGCGGACTATTTTCTCTGGCTCTATAATTAACGCAATAATCCTTCAATAAAGCGACGCAAGTCAGCGCCAATTTCTTTATTCTTCAGACCAAGCTGAATATTGGCCTTAATCATGCTCAGCTTATCGCCGGTATCGAGCCAGGTGCCAGCTAGCTCTTGCCCATAAAGCGGTCGGTCAGCCGCTAACATTTGAGCAAAAGCATCAGCCAAACGCAGCTCGCCATTTGGTCGCGGCTTCATTGTGGCTAAAGTATTCAAAACATCAGGAGTAATGACATAGACACCGACCGCCACTAAATTGGATGGCGCCTCTTGCGGATTGGGTTTTTCAATAAACCGCTTGATTTCATAAATATTATCAGCCAGCGCCAAGCCGTCAATAACGCCGAATTTGCTGACCTCTTGTCGATCAACCGCCGATAGGCCAATGACCGGATCACCATATTTGGCAAAAGTTCTTAAAACTTGGCTGGCCGGCCCCTCATCGGCATCATAAAGAGTATCACCGAACATCACTAAAACCGGCTCGTCATAAACTAGATGGGCGGCGCAAGCTAAAGCATGGCCGTCGCCCAATGGCAATGGCTGGCGAACATAGGAGAATTTAGCCATTTCTGAGATCCGCCGCACTTGTTTGACTAAATCTAACTTATTCTTTTCTACTAAGGTTTTATCTAGCTCAAAAGAATAATCAAAATGATCCTCAATGGCTCGTTTACCGCGGCCAGTCACAAAAATAATCTCTTCAATGCCAGCGGCGACCGCATCTTCAACCAAATATTGAATCGCTGGCTTATCAACTACCGGCAACATTTCTTTGGGCTGCGCCTTGGTAGCTGGTAAAAAACGAGTGCCAAAACCGGCAACCGGCAAAATAGCCTTGGTAATCTTACGCATATTAATTTATTGATTACGGGGGATGTGAGATTTAGCCGCCGGACCCCATTTTAACAGATACTTCAACCAAGATAGTGTATGCTGGCGACCAACCCGATTATTTAACACCTTATACCAAGCGGCTTGAGCGCTGGCTCGTTGATGATTATGCAAGACTTCGGTCCCAGGATAGTAGACCACTTGCCAGCCGTGGTACCACATCTGCCGGCTTAGATCAGTGTCTTCAAAATATAACTTATAGCGCTCATCAAAATAACCGACCTGACGCATCGCCGCGGCTCTAACCAGCAAGAAAGAGCCGAGCAGCCAATCAACCGGCATCGTTCGTTCCAAGTCGGCATCTTCTAAAAGAAAACGCCTAAGTTCGCGGCGAACCCAGCCATATTGGCTCAACCACGGCCAACGGCGACAAAATGGAGTCACTAGGGTGTGCCAACGATAACAAGAGGCCTGACGACTACCATCAAGATTGCGCTGCCTCGGACCAACCACGCCAACCTGGGGATGGGTCTCCATAAAATCATACAGTTGTTTAATAGTGTCTGGAGCAACTGCCGTATCGGGATTCATAACTAAGAAGTATTTGCCGGCGGCCTGACGCAAAGCGAGATTATTACCAGCCCCATAGCCAGTATTGCTGTTGGCGACATAACGAACCTCGGGCCATTCCTTGGCTATTTTGGCGGCCAGATCAATCTCATTAGAATTATCAATAATCACTATCTCATGCTCTAGGCCGTGCCAATTAGTTTGGCGCAAGGACTCTAAACAGCGATAGATAACCTTTTGACTGTAATAATTAACTATAGAAACGCTAATATCCATATTACCAAACAATTATTAGCTTAATGACTTGCCAATAAAGATTGAGAAACCAGTTGCCCAGGCGAACTGTCTGGCTATCAACCTCTTGGAACAAAATGCGGCCGCTAAATATATTAACAATCTGTCGATCTGGCCGCCGGCGCAAACGCTGTGATTGCCAGCGCGACTTGAGCAGCATCGGCCAATGCAATGGATTAATAAAATACCACCAAGCATTTAATTTATGCTTGAGACGACCAGCGCGCCAAGACATAACAGCCAAAACTAAATCGCTAATCAAAAGAGCTGGCAATAAAACAATGATGGTCAGCCAATGATAATTTTTCCAGCCTGACAATAACCGATTGCGATCCAGCCAATAATATTTACTGCTACTGCGGCTAAATTGGTATTTATGATAAATCTGAGAATAAGCCGCCAGCCGACAATCCCAACCAGCTAGCCATAACCGCCAACCTAAATCTTGGTCTTCGTTATACATCCAGAAAGTCTCATCAAATAAGCCAACCTGACGCAGAGCTGACAAGCGAAATAAAACCGCGGCTCCCGATGGATAAGGTATCGCTTGTCCATCAATCGCTGCCAAATTAAGTTCAGCGACTGGTTTGCGATAATCAAGGCAATAGCCATAGCCTAAGAAATGAGTGGAGTTGCCCAGACTATTAACTAAATCTTGATCCGGCCACAAACGCATTAAGGACTGGGCTGCCCCTAGTTTTTGGTTCGCCAGCATCGGCTTGACTAGTTCAATCAGGCTATCGGGCTCCACAATTGTATCCATATTCAACACCCAGACGAAATCGCAGCCCTCGGCCATAGCGATGGCAATAGCATCATTATTACCCTTGGCAAAACCGTCATTGGTGGCATTGCGAATCAGGCGAGCCGCTGGCGCCATTGTTTGCAGTGTCTGATAAGTCTCGTCATCAGACTGGTTATCAACAATAAAAATAGCGTGATCAATCTGCCAATCATCGGTCGCCAAATTAAGCTTCTCTAAGCTGGCCCAACAGTCAGCTAGATATTTGTTGGCATAGTCTTTGTAATTGATCAGAATAGTGGCAATCTTGTAGGTTGTCATAAATTTATTTTAAGTTTTAGCCCGTCCACGCCAATTTAATCGCTCGCCAATTATTGCCAAGCTGGTGCCGATCGGCCAGGCTAGACGCAATAAATAGGACTGCCAGCGCGGCTCCCATTTAGCAAAATACTTGATCATACTTTGACGAAAATAGGTCTGAGTTCGGCCGCGTTTAACTTGCTTAAAGCTTTGGCCGACATAATCAAGGCAATTAGCCGCCGGCGTATACCAGACTTGACCGCCTGAAAGCTTGGTTTGGCGGCAATAATCAACTTCTTCAAACCAAATGAAATAACGCTCATCTAAAAGCGGCACCCGGCCGTTGGCGTCGGCGCGAATCCAAAAAAAGCCGCCGCGAATGGAATCAACCGGGGCCGCCTGGCTATAATCAAAGTCAACTCGTAAATATTTATCTAAAATATGGGGTAAAAAATGGGGCAGCTTCAACACTATCGCCAATTGATCCCAAAGAGTTGGAAAGCGACGGACATGCAATAAAGTCTCCCCAGTTTCAGTCACCAAGTGGCAACCAGCCACAGTCGCCTGCGGGTTAGCATCGGCCCAGGCCAACATTTTAGCCAAAGTGTCCGGCTCAACCAGCATATCTGGATTAAGCAACAAAACATAGCGGGCTTTTATTTCCCGTAGGGCTTGATTATTGGCCTTGGCAAAGCCGCGATTGTCTGGATTAGCAATCAGATGAACCTGAGGAAATTCTTGTTTAAGCATCTCAACAGTGCCATCGCCGGAATTGTTGTCAACCGCCCAAACTGCAAAATTAACGTCACTCTGACTGGCAAATAACTGGCGTAAATTATCCCGCAGCTTGTCTTTAACCTTGAAAGGCACAGTAACAATAGCTAGATCCAGCATATTTTTATTGGCGCCAGTCTTCTAAAGACAATGGCTTGATCTTAATAACTAAAGCTCGCCGGCGGGCAGCAATCAAGTGCCGCTGTTGCCACAGTTTACGCCAGCCGGACAAAATAAACGGTTCGAACAAAATGGCCGCTAATAATCGTTTCTTTTGATAAAACAATTCCTGCCAGCGGCTAGACAAGGTTTTAGGCAAATTCCAATATTTAAAGAAAATCATTAATTGATGCAGATAAGACCACTGACGGATTAACTTGCTTTCGCGACGGCGATTCCGTAATTGACTCCAGGCTGACTGACCAACCTTGGCGGCAGTACGATCATGGTAGATAATAGCGGTCGGCAAAAGCATAATCTGCCAACCAGCCAGACGCAGACGGTAAGACAAATCGCAGTCTTCCTTATACATAAACATCAACTCATCAAAATATTCAACCGATTGTCCATTATCAAAGGCGACCGACGACAGAGCGCTTAAACGAACTAGGACACCAGCGCCAGTAAAACCAAATATCGGCTGCGGCTCTATAAGGCGTTCATCATCAAGTTGACCCTGGCCGATATCTACAAACGATCCCTGTTTAGTGAGGCCAACGCCCAGACTATCAATCTGTGCTGTCAGCTTATGATTAACAAAATCCCAGCGCCGAATTTTGGGCATAACCGCGCCAACGGCCGGATTGCCATCAAGATATTTAACCAGTTGCTCAATGGCTGTCGGCTCCAAAACAACATCAGGGTTAATCACTAAAAAATATTCAGCCCCCTCGCCGATTGCTAAATTAAATAGCCGATTGTAGCCCTTGGCAAAACCAAGATTAGCGCCGGCTGGCCAGTAGCGGACTTCGGGAAAATCTTTAATGGCCAACTGATTAGGATTGGCTTGGCCGGGCGGGGTATTGTCGCCGTCTATTATCTCTAAGTCAGTAAAAGTCTGTCGACGCAAGCTGGCTAAAAAATCCGGCAAATACTTGGCGGTTGATTGGCTATAGCCTAAGAAACCAACATAAACACGAGAGCCTTGCGCCATAAGATTTAATTAACGGCAATAAAACGCCGCTGTTTCAGTATCAAAATAATTGCGGTTATTAAGATAGCCTTCAGTGCGACAAATAATTTTTTTCATAGTAGCAACTGCCTGATTAGGGTAAAGACCAACCGCCGTTTCATCCGATAACATTAAAGCATCGGCGCCATCCAAAACAGCGTTGGCAATATCGCTGACCTCAGCTCTGGTTGGCCGCGGATGTTCCATCATTGAGGTCATCATCTGAGTGGCGATGATGGCCGGCTTGCCGTGCCAATGAGCGTGGCGTACTAAGTTCTTTTGGATTATCGGCAGGTCCTCCATCGGCAACTCAATACCCAAATCGCCCCGAGCCACCATAATACCATCTGATTCTTTAATAATCTCATCAATCACCTCCAAAGCTAAAGCCCGCTCAATCTTGGCAATCAAACCGATTGGCCGATCACCAATAATCTTGCGCAATTTTCGCAAATCAGCCGCACTTTGAACAAATGATAGGGCGATATAATCAACACCATATTCAAAAGCCGCTTCAACATCAGCGATGTCCTTTTTGGTTAAACCACCCTTGGTTAAATTGGTGCTAGGTAAATTAATTCCTTTATGAGACATTAACAAGCCGCCTCTCTCCACTTGGGCATAAATTTTTTGCTCCTTAATAGCTGTTATTTTTAATTCTAATTCACCATTAGCCAAAAAGAAAGGATCACCAACCTTTAAATCTTGGTATAAATCGTCGTCGTCAATTGGAATTTCCTGATTAGCCAGACTAGCCTGGCCACCAGTAAAAACATAAGTCTCACCATCGACCAGTTCAATCTCTTGATCAAGGCGACCGATGCGGATACGCGGCCCCTGCAAATCCTGCATAATCTTAGTCTGACGACCAGTTTCTTCCTTGATTCTCTGCAAATTGTTTTTTAGATCATTAAGTTGTTCAATCTTGGCGTGGGAAAAATTCAAACGGATAATGTCAACGCCACTGGCAACTAACTTGCTTAAAACTGGATAGCTGAAAGACTGCGGACCAACCGTCGCAATAATTCGGGTGTGCATAATAAAATAGTAGTATTAAATGATTAATTTATTTTGTAGCCGATCGCGGGCCAATATTTGAGCGCTCAATAAACTATCAAAAGTGCCGGCGTCAATCCATTCGCCATTGACCATCGCCACTTCCAATTCATTGCGCTCCAAGTACCAATTATGCAGATCAACAATTTCTAATTCACCCCGAGCGCTGGGTTGAACTTGCTTAGCCACTTCAATAACTCGATGATCATAAATATACAAGCCGGTAATCGCCAAATCACTCTTCGGCTGCAATGGTTTTTCCACAATTGACAGGGCCTGCATTTTATCATCAATTTCCACAACACCAAAGCGTTCTGGATCGGGCACTTTTTTAGCAAAAATCTTGGCGCCACTCTTGAAATTACGGATATCATCGGTTAAATCGTCTTCAAAAATATTATCGCCTAAAATCATGGTAACATCACCGTCATCAATAAAATTTTCGCCGATAATAAAAGCCTCGGCTAAACCGCGCGGCTTATCTTGAACTTCATAAGTTAGCTTGATGCCGAATTGACGACCGCTGCCCAATAAATTCAGATAGTCGCCGGCTCGCTCTGGTGAAACGATAATTAAAATCTCTTTAATGCCGGCCTTAACTAAAGTATTGAGAGGATAATAAATCATCGGCCGATTATAGATCGGCAATAATTGTTTAGAAGTAACTTTAGTACAGGGGCGCAATCTGGTGGCGCTGCCGCCGGACAAAATAATTCCTCGCATAAAACTATTTAGACTTGTTTAAATATTCTTGCAACGCTTGCTGATATGGTCGCAACGGCGGTAATTTGGTCATTAGTAAAACTGAGTGCTGTGGACGAGCTGCTGGCCGCGGCAAGTCAGCGCTGGTAATCGGCCGAATCGGCACCGTTAATCCAGCCAGCTGCTGGAGTGTTTGCAACGCTTGGTACCAGGTGGCTGGCTGGCTATTAACTATATGATAAACACCTTTTGGTAATTTATCGGCTAATAATTGCCAAGTCGCTTGAGCCAAATCCGGGGTATAGGTAAAACAGCTCTCTTCAGCATCAACGCCTTTAAGTTCGGGCTCGGTGGCGGCTAGCTTGAGCATAATATCGAAAAAACTAACCTTCGTCGCTGGACTGGTGCCTTGTGGGCCGAATAATTTAGAAGTGCGGATTAGATAATACTGCAAACCCTGCTCACCTTGTTCAATTAAGGCCTGCTCGCCAGCCAATTTGCTGCGGCCATATTCATTAATTGGACCCGGTTGATCAGTCTCGGTATAACCGGCCAATTGGTCGCCGGCAAAAACATAATCGCTAGAATATTGAACCATTGTCGCGCCACTAGCTTGACACCAGCTAGCTAGCTGTCGGACCAAATCGCGATTCAAAAGATAAGCCAGATCCTGGCCAGGCTGACTCTCACAAGCATCAACCGCGTTATAGGCAACAGTATTAATAACAATATCAAAACGCTGACCGGCCAATTTAGCTTCAACCGCCGGCCAATCGGTTAAATCAACGTCTTCTTGATCCCAACTAATAATTTCGTGACCCAGTTGCTGGCCGCTAACAACGAGCTGACTACCAAGATTACCTAAACCGCCTAAAATTAAAACTTTCATAAATTATTGCTTTATTTTTTCTTTTAACGGGCGCCACCACTCGGGATGATCTTGATACCATTGGACAGTCTGCTTTAACCCTGCTTGGAAAGATATTGCCGGCCGCCAGCCCAAATCGCGGGTCGCTTTACTAAAATCAATGGCATAGCGCCAATCATGACCTAGGCGATCAGTAACTGGCTCAATATAACTATCGTCTTTACCTAATAATTGGATGATTTGCTTGGTCAATTCTAAATTAGTAACTTCATGATCACCACCCAAGCAATAAGTTTCACCGATTTGGCCGCGCTGCAAAATAGCCTCAATACCGGCATTGTGGTCATCAACATGAATCCAGTCGCGAATATTGCCGCCATTGCCATAGAGCGGCACCTTTAAACCGTCAATTAAATTGGTAACAAACAAAGGAATGACTTTTTCGGGAAACTGATAGGGACCGTAATTATTGGAACAGTTAGAGATGGTTACCGGCAGCTTGTAGGTTCGGAAGTAGGCCCTAACCAGATGATCAGCCGCCGCCTTGGAGGCGCTATAAGGACTGCTGGGACGATAGGGCGATGTTTCATCAAACTTCGGATCGTGGCGAGTTAAGTCGCCGTAGACTTCGTCGGTAGAAATTTGGTGAAAACGAACACCGCCATGACGCCGAGCGGCTTCTAGTAGATTGGCTGTGCCCTGAATATTGGTTTTAACAAAAGATAAGCCATCGCCAATTGATCGATCAACATGGGTCTCAGCTGCGAAATTGACCACACAATCCACTTGGCCCATCAGACCATCAACCACTGCGTAATCAACAATATCACCCTGAACAAAACGGTAATTGGCCTGATTGGCAATATCTTCTAAATTGGCCAAATTGCCAGCATAGGTTAAGAGGTCGAGATTAATCAGTTGATCTTCGGGGTGTTTCCGGAGCCAATAGTGGATAAAATTGGAGCCGATAAAGCCGGCTCCACCAGTTACTAGTAGCCGCATAACTCTAAACTAATAATTAAACGATTTTATATGGAGAATCCGGATTTTGCTCCCAGCGAATTTCATCAACCTCCTCAGTTTTATCAACACCGCGATATAATTTATCCGGCAGATTAACCGACCAAGCATCTTGGTCGCCAATCGCCTTATAGCCATGAACCACACCGGCTGGCACAATCACCATGGTCGGATTGCTCTGGCCAACCACTTCTTTAATATGTTGGCCATTGGTCGGGCTATTTTCACGGCGATCCCAAAGATATAATTCAAAATCTCCAGGACCGACAAACACAAAACAGTCAGCCTGATATTTATGTTCGTGCGGACCGCGAGCCACGCCGGGATGAGTAACGCTGATATAGCTCATAGCCGGTTGATAATGATCTTCATCGCTGCGGTAAATCTCAGCTAGCCAACCACGGGCATCTTCATAAACGGTCAACTTTTTAAAGACGACATCTTGAATCATAAATTTAGAGAAAAAATATTATTTATTAATAAAAACCACCTTCAGAATAGCACTGACCGACCAAAAAAGCAACCAGAACGATAGGTTTAAATAGGCGCTAACCAGGCCTGGCCAAACCGCCTCAGAGAATATTAAAACAGCGGTAGTGATTGTTAACCATATATACAAATCATCATTCAACTGCTTAATTTTAAGTTGTCGCCCAATCTTCATAAATTATTTTAACTTATTCAACAAACGCCGCGGCAATGATCTAATAAACTGCCACAGGGTGACGCCGCGTAATTTAATACTAATCTCTTGGATAACCAGCGGACTGGTAGTTGACAAGTGACTATTGTCGGCCGCCAGCATGATTTGATAACCGTCACCAGACTGCCAATCAGCCCCAATCAAAGATAGTTTGGCAGTGGCGGTGCATAATTGCTGATGGCAAACCGGCGGCTGGTAATCGGCGGCGACAAAGTCAAAACCAGCTAGCTGATCAACTGATAACCGGCCGGCACGGCGCCACTGAGGGTTGAAGATGGTTGGGCTCAAAGAAAAAATACCGCTGCCAGCTAGCTGGACATCCCCGCCGGATAAGCTGATTTCGCTGGAAGTCGCCAATGTTTCAATAGAATATTGTTGATAGGTTTCGGACAAATCCAGAGGCTGTTGATTAACTACAATTGTTTGCCGACTGGCTGGCTGGATAGTTTGCGCGATAATTTCTGGGGCATCGGTCCAAAAACGCCAATGATAATCAGCTGAGGCCACTGGCCAAACTTGACCCTGCCAACCAAAAACCGTCTGTTGAGTGGCCAATTTCAATAATAGCTGCCGACTAGCTTTAATCTCTAAACGATAAGCGCCGGCTGACCACGGACCGGCTGTAATCAACCATTCCAACTGATCATTATCCAAGCGCTTGTGCTCAGACCACAGGCGCTGGTTAGCGCTATCAGTAATATTAATCTCAACTAACCGCTCATCAACGGTTAATTCTTTTAAAGAATCACTAGTTGCTGTTAGCCGCCAAACTAGTTGCTCATTATCAGCTAAATAAGTAACTATCTGCTGAAGGCCGCGCCACTGACCGGGAAGCTGCTGCCAAGCTTGACTAGGACGATAGCCAGCCAAACGAACTGAGCTGGTTGAAGTGGGCGACCAATTATAAACAGCCAGCTGGCTAAAATCAGGCAGATGCTCAGCAAACTCTGACCAAGTTTGATAAACTGGTTTTTTCTGCCACAAAAAGTGACTGCCAGTGGCTATAATCGGCCAATCTAACTTATTTAGGCCAGGATGATTTAGCGGCTGTGATTGATACTGCCAATTGGCCCGATCCATCAAAATCCCCGCTTCCAGATAGGTGCCTGGCTGACGATCCTGCCAGGTAACAGTAATCTCGGCTTGGTTAAATGGCCGAGTCGGCCGCAGAAAAAAATAGCCGGGCTGACCAGTCATTATTAAATCAGGACTAGAAGTTGACCACCGTTCAGTCGGGCCGAATTTATGGATAAAATAATTGCCAGACTGACTATTCAACTTATAAACAGCGACGCCAAATGGCCGACTAGCTAAATATAGCAGTGCCAGCCAACCGACAAATGAAACTATTAATAAAATTCGCGCGACTGTGGTTTGCTGAAGCCACCATCTAATCGGCCGATTGGGATTAACTAACATATTTTTAATTATAACATAGTTATGCTAAGATGCCACCAGAGAAGCATTAATATGATTATCCCATTACCCGCCTGGTTAAAGTGGTTATTTTTTTGGTTATTAGCTCTGATAATCGCACTAACCTTAAATTACCAAAACCGCCATCTAACCATCAAACAATACAAGATAAACGATCAGCGCTGGCCGGCTGAACTAAACGGTTGGCGAGTCGTTCAATTGTCTGACCTACATAATCAAGCCCTCAGCGGCCCAGGTAATCAGCAAGTTATCGCAGCTATTAAAAAATTAGCCCCCGACTTAATCGTTTTGACCGGCGATACTTTTGACAGCCGTCAAACCAATATCCCGGGCAACTTATTTTTAATTAGCCAATTAAAAGAATTGGCGCCGGTTTACCTTATTTTTGGCAACCACGATTTTTATAATGATGACTATATCAAACTGGCAGAACGAGTAGCCGCTGCCGGAGCTATAGTGATGCGCGATCAAGCTCTAGTTATTCAAAGTCAAGGCCGAACGATCACCCTGGTCGGCTTAGATGATCCGACTGTTCTGGGCGGACCATTGCCATCGTCAGTTGTCACCAAAATCACCAGCCAAAAATTGGCTCAAATAATTAATCAAAATAGGATCAATCAATCGGTTATCGTCTTAGCTCATCGTCCGGAATTGTGGCCAGAATATTTAACCCTGAAGCCAATCGCTATTTTATCTGGACATACCCATGGCGGACAAATTAGACTGCCGCTACTGGGCGCCATCTATGTACCCAACCAAAAACTATGGCCAGATTATGATTATGGTAATTTGCCAGTTGGCAGTAGCCGATTAATAATCAGCCGCGGTCTGGGTAATAGCTCGCTCAGCCAACGAGTCAACGCCTATCCAGAGATAGTCGCTATTGATTTTAACCACCAATGATATGGACCTCATAACTGGACTAACTATTGGCGGCAGTTTATTATTGTTAGGTTTGGCAACCGGCGCTTGGTCGGCGGCGCCGTGGGTACCAACCAGACAACGCGATTGGGCAACAATCAATCAATTATTAGATCTGCGGCCTGGGCAAATATTTTATGAAATCGGCTGCGGCCATGGTCATCTATTGGCCTATTTGGCCCAGAAAAATCCAGATAGCCACTTAGTTGGTCTAGAGATATCGCCACTGCTGGCTCTGGCGGCCGCCTGGAAGACAAAGCGGCAGGCTAATGTCACAATCCGCTGGGCTAATCTGTGGCGTTACCGCCTGGATGATGCTGATGCCGTCTATGTTTTTTTGCTACCTAAAATTTACCCCCAATTAATTAAAAAATTTAAGAACCAGCTGCCGCCAGCCGCTAGAATCGTAATCGGCGACTGGCCTTTAGTTGGCTGCCAACCGCAACGAAAACTGCGACCGACCGGCAGTGTCCCTTATTATCTTTACCTAGCTTCTGATTTATGATGACCAAACAAAACACTTTAACTAATGGATCTATCCTACAAGCCTTTATTCGGTTAAGCTGGCCGATATTCCTAGCCAATCTGCTGCAAACCGCCTATCAGTTAGTTGATACTTTTTGGGTGGGCCGGCTAGGGGCTAGCGCCATGGCGGCGGTTTCTTTAAGCTTTCCGTTATTATTCTTACTCAGTTCTTTTATTGGCGGACTAGCTAGCGCTGGCACAATTTTAGTGGCGCAATATTTTGGCAAGAAAGACCGAGTGATGGTTAATCATTTATCCGGCCAAACTATCGGCTTTATTACGGTTTTATCGCTAATTATATCAACTGGCGGCTACCTGGCTAGTCGATGGCTGGTTATCAAGATTGGCGCCTCACCTGAAGTAGCGCCGTTAGCGACGACTTATTTGCAAATCAGCTTTATCGGCTTGACCGCTTCATTCTTCTATACTATCTACCAATCGCTAATGCGCGGCATTGGCCAGGTTAAAATTCCGATGTATCTTATTCTAGCTAGTGTTATTCTAAATTGTATTCTTGATCCATTATTTATCTATGGTGTTGGTCCACTACCAGCCATGGGTGTAGCTGGGGCGGCCTGGGCAACTATCTTAACTGAATTTTTGGCAGCCCTGGCTTGTTTAATCTTAATATTCCAGCCGCGTTTTGGCTTACATATTAGCGGCCGCCATCTATGGCCGGATTGGCAACAAATAAGGAGAATCTGTCAGCTGGGCTGGCCATCATCACTGGAACAATCTAGCCGATCACTATCCATGCTGCTTTTGACTGGTTTAGCCGCTAGCTTCGGCACCACAGTTGTCGCCGCCTATGGCCTGGGCTTGCGCATCCTCAGTTTAGCCATTATCCCGGCTGTCAGCCTATCAATGGCCAATGCCACCTTGGTTGGCCACAATATCGGCGCTCAGGAATATCAGCGAGCCCGAAGAACATCTAATCTAGGTTTGAAACTAGCCTTTTCAGCATTAACAATCTTTGGCTTGATTCTAGTTGCCATCGCTCCGCAAATCGGCAGCTTCTTCTTGCCTCGTGATCCCGAAGCAGTAGCGATGTCCAGCCAATTTATCCGCTGGATTTCAATCTCACTCGGCTTATTCGGCTGGCAGATGATTATTATGGGTTCGCTCCGTGGAGCTGGTAAAACCAGAACCACCATGATTCTGGCGGTCGTTAATATAGTGATTTTAATATCAATCGCTTACGGTCTAGCCAATGGGCTGGGCTGGCAAGAAAAAGGCCTATGGTTGGCCTTCCCGATAACTAATTTAATCACCACGATTATCTCTTCCATCTGGTTCTGGTCAACTAAGTGGTATTATCACAACCTAACCATCCAACCAGGACAGATGGCTGCTGAAGAAGCTCTGCCTATCGGCGAATCTTTTCCATAAGCGCTGACAATTGGTCATCGCTATCAAAGCCAATAACTATTTGGCCGCCACTGGCTTGGCGAGTGATTTTAACCTTGGCTTGAAAAAACTCCCGCAACAAGAACTCTTTGCCTTTATCATTATAAGCATCATTTGGTGCAGTTGTTGTTTTGGACCGAGCCTGGGAACCGAAAGTGCGCGCCACCTTAACTGAGTCAGCAACCGTAATCGGTCCGGCGGTCATTTCGCGCAAAGCCTGATCTTGCTTAGCCGAATCAACTCCCGCCAAAACTTTTGCCTGGCCCAAATTGATTTGGCCCGAACGCAGCGCCTGTTGAGCTGAGGCCGGTAAATTAAGCAAACGCAGTAGATTGGTAATAGTTGACCGCGGCTTGCCAACTCGAGCAGCTAACTCATCTTGGGTTAACTGAAATTCATCAAGTAAGCGACGATAAGCCGTCGCCTCCTCTAGCGGACTGAGATTTTCTCGCTGGACATTCTCAATCAAAGCCAAAGCCAATTTTTGCTGTTCATCAACCGAACGAACAATCACCGGCACCGTCTTTAAGCCGACTAGTTTAGCAGCTCGCAGCCGCCGTTCACCAGCAATTAGTTCATAGCCGGCCGTTGTTTTAGCGACAATTAGCGGCTGCAAAATACCGCATTCTCTGATGGAGTCAGCTAACTCCCGTAAGCTATCTTGATTAAAATCGTGCCGCGGCTGCTGGCGGTTGGCCTGAATCAAGTCCGGCGCCAAATTGACGATGCGTTCGCTGTCAAGCGGTTCAACTAATGGATTGGCCGCTAATAATGAACCCAAACCCTTTCCTAAACCTGCAGGCATATCGTTATAATAAAATTATTCTAAAGCTAAAATTTCTTTGGCCAGAGCCTGATAGGCTTGGCTGCCGCTAGAGTGACGGTCATATTCGACAATTGATTGGCCATAACTAGGTGCTTCAGCTAAACGGACATTGCGCGGCACAATACTCTTAAAAACCCGATTAGGAAAAAATTGTTCTAGCTCTTTGACCACGGCCCGAGCTAGACGGTTGCGCTGATCATACATCGTTACCACCGCTCCTAAAATTCCCAGATTGGGCTTGATATGAGTTTGAATCAAGCCGATGGTATCTAGCAGCTGTTTTAATCCTTCCAAAGCATAATATTCGGCTTGAACCGGAATGAGCACATGGCTGGCAGCAACCAGGCTGTTAATGGTCAACAAACCTAATGACGGCGGTCCGTCAATAATAATATAATCAAAATCAGCCCGCACTTCGTCCACTACTTTGGCTAGGCGAAATTCTCGCTCCGGCATATTGACCAATTCAACACCGGCACCAGCTAAATTAATAGTGGCTGGCGCGACCCGGTAGCCGGCTGGCGAATCAATAATAATATCAGCCATGGTTTGCTGGCCAACCAGAGCTTCGTAAAGACCGCTGGATTGGCTAGCCGAAGCCAGGCCGGAACCAGAGGTGGCATTAGCCTGCGGATCAATATCAATCAATAAAACTCTTTTTTTGGCCTGGGCCAAATAGGCCGCCAAATTAACAGCGGTCGTTGTTTTACCAACGCCGCCTTTCTGATTGACAATAGCGATTATTTTGGACATGATGGCTAGCTATGATTACTGCTTTATTATAACTGATTGCCAATTTTTTGACAATTTTTATCAGCTAGCTTATAATAGCTTTCGTTGCCTCGGTGGCGGAACTGGTAGACGCGCACGACTCAAAATCGTGTGGGAGTGATCTCATGAGAGTTCGAGCCTCTCCCGAGGTACAGGCAAATAGCCCTTCTAATATTTAGGGGGGCTATTTTGAATATTGACAATTATATGTTCCAATTGCAGCAATTAGAGTTACCTTTTGGGTTCTACTCTAAGGCTGTTTGGTGGCAGAATTACCTTACGAGTCATTATGCCAACCAATATGGAAAAGCTAAGAAGAAGCTTGCAAGATGAGATTATCCATATGAAGCAGGCTGTCTTGGACAAATGCATCGCCAGAGAGATGAAATGCTACGCTAGAGCGAAGCTCCTGCGTATGCATCCCAAATCATTCTCGCGTCTCAAGCGCGAGTATCTCGAGCGCGGCGTAGGCGCGCTCATGCCTAAAAAACCCGGCTCTAAGCCAGGTTCGCCTTAGATACTTGGTGCTGAAGGCGCCGTTCCGCATTGAGCGGCTATGGGTGGATAACCGCTACGGCAAGGAGCTCAAAGCGTTCTGCAATAGCATCGGCATAGAAGTGGTCAGAATCCACGCTCACAGGCCACAGGATAATGGCAAGGTAGAAAGATTTCATAAGACGCTCAAAGAGAACTATTTCTACCGTTACTGCGGCTTCAGCGACAGCATGGAAGCGATGCAATACGGGCTGAACCAATGAATCACCTGCTATAATGAAGAACGACGGCACTACGGCTACGGCATGAATGGTCTAACTCCTCAGCAGAAGCTGGCGGGTAGCCTGTTTGGTTCCATTTGTCTTATCTAACCAAAAAAGGTAACATTAACCCCGCAAGCGGTACAGGGTATAATAAAGCAAAAGTCACAGGTGTATAATGTAAGCATCTAATAACTAACATTAAACCTATGACTTTCGCTCATTCATTATCTCAAATTCCCTCTGAAAAGCAAATCTTAATCCATTTAAAGCATCAAGTATTCGGCAAGAGCGTGGCTTGCCCAGGTTGTGGCCGCAAGGCCTACGTGCAGGAATTACAGCGCCACAAGATGTGGCGCTGTACCAAATGCCACAACAGATTCAGCGTCACCAGCCTCAACTGGCTAAAAGGTATGAAAATATCTCCTAGACATCTTTGGGCTCTAATCTGGTGCTGGCAGAGGAAGATGAATGTTCAACAGGCTCAAGCACTGCTTGGACTATCTATCCCGACGGTCAGGCGCTACTATGAGCTATTTAGAGATAATCTAAAACTAGATTATGATGTGGTACTAGAAGGCAAAGTGCAGATGGACGAGATGTTCGTTAAAGGGGCGTTCATCATCGGGGCTAAAGATATTGTCCGCAAGAAAATAAAGCTCAACGTGGTCTACAAGAAGTCACCTGACAAGGGCGACGCCCTTGATCTCATCTTTCATCATGTTAAGCCTGGTTCTGACTTATGCACTGATGGCGGAGGCATCTATCGTGGCTGTGACAATTGGTGGCCAGTTAAGCACAAGAAAGATATACATAATCGTTTCGAGTTCGGACTTACTTCTGAAATTGAGGGAACTTGGGCGGTTCTAAAAACATTTATTAGGAGAATGTATCATCATGTTACCTTGGCCAAGCTGGCCAAGGTAGTAGCTGAATTCGAGGCTAGATATTCGCATCCTGAGATCTTTGATTCACCCCTATGTTTCCTTAACAATTCGCTGAAGCCTGTGACACTTGCTTTATAGTGCCCT
>CAYOAH010000007.1:0-28223 GCA_964401905.1 uncultured Gammaproteobacteria bacterium
ACTGCTCTAATAAACATCATACTATTATTCGCAATCTTTTCCAAGCCTCGGTTAGCTCTTCTTGCAAATCAGCTAATTTAATAGTTGACTGCTTAGTTAACAACAAAATAACCATATCATGGCCAGGTTGAAGCTTGGGATAATCTTGTTTGATTAGGGCGGCCAAACGGCGGCGAATTAAATTACGACCAACAGCCAACCGGCATAGGCGGCGGCTAATCATAAAACCAAACCGATTATAGCTTAAATCATTATTCGCCAACCGAATAGCCAATTTATTGCCATAATATTTCTGGCTGCCCGCCTGAAAAAGGCGATCAAAATCTTTTTTCTTGGTTAAACGAAATTGTTTTTTGAGCATATAAAAAAATTAACCAAACTGTTATTTGGTTAATTTCTTCCGCCCCTTATTGCGACGGCGTCTTAAAACATTTCGGCCATTTTTTGTCAGCATCCTCTTTAGAAAACCATGCTTCTTATGAGCGCGCCGATTATTTGGCTGATAGGTGCGTTTTGGCATATTGTCAGGAATTTAAAAAGACTTAACTTCAAACTGGTTCAGTCTGAATGCTAGCATAACAGCTAATTTAGCTTTGGTCAATACTTACCCCTAGCCTAAATTTGTCCACAGTTTATCAACAAACTTATTAACTTATTTTTGGGTTGCCGAAAAAACCAAGCCTGTTATAATAAAAACAATCCGCTAATCTAAAATTATGGAACACCCCTCCTTAGAACAAATTTGGCAAGCTATTTTAGGCGAAGCCGAATTAACCATTTCTAAAGCCAACTTTACTACTTGGTTTAAAAACTCTTTTATTTCTAGCTATGAAAGCGATGTTTTAACCATCGGTGTTCCTAATGGCTTTACCCGGGCCTGGTTTGAAACCAAATTCAGCCAAGAAATCGTTCATATTTTCAATAAGATCACTGGAAAAAAGCCGGCGGAAATAAAATATATTATCAAGCTCAAGCCTCAACAGGCTGCACCGGCGACTAATTTTTTAACTACCGAAAACAAAAAATCAGCCGATCCAATATTGGCCACTAACCACCAGCCAACAAAAACAGCGGCTGAAACTAAACCAACAGCCGATCAACAAACTTGTTTGGCGGCTGGGCTAAATCCACGCTACACTTTTGAAACTTTTGTTATTGGCAAACACAATGAGCTGGCCCACGCCGCCTGCTGGGCCGCCGTGCGTCAGCCAGGCGAAACTTATAATCCACTTTTTATTTACGGTGGAGTCGGCCTAGGTAAAACCCACCTACTGCAGGCAATTGGCCACGAACTAATTAAATCTGGTAAAAAAGTTCTTTATGTAACCTCGGAAAAATTTACCAATGATTATGTTGAGGCTGTTTATCATGGCCGAGGTAACACTTTTAAAAGCTTATATCGTAATGTTGATTTACTATTAATTGATGATATTCAGTTTATGGCTGGCAAGGACGGCACGCAGCAAGAATTTTTTCATACTTTTGATCAGCTCCATCGGGCCAATAAACAAATCGTTATTACCTCGGATCGACCGCCACGCAGTATGAAGGCGGTAGAGGCTCGACTAATCACTCGTTTTGAGTGGGGTATGGTCGCCGACATCAGCCAGCCAGACCTAGAGACCAGAATGGCTATTTTAAATACCAAATGCCAACAAAAGCAATTTCCCCTGGATCAATCCGTTATCCAGTATATTGCTACCAACATCAACAATAATGTTCGAGAATTAGAGGGCGCTCTTAATCGAATTATGGGCTTTTGTCAGTTTCACAATTGTTCGCCAGATATAGCGGTTGCCCAACAAGTATTAAAAGATTTTTTTACTTCTATTCAGACCAATAATTTATCCACGCCCCAAAAAATATTAGAAGCTGTAGCTAATTTTTATAATATTAACGTCGCTGAATTAACCGGTCAAAGCCGAAAAAGAGAATTAGTTGGGCCGCGACAAGTTGCTATGTATTTATTGCGCACCAGAGTTAACGCCTCGTTTCCAGCTATCGGTCAAGAACTGGGTGGACGCGATCACACTACCGCTATGTATGCTTGCACCAAAATTGAAGATGATTTAAAAACCAATAATCAATTAAAACAAGACCTGGATCAAATCGCTCAAGCCATCACATCAACTTATTAACACTACCGCCATAATTCTGGGGAAAACCAACAATAATCCACAGCCTAATAATAATAAACATTTTTATCCACCAATCACTAACCTTTTATTAAATTTTTATCCCCACCCCAGCAAGTAATTTTTTAGCCAAACTAGCAATTAAAAATTAGTTATCAACTTTTACCCAGACTATATTATTATCTCTTTATTTATATATTATAAATTAATATGAAACTAACAATCCTACAAAAAAATCTCCACCAAGGATTAAACACAGTTGGGCATATTGCCACCAAGAACGCCAGTATGCCAATACTTAATAATGTTTTAATTAGTATTAAAGATGGCTTAATTAATTTATCGGCCACCAACTTAGAGATTGGCGTCACTAAACAAATTCGCGGTAAAGCCGACAAAGACGGTGAGATAACCGTTGACGCTAAAATATTAAGTGACTATATTGCCTTGTTGCCAAACGAAAAGATAGATATCTCTTTAGATAAAAAAGAGTTAAAAATTAATTGCCAGCAATATAATACAGTGATCAAGGGGCAGGAAGCGCAAGACTTTCCAGTTATTCCTCAGGTTGATAAAAAAATTGGCTTCAATTTGTCAGTTGCCAGTTTGAAGAATGCGCTTGGTCAAATATTGTTCGCAATCAACCCTGGTGACAATCGACTAGAGTTGACCGGTGTTCTGTTTGATATTAAGGGTAAGACGATGAATTTGGTGGCAACTGATAGTTTTCGTTTGGCTAAAACGGAGTTAGATTTTTCTTTAGATCTCGGTCAAATTAGCGCTGATGGCTTGAAGGTTATTATTCCCTTTAAAACAATGCAGGAAATTTCACGAATTATTAATTCAGCAGCCGATGAATTATCTGGTGACGCCGACCAATTAAAATTATTTTTGTCAGACAATCAGGCAATGTTTGTTTATCAGGGAACAACAGTTATCTCTAGGTTAATTGAAGGACATTATCCAGACTATGAACAAGTTCTACCAGTTAATTTTAAAACTGAAGCGATTGTTGACCGTGGTGAATTATCGCGAGCCATTAAAATGGCCTCTATTTTTAGCGCCAACACAACCAATGCTATTGATATAACCATTAATAGCCTTGAACAAAAAGTTGTTATTGAGGCAGTGGCCGGACAAACCGGTAGTCAGCAGGCTGAATTGCCGGCTAAAATTGATGGACAAAATAACAGTGTTCGCTTGAATTATCGTTATCTTTTAGAGTGTTTAAATGTTTTATCGGCCGGACAGGTAATAATTAAATTGATTGATGATGTCGCTGCCTGTCAAATTAGCGCCCCTAAAGACGATAATTATCAATATATTATTGTGCCGCTTCGCAAATAGCCAGGCTATTTTTGATTAGCATGATTAATTAATAGTAGGGCAAAAAGCGCTGCCAGGTTTCCCCGGCTGCGTTTTTTTGACCAATCAAATTTGGTTAAATTGTCCACTAATCTTTGTAAACTAGCCATGTCAATAAGTGTCGCTTGTTGGATTAGTTTGCGGCTGACGCCAAGCGGTAAGCCCAACGATTTTTCCAGGCTGGTTGTTGCTTGGCCGGTGGCTAGTTGAGTTTTTATTTGTAAAAATTGTAATGCTTGACGATTGAGCAGGGCAACGCTGATGGCCAAATCATCTTCGTTGGCAAAAATTTCTTCCAAGAAGCCAGCGGCGGTTGATAAATCCTGGCGGCTAAATGCCTCTATAAACTCAAACAAATGACGAGATGTATCATTTACCAAAAGACGGACCAAATCATCGTCTATGGCTATTTTTTGGTTAATAGAGGCCCGATAGTTTATAATCTTGTTTAGCTCATGACTAATTTGCCAGAAATTATAATTGGTTAATTCTAATAAAAGTTTTTTAGCTGATGGCGCCATCTGCCCGCCGCGTTCTTTAACCAGGGCTTCCAAGAAGTTTTCCGCGGCCAATCCGGTTAATCGCGGATAATATTGTTGTTGTCTGGCATCGGTTGTTAATAAGGTGAACAGCTTTTCTTGCGCCTTAGTTAATGGTTTGGATCTGCCCTCAATATCAACAAGAGCTGGTCTATTTTTACCGGCCTGATATTTAAGCTTAAGATTGGTTTCGTTAATTAATAATAACCAAGCTGTTGGTTTTTGTTCGTGATCACTTAATAAAGTGCACAAACCGTCGAGCAGTCCGGTATTTTTACTACTGAAAGGATTATCTAAAACAATAATCTTGGTTTGCTGGAAGAGGGATTGATTGCCGATAGCGTTAAATAAAGCCACGCTGTCTATCTCGGCGGCGCTTAAGTGGATTGCCTCTTCGGCAGCTGATTGGCCAAAATCAGCCAGCTGTTGGCGGATGGCGCGTTTTATTTGAAAATCATCTTCACCGTAACGAAAGAAAAACATTCGGTGAATTAATTAATTATTTAGCGGCTGTCTTTTTAGTTGTCTTTTTGGCTGTTGTCTTAGCAGTCGTTTTCTTAGCCTTTTTTTCTTTGACTACCTCTTCTTGCGGTTCAATTATCGGTTCATCGTCGGCCAATTGCTTGTCTTGATTGGTGGTAATATCCAAATGCCAGCCAGTTAGGCGGGCAGCTAGGCGGACATTTTGGCCGTCACGGCCGATAGCTAAAGATAGTTGTTCCGGATCAACCGTGATGACGGCGTGTTTGGTCTCATAATCTAGCTCCACTTGTTCAATTTTGGCCGGTGCTAATGAGTTGGCGATAAATTTGGCAGCATCGTCGTTGTATTCAATGATGTCAATCTTTTCTCCGCCGACCTCGTTAATAATAGTTTGGATTCTGGATCCGCGTTGGCCAACACAGGAGCCAATCGGGTCAACATTGTCGCTATTGGCGATAACCGCTACTTTGGAACGGCTACCCGCCTCTCGAGCGACTGCCTTAAGATCAACCAGCCCATTAGAGATTTCTGGTATTTCTAAATAGAAAACTTTGCTTAAAATTTCATCGGCGGTTCTAGATAGCACAATTTCTGGACCGCGGCTGCTGACGCGAACCTCTTCCACAAAAACCTTGATGCGGCTGTTTGGCCGATAAGCTTCGCCAGGAATTTGATATTGCGGCGGGATAATTCCGGCGGTTTTGCCGACATCAACTAAGACATTGCGCCCTTCGCGGCGCTGAACAATGCCGCTAATGACTTCGCGCTCCTTATCTTTGGCGGTTTGAGCAGCCATGCGGCCATAATCGGTTTGCACCGGCAATTCGGTAATGATCTCTTCGCCAAGCTTAATTCCCGGTTTAATTAACTGGGCTTCACAGAATTGAATTTCAGTCTTGGGATTAAATTTGCGGATAATTTCGCCATTCTCGTCGCGGATTTCGGTCTGTAATTGATCTTCGGCTTGAAAATTAACTGCTTCCTTGGCAGCTTCAGGATCAATAGTAATAGTAGAATCTTGCAAATTTTCTAGAGTTAATGGGGCGTTAAAAGCCGGAAGCGGCATATCCTCAACAACAGTTTTCACGTCAAAGACTTTGATTTTAGACAAGTCTTCATTGTAATTAACTTTGATATTTTGGTTCTTATCGCCATAGTCCTTGCGATAAGCCGCTGCTAAAGCAGCTTCAATGGTTTCAATCACCGCGTCATAGCTGAGATTTTTTTCTTCGCAAATCAGCTTAATGGCACTCATTAATTCCGACATATTCTTGATAAAAATAAATTGGCTAATAAAAAAGCCAGTTTAATCATAAACTAGCAATAAATTGATTATATCAGTTTAATTAAATTTGTCAACAGCTATTGACCATTTTGTTGTTTTATGGTACAATCCAATATTGTACCTATCAAATAAAAAAGAAAAAATAAAAGGAGGTGTCTAATGAGACATCTTACTATTACCCTACTCACCCTATTGGTCTTTCTGGTTGGTTGCAGTGCTAACAGAAGCACGGCTAGAGTTGATGTTCGGCTTAACGCCAGCAACCAGCAGTTGCTGGTGGCCAACGCCACCGGATCGATGCCTATTGCCAGTTGGTTGGAGACCTGGTCTCATCAAAGTTTAGTTGAGACCCAGGCCCATTATCTGACCAAGGCCCAGCAGGCGGCCACGCCAGCTGAAAGCCAGCAATGGTTAGACTTGGCCGCTCAAGTTGGCGGTGGCGGTTCAACCATAGCCACCCTAGTCAATGCCAGCGATTATAGGGTAACCGTCTTGGACGGACCCTATGCCGGCATCACCCTAGGCCCGGGCGCCTCCAGTCAGTCGACGGCCAGAGTTCCCGTTGGCTGGCTGTCGTTCTCCGTCGCCTGGGGCGACAACCAAAGGACTTCAATTGTCCGGTCAGTGTCAGCCGGACAAAAAACAATCGTTATTGTAAACAAGCAATAACGATTGTCTGCCCTCCGTTTTGACACGATACCCGTTCTTTGGAACGGGTTTTTTCTTAGGCTGGGCCAGCTCCACCCCCTCCGGGCAAATTAGTAAAGATAAAATAAGTTACCGCATAAGCTGAGACAACAATAACCAGGCCAATAGCTGCTCGGCTAATAATATTTTTAGCCTTCTCTACTTGTTTTTCATTACCACCGGCCGTCATCCAAAGAATTCCGGCATAAATCATTAAAATAACAAAAATAAAACCCAATAATTCCAGAACCAGCTTTATTATAGATGATATATTATTAAATAAAGTGTTTTCATCGGTCGGGGCTTGGTAGCTCGGCGATGCCACTGTTCTAAGGTTGGCCATTGTTTCTGCCGGCACGGCCTTAACCATGGGGGCATTCATAAAACCGACAGCCATTATTATTAAAGAAGCCAAGCTTATCGTTAGAATATTGGTTTTTAACATAGGGTTAAGGAAGAATTTTAATAATAAAAAAGGTTATTGAATAGGCCAAAATTATAATCATGAGGCCAGCGGTTGCCTGGCCGATAATCGCTTTAGCTTTATCTAGCTGTTTATCGTTGCCAGAAGCGGTCATCCACAAAAAGCCGCCATAAATTATTAAAGCTAAAAAAATAACACCAATTAGGCCAAGGATAATGGTTATGAAGTTACCAATGGTTGCTAAGGCATTGTTTTGAGCTGGATTATAGCCGGCAGCCACCGCGGTTTGATTCAGGCTATCTCCGGAAAAGGCGTTTTGCAGATTAGCTGGCATAATTATATTCGGTTAACAACAAAGAAAGTAATGGCATAGGCCAGAATGACGATAATTAAACCAATGGCCGCTCGGCTGATGGTTCCCTTAGCCTTTTCTACCTGTTTATCATTGCCGCTAGCCGTCATCCAAGTAATTCCGCCATAAATCATTAAAACCAAGAAAATGACGCCAACTAGGCTTAAAATAAAGCTGATCAAAGCCGCAACTCTAAGAAGCAGTAAACTGGTGCCATCGGTAGTGCTGGCCACATAACCCATCTTTTCGGCTGTCTTTTGCGCGCCGCCAAAAAAATAACCAAGGGCGCTAGTGGCTGCGCTGCTGTTAGACTGTGCTCTAGCCGCTAGGCCGGTTGTTAATAGTATGGCCAGGAAAGCGATGAGCAAATTTTTTTTGTTCTGCCAAGACATATTACCGGGCCAATGTTCCACCCAGAAAGGCGGTAATGGTGTAGGCTGACAGGATAATTACTAGACCAATTATGGCGTAAGTAATAATATTCTTAGCCTTTTCTACCTGTTTATCATTGCCGCTAGCCGTCATCCAAGTAATTCCGCCATAAATCATTAAAACCAAGAAAATGACGCCAACTAGGCTTAGCAGAGAGCCAATAATTTGGCCTGATTTTTCTGCTAAAGTGCCCTCGGTTCTTAGACCGGCGCTACCTGCGGCCCGGTCCAGTCCAAAATTATCGGCCCGAACAATTATTGGTAGAAAATAAAAACCAAACAGATAGGTTACCCGTTTAATCATTATCAGCTGTCTAGACATGAGTTTTGTTTAAGAAATTTTGTCTCAATCCAAATAATGTGGGTTGAGACAAAATTCGCCAAACTAGTTTGGCGAATTAAGGTATTACTAGATAGTGGAGATAACCGAATTAATAACGAAATTGGTCAAAGCAAAGGCGGTTAAGATGATAACTAAACCGACAAAAGCGGCGGCCATTAATTTTTTAGATTCAGCAATCTTGTCTTCATTGCCAGCGGCGGTCATCCATTTGAAGCCGGCCAGAACAATTAAGATAACGGCGATTGATCCCAAAAAACCCAAGGCCACTTTAATGATTTTAGCAACGGTCTGGCGAGGGTCAGTGGTGGAAAACCCCTGGTTCTGATAAGTGCTAACTGTGCCATTGCCCCACAGGTCATTGGAGTTGATGGTTTGGGCCTGGGTGGTGGCTGGAACCAGAGACAGCAAGCTGGCAGTCCAGACCAAGGACATTAAGCCGACAAAAAGTTTTTTCATAAGTTTCTTAACTTTATTAATAGTTAATTAATTTTTATTGGATGGCATTACTCAAGGCATTGGTAACAAATACCGTAATACCGTAAGATATTAGAATGATTACCAAGCCGGTTACAGCCGCCGACATGATGTCTTTAGCTTTTTTGGTGTTGTCCGGTTTGCCAGCAGCAGTCATCCACAAGAAGCCGGCATAAATGATTAAGACAACGGCAATGGTGCCGAGAAAGCCAAGTAAGATTTTGATAATATTGGCAACAATTTCTCGCGGGTCTTTTTTGCTGAAGCCAATACTATTAAAAGCATTGTTAGCGATATTGTTGCCGCCCCACAAATCCACCTCTGCTCTAGCTGGAGCGATGGCGACTGGACTTAGGGTAAGGCACTGCAGTGCCAACAATCCGAACAGAAACTTTTTAACTTGATTCATAAAATTTGTTTTAACCAACGAGGGCTAAGAATTAAAATTTATTCTGCCGCCATTATAACATAACCAGAAAAAGTCAACAAGAACTAATTGTCGGCAGGCCGCTTTTGAATCTATTGGGGCAGTTTGCTATAATTATCATTATAAAATATTTAATATGCCTATTCCCAAACTTGTCGTCCGCAAACCGGCGCCAGCCAAGCGTTTTATTAATCAAACTGTCAATCGCTCAGCCTTAATTGTTAGGGCCAAGAAAATTAGTCGGCAACGGTCGGCTAAATTAAAACAACAACTAGATTGGCCGAAGATTATTAAGTTTTTTGGCGCCTTGATTTTGGTCATGGCCATTATTGGTGGCATTGCCCTGTTGTGGTTATCTCGCGGTCTGCCCGATCCTAATAAATTATTAGATCGCCAAGTTGCTCAAAGCACTAAAATCTATGACCGCAAGGGCGAAACTATTCTCTACGAGATTCATGGTGAACAAAAGAGAACGCTGGTTAGCTTGGAACAAATTCCCGACCATGTTAAGCAAGCAACTATCTCTATTGAAGATAAGGACTTTTATAAACATGGCGGCTTTAGCTTGTGGGCGATGTTTAGAACAGTAGTAACCAACGTTTTATTGAGGCGGCACGCCGGCGGCTCAACCCTGACTCAGCAATTTGTCAAAAATGCCCTATTAACTTCGGAAAAGACCTATACCCGCAAGGCCAAGGAATTGATTTTAGCCTACCGCATTGAAAAACGCTTTTCCAAGGACCAGATTTTACAGATGTACCTTAATGAAATTCCCTATGGTTCCAACGCCTATGGTGTCGAGGCGGCCAGCCAGCGCTATTTTGGTAAAAGTGTCAATCAGGTTAATTTAGCCGAAGCCGCTATTTTAGCGGCCCTGCCGCAAGCCCCTAGCCGCTATTCGCCCTATGGCACCGGTAAGGAGATGTTAATTGCTCGCCAGCACTATGTTTTAGATGTGATGGTTAAACAAGGATATATCAGTGAAGACGAGGCGATCGTTGCCAAGAATTTTGAGGTCCAATTCAAACCGCTGCAAGAAAACGGCAATATGATTGCCCCCCACTTTGTTATGGCTATCAAGGACCAATTGGCGGAGAAGTATGGCGAGAAAATGATTGAACAGGGTGGATTGAAGATTTATTCCACCCTAGACACGGAAAAACAAAAAATTGCCGAAGAAGTCTTAACAGCCCAGGCCGAAAAGAATGCCAAGAATTTCAATGCCAGCAATGCTGCCCTATTGTCTATAGACGCCAAAACCGGCGACATCTTAGCTATGGTCGGCTCTAAGGATTATTTTAATGATGAAATTGATGGACAAGTTAATCTAGTGTTAAGGCCGCGGCAACCAGGTTCGTCATTTAAGCCGATTGTTTATGCTGCTGCTTTTATGAAGGGCTATACGCCGCGAACGGTTTTATTTGATGTTGCCACTAACTTTTCTCTTGATCCTGATAAAGCTTATCAGCCGAGTAATTACAATGGCCAAGAGCACGGCCCAGTCACCATGAAAAAAGCCCTGGCCGGTTCATTAAATATTCCAGCCGTAAAGACTCTGTATCTGGCTGGACTGGACGATGTCTTGGCCGTGGCCAAGAACCTTGGCTATACTACACTGACCGATAAGAGTCGTTTCGGCTTGTCTCTGGTGCTGGGCGGCGGCGAGGTTAAATTATTGGAACATGTGGCCGCTTATAGCGCTTTTGCTCGTGATGGCGAGATGGTTCGTCCTCGCTATATTTTGAAGATTGAGGATGATCGAGGCAAAGTTTTAGAGGAAACCAAAGTTGAACAACAGAAAGTTTTAGAACCGCAAATTGCTAGAGAAATTAATGATATTCTAAGCGACAACAATGAGCGAGCGTATGTTTTTGGTGCCAAGAATTATTTAACACTTAATAATCGTAGCGCTGCCGCCAAAACTGGCACCACGAATGATTATAAGGATGCCTGGACTATTGGCTATACGCCGTCAATTATTACTGGCGTTTGGGTTGGCAATAATGACAACAAATCAATGAGTCGTGGCGCCGACGGCAGTGTGGTGGCCGCACCGATTTGGAATGGCTATATGAGCCGCGCTCTGTCTGGACCAGCCGAGAATTTTAAGAAACCGGAAACAGAGACTACTGGCAAGGCTGTTTTGGATGGAGTTATCCCAACCACCACCGCGGTTAAGATTGATAAAACCTCCAATTTATTGGCCACCAGCTCTACGCCGCCAGATATGATCAGGGAAGATCGCTACTGGCAAGGCCATTCTATCTTGTATTATATTAATCGTGATGATCCGCGGGGGTCGGCGCCAACTAACGCTGCCGCTGATCCGCAGTTTGGGCTCTGGGAAGCCGGAGTTAAGAATTGGGCCACCAAGCAGAAATTTAATATGGCGGAACCACCAACTGAAAAAGACAATTTACACACCACTGAAAATCTGCCCGATTTGACTATTATCAGTCCAACAGCCGGACAACGGATAACTAGCAATAGCTTGCCGGTCAAGTTGAGAGCTACGGCTCCGCGTGGCGTCAAAGAAGTCAATTTTTATATTAATGGCCTATTGCTCAAGACCAACTCCAGCGAACCGTTTGACGATAACTTGAGTCTTGACTCTCTGCCTAATGGACAGCACAAATTGGCCATTGAAGCTTGCGATGATATTAAGAATTGTTCTAAGCATGAATTGACCTTTGATTTGAACATCGCCAACAACCAGACTAACGGTCAGTCGTTGTCACTGGCCTGGCAAGCTCCAGCTGATGGTCTAACTTTTCGAGCGGCTGATTTTCCAATCAATTTACAGTTAAGGATTAATCAGGCTAAGTTAGCTGCCAAGATCAAGGTTTATTATAGCATTAAGGGCGGTCAGCGGCAGCTGATCGATGCTGTTTTGCCTGATGGCGACGGCTTAGCTAGTATCAACTTTAAACAACCAGCTGATGGTAACGGCAATTATTCTATTATTGCTGAAGCCGAATTGTGGTCGGGACAAACAAAAACTAGTCCCCCACTGGGATTAATTATTAAGGGGTTAAAATAACTAGTTCCAAAAGGCCAGGCGGCCTTTAATCAATTAAGAGGCTGGCGCCGATAGCGCCGGCTTTTTGATCATGACCAATTCGCCAGGCAGGACGATTATTGGTGAAGCTGTGAGTTTTAATTATCTTTTTGACCTGATTTAGATAAAATTTATGATAGCGGGAAACTCCGCCGGTCAAAATAATGGCGTTCGGAATAAAGATGGTATTAAGATTAGCCACCACCAGCCCCAAGATTTTGGCGAATTGATCGATTTTTCTTTGGGCTATCCGGTTGCCACCTTCGGCAGCGGTAAATAATCGACCGGCTGGATGGCCAGTTAACTGGTGATAATAATATTCCAAATCATGGCCTGATTGATCAACAACCAGATGACCCAATTCGCTGCTAATTCCTAAATGTTTAATGATATTCTGGCCGTTAATAGCAACCGATCCGCCGACACCGGTGCCCAGGGCGAGCACAATTAGGGTTTGTTTTTTTAAGGTGGGGTGTTTTTCTAAATAAGCTCGCAAGAAACAGTTTAAATCATTGTCTAGGATTATGTTGTTTATTTTGTTAGCTGGGGCTAAAAGTTGACCCAATTTTTGGCCGTTGAGTATTGGCAGATTTGGACAGCGAATAATTTTGCCATTATTAATTGATCCGGGGATGCCAATGCCAATGCCGGCTATTTTAGACTGCAACCGGCTGGCCTCCATTGAAAGCCGGCTAATTTCAACATTAAGCTGTCCCAATAGGTCAGACAGTCTTTCTTTGCTAATTGGTTGGCGCTTGGCTGCGTAAGATTTGCCGGTTTGTCGGTCATAAAGCAGGCCCAAAACCTTGGAGCCGCCAATATCCAGGCCGATTAGTAGTTCTTTTTTATTCATACTGATTGAGCCAAAAGATTTTTTATAAATTGCCAGTATTCTGGATTGTGGTTAACTTGTTTTTCCCAATACCACCACTCTACTCCCCATAAATAAATTGTTTGGAAACCGCTTTGGCGGCTGAACTCCAACATTTCTTGCAATTTATCCATATTCATCGTGCGATTTCTCTCGGCTGGAGAAAGAGTGAAGTAAGCCTTGCGGCCCCAGGGCTCAGCCTGCATTTCGATAACAATCAAATCTTTAGTCTTAGTGAAAAGTTCAACAAGCTTAGTTTTAATCCTAAAAAAATTTGGAGTCATCGGGTAAGTAATATAGTGACGTAAATATTTGCTGTAAGTGTGGCGATAGATTGATGTGCCAAAAAGATCAGCCCGTTTGGCAGCTGGCAACCAAATGCTCAGTTCGCCGCTATCAGTAATAACAATTGGTTTTTTAGTTAGGCTGCGCGCTAAAGCTATTTCTTGGTCCAACAATTTAAGATTTAGTTTGGGGCATTCGCCAAAGCCGACTAAAAATGGCTCATTTTCAATCTGCCAGGCGGCGATGGCTGGGTTGCGGTCGTAGCGCTCCATGACCGCCTGTAAATAAGTTAATAATTGTTGCTGTTTTTCAGCCTCATTTTCGGCATTATACCATTGCGGATAATGACACTCTGGCCAGCGGGGTAGGCGTGCGCCAACCGCTAGTATAATTTGGGCATTTCTTTGTCCCGCTTGTTCAATTTGCCAATCTAAATCACTAAAATCATAATTATCTTTGGTCGGTTCAACCATTGGCCAATAAGCCACCAACCGCAGTCGTTTAACGGCCAAATCGTCCAATGTTTCGGTAAAAGCAGCGCGCCAATCTAACCCCATATCCCTTAAAACCAGTGGTGAAAAGGTTAGGCCGTAAAGCATCTGGCTTGATTGATAGACATGCCGTTTTGTCAGCCAAATCCACAGTATTCCCAAAATAATTAAAGTGGTCAGCCCAATAATTATCCAGCGCCACCGTCGACGTATGTTTTTTACCATAACAATAAGAATAAACCTAAATTAATTAGGATAATACCGCTGATTTTTTGCCACAGATTATCGCGACTAAGTTCTTGTTTAACCAGCTTGGGGTAGCGCTTAGTTAAAGTCAAAACGATTACCAGCAAGAATAAATACTGCAACCCCTGCAGGCTGTTAACCAAAGAAACATCAGCCAGGGCGATGGCAAAATTGCTGAGAACAAAAGCGATAAAGGCAATGATTCTAATTAGTAAAAATAGCGGCAGGCTCTTGATAGTTGTTTGCCGGCGCGGTTTATCTAGAATCAGGTGTCGGCTGGCTGGCCAAGCTATCAAGGCTAAGGCGCCAACGAAACTGCCCAGTCTAGTCCAGATAAAAGCATTGGCAAAGCCCTGAGAATCATATAAAAACTTGATAAACACGTAGTAAGCAGCGAAAATGAATGAGGCCAATAAAGAATTAAAAATTAACCGTCTTGTGCTGCGAAAAACAACTTTGTCTGGTTGAAAGAATCTTTTTAGCTTGATCCACCAAGCTAACCATTGGTTATCTTTTGGCCTGGCTGACAATAATCCACTGCCAATGATCAAAATGACCAGAGCTCCAAGCTCTTGGCCGGTTAAATTATGGCGGCCAATTAAATAATTTAACAGTAAGGTAAAAATTGGAATGAAAGCTCCAGCGATAGGCACAACCTTGGTCGTTTCTCCTTGATGGAGCGCCTTATACCAAAAATAGAGGGCGGCCATAAATACTAAGCCGGCAGCTAAATCTAATAATAACCATGACCAGGTCGGGACATGGCGGTTGAATAGGAATAGAACGCAGTTACCAACGCTCCAAATGCCGACATAAAAAGTATAGGAAATCGAAGAGTGAACTTTCTTAGATAAAAAGTATTTATCAGCCAGGTAGACAGCCCCATTAAACAAGTTAGCCAAGACAGTAATCAGCAGCCACATAGTCTAAAAACCGTTATTTTTACAGATTTTGGCATAAGTCCGACTGCTTGGCCGCGGTCGGCGTTCCAACGATTGGTAGTCAACCGCGTAAAGCCCAAAGCGCGGCCCAAACCCCCATTTCCATTCAAAATTATCCAGCAGTGACCAGTGGAAATAACCCTTGATCAGGCAACCAGCCTGAATGGCCCGGTAGACCATCGTTAAGTGCTCTGTGATAAATTGTTGACGATGTTGATCTTGAGAATCGGCCAAACCATTTTCCAAGATATAAATAGGCAGGTTGTATTTTTTAGCGGCCAGCAACACCTGGTAAAGGCCTTGCGGATAAATTTCCCAACCCAAGTCATTGCGCCACGGTTGATTTTTTGGTCGCCGTCCCAAGCCGATTTGACGGTGAAAGTAATAATTAATGCCCAGGTAGTCGTGGCAACCAGCGGTCCTTTGGAAGAAGTGGTCATTAATTAAGTAGTTAACAATTTGTCCGGCTAAACGATTGAAAAAGTGATTATTAATCGGTTCAATAGCTTGACTATTGTTAGCAAGGCCAACCTGACAGTTCTTTTGCGTCAGATGCAGTGTCCGGTAGGCTAGGCGGTGGCTCTTAATCAGATTATTGGATGCCGTCCACCAAGACCAGAGGCCATATTTTTGTGGCGGCCACTTCCCCTGTCCATGGGCGTTCCAAACATAGAGGCCAGGCTCGTTAATTGTGCACCAGATTTTCACCCGTTTCAGATTCTGGGCTAAATAGAGAACGTAATTATTAAAAATTTGCGGTGCCGCTGGATTGTTCCAGCCGCCTAGTTCAGCAAACCAAATCGGTTGGGTAAAATGATAAATGGTGATTACCGGCTCAATTTTTTGTCGTCGGCACTCGTCAATTACTTCTTGATAATGCCGAATGGCTTGTCGGGAAAATTGTTGTTGTCGTGGCTCAATGCGGCTCCACTCAATTGAAAAGCGGTAAGCATTGCTATTGATCTTTTTGGCCAGACCGATATCTTCTTTAAAACGGCGATAAGAATCGCAAGCCACTCCGGAGATTGACCCGTCGTTAGTGTGGCCTGGTTCCCAGATGGTCCAATCGTTAAGAGTGCCGCCTTCAATTTGGTGGGATGATGTGGCAGTTCCCCACAGGAACCCTTTAGGAAAAGAATGGCTTGGCTTATTCGGCATGCAATTGCTGATTTTATTGATTGATATCAACAGTATATCATTTTTTTGACGGTCGGACAATTTGGTGGCAGTCTTTTGCGGTTCCTGAGTATTTATAGTATAATATATTTATTGGTCAGTATTTGAAAACATGAAGTTAAAACATTATTTAGTTAGCAATTTGATTGCCGCCATTATAGCTTGGCTATTGTGGTTATTCATTTTGTTTCAAGTTGATCCTTTTGCTGCCAATTGGCTTGGCCGCAGCCTGTTTTATTTAACTTTGTTTGTTGCCGTTTTTAGCACAATGTCTTTGGTTGGATTTGTCGGTCGATTTAGCTTGGTTCATCAGAAACTGGCGCATCAGGCAGTGGTGGCCGCTTTTAGGCAAGCTGGTCTTTTGGCTTTTGGCGTGGTTATTACTCTCTGGTTGTTGTCGCAGCAATTATTCAATTGGTTCAATCTTTTAATTTTAGTTGGCGGACTGGCTATGCTGGAGTTCTTTATGTTGAGTTGCCAACCAACCACTGGCCGCTGTTTTGTTCAAAAGCCGGCAGCGCCGATTCCAGATCCAGAAATAATCAGCTCCAGTTTTGAAGATAAATTACCGCCCAACCGTTAAATATAAAATTATGTTGCAGTGGTTTAAAAAACTTTTTCAATCCTCAAAGTCCCCCAAGGGCCGATTTCCTTTGATTGTTGTTGGCAAGATTATTGAAGTCAGCCAACATCCGCAAGCCGATCGTTTGCGTTTAGCCAAGGTGGATATTGGTAGCGAGATTCTAAATATTGTTTGCGGGGCGCCCAATATTGAGTCTGGCCAACTGGTTCCTGTTGCCACGGTCGGCGCTCAATTACCCGACGGCCTGACCATTCAGCCAGCCGAATTACGCGGTCAGATGTCCTATGGCATGCTATGTTCGGCCAAAGAACTAGGTTTGGGTGATGATCATTCCGGTATTATGTTATTAAATATTTCACAGGTTCGCCAGTTAGGTGAGAGTTTAGACAGCTATCTGGCGCGCCAATAATTTTATGGAGTTATTTACAACCTCTAAAGACTTAGTCAATTTAGCCCTGGCAATCGGCGTTATTGGCATTAGCGCGGCGATTGTTTATTTTTTTATTAGTGCTGCCGGTTTTATCAAGGAAATGCGGCAGACTATTGATGAAATCAATCGACAGCTAGAGAATATTAACCAGATTACTGAGTCAGTTAAAAACAAGATAACCTACATGTTTTCTTATTGGGCGGTGTTGGAAAAACTGGCCAATAAGGCTATTAGCTTGGTGCAGAAAAACTTGATCAATAAGGTCAAAGATAAGCTTGATCGCTATACTTCGTCAGCCAGTTCCATGGAAAGTGATTCGGTGGCCGATGATTCGCCTAAAAATCAGCCGAAGCGCCGGCCAGCGCGCCGAGGCAATAAATAGATAAGTTAAGCCTTTTTACTTTTTTTACCCCTCTTAACAGCAGTCGCCGTCGCGGCTGCTTTTTTGACGATGATTTTTTGTAGATTCCGACATTTAGGGAAAGCGCTGCAGGCCAAGAATGGCCCATAGCGGCCGACTTTAACCGCCATTGCCGCGCCACACTTATCGCAAACATGGTCGGCATATTCTGTTAGCAGGTATTGGAATTTTTCGGGCAGCGGCTTGCTAACCCTTTTTTCTTTCAGGGACTTGATGTTCCGACATTTAGGGAAAGCGCTGCAGGCCAAGAATGGGCCATAGCGGCCAGTTTTAATAACCATTGGCGCGCCACATTTATCGCAAACCTCAGTGCTGGCCTGGTCTGGCAGGATGTCTTGACGGGACAATTGTTTATTCTTCGTTTCCAGATTTTGGTGGAAAGGCTGATAAAAGTCGGCGATCACTGGCTGCCAGCTTAAGTGGCCATGAGCGATTTGGTCTAAGCGCCCTTCAATGTTGGCTGTAAATTGGTAGTCAACGATTTCCGGGAAATGCGCCACCAGCAGATCGTTAACCACCTTGGCAATGGCGGTAGGCTCTAATCTTTTATGCTCATCGCGCACAACATAATTGCGAGCTTCAATGGTGGCAATAGTTGGAGCATAGGTTGATGGTCGGCCAATGCCGTGTTTTTCTAGTTGTTTAACGAGTCCAGCATCACTATAACGGGCTGGCGGCTGGGTAAAATGTTGCTCAGCCTGCAAGTTTAAAAGCTGCAAAGTTTCATTAGCGATTAACGGCGGTAATAGTTTTTCTTGAGTTTGTTCGGGGTAAATCATTAAGTAGCCGGGGAAAGTAATGGTCTGGCCAGTAGCTCGAAATAACCCTTCACCAGCGGTAACATCAATACTAATATGATCAATTTGTGCTTCCGCCGCTTGGCTAGCCAGGGCCCTTTGCCAAATTAATTGATAAAGCTTGAATTGTCGCGGTTCTAAGTATGACTTTATTGATTCTGGTGTTCGTTGCGGATCAGTTGGCCGGATAGCTTCGTGAGCCTCCTGTGCTCCTTTGCTTTTGTTGGCAAACTTTCTTGGATTTGGTGATAAAAATTGGGAGCCGAAATTGTTTTGCAGAACTTCGCGAGATTGGGCAACAAATTCATTAGATAAATTAACCGCATCGGTGCGCATGTAGGTAATCAGGCCGGTTTGTCCGTGTGGTCCAAGGTTGACACCCTCATAAAGCTGTTGAGCAATAACCATGGTCTGTTTGGCTGAAAATCCAAACCAGCGGTTAGCGGTTTGTTGCAAGGTAGAGGTAGTAAATGGAGCGGCTGGCTTTTTAGTTAGACGGTCTTTGGCTATAGAGCCGATGGTGTATCGGGCATTAAGTAGCTTATCTTTGATTTCGTTGGCTATTGTTTCATTGCCAAGAGTTAATTTGTCCAGGCTTTTGTCTTGCCAACGAGCCAGTTGAGCGCTAAATTGGCCATCCTTAGCTTGTAGATCGGCGTTGATGGTCCAATACTCTTGCTGTTGAAAGCTTTCTATTTCTCGTTCTCTTTCTACAATCAAGCGTACAGCGACCGACTGAACACGGCCGGCCGATAAGTTTTTGGCCACCTTTTTCCACAGAAAAGGCGATAACTCATAACCAACTAAGCGATCCAACACTCGCCTCGCCTGTTGCGCGTCAATTAAATCTTGATTTAGTTGGCGGGGATTTTTTAGCGCCGTTTTAATAGCCGACTCGGTAATTTCGTGAAAGACAATCCGGTTATTATCTTTTGGCGGCAATTTTAATAATTGTTGTAAATGCCAAGCAATCGCCTCTCCCTCGCGGTCTTCATCGGAGGCTAGGACAACTTCGTCGGCTTGTTTGGCCAGCTCTTTAAGCTTGGCAACAGTTTTTTTGGCTTTAACCGGAATCTCATAGCTGGGCTCAAAGTTATTATCAATAGCAATCCCCATCTTTTTAGTTGGCAGGTCGCGAACATGACCGAATGACGATTCAACGACATCGGTTTTCCCGAGGAAACGGCTAATTGTTTTAGCCTTAGTTGGTGATTCAACAATGATTAAGCGCATATTTTTTAGCTAGCAGGCGACATAAGTTTGGTCGGCCTGTTGTTTGATGTGTCCACCTAACTCAAGGTCGGTAAGCTGTTGGCTAATTTGGCTCACCGATTGATTAGTAATTTGGAGCAACTCGTCTAAGCTTAGCGGCTTTGTTAATAATTTTAATAAAGCCGAAGGGCAATCAGTAATTGGTCGATCAGTTTTACTATAAGAAGTTGACTGGGGCAAGTCAAGCGCAATCGCCAGATCAGTTGAGCTAAGAATTGCTTGAGCGCCCGATTGAATCAATTGATTAGTGCCAGCCGATAGGGCTTGGTTGATGTTGCCCGGAACTGCCAAGACTGTTCGCCCCTCTTGTAGTGCTAGTTCGGCCGTGATCAAAGCACCAGACTTGGCGGCCGCTTCAATTACTAGGACGGCTACCGATAACCCGGCGATAATCCGGTTTCTTTGAGGAAAATGGTAATTACGCGCCGATTGACCCGGCGGGTATTCTGACAACAAGAGACCGCCGCCGCTGACGATTTTTTCAGCCAACTGCCAATTGCTGGGTGGGTAAATACTGTCTGGATCAAGACCGCTACCGAGGACAGCGATAGTCGGATTGTGAGAATTCAGACTGGCTTGATGAGCCAGGCTGTCAATTCCCACAGCCAGTCCACTGACGATCACTAGCTGATTAGTAATATTGTGATTAAGCAGCTGGCTAATGATTAATTGACCATACCAGCTGGACTGGCGGCTGCCGACAACGGCCAAAAGATTATTTTGACTGGCTAGGGCGAGGTTGCCGCGATACCAAAGTTGTTGTATGGGGCGGTAGATATTGCTTAGCAATTTAGGGAAATTAGCTTGATTGTTCTCAACTCGCTTGATTGGCGGCTGGCTGGTGGTTGAAAGGTTCATATAATCTGGCGATAATGGCAGAGTCGAGCCAAGCGATTCTTAGGATTAAGGTCAATGGCAATAAAGTCATAGCGCCAGTCTTGGGGATGATAAAAATACAGAGCGTAATTAGCTGCTCGTTTTAATTGTTGGAGCTTGCGCCAGCTCAAAGCATCAGCCGCTGGAGCGAAATTATTAACTAACCGTAATTTAACTTCAACCAGGATTAATGTGGTTTGGTTTTGAGCAATTAGATCAATCTCGTGGTGGTGATAACGCCAGTTTCGAGCGACTACTTGATAGCCATGGCGTAATAGATAGGCGCTGGATAATTCCTCGCCGTAAGCTCCCCAAAACTGATTATGATTTGGCATAGATTCAGTAGGGGGAGATAAATAAATGGTAGGTTATCCTGGACTTTATTTAAAATAATCCACAAGTTATCCACTAGAGATAATTTGTTTAATATTAGCATAAAAGCTTGATTTTGTCTATATATTTTTGGACTTTTCCACTGATTGTTGGGTCTATATATTTTTGGACAAACCGTGAATAGCCAATAAAATAAACCACCATAGTTCCATGTGGAACTATGGTGGGGGTGGTGGACCATAAGGGACTTGAACCCTTGACCTCTTCCATGCCATGGAAGCGCTCTAGCCAACTGAGCTAATGGCCCATAAATATTTAATTGCTATTCCTGTGCCCCCACCATGAGTCGAACACGGATCTAGGGCTTAGGAGTCCCTTGTTCTATCCATTGAACTATGAGGGCTATCCTCGGGAAACAAGTTGACGCTGATTATTGTAGGTAAAAAAAAACGAATCGTCAAGCCGGAGTTTTATAAACAAAAGGAAGGCCACAGACGAGCCCTTCAATTTACATAAAGTAATAATAGAAAATAGCTCCGACGGCCTTCCCCTTGAAATTTTTTGCAAAAATTTCAAGAACTATATTCTTAACCGGTCTCAGGGAACCTTGCGGTTTCTTTTATAGAAACACTGGGTCCAATTTTTTTGTTTTTGTTTTTTTGAGAGAGACCAGAGAAGAGGTCTAAAAAGAACGATATCCACAGTATAGCAAAAAAAGAAAAAGTCGTCAATAGTTTAGGGTAGAAGTGTGTGGACTATTGTCGTAATCGCCAGCAATTACGAGCTGTCTACTAGGATGTAGACAGTTGCGATTAAGCGCGAAATTGCGTGTTTGTCCAGATGGCTATAGACCAAAACTCAACAAGATTCACAAGTTATCCACAGGAGTTGGTTGGTCTTAATGGAGGTCACGGTGGGAGTCGAACCCACGAATGACGGTTTTGCAAACCGTTGCCTTAGCCTCTTGGCGACGTGACCAGAAAACAAAACCAGTCTAACAAAAAAGCGGTCGCCCGACAAGCCTGGTCGGTGGTTATTGTTTTTAGCCCATATTTGTTGGCTATAATTGACGATAGGGAATAAAAATGCTAGAGTTAAGCCAGCTATTAAGACCAAAAAACATATTGCCAAACCACAACCAGTCCGTTTAGTGGCGGGATTGGCCATCAAAGGACTTATACTGCTAATTAATATTTTACTAAAAGCCAAGAAAATAAGTTTTTGGCTGTTTTCTCGTTTATTGAAAGCCTTTAATTGGTTAATGATTTATCAGCCAGCAGTTTGGCTGTATCGTGGTTATCTGCGAATTAAAAGGAGGTTGATTAATCATTATCAGCAAAATCTCTGGTTGACTGTTGTGGTTGTTGTTTTGGTAGCGGTCGGTGTTATTTTTGGCAATTGGCGCGCTAGCGGCCGATTAACAGCCGCTGAAGACTTGGTTAGGGGGACCTGGTTGTCGAAATTGGTGGGCAGTGAATTCAACCAATTAAATAATTTTGTGGTTGATGATCGGGCCGGCTATCAGCTGGCGCCAAATCAATCTACGGAAGTCTCGGCCAAGCTGTCCACCTTGGGAATCAGTGACTCGGGCCCGACCGGCTTGGTTGGCATGGCCACTGATCGTTGGGTTTATAGTTTGGGTTTGGCTAGCTTGCCGAGCAATAATCAGCCGGCGGCTGGAACTGCTGGCGGGCAGCGAGCCATCACTTATTATACTGTTAAGATTGGTGATACCTTGAGCGGGGTGGCTAAAGCCTTTGGGGTGACTGTTAATACTATTGCTTGGCAGAACAATCTAAGTGCCAAGGCTATGCTGCGACCTGGCGATAAGTTGGTTATTTTGCCGGTGAGTGGTGTTTTATATAAAGTTCGCCCC
Source organism: uncultured Gammaproteobacteria bacterium (assembly GCA_964401905.1). Lineage (GTDB taxonomy): Bacteria > Patescibacteriota > Patescibacteriia > Patescibacteriales > Patescibacteriaceae > UBA1359. The sequence goes on from CAYOAH010000007.1 coordinate 22,602, forward strand.
GGAGACAGTCTATCCAAAATCGCTCAACAGTATAAGGTTGAAGCGGCCGCTATTATTAGCTATAACAATTTAGCCGGCGATCGGGTGATTATTGGTCAATCGTTGGTTATACCTGGTGGGCAACCACCGGCTTCAGCCGCTAGCCAGATGGCCGCGGCCAGTAGTAAATTAACTCCAAAAGTTCAGCAGGTCTTCAGCAATGTCAAGAATACGGTCAAGGCCAACCTGGGTACTGGCGGCATGACCTGGCCAACAGTTGGCCACCGTATTACTCAATATTATTCTTTGCGCCACAATGGCGTTGACATTGGTAATAAGGTTGGCACGCCGATTTATGCTGCTGATGGCGGCAAGGTGGAAGTGGCGGCCAGCGGCTGGAACGGCGGTTATGGCAATACTATCTTACTGAACCATGGCAAACTCAAAACTCGCTATGGTCATTTATCTAGACTTTATGTCCGAGCCGGTCAGACAGTAGTCAAGGGTCAGGTTATTGGTGAAATGGGTTCAACCGGCCGCTCCACCGGGCCGCATTTGCACTTTGAAGTTCTGTCTGGTAAAGTTAGGTATAATCCCTTGAATTATATCCGTTAAGCTATGTTTTTATTGCGTTTTTTAGGCGGACTGGTGATTGTGGCGATTGGCGCCCTAATCATCATGAAGCGCGAGTGGTTTCTGAATAACTTTGGCCGAATGGAGTTTTTTGAGGAGAAGCTCGGAATCTATGGCGGATCCCGTCTGGCCTATTTGTTGGTTGGCTTAATTGCCATCTTTATCGGCTTCTCTATTGCTTTTGGTTTAATAAACAATTTTATGGGCTGGTTGCTTGGTCCATTAATCCGTTATCAGAAGAGCATTTAATTTTGGGCCTTTAGCTCAGTTGGCTAGAGCGCCTGCTTTGCATGCAGGAGGTCAAGGGTTCGAATCCCTTAAGGTCCACACTGGTTCGCTTTATTATTATTGATGTTTCGCCCTTTACTTAAAGGTGTTTTTTCGTTATTCTTAAAGGTATAAGATTGTTTATGTTAAATCCAAAAATCCACGAACATCCGGCCGCAGCCTTGACGGTTAATGATAGTACCAAGAAATTGTTGCAGGCTATTTATCGTGCTCAGCATAATTCTGGTGCCGCTAAGGGTGATCAGCCCAGAATTAGAGTTTCCAGCGTTATCTCGCGGATGTCTTTTTTTTATGAAAAGATTCGGAACGCGGTTGATTATAAAGAGGAATATTTGTTGCGTAAAGAGGCGATTGAGCGAATTTTGCGACGCCAGATATTGATTGAGGGCACAATAACCGATAATGATCATGAAAAAATCAGCCAGCATTTATTGGCTGAATTGATTCGTGGCGGTTACTTGCCGAACAATTATCTGCCGACTAGTTTGATCGACGAGGTGGCGGGTATTATCAAAAAATATTTAGTTATCAAAGATATTGCCGTGGCTCAGCTCGGTCAGCAGGCCGGGTCGACCAGCTTGATCAAGAAGGATTTGGTCAAATTCAAAGAAGAGCTGTCGCAGCGCAACGAGCTGGTGGCTTGGCTGCTAGCTGTAGCCGCCAGTGAAATAGAGAGTCGGCTAGGCAATGATCAGGCGCTAAGCCAAGCCATTAATAACTTATATCAGTATTTATTAGATAATATTGAGCTAGTCAATCACCTAGAATTATCAGCCGATTTACCAATCCAGATTTACCTATCAGTTAATCGTAATTTTGCCAAGCTGGATAATGACATGCTGGCCTTTATCTTGTTTAAATATTATTTAGCCGATTGGCAAAAAATGGAGGCCAGCCGCTGGCCAGCCGTTGCCAAAAAAATCAATGAAATCCGTCGGGCAATCAATCAGCAACTACAGCACCCATTGGCGGCGCCGCTCGATAAATTAACTCGTCGTTATGCGGTTTGCACCTCGGTCTTATTAGATGTTTTGCGATCTGATCCGGTGGGTATTTATGCGAGCATCAAGACTGACCCCAAGGCTTTTCCGCGGCAGATTAAGAAGGTTTGTGAAAAGAATTATGCTAAAGCCAAAAATTTATTGTGGCGGGCAGCTGTGCGCAGCATCATTTATATCTTTTTGACCAAAACAGTTTTGGTAATTGCTCTGGAAATTCCAGCCAATAAGATATTTGGCGCGCCAGTTAGTTGGGGGGCCCTGCTGATCAATGCTATTTTCCCAGCAGCGCTGTTATTTTTCTCGGTATTAATTACTAAACTACCCAATGAATCCAATACGGATAAAATAATCAGCCTTGTCAATGAATTATCTTTTGAGGAGAATCGTCGCCAAGCACCGATTACTGTTCGTCTACCCCAAAAGAAGGCCGGCATATTGACGAAAATTTTTAATATTATTTACGCCCTTACTTTTTTAGTGACTTTCAGCGCTATCGTCTGGGCGTTGTATATTCTGCACTTTACCCTAATTAGTATAGTTATTTTCCTATTTTTCTTGGTTTTTGTCAGCTTCTTTATTATCCGCATCAAGCGGGTAACTAATGAATTAAAGATTACTGAGGATAAAGAGAGGTTGTGGCTGATTTTGTTTGATATTTTTACTTTGCCGGTAATGGCCGTTGGCAAATGGTTGAGCGAGAAATTTGATAAAGTTAATGTTTTTGTATTCTTATTAGATTTTATTATTGAAACTCCATTCAAATTCTTTGTTGATATGGCCGAAGATTGGACTAATTACGTTAAAGAGCGCAAGAGCCAAATAAATTAAATTTATGGTTGAAGATAACAATCTTTCCATTGAAGATCTGCTTAATGATAAAGTGCTGACGAGTAAAGATTCACCAGCGGCTCAGCTCAGTAAGCGTCAGTCTGATCTGCGTTACCAGGCGATTGAAGATCAGGTGGCTGTCCAAGCTCAGGCCTGGGGGCTACCCTATATTAATCTGTTGGATTTCCCGATTAGTCCGGAGGCGATTAGTTTATTAGATCAAGACGATGCTGCTGGCTTGGCAGCTGTCTGTTTTTATTATGAAAAGAACAATGTGCGGATTGGCACGACTCAGCCCAGCGAAGCCCTGACCGCCAAAATAGCCGAATTGTCGGCCGATCATCATCTAAAGGCCAAACTGTATCTGATTTCTCAACGCAGTCTGGAATATGCTCACAAGATTTATGATACTTTGCCCAAGATTACTCGTTTAGAGGGGGTAGAGATAAATCCTGAAGAATTAGCTCGCTATCAGGCCGAGCTTAGTGAGATGAGCCTATTGAATAATAAACTGAAAGAAGCCAATATCAGTCAAATATTGACATTGGTGATTGCTGCGGCTTTGCGAGCTGAGAGTAGTGATATCCATATTGAAGCCGAAGAAACAGCGGTTATTGTCCGTTTACGGGTTGACGGCTTGTTGCAGCAGGTGGCCACCATTCCTCGTCAACAATGGAAAAAGGTGTTATCTCGACTCAAGGTTGTCGCCCGAGTTAAGCTCAATGTTGAAGATAAGCCGCAGGATGGCCGTTTTGATATTTTCTTGCCTGATGAAAAAGTGGCTGTGCGCAGTTCATTTTTGCCAACCGCTTATGGCGAGAGTGTGGTGATGCGCTTATTGCGACCGAAATCAGCGGTTTTACCATTAGATAGTCTGGGGATGCGGCCGGAGGTGCGGCAGATTCTGGAAAATGAAATGGCCAAACCCAATGGCTTGGTTTTGACCACTGGTCCAACCGGTTCCGGTAAAACCACTACTTTGTATGCTGTCCTTAATAAGCTTAATCAGCCCGGTGTTAAGATTATTACTCTAGAGGACCCGATTGAATACGAGCTTCAGGGTATTAATCAGAGTCAGGTTGATGAAAAAAGCGGCTATACTTTTGCCAATGGTTTGAAATCAATTTTGCGCCAAGATCCTAATATCGTCATGATTGGCGAAGTTCGCGATTTGGACACGGCTGAAATCGCCGTTCAAGCCAGTTTGACTGGTCATTTGGTTTTTTCCACTCTGCACACCAACGATGCGGCCGGGGTGCTGCCGCGCCTGGTTGATTTAGGGGTCCAGCCTTACCAATTGGTCCCGGCGATTAATGCGATTATGGGCCAGCGCCTGGTGCGCAAGCTTTGTCCGCAGTGCCGCCGTGTTCATCAACCCAATGAAGCCGAGAGACAACAGATTAATAAGATTTTGGCGGTTATTTCACCCAAGGCCAATATTGATGTGCCCAAAGAATTGCCAACTATTTATGAGGCCGGCGACGGCTGTCCAGCTTGTTCCGGTTTCGGTTATAAGGGTCGGGTTGGTATTTACGAGATTTTTACCATGAGTGAGGCCATGAAGGGCTTGATTGCCGACGGAGTGCCGTCGTTTAAGATCATGCGCCAAGCCATTGAGGACGGCATGGTTACTATGCTTCAAGACGGTGTTCTTAAGGTTTTGGCTGGCCAGACTTCTTTTGATGAGATATTGCGGGTAATTGGCAAGACTGATTATATTGACGAGCTTTATGATATTGTTGTTTCGCAAACCCTGGGTCGTGGTTTAAAAATTGCTGAAGATAATCTGCAGTTTGGTGAAAGCGTTGCTCAAGATATTGCTGGGGCGGAAAAATTATTAGCCAGTAAACCGACTAGCGAAATGTTGGCTGCAGTCATGGCCGGCGCCATTGTTAGCAAAGCGGCCGATGTTCACATTGATCCGATTGAAGGTGGGGTTAAGATTCGTTATCGTTTGGATGGCATCCTTCACGACATTGTCACCCTAGGTTCGGAGCATTACGTGCCATTAATTGGTGAGATTAAGAATTTAATCGGTTTATCATTAAGCGTTAAACAGCCGACTTTTGATGGTCGTTTCAGCATGGATCTACCAACCGAACGGATGGATTGCCGTGTTTCTTTGATTACCGGCGGTTATGGTGAAACAGTGGTTATTAGATTGCTATCTAACCAGGCCATTAGTTTAGATCTGGCTGATTTGGGCATTCGTGATGCCTCTTTGGCAGCCATTGAGAAGTCAATGCATAAAACCAAAGGTATTATTATTACCACCGGTCCGACCGGTTCCGGCAAGACAACAACTCTGTATGCGTTATTAAAGCGCCTCAATAGTCCGGAAATCAAGATTATTACTATTGAAGATCCGATTGAATATCATTTAGACGGCTTAATGCAAACTCAAATTGATACGGCTGGCGGCTATACTTTTGCTGCTGCTTTACGGTCATTGATGCGGCAGAACCCTAATATTATTATGGTCGGTGAAATTCGCGATGATGAAACTGCCAAGACGGCCATTGAGGCCAGTTTGACCGGCCATCTGGTCCTGTCAACTATTCATGCTAACAGCGCTGCCGGCGCTATTGCTCGTTTCGCCGGACTAGGTGTAGAGCGAACCATGTTGGCCAGCGCCCTGGAATGTTCCATTGGCCAGCGTTTAGCACGGCGACTGTGTCCCAAATGCAAACAAGCAGTCAGTATTTCCCAGGAAATGCAAGCTCAAATTGAGCCATTTTGGCAATTATTAAAAACTCGTCCCGAATTAAAGTTGCCTGATCAGCCGCAATTTTATGGTCCAGTTGGCTGTCCGGAGTGTCGCGGCATTGGCTATAAAGGGCGGGTTGGTATTTATGAAGTAATCGTTATGACCCCGGAATTGCAAAAATTGATT
>CAYOAH010000008.1:0-22952 GCA_964401905.1 uncultured Gammaproteobacteria bacterium
CAACAGCAGTTAACCGATTTTATTATTCTCCATTTGGGCGCCGGCCGTAGTTATCGGCAATGGCCGGTGGCTAATTTTGCCGCTCTGGCTCAGCGGATTATTGATAATTATCCTGGTTATAAACTGGTGGTTATTGGCGGCGCGGAAGATCAGTTATTATTTGATAAACTGGCCGCCGCTTTGTCGGCCACTGATCGTTTAGTTAACGCTATTGGTCAGCTCAATATCCCGGCCAGCTACCAGCTAATTGGTCAAGCTAAACTCTTTATCGGCAACGAATCCGGTCCTAGCCATTTGGCAGCCGCTCAAGGCGTGCCAACTATCTCTTTCATGAATCCATGGTCCGGTATCAATCGTTGGCAAGCGCGCGGCCCCCGGGTAAATTTGTTTTATAAATCAGCCCACCATTGTCAGGGAATTCGTTGTCATTTAGAGCCCTGTCCCAATATGCTAGCTATTGCTGTTGATGAGGTTTGGGCGACGGTGGAGCGGTTATTGGTCCGACAATAATTGGTTTAATTTCTCAGTAAATAATTGCTTGTCAAATATTGCTCGGGCTCGTTGACCGGCCGCTTGGCCGTATCCTTCAGCTAGCTCGGGGTTATTCAATATTTTTTTAATAGCCGTCGCTAAAGCCGCTGAATCTTGCGGCGGCACTGTCAAGCCGGTCTGGCCATCCAGGCTGATTTCTGGCACGCCGGTTGGCAGATCAGTATTGACAACCGGCTTACCATAGGCCATGGCCTCCAGCTGGACGATGCCAAAAGCTTCGCTAGCCGCGCAAGACGGCAGGACAAATAGATCGCTAGCCGCGTAATAGGGGCGGGTATCGGCTACGGCGGGGATTATTTGAACTCGTTCGTTTAGATTGTAGTGGTTAATCAATTGGCGCAACTTGGCCTCTTCCGGGCCTTGACCGACGATTAGTAGACCATAATTATTATCTGCCATGGCCGCAATTAGATACTCAAAACCCTTATAATAGACCAATCGGCCGACACTCAAGATTAATTTATTGTTAACGGCATATTGCTGGTGAATTGTTTGCGCCTGGCTCTTGATGGTCTCGTTTAATTGGTAATCATCCAATTTAAGGCCAAAATAAACCACGCGGCATTTGTTTTTGTAGCGGCCTAGTGGCTTGGAAAAATCAATTAGTCTCTGGCTGCTGGCCAAGATTAATTTGGCCTGACGCAGTCCGTAATTGATAAATGGCAAAAATGGCAGCTTGCTAATTTTTTGGCGGACAATATCGCAGTGATACCAAATGACCAATGGTTTTTTCGCTAGAAATGGCAAGGCTAGATTAACTAGTGGAAAGGGGTGATGGATAATTATTTGATCATAATCATTCCATATTCTTTTCAGTAAACGAAAAAAATCCAGCGACATGGGCATACCCAGCAATTTGCCATAGCTGGCCGCCCGATAAACTGTGGCACCGTTGATGCTTTCCACAGCTCGTCGTCCTTTAGCTTGGCAGACCAAAACATCTACTTGCCAATCCGGTTGGCCATTGAGGCTATCGGCAATATCTTTAACGACAGTTTCCACGCCACCGAGCCACGGATAATAGAATTTGTTAATCTGTAAGATTTTTTTAGCCATACTAGTTGGCTAAGGCGTAATTATTGGCGGCAAATTTATATTGTTCTATAAAGATTTTTTTAATAGCCGTCAGTGAATTTAGCTCATAAAAAACTAAGATTGCTTGACGGTATTCTTCTTCATCAACACTGCGGTAAGACAGGGGGGCTAGCTGGTGGGACAGCAGGATGGCATTAGTCATTAGGCGGCTGGTTCGTTTATTGCCATCCTCAAAGGGCTGGATATAGCTGATTCCCAGCAGAGCCAATAATGCCTTGTCATAACCATTGCTTAGTCGACCAATAGCTTGGAATAAATCTCGCAACGCTTCGTTGATTTGGTATTGATTATCCAGCGGTTGGTATATTGATCCGGTGACTCCGACCAAGCTGGCCCTGATATTGCTGGTTATTTTTAAATCGTGGACTAATATTTTGTGTAGTTCTTCTAAGTTTTGTTTAGTTGGCGCCTTAAAGATTCTTTTTTGGTCAAGAACAAACTGAAAGGCCTTTTTGTGGTTAATAATCATTATTGCCTCCTCCTGACTATTTTTTGATGACCTAATGCCTTGTTGTAATAATTTTTCAGTATCCAACAGGGTATAGGTATTGCCCTCAATTTTCGATGATTTCCACGATAGTTCAATAATAAATCTGGCCAATTCTTTTTGATTGAGAGTTGGTGATAAATTGGCTGATCTTTGTTGGTAGACTTGACTGGCCTGATTCAGCTCGGCGTATTCTTCAGTAGTAAATAATGGGAAATTAATTTCTGGCCATAAGTCAAAATTGTATTTTTTATTGCCCCAGCGCTTGTCTGGTTCCATCTGACAATATTGATGGGCGTCAATCTCTGAGAATAATCGGCCGCGGCTGGTTACTTGATAATTGGTTGCCGCCCCATTGCCGCTAATTTTTAAGAGCCCTTCTTTGGTTAGTCGGGATAACTCTCTTTTGATAGTTACCAAAGATACTTCTTGTTTAGCTGTCAGTAGATAATCATGGATTTGCGATGATTTTTCTTGACCGTTTTTTAACAAGAACTCAATGATTTGATTTTGCCGCAGATTATTTAGAGTCATAGTTATCGTATCATTTTAATAAGTTTATCGTATCACTATGATACGATAAAAGTCAAGTTTTGGCGCAGTGAAAATTATTTTCCCTCTCTAGATAAAACCGTCGTTAGCGTTTTTAAGATAATCGTTAAATCCAGATAGATTGAGCAGTTTTTCAAATAAAATAAGTCATGCTGCAGTTTTTTATAGGTATCTTCCAGCGATGGTGAATGATATTCACCCGAGACTTGATCCCAGCCGGTCACACCGGGGCGAATTAAAACGCGGATATGGTAAAAAGGTAAGGATTTGGCTAGACTCTCAATCAGCTCTGGCCGCTCAGGACGGGGACCGATAAAACTCATGTCGCCCTTAAGAATATTGATTAATTGTGGAATTTCATCCAGCCTGGTTTGTCTTAGCCAGCGGCCGCTAGCCGTGATGCGCTGTTCGTCAGTCAGTGGTTTGCTTGGATCAGGCACCCGCATGGTGCGAAATTTATAAATGGTAAATGGTTGATTGTCGCGACCAGAACGCTGTTGTTTTAAGATTATTGGTCCAGGGCTAGCTAGCTTAATAACTAGAGCAATCAGCGGCCACAGCGGCGCGCTCATGATTAGTCCGATGGTGGACAAAACAACATCAAAGCCGCGCTTAGCCGTTAGATACCAGCGCTTCTCCGTTAGATTGAGATTCTCCAAAAACCACAATTGGCCGATAGCCGCCAAGGGCACTTTGCCGGTTAGCTGTTCGTAAAAACTGGATAAAGTTAGGTAAGTTAGATTGAGCGGCAATAAGCTAAAAAGAATTTGATTAATCTGCTCATCGGCTCGGTAGCGATCGGCGATAACCAGCGTGTTGATATGGTAATCTTTAATCGCCGTAGCCAGTTGATCGGCTTGGCGGATAACTGTCCAGCTAGCCAGCGGCTGGTCGCTATTCTGGGTAAATAGTAGCGCCGGCTTGTAGCCGAGATGCGGCGCGTTGTTTAATAATTGCCATAGCTCATCGGCCATCTGGTCATAGCCAATCAGGAGAACATTATTGCGCGGCAAAGTTCTGCGCAAACTATGGCGCCAGAGATGCCGCCAAGCCAGAAATGAGCCGGTATAGATTAAACTGAAAACTAAGAGATTGGTTTTGGGAGCGATAGCCGCCGCTGGCAGTAGATAGAAGATGATCAGTGACAATAATCCGGCCGGCACGATTGCCTTAATGACTCGTTCGCTAAAACGCGGCCCCTTGGCCAGAACATTGAGATTATAAAGATTGGCCACATAGAAAATTAGTAGCCAGACAATAAATAGCCAATTAAAGATAGCGGTGTGTTGCTGCCAGAGATTGGTTTCCGGCCAGCGCCGATAGCGGATTAATAGCGCCGCCGCCAAACTGGCGTAAAGCAATAGCCAGTCGCCTAGCAATAATATCAATTGCCGTAATTTGCCTTTTGTGGTCATATGATTTTATTATAACCGCCACCCACAAAAAAGCAAGCTATTTTTATCTAGCTTTGGCCGAAAAGATTAACACTAAGAGGTCTGTCTGGCTAATTTAGAAAAGTGTCTATTTTTAGCCAAGAAAAATTATTTGCCCAAGTCGCCAGTCTGTATTATAATGGCTTTAGTAAGCTAGCTTAACCCCTCACTTATGATTTGCACCAAGTGCAATCGCCAAATGGCCGATAATAGCACCGTCTGCCCCAATTGCGGCCAGCCGGTCATCGCCCCCGAGCAGATTATCAAGGAAGTCAAAGTGCGCCGTCTGCAGCGCTATCTGTTTTATGCGATAGTGGTTATGGTGGTTATTGCCGCCGTTGCCATTATGGTGCGGATTTACAATGCTAACACCAAGCTATTATTAGAAGTTAGTCAGGTTAAGCAGGGGCTGGAAGGCGCTCAGGGTGAATTGACGGCTGCTCAGGCCGAATTGGCGCAAAAGAAAAAGGATTTAGCCAAGGTTCAGGCCGAGTTTGAAGCCAATAGTCAAAAGATGCAGGCCGCCGACAGTCAGCTTAGCCAGAAAACAGCTGCTTATCAGTCATTATTGGATGAAAAAACCAAATTAGAACAAGGTCATGAACAATGTCGGATGGATTTGAATCTGGCTGATGCCAATATTTATGGCTTGATTATTAAGCTAGGTGTTGGTGTGACTAACAAAAACTTAGCCAGCATTCCTTTGGCTGATGCCAACTTGGGTGGTCAAGACGCTGATAATGATGGCCTATCCGATACGATTGAAAAGTCCCTGGGCACCAATCCGAATAAAGCCGATTCGGATAATGATGGTTTTGATGACAAGCGTGAGGCGGTTACCGGTTACAATCCTCTAGGTAAGGGCATGCTGCCGATCAATCCGCAGTATGTCAACTCAGTCAAAGGCAAGATTCTTTTACAGATGGAAGGCGATAAGTCAGCTTGGTATGTCGCTGGCGATGGCAAGCGTTATTTCTTAGGTAATCCTGGTGATGCTTATGGTGTGATGCGGCAAAATGAATATTGGACCAAAGATTGGCCAGGTCAAGCTACGCCGTTAATCGGCACTAGCAGTAGTTCAACGGTGACTGAAGTAGTAGAGTAAAATTAAATAAAAATTAGGAGGGGGCAAACAATCTGCGTCCGCGGGTTGTTTTTGTTAGGCGGCCCGGCCAGATCGGCTCAATATCAATGTTTAAGGGGGGAGCATTGATCAAGCGCTAATCTGGCCGGGTGGCTTAATAAGACTCCCCATAGTCAGTTATGTGGAAAAGATTATTCACCAGACCCCATGTCTGGTGGTTGGTAGCCGCTGCCGCGGTGGTTTTTCTATTAATTCTTACCGCCTTAGTTTGGCCAGCTATTCAGCGGCATCTTTATCAACAACGCTGGTTACAGCCGTTTATCAATGATGCTAACAATAGCCTGGGTGGTGATAGTCCGCAGGCGGCTTACCAGCAATTTTGGCAGGCCCTGCAAAATAATCAGCGCGAGACCGCCTTAGCTTATATTATCGGTTTGCGCCGTGATTATTATCAGCGAGCCTGGCAAGATCAACAACTTTGGCAATTAGACCAATCATTACCTCAGCAAGTGGCCTTAATTTTTCAAGGTGATTGTTTGCCTGAGGCTGTCGCTTGCCGGCAGCGGGCAATATTGAGCTATACTACCGATAACGGTCGCGATGGCCGGTTGGAACTGTATCAGAATTTAGCCGGCCGCTGGCAAATCGGTGATATCTACTAATATGCCGATCAAGTTTAATGGCTATCGGCTGCTCGCCTTATTGTTGTTAATTATTCCGCTGCCGCTTCAAGCTTACGACCATAGTGTTACTCATCCGCGGCTAACTGCTTGGGCCGTTCAGCTTTATAATCAAAAATATTCATTACAGATTAGTGATCAGCAGAAGAATTGGTTAATGCTGGGGGTGGCGGCTGAAGATCAGCCGCTCTTACGAACCATGCATCATTTCTGGTGGCCGCAAACCAATCGGCCGCTTAGTTTTGGAGCCTATCAACTGATGTCTTTGCAAACAGCACCCAGTTGGGGGCTGGATGGCCGAGCGCAAGCCAGTTTGATTTATGGTTCAATTTTTAGTTGGAACCAGGCAATCTTAGCTTATCGCGCCGGAGATTATCAGCAGGCGTTCATAAATTTGGGGCATGTTTTGCATCTATTGCAGGACAATAGCGTTCCAGCTCATGTTCGTAATGATCCGCACGAGTTAGGCGATTCTTTGGAAAATTGGGTTTGGCAACACCGGCAGCAATTAGCTCAGCGGCCCGCCGTTGTTCAGCCTAATTGTGTCAGCTATCAGGATTGTTTTCGGCAATTGGCCAGTGCTGTTAATCAGCATTATTTTAGTCAGGATACCATTAATAGTCCGATGGAATCAGGTGATTGGCCCAATCAGCCAGCCGTGGCCGCTTGGCCTGATGACGATGGCTATATAATTTATCGTGGCTATAAACTGGCTTATTATCAATCGGCTCGCCGCCGGTTAATTTTAGATGATCAAGTTCAGGCTGATTATTGGGCCCAGCTAGCTCCTTTAGCTATTGGTTATGGTGCTCAATTATTAAAAGTTTTTCTGTCAATTGCCAATAGCCAGACAGAAATTGCGGCTGAGCCCGGCTGGTGGTCGCGTTGGTCAGCCACCATTAAAACTAATTCGCTTAATCAGCCGGTAGAAATATTATCGTCGCCAGTAACCAATTCTTCAGCCAAGCCAGTTGATAATCCAGCCAGCAACCAATCGGTAACGGCGACTACCGCCAGTCCGCTGGTCAAGCGGGTTATTGATGGTGATACTATTGAATTAATTGATGGTCAAAAAGTTCGCTATATTGGTATTGATGCGCCGGAGCTGGCTCAAGCTTCCGGACAAGCTAGCCAGTGTTTGGCCGATGAGGCTAAGCAGCGCAACCAGGCCTTATTGGCTGGCGGAGTTTTGAAATTAGTGGCCGATAGCGGCGGGGATAAAGATGCTTATGGCCGTTTGTTGCGCTATGTTTATGTTGGTGACCTTTTTCTAAATCAACAATTAGCTGCCGAAGGTTTGGCTAAGGTTTTTTTCTGTGGCGCCAATCAAGACAATTGTCCGCCTGCCACTGATCAGGCTCGCCGTCAACTAATCACCGTGGCTGGTCAAACAGCCAAGCAGGCCAAGCTCGGTCTCTATAGCAATCAATGTTCAAACTCCACAACCTCTTCAACTGTTAAAGCGGTTACAATATCAACTCCAGCGGTGGTTACAGCCATTGCTTCATCGTCAAGTATTGTTACAGTCAAATCAGTATCGGCCACTACCAGTTCTAAAGCTAAAACAACCTCATCCAGCACAACTAAGCCGGAAGTTTTAGATTTAATACCACCCAATACCACTATCAAAACTGATTTACCAGCAGCTACCAACACCGGCACGGCTAATTTTATATTATCCTCCACTGATCCTGGTAAATTTGAATGTCAACTCAATGATCAGAATTGGAAGACTTGTCCTGCTGATTATCAATTAAAGAATTTGGTTAGCGGCGAATATTTATTGTCAGCGCGGGCGATTGATTTGGCTGGCAATATTGATCCGACTCCGGCTACTTATAGTTGGCTGATTGATAAGAAAAAACCAAGCATCAATTGGTTGACTAAGCCGTCTAGCACCATGGCCGGTCGGGAGGCGGAGTTTTCGGTGGAGATTAGCGAAGAAGCCGCGCTGTCTTGCCAGCTTGATAATCAGCCGGTTCAATCTTGCCAAACCAATTTTAGTTATGAACAATTAATTGCCGGTCAGCATCAAGTCGTTGTTCAGGCAATGGATCCGGCCGGCAATTATTCAGCCAAATTGACCCATAAATGGACGATGCTTGGTGGAGCTCCTGACGGATTATCTATTGATTATCCGCCGACCAATCCGTGGTGGGCCAGTTCAACCCCTATTACTATCAGCGGCCAAGCCGGCCAAGCCAGCCGAATTTTAATCGGCAGTCAAGTGGCCAAGCTATCAGCCAGTCAAACCTGGCAGGCTTCAGTCAAACTGGATCCCGGTCTTAATAATTTTGTAATTTGGCCGGAAAATGAAGCCGGCCAGGCTGGGGCGAGCAGCACTATTGCTATTATTTTAGATAATATCAAACCGAGCTCGGCGGTTTCAGTTTTACCGGCAACTATTACGGAGCTTGGTTTTGTTGTGGAGTGGCAAGGGGTGGATAATGGCGATTTAGCCAGCGGTCAACTAGTTTATGATGTCCAATATCGTTTAGATAACAATTCTTGGCAACCATGGCTTAGCGCGGTTGATTATACCAGTGCCGTTTTTGAGCAACCGGTAGAAATTGATCAAAAAATTGCTTTTCGTTGTCGAGCCCGTGATCGGGTAGGTAATTGGGAAAATTGGCCGGCTAGTTCGGCGGCTGACGCTCAAACTAAGTTGGTGGCCGTTCCCAGCGGTCCGCCGCCCAAGATTGTTATTAGCCAATTAGCTACTCGTGGACCGGCTGGCGCCGGCGATGAATTTGTTGAATTATATAATCCCAATGATCAATCTGTTGATTTGAGCGCTTGGCGTCTGCAAAGCAAATCAGCCAGTGGCGCCACCTGGATTAATCGCAGCGGTGATGGCCTGCCGGATAGTAGTTCTATTGCCGCTCACGGTTACTTCCTCTTGGCTAGCGCTGACTATTCCGGAGAAATAGTGCCTGATTATCGCCATGGCGGCGGCTGGGGGCTGTCTGACGATGGCGGGCATTTGCGTCTGGTGGATAGCCAAGATTATCCATTAGATAAACTTGGTTATAATCAGGCTAATGATCCTGAGGGCCAACCGGCCAGCGGTGATTTAGTTCAAGAGCATAGTTTGCAGCGCAAGGCGCGGGTTGAATCAACTGCCGTTAGCCTAGCGCCGGGCGGGGTGGAAGCCGGCCTTGGCAATGGCTGGGATAGTGATAATAATCAAGCCGACTTTGTTGATCAGCCAGTGGTTCAGCCGCGGTCTGGCAATCAGCAAGTTATTGATTCCAGCGCTATTAATACTGGACTGGCCCATCTTTGGCATTTTGCTGAGTGTTTGGGAACAACCCTTTATGACCATGTTGGCTCGGCTGATATCAATAATCAGCCCTTTGGTTGGCGAGTCGGTCCGTTTGACTGTGCCGGCTATCAGACTTGGGAGCGACCGGCGGTTAGTCTTGATTTAACAGCGCCGCTTGACCCTAACCAAGTGACCTTGGCTTATTGGTGGCGCAATGCTTCTTATCCCAACGAGGGCCGTGGCCATGAATATTTGCAGGCGGCTGATGGACAGATTGTTTTAGGACTAACTCCTTCAGCTTCGGGAATGCTACAATTTTGGCATTATGGCGCTAATTATCGCCTGGATAATATTATTCCCATCGACGATGATTGGCACTTATTGGCGGCTACTCAGAATCAAAATCAGTTGAAATTTTATGTTGACGGCCGTTTGAAATTTCAAGACGCCGCCGAATACAGTCCGCCGCAACCGATTGTCAAGCTGGACTTGGCTGATGAGAATTATCCGATTGATCGTGATGAAATTGCTATTTGGCAACGAGCCTTGAGCCTGGCTGAGGTCAGGCAGCTTTATCAGTCTAAGCAGCCGCTTGATCCATATCCAGAAAGACCAGCTCAATCAGAGCCGGCCGCAGCTTATCATTGGGGTTTTGATGAAGGGGTTTCTAACATTGCTTATGATAATTTAGTTCAAGCCCAATTAGCGCCAGTTGGCCGTTGGATTTATAGCCCTTTTAATTTGGGAGTTCGTTTGGAGCATCCTGGTGATCTGCAGGCTGACTTGCCGCAACCTCTAGAGAATCGTGATGTATCTCTGTCGTTCTGGTGGCGCAGTAGTGCTTATCCCAATGAAAGTCGGGCCAATATTGTTTTGGCCAGCCAATCCGGTCAGCCGCTGTTTGGTCTGGGTATTGGTACTTATGGACCGAAGATTCATTTTAATGGAGCCAGTTGGTATCCGCTTAATTTACCGATTAATGATGGCGATTGGCATCAGGCGGTTTTAGTTTATGATTCTTATGCTTATCGTCTGTCATTTTATTTGGACGGCGGTCAGCGTTGGCAAAGCGAGCAGACTTGGCTTATTAGTCCGTTGACCAAGTTATTTGCTGCTCAAGATAATTGGCCTCTAGACATTGATGAATTGACTATTTGGCAAGGCGCTCTCAATGCCAGCCAGATAGAAACTATTTATGAACTAGCTCGGCCGGAGTTGGATGAGTAGCTATTGACTGTCTGTTTTTATTTTTATATACTATGTATATACTAAGTATGTAAGATAAAAATATGAACTCAACAGTTATTAACATTAAAACTGATATCAAAGTTAAACAAGAGGCTCAAAAAATAGCTTCTGACCTAGGATTAACCCTAAGCGGAGCGATTAATGGTTTTTTAAAACAATTAATTCGTGATAAAGCCATTTCATTTACTCTTAATGAGAATAAGCCCAGTGATTATTTATTGTCTTCAATCCAGGAGTCAAAAGACCAAAAGGAATCTGGAGATTTTTATTCTTTTAAAGATAATCAGGCCGCGGTTAATTTTTTAGACAAACAATAAAAGTTGATGCGAATCATTTATTCTAAAAGATTCATTTGGCACACATAGTCAATTATATCGTTCTCGCTAAACCAATCATTCACTAGCTTCCATTGCCAATCCGCTCTAGCCGTGATAATCTGATAATATTATGGAGATTCAGGGCCATCAGCTGCATTGGTCGCATGTCGGCAATGAACGAGTTGTCCGTTGCTGGGCGGCTCATCTAGCCTCTCGCCAATTGGCGCAGAGCTATCTTTTGATTGGTCCAGATGATATCGGCAAAGCGACTGTCGCCAAGAATTTTGCCCGCACTTTGGTTTGCCAGCGCCGCGACCAACCTGGTATTGACTGGCCTTGTGAGCAGTGTTCGGCTTGCCGTCAAACGGCCGCTGGTATTTATCCGGATTTTTATGAAGTTGATTTATTGCCGGACAAAAAAATGATCGGCATTGAGCAGATTCGGCAGTTATTGGAAAAAATTAGTCTTTCGTCTTTTGCCGATAATTATCAAGTGGCGATTATCCGTCATGCTGAGACTTTAAGCGATTCAGCTGCTAACGCGCTCTTAAAGAGTCTGGAAGAGCCCAATCCCAGCATTATTTTTATTCTGATGGCCGACAGCTTGTCTTCTTTGCCGGGCACTATTGCTTCGCGCAGTCAGATTTTTCGTTTCTATCCAGTGTCGGCTGATTTGATTTATGATCACTTAGTCAATGAATGGGGAGCCAATCGGGAGCTGGCTAAGAATTTAGCTCAAGTTTGTTTAGGCCGCCCCAACCTGGCTATTCGTTTTTTTGAACAACCTGATTTGTTTACGGCTTATTGTCAGATGGCTGAAGTTCTATTAAAATTAATAGTAGGCCAATCATTGCCTGAGCGCTTGCTCTGTTTGCAGCAAATTTATCCGAAAGCCAACTCTACGGCCGGTATTGCCGAGTGGCAGCTTTGGCAGCTTTGGCTGGGTCTAGCCCGCGATTTATTATTGATTAAGCAAGGACAGCTGCCGTTAATTCAACACTGGTTTCTGCGCCAGCAACTGACCGTGGCTGCCGAACAGATAGCTTGGCTCAATTTATTAACTATATTTACTAACCTAGGCGCTGCTCGCCAGTATTTATTAGCCAATGTTCAGCCAAACTTGGTTTTCCATAATCTGGCGGCCGGCAACTAATCGCTCTATGTCCAAGTCTTTATCATCGGTTCGTTATTTAGTTCTAGGGTTTATTTTGGTCAGCTTGCTCGGCGGCTGTTCAGTTAGTGTCGGCAAGAGCTCTAACCAGCTTGGTTCTCCTGATATTGGCGGCGTTTTTCGGAGCGGCAACCGTGGCGACAATTGGCAGCCAGCCAATCTTATTCCCACCAACACTGGTCGCCCCAGTAGTATCAGCACCTTGGATGCTAATATGTTGGCGCTTGACCCCGGTGATTACAATGCCCTTTATTTCGCTAGTCAAGACAATGGTTTGATGCTTAGCTATGATGGTGGTCAAAATTGGCAGGTAGTTAATAGTCTGGGACGGATTAATGTCAGTTCGGTAGCGATTGATTATCATGATAAATGCACGATTTTTGCCGCTTCAGCTAATCGGCTACTGCGGTCGGATGATTGTAGTCGCAATTGGTCGCAGGCCTATTATGATAATGATCCGCAGGTCGTTATTACTAGCCTCCTGACTGACCATCACAATGCCGGCTTTGTCTATCTGGGAACCTCACGCGGCGATGTTTTGCGTAGCGGTGACAACGGCAATAGTTGGCAGACGGTCAAGCGTTTTGATAATCCGATCCGCAAGATTGTTATGAGTCCGCGCGATAGCCGCGTTATGTTTGTCGCTACTGAAAACAGTGGTTTATTTAGAACAATGGACGGTGGCGGCAACTGGGAGAATTTAAGTCAAGCCTTGGCTGAATTTGAAATCGGCAATCAATTTCGCGATCTAGTTATTTCTTTGGAGGATCCGGCGGTTATTTATCTAGCCACTGATTATGGTTTATTTAAATCAGTTAATTATGGCGACGCTTGGACGCGCATCAGTCTATTAACTCCAGAACAGGCGACTATTATTAATGCCTTAGCCATTAATGTTAACAATAGCCAAGAGATTTACTATGTTACCGACACCACCTTTTATCGCTCGGTTGATGGCGGGGTTAATTGGTCAACTAAAAAATTACCGACTTCTCGGTCGGGTTGGTCTATTGTTATCAATCCGCAGCAGCCGGAGATTGTTTATTTAGCGGTCAAAACCATCAAGCGTAAATAGTCATGTTTCAGTTGGATAAGAAATCAGCCGTATCGGCGGCGCGGCTTGGAGTTTTGACAACGGCTCACGGAGCAGTGCCGACGCCATTCTTTATGACGGTGGCGACTCAAGGGGTGGCTAAGTATTTGACAACCGAAGAGTTGCGTCAATTAGCGGCTCCAGTCGTTTTATCCAATACTTATCATTTATTATTGCGGCCCGGCATTGAAGCTATCCAGCGCCGCGGCGGTCTGCACCAATTTATGGATTGGGCTGGACCAATCCTGACCGATAGCGGTGGTTTTCAAGTCTTTTCGTTGGCTGGTCAGCGGCCGGGCGGTCAGAATTTAGTTAAATTAACCGAAGAGGGGGTTTATTTTAATTCGCCTTGGGACGGCAGCCGCCAGTATTTAACCCCGGAATTGTCTTTAGATTTGCAGGCAGCCTGTGGGGTTGATATCGCTGTTTGTTTGGATCAATGTTTGGCCTTGCCGGCGACCGATGATGATATCCGCCAATCAGTCGAGCGGACCTCGGCTTGGGCCAAGCGCGCCAAGCAACATCATGAACAATTACCGGCCAGCAAGCCATTGCTATTCGCTGTTATTCAGGGCGGTCTTAGCCAAGATTGGCGTTTGCGTAGTTTGACTGAGTTGGCGGCCCTTGATTTTGACGGCTATAATATTGGCGGTTTATCGGTTGGTGAAACGGCCGAGGAAATGTATCAGGTTTTAGATTGGTTAACACCAGCTATGCCTAGTGATAAGACCCGTTATTTGATGGGGGTTGGTTATCCGGACAACATCGTTGAAGCTGTTAGGCGCGGGGTGGATATGTTTGATTGCGTTATCCCAACCCGTGAGGGCCGCCATGGCCGCTTATTCTTTTGGCAAGCCGATCGGTCTTTAGTGGACAGTCAAGGCCGAGTTAGGGATTTTTACCGCACGGAAAATATTAAGAATAGTCAATTTGCTGAGTTGGATCAACCCATCAACCCTGATTCGCGTCTGCCAATTTTGCGTCGTTATAGTTTGGCCTACTTACATTATTTATATAAGATTGATGAAGCGCTTGGTCGCCGTTTGGCCAGTCTTCATAATTTAGAATTTTATTATGATCTAATGGCGGCTATCCGCCAGGCGATTGCTGCCGGACAATTATAATCACTATGGAAATAATCGCGCTGTCAACCCGCTTATTACTGCCGCCACAAGATGATGCCTTGACGGCCATCATAACTACCCTAGATCAAGCTGGCGGTTTGCGTGATGGCGACATCTTGGCCATAACTTCTAAGGTGGTTAGCTTGCACCAAGGCCGCGCCGTACCCATTGATCAAGTCCCGGACAAAGATCAATTAATTATTGATCAAGCCGAGAGTTATTTGCCGCGCCAACTTGTTCCGCATAATTATGCGGTGCTAACTATCCACAATCATTTGATTGCGCCGTCGGCCGGTATTGATGAAAGTAATGCTCAAGAATACTATATCTTATTACCGGACGACCCTGGGCAATTAGCCAGAGATTGGCATCGGCAACTAATTCGTCATTATAATTTGCAGCAGTTAGGCCTAATTATTACTGATAGCCGATCAATGCCATTGCGTTATGGCGTAGTTGGTGTTGGCTTGGCTTTTACCGGTTTTCAACCACTGCGTGATTATCGTGGTCAACCGGATTTATTTGGCCGGCCAATGAAGATTTCCCAAACCAACATCGTTGATTCTTTGGCTGCTGCCGCTGTTTATGCTATGGGTGAATGCGCTGAGCAAACGCCGATAGCCATTATCCGCGGTGTGGCGGGTGTGCAATTTACCGACCGCGATTGCGCCGATCAGTTATGGCTAAATGCTAAAGATGATATTTATCAGCCGCTTTATCAAGGGTTTTTACCGGGTGGCCGTTCTTAACAACGATTATGGCCAATTCCGCTAAAAAACAAAAAATCTTAGTCGCTGTTTCCGGCGGTGTTGATTCGGCAGTGGCGGCGCAACTATTAAAGAATCAGGGCCATGAAGTGATTGGCGTTTTTATGCAATTCTGGAAAGACACCAGCACTGATTCAGCGGAAAATAGTTGCTGTTCTCTAGAGTCATGGTCGGATGCTCAAATGGTCTGCCAAAAGATCGGCATTCCTTTGTATGCTCTTAATTTTGCCCAAGAATTCAAGCGGCGCGTGGTTAATGATTTTTTGGCCGCCTATCAATCCGGCCGCACTCCCAATCCTTGCGTTTTATGTAATAAGCAAGTTAAGCTTGGCCGTTTAGTAAAATATGCTCAAAAAATTGGTTTTGATGCTGTCGCTAGCGGTCATTATGTCCGCCGCTTGGTTGACGGTGCCGATGTCCAGTTATGGCAAGCCAAAGATTTATCTAAAGATCAGTCCTATTTTCTTTATCAATTGGATCAGCGCGATTTGGCCATGCTGCAATTTCCGCTTGGCGATTTTCAGAAAATCGAAATTCGTCGTTTAGCGGAGAAATTTCATTTGCCAGTAGCCCATAAAGCTGAAAGTCAGGAGGTCTGTTTTGTCGGCGATGGTTTGCCCAATTTTTTGCGGCGCCACTTGCAATTTACCAGCGGGCCGATTAAAGATCAGCATGGCCGCCGCCTTGGCCAGCATCAGGGCTTGCCGTTGTACACGATTGGTCAGCGCCGCGGCGTTGAGCTTGGCGGTGATGGTCCTTATTATGTCACTGGCATTGATATGGCCAGCAATACTTTATTAGTTACCAACCAACCCGACGATCAGCGTCTCTTTCAGGACAAAATATTCTTACCCCGTCTCTATTGGCTTGATCGTCAACGGCCGCGGCGGTCGCTAGCTTGCCAAGTAGTGATTCGTTATCACCATTCGCCGGTTGATTGCCAGCTATCTCGTCATCAGGGCGGTTGGCTAGTTGAATTGGCTAGTCGACAACGAGCCATCACCCCTGGACAGAGCGCTGTTTTTTATGATCACGGCCGATTACTCGGCGGCGGCGTTATTGCTTTAAACCATGGTTTTTGTTAAACTATGACTAAGTTTATTAAGTTTTAGATTAAATAAGACAAGTCTATGAAACCAGCTCGCAAAGCCTCGCGTTTTTGGCGACGGCCATCTCGGTCTTCTTGGCCTGAGACTATTATTCAAGTGGTTATACCGGCCATCTGTTTGTTCTTGCCCGGACTATTTATTAATCTTAGTTGGCAGGGTGCCAATTTAGACCGTCTTTATTTATTAGCTTTGTTAGTTATTGTCGGCTTGGCCGCTTGGCTTGCCAAGGTTTTATCGGCCGGATCTTTGAGCTGGCGCTGGCGTCGTTTTGATTGGCTAGCTATTGCCTCTTTATTGGCTGTCTCTTTGGCGACTATTTGGAGTCCGGTTTGGCGCAATAGCTTATTCGGCGGCTATGGCCAACCGATGCGCAGTTTGGTATTTTTCTGGTTGCTATTTTTCTTGTATTTATTAGTGGTTAATAATTGGTCAGCTAAACTTCGTCAATGGTGTTGGCTAGCCACCCTAGTCAGTTTTAGCTTAATTGCTATTTATTCAGTCTGCCAGTTGTTCGGTTTATTCATTATTCCCTTGGCTTTTACTAAGACCATTGGTTTCAATCCGATTGGTTCATTATCCAATCTATCCTTATTTTTAGCCGCAGCTTTGCCATTATTCTTGTTGGCTGTTGATCATAGCGACGACTTTATTCCCGCTCCGAGCCACAAGACGCGATTAGTTTGGAATATTTGGCTGGGACTAGCCGCTGTCGCTGCCTTGGTGGCCTTGGCCGCCCTGGGTTCTTTCACTATCTGGCCCATTGTCATTTTGGGTTTGTTGATTGTTTTGATCTTTGGCCTTAGTCGTTTAATTAAATTAACTCGCTGCCAATTAATAGCTACTGTCGGCGCCTTAGCAATTAGTTTTGTCTTATTGGTTCTAGGTAACTTTGGTTGGCTGAAATTAGCTTTACCGAGCGAAGTTAGTTTATCGCGCGGTTTTTCTTGGCAGATTGCCAAGTCTAGCTTGGCTCATCACCCAGTTCTAGGTACCGGCTTAGCCAGCTTTAATAGCGCCTTTAGTCGCTTCAAAACAGCCGATTTCAATGCTGCTGCCCTATGGAACCTAGATTTTGATTTACCAGCCGGTTGGCTCTTGGAAAGCCTGGTGGTTGTTGGCGGTTTAGGTACTTTATTATTGTTAGCCGGATTAATTTGGGGGCTAATTATTGCTTGGCGGCGGCTTTTAGCTGTTAAAACTGATTTAGAATCCGAAGATGTCAATTTCGGTGCTGGCCTTTTGGCTGCCATTATGGTTTTGTTGCTTGGCGGCGCTCTTCTGCCGGTTGGCAACAGCCTGCTGTTTATTTTTGGTCTATTATGGGTATTGCTGATGGTTATTACTTACCAGCGCCTTCGCCGCGTGCCAGCCTGGTCTTGGCAACAGTCTGGCCAGCATTCCAGCGCCATTTGGACGGCTGGAGTTATTGTTGTCGCCATCGCCTTATTGTCTAGCTTAACTTACCTTGGCAAGATTTATTTAGCCGATATTATTGCTGGTCGAGCGGTTAATAATTCTTCTACCGATCAGCAGATTAGTGGAGTGGCTGCTGCTCAGCGTCTGGCCCCGTGGCGTGAAATGTATGGCTTTAGTCTAGCCCAGCTATCTTGGGTTAAAGCTAATCAGATTGCTGAGGCCGCAGCCGGCGCTACCAGCACTGAGGCTCTAGAGGCGCAAAATCAGGCTAAGGCCTATGCTCAACAGGCTAAGCAACTTTTGGATCAAAATGCTAAATTGATTCAAAATCAACCAGCTGGTCTCAAGACGCTAGCCGCGCTTTATGAGATGATTGGCGACTTTGATGGCTCCATGACTACGCAACAGCGTTTAATTGCTATTGATCCAAACAATCCCTGGCCACAAGCCAAGTTGGCTCAGCTCAAAGTTGCCATGGCTTATCAGGCCTCAACCAAAGAAGATAAGGATAAGTTGGTTGAAGAGGCGTTATCTGGTTATCAACGAGCTTTAACATTAAAACCAGGCTGGGCTGAGGCTTATTTCTATCGGGCCAATCTTTATCAGGCTATCCAGAAGTTCTCTGAAGCTACTGACGACCTGGTTCAGGCGGTTAATTATTCTAACGGTTCAGCAGATTATCAGTTAGCCTTAGCTCAATTACTCAATGAGCGAGCTAAAGTTGAAACCGATAAGAGCGCTGATTTCCGATTGCAAGCCGAGCAATTGGCTAAAGGTGTCTTAGCCAGTAATTCCGATAACATTAATGCTTTATATGTCTTGGCGATAATTTATCGCGACGGCGGCCAAACTGATTCAGCTCGCCAGACTGTTCAAGATTTGTTGTCCAAAGCTCAAGATAATGACAAGTCAATTATTCAGCAACAATTTGCCGATCTCTTGCCATAAGTTATGTCCCAAATTACCGCTAGCCAGTTACGGCAGAAATTCTTAGATTTTTTTGCTTCTAAACAGCACGCCATTATTCCCAGCGCTTCATTGGTGCCGGATAATGATCCAACTGTTCTTTTCAACACCGCCGGCATGCAGCCGCTGGTGCCGTATTTGCTAGGAGAAGCCCATCCGCTTGGTCGGCGTCTGGCTAATGCTCAAAAATGTTTGCGCACTGACGATATTGATGAAGTTGGCGATCCGACCCATTTAACCTTCTTTGAGATGCTGGGTAATTGGTCGCTTGGTGATTATTTTCAGCAAGAATCAATAACCTGGAGCTGGGAATTTCTAACTTCACCAAAGTGGTTAGGTTTGTCGCCTGACCGTTTAGCGGCTACCGTATTTGTTGGTGATCAAGATGCGCCTTTTGATCAGGTAGCTTATCAGCTGTGGCAAGATGTCGGCTTGCCAGCGGATCGTCTAGCCAAATTAGGCAAGAAAGACAATTGGTGGGGACCGGCCGGCCAGACTGGGCCTTGCGGCACCGATACTGAGATTTTTTATTGGACCGGGCCTGAATCAGCACCGGCAGTTTATGATCCGCAAGACAAACGCTGGGTAGAAATTTGGAATAATGTCTTCATGTCTTATAATAAACAGGCCGACGGCAGTTTTCAGCCATTAGCTCAGCGCAATGTTGATACCGGCTTGGGCTTAGAGCGAGTATTAGCGACGCTCAATAATCAGCCTGATGTTTATTTGAACGATATTTTTCAGCCGACCATCGCTTATTTAGAACAAGTCAGCGGATTATCTTATGCTGACAACCCCACACCGCTCAGGATTATTGCCGATCATCTTCGCGCTAGCATCTTTTTGTTGGCTGATGAAAAAGCGATTACCCCGAGCAACAAGGATCAGGGTTACATTTTGCGCCGTCTGATTCGCCGAGCTGTGCGCTTGGCCCATAACTGGCCGCGCTCAGTTGATGAGGTATTGATTGGCGTCGCTGAAGCGATTATTCAATCAATGGGTTCAGCTTATCCGGAATTGGTTGCTAAACATGATTTCCTTGTTGATGAATTAAAAAAAGAAGTTGCTAAGTTTCAAGTGACATTAGATCGCGGACTCAAAGAGTTACAGCGTTTAATTGAAGCCGGTCAGCCGATTAGCGGCGCTGAAGCTTTTATGCTTTATCAAAGCTATGGTTTTCCCTTGGAAATGACCAGAGAAATTGCTGTTGAGTCGGGTCGCCAAGTTGATGAGACTGGTTTTCAATCCGAACTTGCCAAACATCAAGAACTGTCGCGCACTGCCGCCGCTGGTAAATTTAAAGGCGGCTTAGCTGATGATTCGGTCACCACTACTCGTTTGCACACAGCCGCTCATCTTTTATTACAGGCCTTGCGTCAAGTTTTGGGGGCTGATGTTTATCAGCGGGGCAGCAATATTACCGCTGAGCGCTTGCGCTTTGATTTTTCTTATCCAGATAAAATGACTGCTGAGCAAATCAACCAAGTGGAAGAAATAGTTAATCAGCAGATTGCTTTAGAATTGCCAGTTGCTTGCCAGGAAGTCTCGCTGGATGAAGCTCGCCGACAAGGGGCGATGGGCATTTTTGATGCTAAATATGGGGAAAGGGTCAAGGTTTATACGATTGGTTCTAAGGCGCCATTCAGCCAAGAAATTTGTGGCGGTCCCCATGTTCAGAACACCGCTGAGCTCGGCCGCTTTCGGATTGTTAAAGAAGAAAGCAGCAGTGCTGGCGTTCGGCGGATTAAAGCTGTCTTAGAATAATTTATGGATAAGCCGACTATTTTGATAACCGGTGGAGCCGGTTATATTGGTTCACACGCTGTTAAGTTATTTTTAAGCCGCGGCTATCGGGTGGTAGTTTTTGACAATCTGTCCCGCGGCTGGCGGCAGCCGCTAGATATTCTAGCACCACTTGGTGATTTGGTTTTTGTTAATGGCGATTTAACTAAGACTGCCGATTTGGACCAGCTTTTCACTGATTATAATTTTGCCGGTGTGCTCCACTTTGCTGCTCTGTGCTTGGTTGATGAGTCA
Organism: uncultured Gammaproteobacteria bacterium; assembly: GCA_964401905.1. Lineage (GTDB taxonomy): Bacteria > Patescibacteriota > Patescibacteriia > Patescibacteriales > Patescibacteriaceae > UBA1359. The sequence goes on from CAYOAH010000008.1 coordinate 20,397, forward strand.
ATGTCGCAACCGGAGCGCTATTTTCATAACAACGTTGTTGGCAGTTTGAACCTGCTGGAACAACTGCGCCAACACGGCTGCCCACCGCTAATATTTTCATCTACTTGCGCCGTTTATGGTGAAAGCCAATATTTGCCGATTGATGAACAACATCCGACTAATCCGGCCAACCCCTATGGGGAGTCCAAGCTGATGGTGGAAAAAATGATTCAGTGGTATGGTTCGCAGCATCAACTGCCTTATGTTATTTTGCGTTATTTTAATGTTTGCGGGGCGGATAGCCAGGGCTTAATCGGCGATAGCAAGAAACCTAGCCAGCTATTAATGCAGAATGCGGTGCGTGGCGCTTTAAATATTGAGCCGTTTGCCTATACTTGTGGTCAAGTCAATACGCCCGACGGTACGCCGATTCGTGATTACATTGATGTGGAAGATTTAGTAGCCGCTCATGCCGCCGCTTATGAGTATCTGACTGCGGCCGGATCCAGCCAGATTATTAATTTAGGTAATGGCCACGGCTATAGCGTTAAAGAGATTGTCAGCGCTGTAGAGAATAATCTTCACTGCCAACTGGTTAAAGCTCAGGCGCCAACTCGTCTTGGCGAGTATGCTAATGTTTATGCCAACAATTCTAAGGCCAAGCAATTACTAACTTGGCAGCCCAATAAAAGCCTAGATGATAGCATTGCCAGCTTGACTCAGTGGTATAAAAAATTTCCCAATGGCTACCAGTTTTAGACCAGCTAAGAGCACCCCTTGACAGATGTCGGCTTTGCCCTTATAATTAGACCATATTTACAAATTAAATAGTCAGACATAGTGATAATTTATCAGTTTTTGGCTTGATAAATTATTTTATGTTAGTAAAAATAATTAATGACCAAAGCTGTTAGCGAAACCAACGCATCCAAAAATTTCCTAGAGTGTGAAGGGGAAATTTTAGAATTGATGCCTGGTTTAACCTTTAAGGTTCAGTTGGAAAATGGCCACGAATTATTAGCCCATTTGTCAGGCAAGATGCGGATCAACAAGATTCGCTTGGCGCCAGGCGATCGGGTGCGCTTAGAGATCAGTCCTTATGATTTGACTAAGGGGCGGGTCATTTACCGTCTCTAATTAATGTAGAGCAAGTATGAAAGTGAGAGCTTCAGTTAAAAAAATCTGTAAAGATTGCAAAATTATCCGCCGATTTGGTCGGGTGCAAGTGATTTGTAAGAATCCCAAGCACAAGCAACGGCAGGGTTAGTTTTAATTTTATATTTATATGGTAGTACGCATCGCGGGCGTTACCCTGCCCAATGACAAACGGATTGAAGTCGCTTTGACTTATATTTATGGTATCGGCCAGACCAAGGCGCAGAAGATTTTAACCGCCGCTAAACTGAGTCCCGATATCCGAACCAAAGATTTAAGTGAAGATCAAGCCAACCAATTACGTGTTTTGATTGAAAAGAACGAACGGGTGGAAGGCGATTTGCGTCGCGAAGTCGGCGGTAATATCAAGCGCTTAAAGGACATTAATGCCTATCGCGGTTTGCGCCATAGCCGTAATCTGCCGTGCAATGGCCAGAGAACCAAGACTAATAGCCGGACTGTCCGCGGCAATCGCCGCCAGACCATGGGTTCCGGCCGTAAGCCGACCGGTCAGAAGACCTAGTTTCAAGTAATTAATGAAGTTGTTTTTATGACTGACGAACAAAAAAAGGTGGCCGAAGAGATTGTTGCTGAGACAACGGCGGCTCCGACAACCACTGCTGATCAGCCAGCGCCAGCCGCTACCGGTCCGGTAATGGAAGAGTTGCCTGATGAAATCAAAAAGAAATTGGAAAAAAATAAAGCCAATCGCTTGGCCGCTACCAAGGGCAAACGCCGCCGCCGCAAGGCTGAGCGGACTCTGACTGTCGGTTCGGCTTATATTAAATCTACCTATAACAACACTATTGTTACCATTACTGATGAAAATGGCGATGTTGTTTCTTGGGCTAGTGCCGGTTTAGCTGGTTTTAAGGGGCCAAAGAAATCTACTCCGTATGCTGCTCAGATTATTACCAGAATCGCCGTCGAGCGGGCCAAGGAAATGGGCCTGACCGATGTCAGTGTTTTTGTCAACGGTGTCGGCACCGGTCGCGAGGCGGCTGTCCGAGCGCTTAATGCCAATGGTTTGGTAGTGGCTTCTATTAAAGATGTGACGCCAGTGCCTCATAATGGCTGCCGTCAACGCAAACCCCGTCGGGTCTAATTATTGTTTGTAATCGTCCGTATGTCCAAATACCTAGGTTCAGCTTGTAAATTGTGTCGCCGTGAAGGCGAAAAGCTAATGCTCAAGGGCGAGCGTTGCAGTTCTAGCAAATGCGCCCTGGCTAAGCGTAATTTTCCACCTGGATTCCATGGCCCCAAGGGTCGTCCGCGGCAATCAGAATACAGCTTGCAATTGCGCGAAAAGCAGAAAGCCAAGCGGATGTTCGGCTTGCTGGAAAAGCAATTACATCTGCCTTTCTTGGCCGCCAATAAACAGGTTGGTGATGATGGTGAAAATATGATGCGTCTTTTAGAAAT
>CAYOAH010000009.1:0-20552 GCA_964401905.1 uncultured Gammaproteobacteria bacterium
CTGGCAAAGCGCGATGATTAGTTTTAGAGCTAATTGCCAAAAATTAACTCCAGTGATAGACTAAAAAGGCCTTAATGCCTTATTTTATCTTATGTCCGAAGTAACTTTAGAGTCCCTAGTCGGCTTTTGCAAGCGTCGTGGCTTTGTTTATCCGTCATCGGAGATTTATGGCGGATTAGCCGCGGTTTATGATTACGGCCCCTATGGGGTTGAGCTGATCAATAACATCAAACAGACTTGGTGGCGGGAATTGGTTTATCGCTACGATAATATTAGCGGTCTAGATAGTGCTATCTTTATGAATCCGCGAGTATGGCAGGCCAGTGGCCATGTGGCCGGTTTTTCCGATCCATTAACCGAATGCCGCGACTGCCATGCTCGGCTGCGCGTTGATCATCTTTTGGAAAAGGTTGGTGCCGAGGCCAGCGAGACCATGTCAGAAGCCGAGATTAACCAACTGTTTGATGATTATCGTCATTTAGTCGTTTGTCCGGAATGCGGCCATCAGGATTTTACTCAGGTTCGTAAATTTAATTTATTGGTGCAGTCCAATTTAGGTAATTTTACCGGCAATGGCAGTGATCCGGTTTATCTGCGCGGTGAAACTTGTCAAGGCATTTACGTTAACTATAAGAACATCATGGATAGCACCCGCCTGAAGCTGCCGTTTGGCATCGCTCAGATCGGTAAGGCCTTCCGCAACGAAATAACCGCGCGGCAGTTTATTTTTCGCACCCGAGAGTTTGAGCAGATGGAATTGCAGTATTTTATCCGGCCAACCGATGATTTAGCTGATTTTAATCTTTGGAAGCAGCGGCGCTGGGATTATTATGTTGATATTTTAGGTATTGATCCAGCCAATTTGCGTTGGCACGAGCACGAGAAGCTAGTTTTCTATGCCAAAGCCGCCTTTGACATTGAATATAAGTTTCCTTTTGGTTTTCAAGAGATTGAAGGTGTTCATGCTCGTGGTGATTATGATTTAACTCAGCATCAGAGATTCTCCGGCCAGGAACTAGATTATTATGATCAGGCGGCTGACCAAAAGTTTATTCCCCATATTGTTGAATCATCATCTGGTGTTGGCCGCGTTTTCTTGATGTTATTAAGTGAAGCCTATCACGAGGAGGAGTTCGGGGAAGGTGATAAGCGAGTGGTTTTAAGATTGAAGCCAGCCTTAGCTCCAGTTAAAGTGGCGGTTTTTCCTTTGCTACGCAATAAGCCGGAGCTAGTCAAGGTGGCGCAAGAAGTTTTTGATCAGGTTAAAATGCGCTGGCGTTGTGAGTTTGATGATAACGGTAATGTCGGCAAGCGCTATCGCCGTCAAGACGAAATCGGCACCCCATATTGTTTAACCATTGATTTTGATACTCTGGAAAAAGGAACGGTGACGGTGCGCGACCGTGACACTATGGAACAGACAACCGTTCAGCTTAGTGAGCTGGTTAGTTACTTATCCAGTAAATTAGATTCTTAGATTTTATGTGGCAACGACAAATATCTGATGAACGGCCGTTGATTTTAAAAATTCCTTTGGCCGGCTGTCCGACCTTCACCGCTTTAGTTGTTATCGCCGTCGGCTCTAAATATGAAACTGCCAATCAAAACGGTTTGTCTCATTTTTTGGAACACATGTTTTTTAAGGGGACAAGTAATCGTCCGTCAACTCTGGCAATTTCCAGCGAATTAGACGCTATTGGCGGCGAGTATAATGCTTTTACTAGCAAAGAATATACTGGCTATTATGTAAAATGCGCTGCCGATCAAACTACTGTCGCCCTGGATGTTCTTAGCGACATGCTCTTAAACTCGCAATTTTCCAGTGAAGAAATAGATCGTGAACGCGGGGTGATTATTGAAGAGATCAATATGTATCAGGACAACCCAATGATGCACCTGGAGGATGTCTTTGAACAAGCTCTTTATGGCGATACGCCGGCCGGCTGGGATACGGCTGGTCGCAAGGAGACAGTCGGTGCCTTCCAAAGAGAGGATTTTATTAATTATTGGCGGCAGAATTATGGCCGACAGCGGACGGTTGTTTGTTTGGCCGGCCAGCTACCTGATGATGTTGACGGTTTAGTGAATAAATATTTTGCTCAATGGCCGATAGCGATCAATTTCCAAGATAAGCTGCCAGTGGTTGAACAACAAAGTCAACCCCGGCTGTTAGTTGTTGATAAAGATACTGACCAGTTGCATTTAGCTTTAGGGGTTCGCGCCTTTCCCTATGGCCACCCGCAAGAATTGCCCAGTCGCTTGTTAGCCGCTATTCTTGGTGGATCAATGAGTTCCCGCTTATTCTTACAAATTCGTGAGCGGCAAGGATTAGCTTATTATGTCCGAACCAGTGTTGAAGACTATACTGATAGCGGCTACCTAGTGACCTCGGCCGGCATTAAGAAGGAGGCTCTTTCTCAGGCGGTAGCAACTATTATTGCCGAATATAAAAAACTAACCACTGAATTGGTTGATGTTGCTGAGCTGGAGCGAATTAAGAAATTCTTGGCTGGCCGCTTGGTTTTGGGATTAGAGGGGTCAGACGATTTGGCTCAATGGTATGCTCGGCAACAGGTTCTCTTTTTGGGTCAAGGTAGCGTCCAGGATAATCTGGACACACCAGCCGAATACTTAGCTAAGGTGCGCGCCGTGACCGCGGAACAAATTCAAGCCGTGGCCCAACAAATCTTTGTTGACCAGGGGCTCAATTTGGCTATTATCGGGCGGGTAGCCGAGCAGGATAAATTATTAGCGCGTTTGACTTTTAATTAGTGAACAAAATTATGGCTCAACCCTTTGATTATCTGGCCGGTCTTAACCAGGTCCAAAGACAAGCAGTTGAGCATGGCACCGGCCCATTATTAATTGTCGCGGGCGCCGGTACCGGCAAGACAACCGTCTTGGTCAATCGTTTGCTTCATTTGATTATGTCCGGCCAAGCCAAACCGGATCAAATCCTGCTGACCACCTTTACTGAAAAGGCGGCTGGCGAAATGGAGGAGCGGGCCGATCGCCTGCTGCCCTATGGCTATACCGATTTATGGATTCAAACTTTTCATGGTCTTGGTGAAAGATTATTACGCCAACATGGCTTGGACATTGGTCTGCCGACCGACTTTAAATTGCTGAATGAAACCGGTCAATGGATACTCTTGCGCAAAAACTTAGATCGGTTGCAATTAGATTATTATCGCCCACTGGGCAATGAGACAAAATTTTTGCGCGACTTGGTAAAGCATTTTAGCCACCTCAAAGATGAGAACATTTCGCCACAAGATTATTTGGAATATGTTGATGGTCTTGATTTAAGTGATGCCGGTGAGCCGGAACAACTGGAAGTGGCTAGGTTGAAGGAGCTGGCCCAAGCCTACCAGACCTATAATCAGTTATTGCTTGATAATTCCTGTTTGGATTTTGGCGATTTAATCAGCCATACTTTACGGTTATTCCAGCAAAGACCGAATATTCTGCAGCACTATCGTCAGCAATTTAAGTTTATTTTAGTTGACGAGTTTCAAGACACCAATTGGGCGCAATATGAACTAATCAAACTTTTGGCCGCTCCCGACAATAATCTAACCGTCGTCGGTGACGATGATCAAAGCATTTACAAATTCCGTGGCGCCTCTTTGGCCAACATTTTACAATTCAAAGATGATTATCCAGCGGCCGCTGAAATTGTGTTAACCGATAATTACCGCTCCGGTCAACCGATTTTGGATCAAGCTTATCAGTCAATCCAGAAGAATAATCCTGATCGGCTAGAAGATCGCTTAAAAATTAATAAGCGCCTAGTCGCTGCCGGCCAACCCAATGGCTCTGTTGAAGTTTGGCCGTTAGCCAGCGAGTCAGAAGAGATAGTGGCTATCGTTGATTATATTAAAGAAGAGTATCAACAAGACCCAGCAACTAAGTGGTCAGACTTTGCCATTTTGATTCGCTCCAACCGTGATGCTGATAAATTTATTAATGAATTGGGCCGGCAAAAGATACCCTGCCAATTCATGTCTTTGCGCGGGCTTTACTACAAGCCGGTAGTTTTAGATTGTTTAGCTTATTTTAAGCTCTTAGATAATTATCATGAGTCGGCCGCTTTATATCGGGTTTTGAATTCGCGGCCGTTCGCCTTGTTGCCGGCTGATTTGGTTGAGCTATCGGCTTTAGCCAGGCGCAAGGCCTGGTCATTATTTGAAGCTCTGCAGAACAACGCCCTGGCCGTTAAGATTAGCCCAGATGGCCGCCGCGTTATAGATAGGTTGTTGAAATTAGTGGCTGTTCAGTCATTATCAGCTGCTCAGCAATCGCCGAGTCGTCTATTCGTTGATTTTGTTTATCAGTCGGGGCTGTTAGCTGGACTGGACCAAGAGAAAGACAGCGCGATTTTCCACTATCTAAACCAGCTCTATAAGAAGATGAAAGAATTTGAAGATGGCGGCAATGATTTGCGTCTTAAGGATTTCGTTGATTTGATGGATATGGAAATGGAAGCCGGTGAAACCGGCAGCTTAAGTTTGCCGCTCGAGGACGATGATGTGGTTAAGATTATGACTATCCATTCAGCCAAAGGACTGGAGTTCCGCTATGTTTTTTTACCCGACTTGGTAGATAAGCGCTTTCCAACAACTAAGCGCGGTGACAGCTTGCCGGTACCTGACGGACTAATTGCGGAGCCATCCGGCTCCGGTGATATTCATTTAGCTGAGGAGCGGCGATTGTTCTATGTAGCTGTCACTCGGGCTAAAGAAAAATTAATTTTGGCCTATGCTCGTGATTATGGCGGAGTTCGCGATAAGCGGCCGTCGATCTTCCTTAGCGAGATTGGATTAACCGATAATCAAACAGAGCGCCAACTAGACTCAGCCCGTGTTTTTGAGCTAGTGCGCGAAGTTGAGGCTTTAAAAAGCCCCAATGAGAAGCAGATTTTGCCAGCGCCGCTGGTAGCAGTCAATAAATTTTCTTTCAGCCAATTTGAGGGCTATAGCAATTGCCCATTGCAGTATAAGTTTTCTTTTGTTTTAAGGGTGCCAGTGCCAGAGAAAGGCAACATGGTTTATGGCCGCTTAATGCATCGCTGTTTGTATGAATTGTTTGCTCCTTGCTTATTAACGGAACAGCCAACTGATTTATTTGGCCAGTCAACAGCGCCAGCCAAGCTTGATTGGGCCGGTTTGGCATCTATCTATAAGCAGAATTGGGTTGATGATGGCTATGCCTCGGCCGATGATCGAGAGAAATATCGTTTGCTTGGCCAACAAAGTCTAAAACTAGTTTGGCAACAGATTGAGAGCGGTGGTTGGCCCAATGTTTTGGCTTTGGAGAAAAAATTTGTTTGGAAAACTGCCCAATTCACTCTCGGCGGCACGATTGACCGGGTTGATCAGCTAGCCGATGGCACGGTTGAAATTATTGATTATAAGACTGGCAAGCCCAAAGAGAAATTAGATTATCAAACTAAGCGCCAGCTAATGATTTATCAGTTGGCGGTTGAAACAGTCTTTGGCTGGCGGGTTGGTAAGTTGACTTTCTATTATTTAAATAGCGGCCAAGCTCTAAGTTTTACGGCTAAGCCGGCCGATTTAGATAAGGTCCAACAAGAAGTAGCCGCCGAGGTTGAGGCCATTCGCCAGGGCTTTTTCCCAGCCAAGCCTAGCCAGCTTTGCGCTTACTGTGATTTTCGTTCTATTTGCCAATTTCGTCAGGTTTAAAATCAACTAATTAGGTCTTAAAATAAGCCTGATAGCTTTGACAGTTGGCGTGATTTTTGCTAAATTGAAGTCAGCCCGGTTAACGGGCTTCGTTATGTCTTTGTATAATTTTTATGATTATTAGCTGGTTAGGACAATCGTGTTTCAAATTGCAGGACAAGATAAATGGTCGAGATATCACCGTGGTTCTTGATCCATTTAGCCCAAGCTATACTGGATTAAAGTTGCCGGCCAATTTAGCGGCCGAGGTGGTTACTATCAGCCATCAGCATGAAGATCACAATTTCCTGTCTGGAGTTGGCGGCCAACCTTTTGTTGTGGATATGGCCGGAGAATATGAAATCGGTGGCTTGTCTATTGATGGAGTAGACAGCGATCACGACCAGCAGGGGGGCACGGAGCGCGGGCATAACTTGATGTTCCGCTTGGGCTTTAGCGACTTAGTGGTTACTCATTTGGGAGACTTGGGCGGCACCTTGGAGGCTAAGCAATTAGAGCGTTTGGCTGGCACCGATATTCTGTTGGTTCCAGTCGGCGGACACTACACCTTAGATGCCAAGAGGGCGATTGAAGCTATTAACCAAATAGAACCAAAAATAGTCATACCAATGCACTATCAGTTACCCGGTCTGAAATTTGAGCTTAATGCTGTTGATGATTTTATTAAAGCTATCGGCTTAGCCCCGACTTATGAAGATAAATTTAAAGTCAGTCGCCGTGATTTAGATAGCGAAAACTTGCAATTAGTTATCCTGGCGGCCACGGCCTAGATTTATGAAACGTCAGCGGCTTATTCAGAGGGCTTCCAGCCTGGCCGATTGGCCAATTGAGAAACGGCGCTTGATTGCCTGGATTGGCATTACAGCCATCATGACTATATTGTTAGTCTTTTGGCTTTATAGTTTACGGCTCTCTTTTATTAGCAAACAAAAAAATCAAGCCCAACCATTATTAGATATTAATCAGATTCGTCAGGATTTAAATGCTGGACTGGAAGAAGTTAATAAAGGCAGTGAATTATTAGAAAAAATTGCCACCACCACTGATTCTTCTACCAGCCCAGAGGTGAGATTATTACAAGAGCAGAATCGTCTTCAACTTGATAAATTACGCCAAAAGTTAGAGCAATTACCTAATCAGTCAACCGATTAACCAAGCTTATGACCGAAAAAAAACCAGCAGTTTCCGATGTCAGCTCAGCTGATGATCAGAATATTGAGGAAGCAGTTCGACCAGCTGAAACAGCCACTCCGCATGGCTTGATTTTAGCCCAGCCGATTGTGGATGAAATGCGGCAGTCTTACTTAGACTATGCCATGAGCGTTATCGTTTCCCGGGCCCTACCTGATGTTCGTGACGGTCTCAAGCCAGTACATCGACGCATTCTATATGCCATGTGGTCGTTGGGTTTGCGTTCTGGCGGTAAATTCCGTAAGTCAGCTACTGTAGTCGGCGAAGTGCTTGGCAAATATCATCCGCATGGCGATAGTGCCGTTTACGATTCAATGGCGCGGATGGCTCAGGATTTCGCCATGCGCTACATGATGGTTCGCGGCCAAGGTAACTTCGGTTCAGTTGATGGTGATCGGCCGGCGGCTATGCGTTATACCGAGGCTAAGTTATCGGCCATTGCCGAAGAGATGCTGTTTGATTTGGACAAAGATACGGTTAACATGATTGCCAACTTTGACGGGTCGCAAAATGAACCGCAAGTTTTACCGGCCAAGATTCCGCAGTTATTGCTCAATGGCTGCATGGGTATTGCTGTTGGTATGGCTACCAATATTCCGCCGCACAATTTATGCGAGATAATTAGTGCGATCTTAAAACTTATTGATAACCCCGAAGCCACCATCGAAGAATTAATGGAATTCATCAAAGGTCCTGATTTTCCGACTGGCGGCTTGATTTATAATCGGGAAGATATTTTACGGGCCTATACCACCGGCAAGGGCGGTATTGTTATGCGTGGACGAGCTGAGATTGTTGAGAATGGCCACGATAATTTTCAGATTGTTATCAGTGAGATTCCTTACCAGGTTAATAAGGCAACCTTGGTTGAAAAGATTGCTGATTTGGTTAAAGACAAAAAAATTGAAGGTATCCGCGATTTGCGCGACGAGTCGGACAAAGACGGCATTAGAATTGTTATTGACCTGAAGAGAGACAGTTATCCGAAGAAAATTTTAAATGTTTTGTATAAGCAGACCCAGTTGCAAGAGACTTTTCATGTTAATATGCTGGCTTTGGTCGATGGATTGCAGCCGAGAGTTTTGAATCTTAAAACCATCTTAGAAGAATTCATCAAACATCGCCAAGAGGTGGTGCGCCGTCGGACTGCTTATGAGTTGGCTAAAGCCAAAGATCGAGCCCATATTTTAGAGGGTTTAATGATTGCCTTAGCCCATATTGATGAAGTTATTGCCACCATTAAAGCTTCAAAAGATAAAGACAAGGCGAAGGCTAATTTAATTAAGCGGTTTAAGCTATCCGATCGGCAAGCTGTTGCCATTTTGGAGATGAAGCTGCAAACATTGGCCAATCTGGAAACATTAAAGATTGAAACTGAACTTAAGGATAAATTAAAAACTATTGCCGAGTTAGAAAATATTCTATCTTCCGACAGCTTGGTTTTAAAGATTATCAAGCAGGAATGTCAGGATGTTGTGGAAAAGTTTGGCGACGATCGTCGCACTGGTGTTGTAGACCAAAGTGTTAAGAATTTTAAAGTTGAAGATTTGATCCCTAATGAAGAGGCGGTGGTGATTATGACTCGGGATGGCTATATTAAGCGCTTGCCTGGCGACACCTTTAAGGTGCAGGGCCGTGGTGGCAAAGGAGTAATTGGTTTAACAACCAAAGAAGAAGATTCGGTGCAATTCTTATTTACTACCATGACCCATAGCGACCTATTATTCTTTACCAGTCATGGTCGCGTTTTTGAGTTGAAGGCCTATGAATTGCCTTTGGCCTCTAGGACATCCAAGGGGCAGGCAATTGTGAACTTTTTGCAGCTAGCTAATAGCGAGCAAGTTACTGCTATTTTACCGCTGGATAAGATGGCTAATAAGGAGTATCTGTTTTTCGCCACACGGCGCGGCCTAGTCAAGAAGGTGCGGATTAACGCCTTTGATAATGTCCGGCGCAGCGGATTAATTGCCATTAAGCTCAAGGAAAATGATCAGTTGATTTGGGTTAAGCCGACTACCGGTAATGACCAGATTCAAATGGTAACCGCCCATGGCCAGGCTATCCGTTTCCACGAGGAAGATGTGCGCGATATGGGCCGTGGGGCTAGTGGTGTAATTGGTATGCGGCTCAAGACTAAAGATCAGATTATTGGCATGGGAGTTATTAAGGCTGACAGTGAGAGGTTGAAAGACTATCAGGTTTTATCGGTGATGGCTAATGGTTATGGCAAGCGGACCAGTCTCTCTCAGTATAAAGTCCAAAATCGTGGCGGATCGGGCATCAAGACGGCCAAGATTACCGACAAAACTGGTGAACTGGTCAATGCTTTCCTGGTCAATAAGAAAACTATGGAGGATAAAGATTTGATTATTATGTCCAAGCAGGGTCAAGTCATCCGTCTACCTTTCAAGACAGTCAATGAATCCGGTCGCGATACTCAAGGCGTTTGCTTGATGCGTTTCAAAGAAAATAATGACCAGGTAGTGGGGGTAACCTGGCTTTAGATATTAATTATTTAAGTTTTTATTTATGAAAAAATGGTTATTGCTGAGCTTGGCCGCCGTTGTCATGCTAACCGGTTGCGCCAGTCGTCCCAAGAATCTAAAGCCTGATCAAGCTAAGGAACGGGCGGAAAAATTTATTAATGCTGCCTTAATGCGGCCGGGTAGTCAGGCGACTGTCAAAGAGATAGAGTTGGTGGGTGGTTTTTACAAATTAAAAGTGGATGTTGGTAGCGGTGATCCAGTTGATTCTTATCTGAGCCGCGATGGCAAGCTATTTTTCCCGCAGTCAATGGATATTGATGAAGTGACCAAGCAATTATCCGGTAGTACCGAAACTGAGTCGGCAGCGGCCACCGTTGAGAAAAAAAGCGACAAGCCAGAGGTTGAATTGTTTGTTATGAGCTATTGTCCTTATGGTTTGCAAATGGAACGAGGAATATTGCCGGTTGTTGAGAAGTTGGGCGACAAAATCGATTTCAAAATCAAGTTCTGTGATTATGCTATGCACGAAAAACAAGAAATTGACGAGAATTTGGCCCAATATTGTATTCAAAAAGAACAAAACGATAAGTTTGTCAGTTATTTAAATTGTTTTCTCAAGTCTGGTAAAGCCAGCGATTGTTATAAAGAAGCAAAGGTTGATGAAGCTTCGTTGCAATCTTGTGTCGCTGCTGCTGATAAGCAATTCAACATTACGGCTGGCTATAACAATAAAGATGCCTGGAAGGGGCAGTTTCCGCCATTTGATGTTGATAAAGCCGATAACACCAAATATAGCGTTCAGGGATCACCGACTTTGATTATCAATGGTCAAGAGATTAGTGCCAATCGTGATAGTGCCAGCCTGCTCAAGACCATTTGTTCAGCTTTTAATAATGCTCCCGAAGAGTGTTCGGCGCAGTTATCTAGTGATAGCCCAGTTGCCGGATTTGCTGCAGACAATAATGGAACTGCTGCCGGTAGTTGCGAATAGCCATAAGCCAAATACTGTTAATTTAGAAAAAATCGGTCAGATTGGCCGATTTTTTCTTTTTAAGCTATAATACAAGCACTAATTTTTAATCTCAGGAGGGGGTGAAGCGGCAGTTTGCCGGTTCATATTCACCTGTTCTTTTTATGTCAGCCAAAGTTTTATCTGCCGGCCTTAGGGGTTTAGCGGCTGAGTTAGTGGAGGCCGAATCCGATATCGGGAGCGGCGATATCGGCACTTTTATTATTGTTGGTCTGCCCGATGCTTCAATTTCGGAGGCTAAGGAGCGAGTCCGTAGCGCGTTGCGTAATTCAGGCTTATCATTGCCCAAGCTCAAGATTACTATCAATTTGGCTCCGGCTGATTTGCGCAAGCAGGGTCCGAATTATGATTTGCCAATCGCGCTCAGTATTTTATTGGCTAGCGGTCAGTTGCCGAGTGGTTGCTTGCGACAGGTTATGTGTTTGGGTGAATTGTCGCTCGACGGTCAAACTCGTCCAGTTAGCGGTGTTTTGCCGGCCGCTTGCTTGGCCAAAGAACTTGGCTTGCGAGCTATTATTATTCCGGCTGGCAACGCTGCTGAAGCGCAAATTGTCGGCGGATTGGCTGTTTGGCCAGCCACTGATTTAAAACAGATTGTCAGGCAGTTACGCGGCCTAGCCCAGCCTCTGGCCATTAAAAGATTGGACAATGGCTTGATTGAGCCAGCTATTGTTGTTGACTTTAGTCATATATACGGTCAAGAAACAGCCAAGCGGGCATTAGAGATTGCCGCCGCCGGTAACCATAATTTACTAATGATTGGCCCACCGGGTTCAGGTAAGACTATGCTAGCCAAAGCTGTTCCAGGCATTTTGACTGGCTTGGCCGCTGATGAGACGATTGAGGTGGCTAAGATTTATAGTATCGCCGGCTATCTCAAGGGTGTTAACCAGCCGCCCAGCATTCGGCCTTTTCGCAGTCCACATCATAGCGCTTCGGCGGCTTCTATTATTGGTGGCGGTTCATGGCCTAGTCCGGGAGAAATTTCTTTGGCTCACCGCGGCGTGCTTTTCTTAGATGAGTTACCAGAGTTTTCTCGTGCTGTTTTAGAGGGCTTAAGACAGCCACTAGAAGATGGTTTTGCCACTATTAACCGGACGATTGGCCAATTGATTTTTCCGGCACGGTTTTTGTTGATAGCTGCTATGAATCCTTGTCCTTGTGGATTTTTTGGTGACAATCGGCAAGCTTGTCATTGTAGCTCGCGACAAATTGCTAATTATCGCCGCAAATTGTCTGGGCCATTGCTTGATCGCCTAGATTTACAATTAACAATCCCGCGAGTTCGTCCGGCCGATTTTTCTTATGGTGTTAAACTAGAAAGTTCAGCCGAAGTTAGACGAAGAGTTGAATCGGCTCGCCAGCGACAAAAGCAGCGGCTGGTCGGTACTAAATTTTTAACCAATGGCGATTTAACGCCATTAGCGATAAAGCAATTTTGTTTGATTGATCGTTATGGCCAAGCCTTATTGCGTCAGGCGGTTGATAAGTTAAACCTGTCGGCGCGCGGTTATTTTCGGGTTTTACGTTTAGCCAGAACCATTGCCGATTTGGCTAATGAGCCAACAATTGCTAAAATACATTTAGCAGAAAGTCTACAATATCGTTTTGCTAATTATTAATTTATGTGGAAAAAAATCGGTTGTTTATCTTTATTGGCCGTTGGTTTGATGACTAGCGGTTTTGGCTGTCGTCTTCAATCCAGTGCCGTTAAAGAAAACATGCAGCCAATCACTCTCAATTATTGGCGAGCCTGGGATGAACCGGATGATTTTGAGGAGATTCTAACTAAGTATAAGGCGCTGCATCCAAATATCACCATTAATTATCGCAAGCTGCGTTATGAGGAATATGAAAAGGAGATTATCAACGCTCTAGCTGAAGATCGTGGTCCAGACATTTTTTCTATTGAAAGCAGTTGGTTGCCGCGCTACCAAGCCAAAATATCGCCGATGCCTGATAAGATTACTATGGTTTATCCGGTAGTTAAGGGCACGATTAAGAAGGAGACCACCTATGAATTAAGAGATAACCCCAGTCTGACAATCAAAGATCTGCGAGCTAATTTTGTGGATGTGGTCGCTGACGATGTTATTGTTGATAACAAGATTATGGGTTTGCCGTTATCGGTTGATACCCTGGCCATGTTTTACCGTAAAGACCTTTTTAATAATGAAGGCATTATCAATCCACCAGCCTATTGGGATAAGAATTTTCAGGATACAGTCAAGCGCCTGACCAAACGTGATGCTCAGGGCCAGATTATTCAAGCCGGCGCAGCTATCGGCGGCGGCAGCAATGTGGAAAGATCAGCTGATATTGTGGCCGCTTTAATGCTGCAAAGTCGAGCTCCAGTTATTGAGAATGGCCGCGTGGTTTTTAATCGTCAATCAGCGGAGGGCTCCAACTATTATCCAGGCGTTGATGCTATTCGTTTTTATAGCGATTTTGCTAATATCAACAAAGAGGTCTATTGTTGGGACAAGGGCCTGGGTAACTCTTTTGACTTGTTTGTGCGTGGTCAAGCCGCCATTATGTTTGGTTACAGCTACCACATACCATTAATTATCGCTGCCCGCCGCACCGGCTTCACTGGTGGCGATGCCGGCCAATACCTTAAGGATTTAAATATTGGCATTAGCAAATTACCGCAAATCGCCAGCACTAGTCAGCCGGTCAATATAGCTAACTATTGGGTGGAAACTGTTTCCAAAAAGAGCCAGCATAGCAATGAGGCCTGGGATTTCATTCAATTTATGACTAAGGCCGAGAATGTCGGCAGTTATTTAGACAAAACTCAGCGGCCGACAGCTCTGCGCAGCTTGATTGAACAACAATTGTCTAAGGAGTATTTAGATGTTTTTGCCAGTCAGTTATTAACGGCGCGCAGTTGGTATCGTGGTTATGATTTTGCTATGGCTAATAAGGTCGTCGGCGAAATGATTGATAGTGTTTTAAACGCGCCCGATCAACTTGAGGCGATTATTAATTTGGCCGTTGGCAAATTACAGCAAACACTAGTGGCACCCAGCCAATAAGAAAAATATATGAAAATCTATAAATTGTTTTGCCTGTTAGCTATTATTGCTTTTTGTTCTTTACCCATTGCGGTTCTAGCCCAAGAGCGGCAATTGGTGCCAACCGAAGGCTATGAAGATGGTAATTATACGATATCTTCTTTTGAGACCATGGCCATCTTTATTGGTAAAGCCATATTGGGTCTTTCCGGCACCTTCGCTTTAGCTATGTTCGTTTGGGGCGGGATTCAGATGATTACTGCCGCCGGCAAGTCAAAAACTTTTGAAAGTGGTCGTGATACGGTTATCAACGCCCTGGTTGGTTTAGCGATTATTTTGTGCAGTTATCTGATTATCAATTTTGTTTTAAGGACTGTTGGGGTGCAATCTTGGACTAGAGTCAAAATAGATGAGGTCATGAGAAGCGAATAAAAAAGGGATGATCGTGGTTATTTAATTTTTATGTCTGGCCAAACAACAATTAATTTTGGTTCGGTTATTAAAAATCGGCGATTAACCAAGAATTGGTCGGCATTATTTTGCGCTCGACGACTTAAAGTTAAAGCGGAACACATTCGAGCTATTGAAAATAATAGCTTTGATCATTTACCGGCCAAAATCAATCTAGTTAAGGTTGTTGCTGACTATTTGCAAATGCTCGGTTTTTCAGCCGAAGAGGCTGCCCCGATTATTGATTGTTGGCGGAATAGCGACAACCGGCAGCATGATGTTTTTTTCGGCCGTCATCTGGTTAGAAAACAAGATTTGTGGTCATATCCGCAGATTATTCGTAATAGTTTGGTGGCGTTGGCGATTTTAGTGGCAGCTATTTATATTATTTTGTCTTTAAAGAATATTGTTGCCCCGCCCAAGCTAACTGTAACTAGCCCGTCCGGTGATTTGGCCACTAGCCAAAAACAATTGTGGATTGTTGGTCAAACCGAGCCAGAGGTTCAATTGGAGATAAATGGCGAGACATTATTAAGTGATCGGGTCGGCAATTTTAACCAGCCGGTTAATCTGCGTTCCGGCATTAATAATTTGAGTGTGACCGCCGTCAAAAAATATGGCGGCCGAACCACTGTCGTCCGTCAAGTTATGGTAGTAGATAATTAATTAATTTACGTTGACAAAAGGGGGCGCCCTTGCTAAATTGGACATAGTTTGGCGCCCATAGTTCAATGGATAGAACACCAGCCTTCTAAGCTGGTTATGAGGGTTCGATTCCCCCTGGGCGTACGCTTTTATTCAAATATTTATAAAAGTATGATCTGGTTTTTATTGTTGGGCTCAATTGTTTTTTTGGCGGTTTTAGTTTTTCTAGCTGAAGAATTTTTTAACCTTTTATTTAGAGGTTATGCGCCGTTTATTAGCACCAAGAATAAAGTTCTGGATGAGGCAGTGAAACAATTCCAAGCATTGAATTTACCAGCCGGAGCCAAGATTTATGAGTTGGGCTGCGGCCAGGCCGGCTTCTTGCGCCGTTTGGAAAAATCTGCTAAAAGTAAATATACCCTTATTGGTGTGGAAATTTTGGCAGCTGTTTATCTGCTGGCCAAGGCTCAGCTGGCTATGGTTGGTAGTAAAATCAAATTGCGTCATAAAAATTTTTTAAAGATGTCTTTGACTAGCGGTGATTGTTTCTATTGTTATCTGGGGCAATCATTAACGGCTAAGTTGTCTTTAAAACTGCAAAAAGAAGCGCGTCCGGGATCCTATCTGATCAGTAATCAGTTTCATCTGCCCGGCTATGAACCAATTAAGGAGGTGCAGATAGGCTTGACTAGTTGGTTGAGAGTTTATAAGTTATAAGTTATGGTGGCTATAGTTTAGCGGTAGAACAGCGGGTTGTGGTCCCGTCAGTCTGGGTTCAACTCCCAGTAGCCACCCCTAGTTGAAAAGACGAGTCTTCGGGCTCGTTTTTTCTATCTTGCTTTTTCCATATATTTTGCTATTATTTATTCATAATAGCTCCGTTTGGTGCTAGTTTTATCTTTATTTATTAAATTTAACCACTGGTTATGGAAATCACCTCAATGCTGATTATTGGTAGCGCTCTGTTGGCTATCCTCTATGGCGCTATTGCTATCAGATCAATTTTGAAATTGCCTCGCGGCAATGACCGAATGCAAGAAATTGCTCAGGCCATTCAGGCTGGCGCTAAGGCTTTCTTGAATCGTCAGTATCGGACCGTTTTTATGGTGGCGATTCCGCTATTTATCATAATTGGCCTTATTCCGAGCTTGGGTTGGCTAACAGCTATTGCTTTTATTATTGGCGCTATTTTGTCAGCCATGGCTGGTTATATCGGTATGAATATCTCAGTCCGCGCCAATATTACCACTACCGAAGCAGCTAGGTCGGGCATGAAAAAGGCCTTATCAGTAGCCGTTAAGGGCGGCAGTATCACCGGTATGTTAGTAGTCGGCTTGGCTCTGCTGGGCACGGCTGGTTTCTATCTGGTGACTAAAGATATCCATGCCTTAATTGGTTTTGGTTTCGGCGGATCGTTAATTTCTATTTTTGCTCGTTTGGGTGGTGGTATTTTCACTAAAGCCGCCGATGTCGGTGCCGACTTAGTTGGTAAAGTTGAAGCTGGCATTCCTGAGGATGATCCGCGTAATCCAGCCGTCATTGCCGACAATGTCGGCGATAATGTCGGCGATTGCGCCGGTATGGCCGCTGATTTGTTTGAAACTTATGCGGTAACCTCGATTGCCGCCATGATGCTCGGCGTCCTGACTTTTGGTCAGGGCAATGAATTGTTCATCATCTTTCCGCTATTATTAGGCGCAGTGTCCATTATTACCTCAATTATTGGTATTTATTTCATTCGTCTGGGTAAATCACAAAATATTATGATGGCTCTATACAAGGGTCTGATCGCTTCCGGTGTGATTTCAGCCATCGCCTTTTATCCAATGATTAATTGGATCATGAAAGACAATGGGCGATATAGTACTATAAATCTGTATTTAGCTTCCTTAATCGGTTTAGCTGTGACGGCTGCTTTAGTTGTTATTACTGAGTACTTTACTTCCACTAAATACGCTCCAGTCAAGCAGATTGCCGAGGCTTCGACCACTGGTCATGGCACTAACGTGATTGCCGGCTTGGCGGTTTCCATGAAATCAACCGCCTGGCCAGTAGTGGTTATTGCTTTATCCATTTTAGGCGCTTATTCTTTGGCTGGCTTATATGGCATTGCCGTGGCGGCGGTAGCCATGCTGTCAATGGCTGGTATTATCGTCACCATTGACGCTTATGGTCCGATTACTGACAATGCTGGTGGTATTGCCGAAATGGCCGAGCTCGGTGATGATGTCCGCAATGTTACCGACCCATTGGATGCGGTTGGCAATACTACCAAGGCAGTTACCAAGGGCTATGCCATTGGTTCAGCCGCTTTGGCTTCATTAGTCTTATTTGCTGATTTTGCTGAGAAATCTAATGGCGCTCAATTCTTAATCAACGACCCCTACGTTTTAATCGGTTTATTTATTGGTGGCTTACTACCTTATTATTTCGGCGCCCTATCGATGCAGGCGGTTGGTAAAGCCGCTGGTGCGGTGGTGGAAGATGTTCGAGCGCAGTTTAAAGAAAAGCCAGGCATTATGGAGAATACGGAAAAGCCGGATTATGGCCGCACCGTTGATATTGTGACTAAGTCAGCTATTAGAGAAATGATTGTCCCATCACTGATTCCAGTTCTAGCACCAATTTTAGTTGGTTTTATCTTTGGTATACCCGCTTTGGGTGGCTTATTGATGGGTTCAATTATTACTGGTATTTTCGTCGCTATTTCCATGACTTCCGGTGGTGGCGCCTGGGATAATGCTAAGAAGTATATTGAAGAAGGTCATTTTGGCGGCAAAGGCTCTGATGCCCACAAGGCGGCGGTGACTGGTGACACGGTTGGTGATCCTTACAAAGATACTGCTGGTCCAGCTATCAATCCGATGATTAAGATCGTTAATATTGTCGCTTTGTTGATAATCGGGCTACTAATCTAAGAATATGTTAGGCCAGAACAGCTTGGAAAAATTTCCGCAGGCCGAATATCTGGAGTCGCCAGAGCTCTTGGCAGAGCTCAAGAGTGTTAAGAATGGTCTAAACAGGCTGGGGGTTTATGATGTTTTTCACTTTGATATTGTTCCCGAGATTATTCGTAAAACTAGAGATAACTTTGTTTTATCCGACGGTGAGCTCAATAAACATGATATCTATCACCTCATGATTGGTTCTAGTTTGAGTTCAGATCCATTACCGCTTACTGATGATGGCCAATATAATGAACAGTTTATGGCCGTAGATAAATTCATGTATGATTTGGTAATGGAATACTATCGATCAGTTCAAGATTAATTCTTGCTTAAACTAAAAACACCAGGCTTAACGGCTTGGTGTTTTTTGTATTTCGTTTTGTTTTAATGTTTGTTATTATATGAACAAGGATTGATTTTAAACCTTAGCTATTCATTTCTTATATTATGTGTGGAATTATTGGTTATCTTGGTCAACAACCAGCTAAAGACATTTTGCTGGAAGGTTTAAAAAAACTAGAATATCGTGGCTATGACAGTGCTGGCCTGTGTATTTTGAATGATGGTCATTTTTTTATTGACAAGAAAGTTGGTCCAGTTGCCCAATTGGAACAGTCGGTGGCCAGTCAGGAAATAGTTGGTACTATTGGTATTGCCCACACTAGATGGGCTACCCATGGCGCTCCTAGTGAAAATAATGCTCACCCTCATTTTGATTGCCAGGGGCAAATTGCCGTTGTTCATAATGGTATCATTGAGAATTATCAGTCCCTAAAAGAGATTTTGATTAGCGAGGGGCATCAATTCCAATCAGAAACTGACTCAGAGGTTTTAGCTCATTTGATTGAAAAGTTTTATGCTGGCAATCTGGAGACGGCTGTGGCTAAGGCGTTGGCTTTAGTTGAGGGTTCTTATGGTTTAGTCGCTTTGAGCATTAAGGAGAATAAATTAGTAGCGGTTCGGCAAAGCTCGCCGCTGATTATCGGTGTTGGCGAAGGAGAAACTTTTGTCGCTTCCGATATCCCAGCCATCTTGAATCACACCAAACAGGTTATTTATCTTAACGATAATGATCTGGCCATTATTGATAATCAGGGCTATCGTCTGCAGAATTTAGCTGGTCAAGCCGTTGATCGTCAAGTAGAAGAGGTTAAACTTAATGTTGAGCAGATTGAAAAAAAAGGCTTCAAGCATTTTATGCTGAAAGAGATTTTTGAACAGCCGCAAACTCTAAGCAATGTCCTGGCCGGTCGGGTCAAGGATGGGCAAATTAAGCTATCTATTAATTTAGAATTCAATAAATTAAAGCGGATTGTTATTGCTGCCTGCGGCACTAGCTGGCATTCGGCTTTAATTGGTAAATATTTATTAGAAAATATTGCCAAAACACCGGTCGAAGTTGATTATGCTTCTGAATTTCGTTATCGTCATCCCTTAGTTAATGATACCGATCTGTTTGTCGCCATCTCTCAATCTGGCGAAACAGCTGATACTTTGGCGGCTCTTCGTGAAGCCAAGCGGCAAGGAGCGCAAACTATTGCTATTGTTAATGTTGTTGGCTCAACGGTTACCAGAGAAGTTGATTCTGGTATCTATTTACACGCCGGGCCAGAGATTGGCGTAGCTAGCACCAAGGCCTTTACGGCTCAGGTGACGGCTTTAATTCTTCTAGCTCTGCATTTACGACAACTATCTGGCCAACCCTTAGATGATGATTTACTAGCCGATTTGAGTCAATTGCCAGAGATTGTGGCGACAACACTAAGTTTAGATGATCAGCTTGATAGCTTGGCCGCCCAGTTTTATCAAACCGACCATTTTCTTTATTTGGGCCGGGGACTTAATTTCCCAGTGGCTTTAGAAGGCGCGCTAAAATTAAAAGAAATATCCTATATCCATGCTGAAGGCTATCCAGCTGCCGAGATTAAGCATGGTCCGATTGCCCTGGTTGATGAAAACATGCCAGTGGTTTTCTTGGCCACCAAGAATGATTTAAGCGACAAGATTATTAGCAATATCCAAGAAATCAAGGCGCGTGGCGGGCGGGTTATCGCCATAGTTGATCAAGATTATGATCATATTGCTGAACTAGCTGATTATTTAATTAAGGTGCCGGTAGTTAATGTTTTGTTATCGCCAATTATTAATGCCATTCCGCTGCAGCTATTAGCCTATCATATTGCCGACCACAAAGGTCTTAATGTGGATAAACCCAGGAATTTAGCTAAGTCGGTAACTGTGGAGTAGATTCTATCTTAATAAATGTTCTGTCCAATTATCAGCCGTTAGGTTATCTGGGTTAGTGGCTTTTGTTACTGAATAATCACCAATTTTAGTCCGCCTTAATTCAGCCAGATATGCCCCACAACCCAGCTTCTCGCCTAGATCTCGAGCGACAGATCGAATATAAGTGCCGGTTGAACAGTTGATGGTTAATTTTAATAACGGCCAAGCATAATCAATTAAGTCAATCCTGTAGATAGTTATCAAACTCGGTTGTCTTTCAATAACCTGGCCTTTACGGGCTAGCTCGTAAAGCTTACGGCCGGCGATTTTTTTAGCGCTATACATCGGCGGAATCTGTTCAATTTGGCCGACAAAGCTATTTAAAGCTAGTTGGATTTCGCTAGTATCTGGTGTTTGTTTAATAGTTTGTGGTTCAATCTGGCCTAGTCTGTCTTCAGTATCGCTAGTTCCACCGAGTTGAAAGACAGCCTCGTAAACCTTGTCTTGTTTAGCCGAGTTATCAATCTGTTTGGTCGCTGCTCGGCCAATTGCCATAATCAGCAAGCCGGAAGCTAGTGGATCGAGCGTGCCAGCGTGACCAATTTTTTTGATGCCAGTAATCCGCCGCAAACAATAGACCATATCATGCGAAGTTGGTCCGCTGGGTTTATCTAACAGTAAAAAACCACCTAATTCAGTTATTGTGTTATTATCAGTCATACAGTGATTATACCAGTCAGCTATGAATTAGCCAATAAAAAACAGCCTCCATCAGGGAGCTGTTTTTCTAGTACGCCCAGCAGGGCTCGAACCTGCGACCGTTTGCTTAAGAGGCAACTGCTCTACCAACTGAG
>CAYOAH010000010.1:0-10170 GCA_964401905.1 uncultured Gammaproteobacteria bacterium
TATGTTTCCTTAACAATTCGCTGAAGCCTGTGACACTTGCTTTATAGTGCCCTGGTTATAGTCATTGACAGATTCATCATAAAGTTCTAGCGTATAGACTATGAATTAGTAATTTTAACAATAAAATAAAGAAAAACGACCAGATTGGACTATTTGATTAGAAATAATCTTACATCTAGGCAAAACTAATAAGCCCTAGCTCTGTGCCAACTCGGTCTTGGAGGAAATAATGAAGCTTGTAGTTACTATTAATGAAATCGCTGTAAGTGGTATCGGCTCTGATAATCCACGCATTGAAGGTTATTATGAAAGGACCTTAAACTCAGCAAATCAAGATGCCCTTGAAATTTCCCAAAAGATGCTCTATGACTTTTTGAGTAAAGTCAAGCGGAACAGCCTCTTCAAGCAGAAAAAGATTAAGGAACCATTGGTGAACTTCTTCGATCTTTGGATCGAGGTTGTGAATCAAACAGAGCGATGTGGTGGAATTGGCCAGCTAGAACGGCTGGTTAATGATGTTTTTGAAGATAACTTTGCCCCATGGCTTAGTTTTAGTAAGAATCTGGTCAGGTTCTATATGGCTGACAGGTTCCAAGGTGTCATGTCTGAACGAGCTAAGGCATTGTGGCGTGAAGCTATAGATAGGGGCAATATGCGTCGCAGGCTAGCGGATTATGATATTGTGGTTACCAAGGAATATATAGAAATGTTTCCTAAGGCAAGCCAACTTTATCGTTAGCTGTAGCTAAATTTCTGTCTCCCTCAACACTGAGATTATATCAAAGTGTTGAGGGTTATTTTTTACCTTAAATAAGCCCCAAGTTTGTTTTGAGTGCCACATAAAACCTGTTTTAATGTTTTAGCCTTTCTGATTTTAGGTCGTGCTTGTTTTATGCTATTATGTGGAAGAACAGAGTTAATTTATATAAGGAAGAAAAATGAGAAACCAGTACGATGGGATTTATCCAGCCAGCTTGCCGACTAGTAGTCCGTTTATGGCTGGTGGACTAGTATTGTTTAATGTTCTGCCCAAAGACCCGATTGGGGATGATAATTATTATCACTATACTCAAATTGATGACGGTGGCAGTTATACGTTAGACTTTAGTTTAGAATCAGGAGCGGCTAATTATGCAACCTATGGCGTTTTGTATAATTGGCCAGCTATTATGCAGGGCGCTGCCAGTAGTAATAGTGTTCCGAGCGGCGTTCAAGGTGTTTGTCCGACTGGCTGGCATGTTCCCAGTCACAATGAATGGACCGACTTTTCCACCTACTTAGGCAGTTATGCTGGCGGTAAAGCCAAAGAGGCTGGGACCACTCATTGGTCAGTTCAAACCTGTGGCTCAACGGCCTGTAATCTTTCTGGTTTTACAGCTTTGCCGGCTGGTGCCAGGTCTATATCCGGCTCCTTTGTTCAGCTCACTAACTATGCCTTTTTTTGGACAGCCACCAAAGTCGGCCCCTACAGTCCAGTATATCGCTGGCAACTACAAAACACCCAGTCTACTTTAATATCTAATCAACCCGAGCCACAAGATGGCTATTCTTTGCGCTGCTTAAAAGATTAATCGTAGAGTCAATGTTAGATTCTAAAATCAACAGCGATCATAGGAGTTATCTTCAAAATAGGGGGCCGGCTCGTCAATTGGTTCGTCAGCGATTGGAATATTATAACCAGTTTTACGGATTTCAATATGGTCGAGTCAGCATCAAGAATCAGCGATCTCGTTGGGGCAGTTGTTCGCGACAAGGTAATCTTAATTTTAACTATCGTTTGGTTAATTTACCCAGCGAATTGGCCGATTATATTATTGTTCATGAGTTGTGCCATTTGAAGGAGATGAATCATTCGGCGCGTTTTTGGCGGTTAGTCGTTCAAGTTATGCCGGATTATTTAACACGGCGACAGAAATTAAAAAAGATTAGGATAAATTAGCTATAATTTGGCTAAATACCCTTGCTAATTTTTCTTAAATATGTTAAGGATGTTAAGAATTCTTTAAGTTGCTCATTCACAACACAATATAAAAAAGGAGGAACAAATGGTTCCAACAATCTTCTGGTTCGTTCCCGCGGCCGGCATCTTGGCTCTTTTATTTGCCAGGATTCTTTTTGTTCAGATGAAGAGAAAAGACCCGGGCAATGAAAGAATGCAAGAAATTGCCGGGCTTGTCCAAAAGGGCGCAATGGCTTATTTGCGACAGCAGTATAAGGTCGTTGCCGTGGTTTTTATTGTAACGGGTATATTTTTTGCAATTGCGGCCTATGGCTTCAATTTGATGAGTCGGTATACACCGTTTTCCTATTTAACCGGCGGGATGTTTTCTGCTCTTGCTGGGTTTATCGGTATGTTGGCTGCCACTCATGCCGCTCCCAGGGTTACTAGGGCGGCACAAAATTCTCTTAATTCTGGATTGCAGGTTGCCCTTAGAAGCGGTGCAATTTTGAGTTTTGGTGTGGTTGGGTTTGCCCTACTAGATGTTTCAGTATGGTTCTATATATTGAATCATTTTTTTACTGGCGATCCTGAGTCTAGGATGCTAACTATTACCACCATTATGTTAACTTTTGGTATGGGAGCTTCTTTGCAGGCTCTATTCGCCAGAGTTGGTGGTGGTATTTTTACTAAGGCTGCCGATATGGGTGCCGATTTAGTCGGCAAAAATGATAGTAATTTAGCTGAGGACGACCCGCGTAATCCAGCCGTCATTGCTGACAATGTCGGTGACAATGTCGGTGATGTTGCTGGCATGGGTGCTGATTTGTATGAGTCTTATGCCGGGGCCATATTGGCTGCTGCCGCTTTATTTGCTAGTTCCAGTCAGGGCTTACCTCTGGCCACCCAAATGAAGTACGTATTACTACCAATGATTATTGGTGGTCTAGGGGTAGTTTTTTCTATTATTGCCCTGTTTATTGTCAAGGCCAAAAACAGTTCAGGCATGAAAGAGTTGGTCGGGTCCATTAATAAAGGAGTTTGGCTAAGTTCTATCTTGATTGCCGTTGCCACCTTTGTAGTTACATCGCAGCTTGGTCTGTATAATTGGCTTGGATTATCACTGGCAGTGGCCTTGGGTCTGCTCGTTGGCGTAGTTGTTGGTGTTTGGGTTAACTACCAAACATCACAAGCCTATCGGCCAACTCAGCGGGTTGCCGAAAGCGCTGAAACATCTTCGGCAACAGTCATTACGAGTGGTTTAGAATTGGGCATGAATTCTGCCAGTGTTCCAGTGATAGCTGTTTGCTTAGGAATGATTGGGGCTTTTTATTGTGCCTCAGGGTTTAATCTAAATATAAGCAGCATCAGTCAAGGTCTTTCCGGTATTGCCATGGCCGCCGTTGGCATGTTGGCCAATCTTGGTTTTGTTTTGGCTACTGATGCTTTTGGCGCCATTGCCGATAATGCCGGTGGTAACGCTGAAATGGCTAAACTTCCTGAACATGTTCGACAAAGAACCGACATGTTGGATGCCGTCGGCAATACCACAGCAGCTACTGGTAAGGGATTTGCCATTGGATCGGCCGCCTTAACAGCGATGGCTTTATTGGCCTCATACGTGGAAGAAATTAAGTTGGCTATGTTGCGGAAAGGGGATGTTAGCTTAGTTATTAATAACCGAGAAATCCCTTTAATCAAGGCTAACATTATTGACCTGGTTAATTATTACCAGGTACATATCATGAACCCAAAATTCATTGTCGGCGCCTTCATTGGCGCTATGGTTGTTTTGGTTTTTATCGGCTTAACGACTGGAGCTGTTGGTAAGGTGGCTAAAAAGATGGTGGCCGAAGTCCGTCGTCAATTTGGTAATCCGCGAATTTTGGATGGTTCAGAAAGCCCAGACTATCAAAGATGTATCCAAATCTCTACTCGAGGCGCCCAACAGGCAATGATTGGTCCAGCCTTGCTGGCCATAGCTGCGCCAATTATGACTGGAGTTTTACTGGGTGTCGCCGGAGTTATGGGCCTACTATTGAGTGCCATGACGACTGGTTTTGGAATGGCGGTTTTTCTGGCTAACGCCGGAGGAGCCTGGGATAATGCCAAAAAATACGTCGAGGAGGGCCATTTCGGTGGCAAAGGATCTGACGCCCACAAAGCCGCTGTTATTGGTGACATGGTCGGTGATCCTTGTAAGGATACTTCCGGCCCAGCGCTTAATATCTTAATCAAACTGATGTCAATGGTCGCCATTGTAACCGTCGGCATTACTATCCTTTTCTAATCTAACTTAAACTAACACCCAGCTCCGGCTGGGTTTTTTAATTAATCATCCGTGTGTTAAACTATTAATTAGATAATTGTTAATGATAAATTTATGAAAATTATTATTTGCGGCAGCATGTCGGCCTCAAAAGAAATGGTTGAGGTTGAAAAACAGCTTTTGGCCTTGGGACACGAGGTCGTTTTGCCAGAATTTACTCATGATTATGCGGCCATGTTCACGGTTGACAAGGCTCATACCGAATCGGCCCGCAACAAGGTTCAGTATGATCTAATTCGGATTCATTTTGATAAAATTAAGGCCGGTGATGCTATTTTGGTGGTTAATGTGGAACGCTATGGCATCAGCGGCTATATTGGCGGTAATTCTTTTCTGGAAATGGGTTTTGCTTTTGTTTTGGACAAGCCAATCTATCTACTTAATCAGTTACCGGAATGCAGCTACCGCGATGAGTTGGAAGCGATGCGGCCAATTGTTTTGGCTGGCGATATTGGTAAAATTAGATTATAATTAATTTATTAAATATTAAACTCAATTTATGAAAAAAGGCTTTACTCTGATTGAGCTATTAGTGGTTATTGCCATTATTGCCCTGTTGTCTACTTTGTCAGTTGTGGCTCTCAATAGCGCCCGAGTCAAGTCGCGTGATGCTAGGCGGTTATCTGATATTAAGCAGATTAGAACGGCACTGGAGATGTATTTTGATCAGAATAATTCTTATCCCATTGATAGTGCCAATATTGGACACGGCTACGACTATGCTTGTATCGGTCCAGGCGGTTTTCAAGATAGCAATTGCCCCAATGCTTATATGGAAGTCATCCCCCCAGATCCTCAGACCGCTTATTCTTATGTGTATAATAGTACGACTGGTTTGGACTATGAATTAACCTATCATCTAGAAGGGACCGATCAAGACTATATCGCTACCCCAGCCACCATGGGTTACTAATCTTATAAGTCATGGCTATTTTGCAAAATATTTTGTCCTCTAAGGAGCTGTGGACGCTGGTATATTCAGCTATTCCGGTTACTGAATTGCGGGCGACCATCCCCTTGGCTATCACTGTTTGGCATGTTAAACCGCTGACCGCTTTTATTTTGGCGGTTATCGGCAATAGCTTGCCGATTCTGGTGATTATTTTAGGGCTTAACAAAATTGTTCAATTAGCCGAGCGTTATTCTAAATTTTTGACCAGGGTAATTGAGACTGTTTTTCGGCGGACTCGGCGTAAGACTAGTCAGCAATTTGCTCAATATGGCCTATTGGCTCTGTTTTTGTTTGTAGCCGTGCCTCTGCCGATGACTGGCGCTTGGACCGGTTCAATTGCTGCTTGGTTATTTGGTGTACCGGCGCGTAAAGCTTTCTGGCCGATTTTTGCCGGCGTTATTATTGCCGGCGTCATCGTTACTGTTCTGACAGTTGGCGTGACCGCTATTATCTAAAATAAATTTATGGAATTTAATGAGTATCAGCAGAAAAGCCGCCAGACGGCAGTTTATCCGATTATTGGTCAGGGTTTTGTTTATCCAGCTCTGGGGCTAGCTGGCGAAAGTGGCGAAGTGGTGGAAAAGATTAAGAAGATTTTTCGTGACCAACAGGGAATGGTTGGTGATGAACAGCGTCAAGCGGTCGCTAAAGAATTAGGCGATGTTTTATGGTACCTGGCTCAACTAGCCACCGAATTAGACTTAGAGCTTAATCAGGTGGCGCAAGACAATTTAACTAAACTGTTGTCCCGCCAACAGCGTGGTCAATTGCACGGTAGCGGTGATGAGCGATAATAACTATTGACCACCAATAGGCTATTTGCTATAATTAGTTTATTCAGCTTTATTGTTGATGCCGCACAAACAGAAGGCGCCCGTTTTGGGCGTTTTTTGTTAATAAAAACAGCCCTGCGAAGAGGCTGTTTTTATCTTAAGTCCAAATAATTTTAGACTTTAATTACAACCGGCAAGACCATTGGCCGGCGTTTGGTTTTATTGAATAAGAACTGGCTGACATCGGCGCGAATTTTATTTTTTAATTGATCATCGTCACCAAAGCCATGGCCGCTGATTGGGCTGGCCAGGAAATCAGTTTCTTTAACAATCTTTTTAATACGCATGCGCGTGTCCTGAATTAGATCTTTATTGTCTTTCATATAAATAAAGCCGCGGGAAATAATATCGGGGTTGCCAATCGGATCGCCGGTTTTGGAATCAATGGTGGCGATCACCACAATCATGCCGTCCTCAGCCATAGTTTTACGATCGCGCAAGACAATGTCGGAAACATCGCCGACACCTAGACCGTCGACCATAATATAATCGGTATTGACTTTTTCTTTGGTTAATTGGCCAAAAACCTCTTGACCCTGGCGTTGCAGACTGATGACTTGGCCATTATCGGCCACAAAAATATTGTTTGACGGTATGCCGACTTGTTGAGCCAATTCGGCGTGAGCTTGTAGCATATAGTGATTGCCTTCAATCGGCATAAAGTATTTGGGTTTAAGCAAGCGCATCATTAACTTTAAGTCTTCTTGTTTGGCATGGCCGCCAGCATGGACATCCATCATCTCATAATGGATAACTTTACCGCCTTGGCGAACAATTTGATCTTTTAAGCTTTGAATACTGCGTTCGTTGCCAGGAATAACTGAAGACGAAAAAATAATTGTATCACCTGGTTTAATTCTGACAACGCGATGCTCGTTGTTAACAACTTTCATCAAGAAGGCGCCATTTTCACCCTGAGCGCCAGTGCCTAGAATAATAACTTTATTATCTGGCAGATGTCGTAATTCACTATCATTAATTATAGTTTGGGAGTCAAATTTCATATAACCAATTTGCTTGGCAATTTCTACATTGTCGTTCATACTGCGGCCCTGCAAATAGATTTTGCGACCAAATTTTTCAGCTAGTGAGAAGATTTTTTGAATACGATTGACCTGAGAGGCAAAAGTGCCGATAATAATCCGGCCATCAATCTTTTCAAATAAACGACCCATTTCATCGCCAATTGTTGACTCAGAAACCTGATAACCAGGATGAGTTGAATCAGTGGAGTCAGCCATTAGCATTAATAAGCCCTGGCTGCCGACTTGAGCGATGCGTTGTAAATCAGCTGGCTTATCATTGACTGGCGAATAATCAATCTTGAAATCACCGGTATGTAAGACAGTGCCAATTGGTGTGTGAACAATAGCAGCAAAACAATCGGGGATAGAATGATTAACTCGTAAGAATTCTAAACGAAAGTTTTTGCCTAGTTGAACTTTGGTGTCTTCTTCAATCCTGGTTATTTTTAATCTTGGACATTGAGGATGTTCTTTAACCTTTTTCTCCACTAAGCCAGCTGTTAATTGGCCCATAAACATTGGTGGGTTCTTTAATTTGCCCATTAAATGAGCAATCGCTCCGATATGGTCATAATGGCCATGAGTGATAATTACACCCTTAATCCAGTCTTCTTTACCAACCAAATAGTCAGTATTGGGGATGATATAGTCAATGCCCAACATGTCTTCTTCGGGAAACTGTAGACCCATGTCAATAATAATAATTTCTCGGTCATATTCCAATAGAGTCATATTGCGGCCGACTTCTTCTAGCCCACCCAAGACAATAACTCTTAGTTTTTCCGAACCATTAGTTTGGTTGTCGGCTGGACGATGATAATTTGTTCGCTGAGTTGGGCGGCGAGACGCGCCATAAGGACCGCTAGCAACTTGGCTGACGGAATCTTTGTTTTTGTACTTGGTAATCATAATAATTAGTGCCAATCTAAATAATTGGCTTTTATTTTTGAGTAATAAAAGAGTTAACTTTTGGTGCCCAAGAGAGGATTTGAACCTCCACGTCCTTGCGAACACAACGACCTGAACGTTGCGCGTCTACCAGTTTCGCCACTTGGGCTTAGTTATTATTTTTTCCAGCTATGGCTAATCTTAATATACCACTTATTTATTTCATTGAAACGATCAGCTGGCTCAACAATAAAGTCAGTATCGTAGCCCCTAATTTTCTTATGCTGAATGTATAGATGGCTAGAATTATACAGGAAGATAGCCGGTAAGTCACTATTCATTTGGCTTTGTAATTCTTTGGCTGCTTGTTGTCTAGCTGTTTGATCAAGACTAGATCGGATAATTTCTAGGCTTTTATCTATTTTTTCATTACGGTAATTACTCAGGTTAAAGCCATTGGGACCACTTTGACTGGAGTGCCAAAGGGCAGTTAAGTCATTTTCTGAGCCGAGATTTTGACCGTAAAGTAAAAGGGAATAATTTTTTTGCTGGATAATTTGGCTATTAATATTTTCTGGGTCAATTATATTTAAACTTATTTTGATACCAATTTTTTGCCAAGCTTCAGCTAGTTGATTAGCAATAATCAAATAGTCTGGTTCGTTAATAGTTGTTAGATTGATAGTCAAATATTGATTATTTTTTTGTAACCATTGGCCACTACCAAGATCGGTTATAATTTTTAATTGACCTTGATCTCCCTGGTTATTAGCTAAATCTTGTTCAGCCTTGGTTACATCTTCAGCAGTAATGGTTTTCAATTGCCAACCATCTTCGGTTAGTAATTGGCTGGCTTTGGCCAAGTCAAAAGCCGGACGAGTCAAGCTCGTGTCATAGTATTGGTTTTGCTTTAAGATTGGGCCGTTAGCCAAATGGCTGACTAGATTATTATTCTTCACTAAAATTTGATTTTTGTCAATAGACGTAGCCAACGCTTGGCGGATAACTTTATTTTTTAATGTTTGATCATCTTGATTAATAAAGACAGCGACCAACTGAGAGGTTCCTAGGTATTTAAGGTTATAACGATTAGCAGCGATTAGTTTTTCGGCGATGGTTTGTGGTAAATAATTGGCGCCATTGATGGAGCCATCATTAAGTGCGGCCACTAATTCTTCGTAATTATTATAAAATTTAAAGGTTAGTTCTTCAATATAGGGTTTTGATTGAAAATAGTTTTGATTTACAACTAATTGGTAAGATTTTACAGATCCTAACTGGTCTTTAGTTAGAGATTTAAATTGATAAGGTCCACTGCCAATAGGCTTGAGATTTAAGTCAGCTAAGCTAGAGCTTTCGGCTGGAATTTGGCTCCACAATTCAGCCGGCATAATGCCGATTGTCAATAGATCTAAAAAAGCGTTATATGGTTGGCTTAGTGTGAAGCGAATTGTTAGGTCGTCAATTCTAGCAATATCTACGCCATTCAAGCTATTTTTAATTGGTGAACCATAGCTCGGATCCATTATAGCCTGATAAGTAAAGACAACATCTTCAGCAGTGAGGCGATTACCATTACTCCACTTGACACCGTCTTTTATTTTTATTGTATAAGTTAAACCGTCGGGGCTAATTTGATAGTTTTCAGCTAAATCATTAACCAGTTTTCCTTGTGGGTTTCTAATTAATAGGCTGGAATAAATTAGACGTCCCAAGTCGCGATCGGTTTGATTAATTGATGAATAAAGAGGATTAATATAGCGCGGTGTGCCAATTAGACCTTCAACATAATAACCGCCACTTTTAGGAGTTACCTGTTGATGGTTTTTATAATAATAATTAACAATAATGGTCAAGCTGGCCAACAGAGTTAAGAGGCAAGCGATAATAATGATTTTTTCTTTACGCGACAAAAAACGAGGTAAATAACGCCATTGGCGCCAGCCCGGTAAACGCCCTTTGGATAGACGGAAAACTATTTGCTGATCTAGGACGTGGTGAACGGGTTGGCGCTTAGTTGCCGGACGTAGCTTTTTAACTTTTCTAATTATTGAGCCGATAGACATGGGATTTTTTAGCGGGCGTATTCAATGATACGCAATTCGCGGATAACATTGATTTTTATTTCACCCGGATATTTTAATTCTTGTTCGATTTGCTTGGCCATCTTTACGGCTAGCTCGTGGGCGTCTAAATCAGTTATT
>CAYOAH010000010.1:10180-18137 GCA_964401905.1 uncultured Gammaproteobacteria bacterium
GGCCAATTTTTTAGCTTCAAGATCACCGATTTCTTCTGGTCGGACAAAAACGCGAACCTCGCGACCAGCCTGAATAGCATAGGTTTTATCCACGCCGTCAAAACTATTAGCGATTTTCTCTAATTCTTCTAAGCGCTGGATATATTGATCAAGACTGTCATTGCGGGCGCCTGGCCGTGATGACGAAATCGCATCAGCCACTTTAATAATAACCGATATTAAGCCCTTCGGGTGGTCATCGTGGTGGGTTTCAATCGGGTCAATGATTTCTTGGGACAAACTAAATTTGCGGGCGATATTACCACCGATTTGCGGATGAGTACCTTTGACTTCGTGATCAACGGCCTTACCAATATCGTGGAGTAGTCCGGCTTTTTTAGCTAAGGTGGCGTCAGCCCCTAGCTCTTCGGCTAACAGGCCAGACAGATGGGCAACTTCAACACTGTGTCTAAGCGCGTTTTGTCCATAGCTGGTGCGATATTTTAACCGACCGATAATCTGAACCAACTTGTTATCAAAACCAGTAATGCCCAGCTCATAGAGAGCGTCCTCGCCAGCCTTTTTAATATCTAGGGCCAAGTCTTGTTTGGCGTGTTCAATGGCATCTTCAATTTTGGTTGGGTGGATGCGGCCATCTTTAATTAAATAATCTAAAGCGCGCTTGGCAATCTGTCTCCGAATTCCCGAGAAGCCAGAAACAGTAATAGCATTAGGTGTGTCGTCAACAATTATTTCAACACCAGTCAATTGTTCAATAGTTTTAATGTTGCGGCCTTCGCGACCGATAATTCGTCCCTTCATTTCATCATTGGGCAAATCCACGACAGTGGTAGTGACCTCGGCTGTAAAAGTGGAGGCCAGTCTTTGCATGGCTGCCGCCATCAGTTCTCTGGATTTTTCTTCAATTTGCTCGCTGCCCTCATTATTCAGTTTATCTAGGCGCGACATTAAGCTATCTGAGGCCTCGGTTTTAACTTTTTCTAACAACAACTCTTTAGCTTGTTCAATATTAAGTCCGGCAACCTCTTCCAATTTGGCAGTTTGTTCCAGCTTGATTTGGTTAATCTCTTCTTTGGTGGTTTCAACTTGGTTAATCTTATCATAAAGCTGTTGTTGCTTGTCTTGCAGCTCCATGATCTTTTGGGAGAAGTCAGTCTCTCTCTTTTCTAGGCGATTCTGCCAGGCAGTAATTTCTTTGCGATGGCTGTCATTCTCTTGCTTAGCCTCATCAACCAGCTTTAAGGCCTTGTCTTGGGCTTTCAAGAGGATTTCTTTCTCTTTAGCCTTAGCTTCGTCAATGATTTTTTCAGCTTTATTTTCAGCGCTAGTAGCTTTATTAATAGCTACTTGGCGGCGCAGCCAATAGCCAAAACTACCGCCGATAGCTAGCGCGATTAAACCGATAAGATAATTCATAATAATAGTGGCGGCTTTGGTTGGAGCCAGTAACGATTCAGCCGATAACAGCCAGACAGTATAGAAGATAAAATATTTTTGAGGAGGGAGCGGGAAAAGACAAGATATCAGCCAGAATACTACCGTTGCCGACAAAACCAAAACGCGGGATTAATATAAATAATATAAGATAAACTGGATTTATCCTAGCACGGCGACCAGAAAAAGGCAAGCCTGATTAGCGGCTGATGATTTTGTCAATCAGATGATAATTCTTGGCTTCAGCCGGGGTTAAATAGTGATCGCGCTCAGTATCTCGCTCTATCGTCTTCAGGTCTTGTTTGGTGTGTTGAGCTAAAATTTTATTTAAACGATCTTTGATATTAAGGATGTGCTCGGAGCGGATTTTAATATCTGTAGCTTGCCCTTCAAAGCCGCCCATCACTTGATGGATCATAATTTCGCTATTGGGCAGCGACAGGCGCTTGCCCGGCGCTCCAGCTGCCAGCAAAACCGCCCCCATTGAAGCGGCCATGCCAACGCAGATTGTGCTGACATCGGCCTTAATGAATTGCATGGTATCATAAATTGCTAGGCCGGCGGTTACCGATCCGCCAGGGGTGTTGATGTAAAATTTAATGTCCTTGGTGCTATTTTCAGCATCAAGGAATAATAATTGAGCGATAATTAGATTGGCGATATGATCATCAATCGGTTCGCCTAAAAAAATGATGCGGTCTTTTAATAGGCGGGAATAGATGTCATAGGCTCGCTCTACTTGGCCGGTGGTTTCAATGACGGTTGGAATTAATGGCATATAAATTTGTTGTTATTTATTTAGTTAGTTGGCTTATTATAACAATTTAAGTGCAAAAGTCTAGATTGATTTATGATTGGC
Organism: uncultured Gammaproteobacteria bacterium; assembly: GCA_964401905.1. GTDB lineage: Bacteria > Patescibacteriota > Patescibacteriia > Patescibacteriales > Patescibacteriaceae > UBA1359. Next base: position 12,474 of record CAYOAH010000010.1, read on the forward strand.
GCAAATCTTTGCGGCTTTTGCCATGAAAATTTTGATAAACTTGGCGCAGCTGTTGGTCGGTGACGTGAGTATAGACTTGGGTGGTGGTGATTGAAGCATGGCCCAGTAACTGTTGGACGCTACGGATATCAGCGCCGCCAATCAATAGATCGGTGGCAAAGCTATGACGCAGGGTGTGTGGAGTGACTTTTTTAGTAATGCCGGCAACTAGAGCGTATTTTTCCACTAGTCGTTCAATTGATCGCGGCGTTAAGCCGTAGACTGGATTAGTTTCTTTGTTAATCTTACCATGGCTGACAAACAGAAAGGGCTCAGTGTCTTGGCGGGCTTCCAGATAGGATTTTATGGCCGCTTTAGCGTCGTCGGATAAAAAGACCAAGCGCAACTTGCTGCCCTTGCCGCGGACGGTAAACTCTACCTTCTTTAGATTGAGATCATTGATTCTTAATCGGGCTAATTCGCTGACCCGCAGGCCGGTGGAGAAAAGTAATTCTAAAATAGCTCGATCTCGCAAGCGCACTAATTTGTTGGAATTTTTAATAGCCAGTGGAGCTTGTAAAAAGGCGGCCAAATCATATCCTTCCAAGAAACTAACTTGTCGCGGTTCTTGCTTGGCTAATTCAACTTTATTAGAATCCAGGCTTTCAATATTGTGTTTACTAAAATATTTAAGTAGCTGTCGCAGCGCAATTAGGTGGTAGTTCTGGGTATTTTTTTTAAGATTATCATGCTCGCGATTAGCCAGTCGGTTGAGATGGAGGCGGTAGCGATGGATTAATTCTTGGCTTATTTGGTTGGGTTTATGGGCGCCGCTGGCGGTGGCAAAAGCCAGAAAGCGTTGCAAATAAAAACGATAGCCGATCAAAGTGTTGTTGGATAGGCCGCGCTCAACCTCTAGGTATTCTAAAAAATGGTGGACATCATCTTTAAGCATTGGTAATATTATACGACATCTTGATTTTATTTTCCAACAGTGTTATAACAGAAGAGCTTTACTTAGCCAATAATTATTATTTTACCCCTTCTTGGATGCGGCCTGGACTGTTTCTCGGTTGGGGACAGAAAACTATGTTAGACAAACAATTCAAACAAGAAATCATTGAAAAGTTTCGGCAGCATGATGGCGACACTGGTTCGACTCAGGTTCAGATTGCTATCTTGACCGAAGAGATTAAGCAGTTAACCGATCATTTACAAAAACATCGCCATGACTTTTCTTCTCGTCGCGGTTTATTGCGCAAGGTTGGTGAACGTCGACGTCTCTTAAAGTATCTGCAGAAAGAAGACGAACAAGCCTTTATTGATTTGGCCACCAAACTCAACCTGAAGATTGCCAAAAAAATGGCTGCTGAAGAAGAAGAACGCAAGCGCCTGGAGGATGAATTGTTGGCCAAGGGCGAAGCCGATAATATCGAGGAAGAAGATTTCGCCGAAGAGTTAGCTGAAGAAGTTTAAAATATTTTCATGGTTAAACACCCTGAGCAGCGCGTCGGGGTTTTGGTAGATGTTGCCAACCTCTATCATTCCGCGCGCAATCTCTATGGTAAGAAAGTTAATTTTCGCAAGGTTTTGGCGGCCGTTGTTGCTGACCGCAAATTGATCAGGGCGGCGGCCTATGTTGTCCGCAGCGATAACAATGACGATGAAACAGCCTTTTTTGAGGCTTTGAGCCAGCAAGGCTTCGAGGTTATTATGAAGGATCTGCAAGTTTTTGCTGGCGGAGCCAAAAAGGGTGACTGGGATGTTGGTATCAGTATTGACGCCATTAAATTGTCCCATAAACTGGATGTTATCGTTTTAGCTAGCGGCGACGGTGATTATATTCCATTGGTCAATTATATTCAGAGTACCACCGGCTGTTTAGTGGAAATAGCCGGTTTTCGTCAAACCACCTCTACTAAATTGTTGGAGATTGCTGATGATTTTATTAATCTCAGCGACCGTCAATTTTTGATTAGTCGTTAATTAATATAATAAATAATTAGCTGGTCTTTGGCCGACAAACAGTGAGCACTATGAAATAATCATAGTCCTTTAGTTTGTCGGTCAGAACAGCTTCCAATTCTATGCAGAAGCAAGAAATTGTGGTTAGCCGCGATTGGCATGGCCGTCCGCTAACTATTAAAACTGGCCGCCTAGCTCATCAGGCTGATGCGGCTGTTACTGTCCAATATGGCGACACCGTGGTTATGGCCACAGTGGTGGAGGCCAAGGAGGCGCGTGAAGATGGTGATTTTTTCCCATTAATGGTTGATTTTGAGGAGCGCCTTTATGCCGCCGGTATTATTAAAGGTTCTCGTTGGGTTAAGCGCGAGGGGCGACCAACCGATGAAGCTATCCTTAGCGGCCGGATGATTGATCGGTCAATTCGTCCATTATTTGACGAGTCATCGCGGCGCGATGTTCAGGTAATCTTAACGGTTTTATCGGTTGACCAGACCAATGATTATGATATCGTTGCCCTGGTGGCCGCCTCGGCCGCTTTGCGGATTTCTGGGGTCAATTGGCGCGGACCGATTGGTGGTATTCGGGTTGGACGAATCGATGGACAATTGGTTTTTAATCCAACCTACGAACAGCGCGAAACCAGTGATTTGGACTTAATTGTCGCCGGAACAGCTAGCAAAGTTATTATGATTGAAGCTGGCGCTCAGGAGATTCCAGAGGCTGTCATGTTTGAAGCTATTATGGCCGGGCAGCAAGCCCTAGCCGGTTCAATTGAATTAATTGAACAGCTTTATCAAGCTGTCGGGCCAATTGAGCCGAAAAAGATCAAAGCAGTGCGCTTATCGGCCGATGAACTACAGGCTCAAGAGCGCAAGCAGCAAGCTCAAAGGATTGCCGATCAATGGTTAAATGAGCATATTGAGTCAATTTTATTTGATAAAGTTTATTACACCAAGGGCCAGCGCAAATTGGCTGTTGAAGCTATTAAGGATGGACTGGATGAATACTTATTTGGTCAGAATTTTGATAAAAGCCTGCGTCATTGGGTTATTGGCCAAACGGTGGAAGCCGCGGTAGAGGCAGCTGTCACTAACAATATCTTACAATCAGGTCGCCGAGTTGATGGCCGGGCTTTAGATGAAATTCGTCAATTATCGGCCGATGTCAGTATTTTGCCTCGTAATCATGGCGTTGGGTTATTCTCACGCGGTGAAACGCAGGTAATGTCTATTGTCACCTTGGGCGCCCCCAGTGATGAGCAATCGTTAGAGGGCTTAGAAGGAGTTTCTACTAAGAGCTACATGCATCATTATAATTTTGCGCCATACTGCACCGGTGAAGCTAAGCCGATTCGGACAGCTGGCCGCCGCGAGGTTGGCCATGGAGCCTTGGCGGAAAAGGCCTTGGTGCCGGTTTTGCCAAGCAAGGCGGATTTTCCTTATACAATTAGAGTGGTTAGCGAAACATTAAGTTCCAACGGTTCTTCGTCAATGGGCTCAACCTGTGCCTCATCACTGTCGCTAATGGATGCCGGTGTGCCAATTAAACGGCCGGTGGCTGGTGTGGCCATGGGATTAGCTTCTAATCAAGATATGAGCCAATGGAAGGTTTTGACTGACATCCAGGATTTGGAAGATGGCCAGGGTGGCATGGATTTCAAAATCACCGGCACTACTGAAGGTATTACTGCTATCCAATTAGATACTAAAACTGATGGTCTGACCAAGGAAATTATCCAGACGACCATTGAACAAAGCCGCCGTGGCCGTTTACAGATTTTGGAGGTTATGAATCAGGCCATTTCTGAACCGCGAGCCGAGTTGTCACCATATGCCCCGAAGATTATCAGCTTTTTTATCGATGTCGACAAAATTCGTGAGGTTATCGGCGCCGGCGGCAAGGTGATTAATGAAATTATCGCTGCCTGTGAAGTGACAATTGATATTGAACAAGATGGGCAGGTCATGGTTTGCGGCTCTAACCAGGAAAAATTGAATCAGGCGGTTAAATGGGTGCAAGACATCGCCCGTAAGCTGGAAGTCGGCGAAGAATTTACTGGCGAGGTCGTTCGTTTACTAGATTTTGGGGCTTTTGTTGAATTATTGCCCAATCGTGATGGTATGGTTCATGCTAGCGAGTTGGCGCCATTTTATGTCGGCAAGCCGTCGGATATGCTGCAGGAAGGTGACACTGTTACCGTTAAGATTAAAGCTATTGATGATCAGGGCCGAGTTAACCTAACAATGAAAGATTTGCCAGCTAATCAGGCTATTTGGGAGCGTTATAAAGCCAAAGGATTGCCAACCGAGCGTCCGGCTGGTTTTCCTGGGCCGCGGCATAGCGGTTCACGATCTGGGGATAATTCAAGTCGTCCACGATTTAGATAGTTGCTGATATCCCGATTTTACAATGTTAATATTTAGACAAGCCCCTAATTTGGGGCTTGTCTTTTTTTGGCTAAAGAAAAATGTTATTATAAAATTGGTCAAACTATTATTTCCAACTAGCCTCCTCAATTTAGTTTTTAACTAGCCGTTATGTCTATCTGCCAGATTCCGGCTCAATTACCGGATGCGGCTAGCTGGCTAAAGTTTGACTTAGCTAAATTTAGCAATAGTGAGCTGCTAGCCCTTATTATCAGTCAGGGTCAAGATATCAAGTCCTGTGTTCCCCTGGCCCAAGCTGTTCTCAAGAGGATTCCTGCCCCCTGTTTACTTAGGGCCAGCTTTGAGGAGTTAATAACGGCTGGCCTAGATAGTCAGCAAGCTAATTTAGTTTTGGCTAGCGCTGGAATGACTCGTCGATTTTGTCGCCAACGATTGCAGAATATTTATTATAGTCAGGAAGTTATTTACCAAGAATTTAAATATTTACGTTCTTGCACGCAAGAAAGACTGGCGATTGGCTATTTAGACCGTCGTTGTCATGAACTTAGGCGTAAGAATTTTTTATTTGAACAATTAAAGCAGCCGTATTTTCATCCGCGACAGATCTTTGAGCCAATATTGCAACTGCCGGCTCAGCAATTGATTACCGCCAGCAATCATCTGGTTGGTGGCGCCGAGCCCAATGAATTAGACTTACTGTTGTTTAGTAAAATGACAACCATGTGTCAGGCGTTTGGTTTGCAATTGTTAGATAACGTTATTTTTAGCCGCCGCGGTTTTTATAGTTTTCGTCAGGCCGGTTTGCTTAAGCCATCAGCTAGTTGATGATAAGGAGGGGGTTAAAGCCGCTAGCCGACGGGCTGGCGGTTTTAATTTTGAATAAGAAAAAGGCTGGCACCGGAGTGTCAGCCAAAGTTTATCGCTGGAACCAACGCCTCTAGCGGCGTTTTTTCGGTCCCTTTTTGTGCTTTCTTTTCATTGGAGGCAAAACCTCCAAGACGGCGGAGAAATTTAGAGCGGAGATGTCTTCTCGGCTCAAGTGCACTCGTTTTTTTTGTAAAATATCAGTTATAAACTGACATTCGGCACAGCCAATTCGTGGCACCTGCAGTTTTGATCTTACAGACGGTTCTACATCGTCTGCTTTTAACATTGTTCTGTCCCCATTTTTATTGGTGACGATAAAATGTAACCACTTTGACCACACTGTTGCCCCCAATACGATCGTTTGTTCTTCAAAGCTCATTATGAGCCTCCTTTGTTTTTATTTATCCGTTAGGACAATTGCTAGATTAAGATTTATTTGGTTTTTTGTCAATGACTGGCAAAG
>CAYOAH010000011.1:0-8912 GCA_964401905.1 uncultured Gammaproteobacteria bacterium
GGCATCGCTACCGTTGTCGAGCTGGAAGATTCGTTAGACTCTCCGCCAATTGACGAACCGATAGCAGTGTCAATGCTAATCGCATCAGAGCCGGTTGGAGTGGCGACCGGGTTAACCAGAATTGACCCGCTGCAATCTTTACCAATCGGACAATTAGGGTCTTGGCCTCGTTCAATTTCCACCTTATCTAAAACGCCATCACTATCGCTGTCTTCTAAGAATGGTGAAGTATTGTAAAGATTCAATTCATCATAATCATTCAGGCCGTCTTTATCGGTATCAGCTGACTTAAGGGCTTCATCCTGCTGAGCCAGTTGTTCGGCTGTCTTTCCTTGAAAAGCAGTCTCAATTTCTTTGTTATTAGTAAAACCCATCTGCCGATAGAGTGGCGCGGTAATATTTTGCTTGAATTGCAAAAACCACATCACTACAATTGCTACCGACATGGTGCTAAGTCCAGCTAGCGCCCAGTTCTTTTGTCGTTGAGCTCGGCGACTGGCTTTCCACATCGCAAATTCTTCCGGGGACATTGGTTGTTGATTGTCCGGATTGATATGGGTCATAAATAAATTGCTAAACCGAATTAAAAATAATTATTTCAATTATAGCATAACCGGCCGCAGCAGAGCAACCAATTCAATCCATTGCTTAACAGTTAAATCTTGGGCGCGACAAGTTACTTTTTGACCGATTTTCTCTAAAACTTGGCTAATCATTAGCTCATTAATTTTTAACCCGGCTGCCAAATTGTTTTTAAGCATTTTGCGTCTTGCGCTAAAACCAAGCCTGGCTAGTTGCCAAAAAAATCTTTCATCGCTGGCGGGTAAAATCGTTTTAAGCGGTTTCAAGCGAATAATAGCACTGTCAACTTTTGGCTTGGGCCAAAAATCACTAGCCGGTATTAATGACAAATATTCAACTTGGCTATAATACTGAGCCAGCAAGCCAAGCAGGCTCAATTGGCCAGGTTTAGCAGTCAAGCGCTCCGCCACCTCTTTTTGCACCATTAACACCATTAAAGCCGGCTGATTGACTTCGCCTGTCAAGAAGCGTCGTAGACAGATTGAGGTTATATTGTAAGGTAAATTAGCTACCAACTTATAATTAGCCGCCAAATTAATATTATGCAGCTTGCCATTATCTTGTAAATCGGGACGATTGATGACTGTTTTTAAAATATCATGATTGACTAGTTCAATATTATTAAAACCGGACGCGGCCAAGCGACTGGGCAGTATTTCTGATAATTGCTCATCCAGCTCAACGCTAACAACCTTTTTAACTATTTCAGCTAAAGCCATAGTTAAAAAGCCCCAGCCAGGACCAATCTCTAAGACTTCATCGCTGGCTTGTAGATCAGCGGCACTAATAATTGCTTTATAGGTCTTGGGTTGGATTAAGAAATTTTGACCACGGCTATGCTTGGGTTCAGTGCCATATAAATTGGCCAGTTGCTCGGTCTCACGGCGTAAGGCGGCTGCAGAATTGAATTCGGCAATAAACGACATAATTAGAAAACCAGATTAATCAAGCGGCCAGTCAAAAAGATGATTTTTTGCGGATCTTGACCGGCGGGCCAATATTTAAATATTGCGGCTTGCTGTTTTATTTCACCAACAACCGTAGCCTGATCGGCTGACGTTGGCACCTCAATGGTGCCGCGAGTTTTACCATTAAACTGAACAACAATTGTCGACATTTCATCAAGAACCTCCTGACTATTGATGGTTGGCCATGGCTGCTGGCTGACATAGTTATTGTTGCCCAAATTGTGCCAAATTTCTTGGCTGAGATAAGGAGCTAACGGCGACAAGACAATCAAGAGCTGCTGATAGCTATCTTTGGATATTGCTGGCTGTTCAGATAATTTATTCACTAAAATCATTAAAGCACTGACCGCTGTATTAAATTTAAATTGTTCAATATCTTGGCCGATTTTAATGATAGTCTTAGCTAATAATTTTTTTACCGCCTCGGAATCTAGCTGATCGGTCAGTCTATCTTGCAGCAACCAAACCTTATCTAGAAATTTACGCGTGCCGATTAAACCATTAGTATTCCAGGCGCAAGATTGATCAAATGGACCCATGAACATTTCATATAAGCGCAAAGCATCGGCCCCAAATTTCTTAACCATATCATCGGGGTTAACCACATTATTCCAGCGCTTACTCATTTTGCGGCTATCTTCACCCATAATCAGGCCGACATGGCGTAATTTAATAAATGGCTCGGGGTGATTGACAATACCCAGGTCATAGAGAAATTTATGCCAGAACCGAGCATAAATTAAATGGCGAGTGGCGTGTTCAGCGCCGCCGACATATAAGTCAACTGGCGACCAATATTTTTCTAAGTCTTTATCAACCAAAGCTTGCTGATTGGTTGAATCAATATAGCGCAAATAATACCAAGATGACCCAGCCCACTGGGGCATAGTATTGGCTTCTCGTTGGGCTGGTTGACCGCAAATCGGACAAGCTATGGTTAGCCAGTCTTTAATATTGACTAATGGTGATTCACCGGTGCCGCTCGGTTCATAGTGGTCAACTTGAGGCAAGGTTACCGGTAGCTGATTCTCGGGTATGGCTACTGTACCGCACTGTTGACAATGAGCCATTGGAATCGGTTCGCCCCAATAACGTTGCCGCGAGAAGGTCCAATCTTTGAGCCGGTAATTAGTCTGCGGGCGGCCCAATCCCCGACTGGCCAGCCAATCAATAATCTTGGTGGTAGCCGAAGCGACATCAAGATTATCTAAGAATTGAGAATTAATTAGTCGGCCGTCACCAGTATATGGTAATTGGTCACCCTTTGATGAGGCGATGACCTGATTGATTGGCAAGCTGTATTTTTGGGCAAAGGCGAAATCCCGCTCATCATGAGCTGGAACGGCCATAATGGCGCCGCTGCCATAACCGCCCAAGACGTAATCGGCAACAAAAATCGGCACCAGCTGGCCGTTAACCGGATTAATGGCTTGGCAGCCATCTAAACGCACGCCGGTTTTATCTTTATTGAGATCAGTGCGGTCTAAATCAGTTTTATTCTTGGCTGAATCAAGATATTTCTCAATCTCGGGCCAATTGGTTAAGGTTGGTCGCAGTTGTTGCAATAATGCTTGCTCGGGACAGACAGCCACATAGCTGCAGCCAAACAAGGTGTCTGGGCGCGTGGTAAAAACCGGCAATTCAGCAATAGTCTTGCCATTGTCGTCAACCACCGCAAAAACAACTGATGCTCCTTGACTGCGGCCAATCCAGCCGCGTTGCATTTCTTTAATAGAGTCTTCCCAATCCGCTAAAATATCTAAATCATCAAGCAAGCGATCGGCGTATTTGGTGATTCTTAGCACCCATTGACGAATCGGCTTAAGTTCAACCGGACTGCCGCAACGCTCGCAAAGACCGTTTTCTAAATCTTCATTGGCCAAGCCAGTCTGGCACGACGGACACCAGTTAATTGGCTCATTAGATTCATAAGCCAAGCGCTGATCATCAACAAACTTCCGCCGTTCTTCGGAATTAAGCCCATCGGGAACAACCAGCTGCTCAATCGGACGAGCCTTCTTTTGTTCAGGGTCATAGAAAGAGTTATAGAGCTTAAGAAATATCCACTGCGTCCAGCGGTAATACTGTGGATCAGTAGTATTAATTTCTCGATTCCAATCGTAAGACAAGCCCAAGATACCTAATTGCCGTTTGAAGGTGGCGACATTGTCAGCAGTCGCCACGCTCGGATGAACTTTATTTTTGAGAGCGTAATTCTCAGCTGGCAAACCGAAAGCATCCCAGCCCATCGGATGCAAAACATTATAACCACGCATTCGTTGATAGCGAGAAACGATATCGGTAGCAATATATCCCTTGGGGTGACCAACATGCAACCCGGCTCCAGATGGATAAGGAAACATGTCTAGAACATAAAACTTGGGGCGACTCTGATCAATGGCGGAGGCGTAAAGGCCATCGGCTTGAAATGACTTCTCCCAGCGAGCTTCAAAGTCTTGGTGTTGATATTTTTCTGACATATTTAAACGATAATTAATTCAACTGGACAATGATCCGATCCGTTGATCTGATCCAATATCCGTACATCTTTTATTTTAGTCAATAAGTTCGGGCTAATCAAGAAGTAATCAATCCGCCAGCCAATATTGCGAGCACGGGCACCAAACCGATAAGTCCACCAAGTGTATTGCTGCTTATTAGGATAAAGCTGGCGCCAAATATCAATCCAGCCGTCAGCCAATAATTGATCAATAAATTGCCTTTCAAGCAAAGTGTAACCGGCGCTGCCTTCATTAGCCTTGGGATTGGCCAGGTCAATCGGTTGATGGGCAACATTAAAATCGCCGCTAATAATAACCGGCTTGCTTTGTTCCAATTTTTTAATCAGCTGCCGAACTGCCTGATTAAAGGCTTGCTTATAGGGCAGGCGGCTAAGCTGGCGATTGGCGTTAGGAAAATAGGTATTTAACCAATAAAAATCAGTCAATTCGCTAATCTGACAACGACCCTCAATATCAAACTGCTCATCATTAAGACCGTTAGTTAAATTAACCGCTAAGCCTTCTTTAATAATAACGGCTGTGCCGCTATAGCCGGGGCGTTCAGCACCGTGCCAGAAGATTTTATAGCCAGGAATCTTATCTGACCAATCATTAGCCAAGTGGTCATTAATCTTAATTTCTTGCAATCCTAGCAAATCCGGCTGCTCGTTAGCAATAAAATCAAGCAGGCCCTTTTGCCAAGCCGCGCGCCAGCCATTGATATTCCAAGTGACGATTTTCATTAGTTGATAAATTTGTTATAATATTATCATAGCCTAAACTAATTAATCGGGCAATGGAAAAAAATTATAAAAACAAGCCGTTACCAATAACCGAGGAATCATCCGGCTGGCAAAATCGCTTTAACGCGCTCTTGAGATCCAGCGGTCGCCAGCCAAGACACTGGTATCGCCGATGGTGGGGTGTAACCGCCTTAATTATTGGCGCCCTATTTAGCCTGTTCTTAACCGTTTATCTTTATAAGGTTGTCAGTCTGGTTTGGCAGTTAAAAACCGGACGAATAACTGCCGCCGAATTGATGCTGAAACAAAGCAACCAAGGACTGAATACCAAAGAAATGATTGCTCTTACTAAGGGTCCGGCTCCATACTATCTAGGAACATCCAGCCCCAAAGTTCTGATTGTTGAATATGGCGATTTCAATTGCTCGCATTGCCGCGTGGCATCACCAGAAATCCGCAAAGCCGTTAATCAAAATAAAGATATTGTCCAATATATTTGGCGCGATTGGCCAGGTCAAGAAAATTCAGAATTACTGGCTCAGGCCGCTCGTTGCGCCGGTGAGCAAGCCGGCAGTCTCGGCTTTTGGCTGTTTCATGATCAACTTTTGCTCAATCAAGGTCAATTTACCACCACCAGTCAACTAATGGAATTAGCTAAAGAATATAGCCTTTCGGATACTAAGCTGAAAGATTGTATTGAACAGCAGCGCACTCTGGGCTATTTGCAAAAAGACTATCAAGACGCTATCGCTTTGGGCGGTGTTGGTGGCACTCCGACTTGGTTTATTAATGGTTATCGTTTTAGCGGCGAATTGCCGGCTAATTTTTTTAATTATATGATTGGAGAACTAACCAAGGGGAAATAAATGGCAGCGCTGACCAGAAAACTAAATAAATCAATTACTATCAAAATAATTGGTCTGGGCGGCCAAGGCGTTGTTACAACAGCAGCCACGCTGGCTCGGGCCGCTTTTCATCAAGGCTATTGGTCGCAGTCAATGCCCTTCTTTGGCGTAGAGCGAACCGGCACACCAGTTGAAGCCTATGTTAGGATAGCGGCGCAGCCAATCCGTAATCGCCAAAAAATTAATCGGGCCGACATTTTACTAGTTAATGATATTCGTCTTTACCAATCAACCGAATTAGGAAGACAGCTAACAATTGTTAATAATAGTGGTGCGGCTAGCTATCAACCAAAGGTAAAACTATTAACCTATGATAGCCGCCAAATTTCCCTGGATATTTTTAATCAAGACTTGGCAATCGGCCTGTTGGGCGGCTTAAGCGCCGCTTGGCCATTGATTGATGAACATGATTGGTTTAAAGCCCTATCTGAACAATTTGCCAACCCAATTATCGCTCAAAAGAATCAGCAAGCTTTCTTTGCCAATCGCCAACTGGCGATTAAATTAATTAAATCGGCATGAAAAAGGCCAATAGCAATAATATCAGCGGGCAATTAGCCTTTCTTAAAGGTTCTGAGGCTATTGCTAAAATGGTAGCTCTTTGCCAGCCAGGAGTAGTGGCTGCCTATCCGATTACGCCACAGACCGGGATTATTGAACAGTTGGTTAAGTTATCAGCTAGCGGTCAAGCTAATTTTTCTTTTGTCCAAGCCGAGAGCGAATATTCGGCCCTATCCACCGCTCTGGGCGCCGCGGCTATGGGTGTGGCCGCGTATACGGCTACCAGCTCGCAAGGATTGCTGCATATGGCTGAAGTCGTTTATAACTTACCCGGTTTGCGCCTACCACTAGTTATGACCTGCGCTAATCGTTCAATCTCAGCGCCGATCAATATTTGGAATGACCATCAAGACGCCATGGCGGTTCGCGAAGCCGGCTGGCTAATGTTCTTTGCTGAAGATAATCAGGAAGCGATTGAACAACATTGGCTGGCGTTTGCTCTAAGCCAAAAATTAAGATTACCAGTTATGGTTAATGTTGACGGCTTTCGTCTGACTCACGCCAGTGAGCCAGTGGCGCTACCTAGCCAACAATTGGTTAAAAAACTATTAAATAATAAAATAACCGCTGTTTTGGATACTAAAAAACCGCAGACCACCGGCTGGTTTACTATGCCGGCTGATTATCAGCAGCAAAGACTTGAGCTAAGGCAGATTATCGCCAATAGTTGGCCAATCATTAAGAAAATCAACCAGCAACTCGATGATCTGTGGCAACCGATAAAAAAAGAGCTACTCAGGCGCAATAATCATGGCGACAATCCGGCATTTGAATATTATGGTCCGGCCAAAGCCAAGCTGGTTATTGTGGCGATGGGCTCAATCGTTGGCGAGTTAAAAGATTTGGCTGATGGTGCCAATAAACAAAAACCTGGTTCAGTGGCAATTTTAAAGATTAAACTATACCGCCCCTTTCCCGCAGAAGCTATCAGGCGGTATTTGAATCAAGCCAAACAAATTGTAGTGATTGACCGTTCGCCCGGACTTGGCGCCCAGCCGCCGCTATTTAGCGATATTATGGCAATCAAACAGTTAAATAAAAACAATATTACCAGCCAAATTATCGGCTTGGGTGGCGATATTGATTTAAAAAAGATGAATGGAATAATTATTAAAAATATATGAAAAATATACTAGAGAGATTGGTCGGCATTATTTTTGGGGTTTTTGCCATCATGCTTTTTATTGCGCCAACTCCAGCACTCGGTGAGCTAACTGGCACTATCTGGCAAGGAGCCAAAACCGAGGCTGTTATCAAGCAATCTGCCCCCTTGGTCTTTACACCGCAGGTTGGGTTGCCCGGATTTATGGACAAATATGTCTTTAGCGAGAATTCAACCGCCCCCATAGCTAAACTGATGAAAGCAATATTTAATTACGGTATACAAACAATCGGACTTATAACGTTAATTGTGATAATCTTTGGAGGCTTTATGTGGTCAACGGCCGGTGGCAATGGCAATAAAGTTAGCGAGGCTAAGCAGTGGCTATTTAGCGGCCTAGGCGGATTATTATTGTTAATGTTCTCTTATCTAATACTACGCACCATAAATATAGATCTGGTAAACTTCAAAACTAGAGATATCGCCGCGATCACTAAGCTTAACCTTATTGTCCCAGAAAAATCTAATCAGGAGCAGGTTGCTGGCGACCAAGGATTCTTGGATGGTGTTTATGCTGAAACATTTGGAGATAATCCTAACAATGAAGCTTGTTGTGTCTTCTACAATAAAAATATCGGAGCGGACGGTCTAAAAGTTGCCAGTATAGCATATTCCGGCATGGATGGATTTAGGAGCACAAACAATTTTTGTCTTGATTTCGCTAGGAATAATGGCGAGGGTAATGCCAGGCAATACACCGCAAGTAAGACCCAGACAAATACAGGTAGAGAACAGTTTATTATTCTAAGCAAGAATGATGCGACCAATAAGGTTCCGAATAAGCCTTTTCGCAATTGGGAGCAGAACGACTTTATGACACAAACGGAAGATTTGGCATTGTTTGTTGTTAATGATGCAGCCTGTTGGAGTATCAGCTCATATCTTAGTAATACCGCCATGGGTCTAGATAATCCCAATTATTGCAAAAAAGTCGCCAGAAATAATAATGGCTGGGCTTGTATAAAAACTATTGGCAGTAGCAAAAATTGGGGATACTGTGATAACAAGGAATGTAAGCTTTGCGTTTCTTACGGTAATACTTGTGCTCACGACTACCAGTGCCCTAATAGAAAAAAAGTAATTGGCAACAGCACTGTGGTTTCTGGCCAACAATGTGGCAATGGCGGACTTTCTGGGTTAACCAGTAATGCCGCTACCTGTGACCGAACACATCATTGCGAATGTGCTAGTAGCGATTGTCTTGAAGAATGCAGGAGAAACCTCACTGACCAAACTCTCCTCGATAATGTCTGCAAAGGTAGGTAATCTCATTATATGTCTGGCCTAAATAATCGCCACACCGCCTGTCTGGGCTGCGCTCAAATTGTCGCTGCCCGTTTAGCAATTGATCAACTGGGGCCAAACACAATAGTTGTTAATTCTACCGGCTGTCTAGAAGTGACTACCACCACTTATCCTAACAGCGCTTGGCAAGTTCCCTGGCTACACTCTACCTTTGCCAACGCCGCTCCGGTGGGCAGTGGCATAGC
>CAYOAH010000011.1:9012-17205 GCA_964401905.1 uncultured Gammaproteobacteria bacterium
TAGCTAAGGCGCAAAAAATAAAAGGCCCACGCTATATTCAAGTTTTAGTCCCCTGCTTGCCTGGTTGGAAAATAAAACCAAGCGATCAGATGCTGGCCGCCAAGCTAGCTAGCGAAACCGGCCTTTATCCATTACTAGAGTTTACCAACGGACAGTTAAGCGCTAGCGTGAAATTAGCAGCCCCAATACCGAAAGTTAGCGGCTATATTAAAAACCAAGGCCGCTATAAGCACTTGTTAGATGATAAGAAAGCCTTGAAACTGCTGCAGGCTCTGGCTGATGCCAATATTGCTAAATATAATCTGCTATCCCAATGAAAAAATATCTTTGGAAACAATATTTTTTTGCCCTGATTGTCAGCTTGCTAATAATCAAGCCACTACCTTCATTGGCGGCCGATAGTAATCAGCCAGTCTTAAAAATTCCTGAGCTGCAGATAAATTTGCCAGGCCTTTTGTTTAGTGACCAAAACAAGATCCAAAGCAGCACTGACGGACAAAAAACATTCTTTTATATTCCTTGGATTGGCGAATATTTAGCCTGGCTATATAATTATTCTATTGGCATTATAGCCATCTTGGCTCTGATTGCCATTATGGTCGGCGGTTTTTACTGGCTACTGGCCGGCGGCAATGCTAGCCGAGTGACTGAGGCTAAAAATTGGATTAACGCAGCTTTTAGTGGTTTGGGATTAGCGCTAGGATCATATTTAATATTAGTAACTATTAATAGCAATTTAGTAAGATTTCCAGCAATAAAGTTGGCAATGATGGATAAAATAGATATAGACATACCGGTACTGTCTGGAGGTAGTGAAAGCTCTGCTAATAGAAGCGGCGCACCGCTTGGCTGCTATGGCGATTGTGTTAGTGAAGCAAACTTGAGACCTATAAATAGTGGGGTGCCAGGACTAGCTTGTTACGGAACGCAAAGCAGCTGTAGGGTAGAGAACTCAACTTATCAAAAACTTGTCATAGCTGCCCAAAAAGCTAATTCTTTGGGCTACAAATTAATTGTTAGCAATGCTTTTAGGACTTGCGCGGAACAAACCTTTCTGTGGTATAAATATGGCCAAGACACTCAAAGAGTTGCCAAGCCAAGCTGTAGCGATGCCCACCTACAAGGTAAGGCTGTCGATATCTACATTCAGTCAAAAGATGGCACTCCATACAAGAAATCTTACTCATTATACCCGAAGGGCGGACCATACAATAGTGGTGACTTTTATCAAATAACATTATTAAAAAAAATCATGATTGAATCTGGGTTTATAAGATATTGCAGGGAATGGTGGCACTTCCAAACAAGCATGCCCTATATTCCATGCTATGACCCAGTAAGGTAATTAATGAAAACAGCCACCTTTACTGGTGGCTGTTTTATTATAGAAGAAACTTTTACTGATTATTCTTTCGTTCCAGTCCCCGCCGGTATCGGCCGACCGATAATAACATTTTCTTTTAGACCTTCCAGTTTATCAACCTTACCGCTAATAGCGGCCTCAATCAAGACACGGGAAGTCTCTTGAAATGAAGCTGATGATAAGAAGCTTTCAGTAGTTAAGGCTGTCTTGGTCATGCCTAATAATAAGACCTGACCCTTAGCCGGCTGTTTTTTGGCTATCTTTAGATCTTCATTAATTTGATCAAAAATTGACCGCTCCACCACCTCGCCGTTGGTCAAGTCGCTATCGGCTGCATCGGTAATATAAACTCGGCTAAACATCTGACGGGCAATGATTTCAATATGCTTGTCATTCAAGGCCTGTCCTTGTGATGAATACACCCGCTGAATCTCTTGGATAATATATTTCTGAGCGGCTATTTGGCCTTTTAACTCAAATAACTGGCGTAAGTCCAAACTGCCTTCAGTCAATTGATCGCCAACTTCAACTGTTTGACCGCTTTGAATAACTAAGGCAAAATTCTTAGGAATAATGTATTCTTTCTCCTTGGGTAGCTCAACAGTAACAGCGACATAATTCTTACCAAGGCTGACTTTACCAGGGCGAGTCGCCTTAGTGACTTTACGGCCAACGCTAAAGAGCTTGGCTTCGGCACCGACTGTATCGCCGTCTTTAACAGCAATCTTAAGTTCATCGTTGGCCGCCTTGGTTTTACTAGCCTTGCTGTCGCCAAAGAAATAATATTTATCAGTATCCTCGCCTTGATAACTAATCTTAACAACCTTATTAGCCCCGCCACCAATAACTTTGCCAGTAACCGGATCAATAGTCTTCTGAGCATTCTCAACGGTTACCAAGCCGGCAACTTCAGCGATATAAGCTTTACGTTTTGGCGAACGAGCTTCAAATATTTCTTCGACTCTAGGCAAACCTTGAGTAATGTCGTCTTGGCTGGCCACACCGCCAGTATGGAAAGTTCTCATGGTCAACTGCGTGCCTGGCTCACCAATTGATTGAGCGGCCATTACCCCGACTGAGGTGCCGAGCTTAACAATCTTATTATAAGCCAGATCATGACCGTAACACTTCTGACATAAGCCCTTCTTGGTGTTGCAAGTTAAAACAGAGCGGATTTCGGCTTCCAAAATATCTTCATCAGCCAGCTTAGTCGCCAATTCTTCATCAATTAAATCTCCCTTTTTAGCTAAGGTCTGGCCAGCGGAGTTCTTTAAATCAGCGTTAAGATAACGACCAGTGATTCGGCGCAACAAAGTGCGGCCGATTAATTCGCTTTCAGCCTTAGTCATCACCGAACCATCGTGGCTGCCGCAATCTTCTTGGCGAATAATAATATCCTGTGAAACATCAACTAAACGACGAGTTAAATAACCGGCATTAGCAGTACGCAAGGCAGTATCAGATAGACCTTTGCGAACACCGTGGGTAGCAATAAAGTATTCCAAAACATCAAAACCACGCTTGAAGTTACCCTTAATCGGCAATTCAATAATTTCGCCGCTCGGTGAAGTCACCAAACCTTTCATACCGAGAATCTGGGTCAATTGAGCCCATGATCCACGAGCGCCAGATTTAATCATTGAATAAACTGGACCATCGCGATCCAAGTCTTCCATGCAGATAGCGGTAATCTTGTCTTTGGCCGCTGTCCATAGCTGAATAATTTTGCCATAGCGCTCACTATCGGTTAACAAACCGTCTTCATACTGTTGCTGAACTTCTTCAGCTTCTTTCTCGGCCTGCTCAATCAGTTCATCACGGCTGACAAAAGTCGGCAAATCGCCCATACCCCAAGATAAACCGCTGCGAGTAATGAACTTGAAGCTTTCTCGTTTTAATTCATCCAAGAAGTCAACGGTTGCCTCTTCACCGTAATGGCGCAAGCAATCCTTAACCAGGGCTTTGACCTTGGTGCCCAAGACGATTTCATTAACGAAGCGTAATTTCTCCGGCAAAATATTATTAAAAACGATGCGGCCAACGGTAGTGGTGGTTAGTTGATTATTTAAATAATCAATTTGCACTCGGATGGCTTCGCGCAAGCCGATCTTGCCGCAATCATAGGCCAATTTAGCTTCTTGCCAAGAACCAAAGGCCTTCATCTTGGTAACATCCTGCTCGGCTCCTTTTTCTTCGCTAGTAATATAGTAGACGCCCCAAACAATATCCTGACCAGGATTGACAATCGGATCGCCAGTGGCCGGTTTTAACAAGTTATGAGAAGCTAGCATGATGTCGCGGGCCTCGGCTCGAGCTTCTTCAGTTAATGGCACGTGAACCGCCATTTGATCGCCGTCAAAGTCGGCATTAAAAGCCGAACAGACTAACGGATGAATTTGAATAGATAATCCTTCAGTTAACATTGGCTTAAAGGCCTGGATACCTAAGCGATGTAATGTTGGAGCACGATTCAACAAGACATAAGCCTCGCGAACAATATTCTCTAATATTTCCCAAACATCGTCATGACCAGCTTCAATATAACGAGAAGCGCTACGGACATTATGAACAACCTCTCGCTTAATTAATTCACTAATAATAAACGGCTTAAATAATTCTAGGGCCATTCTCTTGGGCAAACCGCATTGCCATAGCCGCAAACTCGGATTAACGGTAATAACACTGCGACCAGAATAATCGGTTCTCTTGCCTAATAAGTTTTGACGGAAACGACCCTGCTTGCCTTTAAGCGAATCAGACAGCGATTTAAGAGTTCGTTTCTGACCGGTGGAAGCGGTAACCGTCTTGCCATGACGAATAGAATTATCAATCAAGGCATCAACCGCCTCTTGCAACATCCGTTTTTCGTTGCGGCAGATAACTTCCGGCGCCTTTAATTCCATCAATTGCTTTAAGCGATTGTTGCGATTGATGATGCGACGATAGAGATCATTCAAATCAGAAGTGGCAAAGCGGCCGCCATCTAAAGCAACCATCGGCCGTAAATCTGGCGGGATAACTGGAACGGCTTTAAGAATCATCCATTCCGGACGCAAATCATTAGCCAATAAATTCTTAAAGAAACGGAGACGCTTAACAATCTTTTCTTTTTTAGAATCAATCGCCGTGGCCAGCTCGGCTTCCAATTCCTGAATAATTTTTTCTAAGTCAATATTAGCCAATAGATCACGAATACCCTCGGCGCCGATACTGGCAGTAAAGATATGGCCATATTTTAAGCTCAGATTCTGATAAACATTTTCCGGCAAAATCGTCATTGGCCGTAATTCTTTGAGCTCTTTCTGAGTTTGAGCAAAGACTTCCTCTAATTCACCAATCTTAGCATCGCGGTCAGCGGTCAACTCTTCAAGTGATTGATCAATCATCTGCTTGACCTCTAAAGCGGTCTTGCCATCAGCTAAAGCGGCCTGTTTTTGTTTCTCCAACTCAGCCAAGCCTTTAGCGAATTCATTTTCAAATAATTTTTTCTTGCTCTTATACTCCTGGCGAATCTGCTCGGTGGTGGCTTCTAATAATTCCTGGTTGACATCAGTAATAACAAAACTGGCGAAATAAATTACCTTTTCAATGGCTTGAACGGAAATATTCAAAGCTAGACCGATTTTTGATGATAGGCCGCGCAAAAACCAAATATGACAGACTGGTGTCTGTAGCGAGATATGACCCATCCGCTCGCGGCGGACACTGCTGCGGGTTACTTCAACGCCGCATTTATCACAAACAATTCCTTTATAACGAACTTTCTTATATTTACCGCAATAACATTCCCAGTCCTTGGATGGGCCGAAGATCCGTTCGCAGAACAGGCCGTCTTTTTCCGGTTTTTGTGTCCGATAATTAATGGTTTCCGGCCGAGTCACTTCGCCATGAGACCAGGCGACAATCTCTTCCGGCGAGGCTAGCTTTAACTTGATAGCCTCAAAATCGGTAGTCTTGATTGGATTTAACATATGAGACGATTAATCAAAAACCTAAATAATTTCCAAGCCGGCTGATTGAGCATCCTCAACTAGCGACTGGCTGGCCCGACGAGCCATTTCTTCACCGACAACCTCATTGACTTGAGCGTTGGCATCCAAATTATTATTGTTGTTGTAACGGCTATCATAGTCATCAGCCTGATCAGTCAGTTCAACCACATTTCCCTGATCATCTAATAGCTGGATGTCTAAAGCTAGACCCTTTAACTCTCTAATTAAAACATTAAATGATTCCGGCACATTCAATTTCTTAATCGGCTCGCCTTTAATAATCGCTTCATAGGCCTTGCTGCGACCGGAAACGTCATCAGACTTAATAGTTAAAATCTCTTGTAAAGTATGGGCGGCGCCGTAACCCTCTAAAGCCCAGACTTCCATTTCACCAAAACGCTGACCGCCGAATTGCGCTTTACCGCCTAATGGCTGTTGAGTGATTAAAGAATATGGACCGATTGAGCGCTGGTGGATCTTGTCCTCAACCATATGGTTGAGTTTAAGCATATACTTATAACCAACAGTCGCTTTATGATCAAAAGGAGTACCGGTTTTGCCGTCATAAAGTTGAATCTTGCCATCTTCTGGCAGCCCGGCTTTCTTTAATTCAGCCTTAATCATCTCTTCGGTAATGCCATTAAGCGACGGAGTGGCTACTTTGTAACCCAGAGTTTTAGCGGCTAAGCCCAGATGTGTTTCTAACAATTGACCCAAGTTCATACGCGAAACAACGCCGAGCGGAGATAAGATGATATCAACTGGGGTGCCGTCAGCCATATAAGGCATATCTTCAACAGCAACAATCCGCGAAATAACGCCTTTATTACCATGACGACCAGCTAGCTTATCGCCAGCTTTGATCTTACGCAAATTAGCTACCGTTACTTGAATTGATTCAATAACTCCAGTCTGAAGCTTATCACCTTTGCTGCGGGAGAAAACCTTAATATCAATGACCTTGCCATGCTCGCCGTGTTCCAGATAAAGTGAGGAATCACGAACATCTTTGGCTTTTTCACCGAAAATCGCCCTAATCAATTTTTCTTCGGCACTGAGCTCGGTCTCGCCCTTGGGAGTAATCTTGCCAACCAAAATGTCACCGCTAGAAACTTCAGCCCCGATTCGGACAATACCGCGTTCATCCAAGTCTTTTAATTTTTCCTCGCTAATGTTGGGGATGTCGTTGGTAACCACTTCCGGTCCCAGCTTGGTGTCGCGGACATCTAGCGTATAATTCTCAATATGAATGGAGCTGTAGGTATCATCCTTAACTAAACGCTCGGAAATAATAATAGCATCTTCATAATTAAAGCCTTCCCAAGTCATGAAAGCCACTAAAACATTATTACCCAAAGCTAGCTCGCCATGATCAACGGCTGAGGCATCAGTCAATAACTCGTCTTTCTTAACTGCTTGCCCAGGAACAACAATCAATTTTTGATTGATGCAAGTAGAAGCATTGGAACGCAAGTATTTATTCAGTTTAAAAGTATAAACCTGACCGCTCTTGCCAGTTAACTCTATTTTCAAGGAATCAGCATAAGTAATAGTGCCATCTTCTGGGGCGACAATGGCGTGGCCAGAATCCTTGGCCGCCCGAGCTTCCATGCCAGTACCGACAATTGGCGATTGGGCCATTACTAGCGGAACGGCCTGCCGTTGCATATTGGTTCCCATCAAAGCGCGGATACCATCATCGTGCTCCAAGAAAGGAATTAATGAGGTGCCGATTGAGACAATTTGGTTAGCGGCCACACCGATAAAATCAACTTCAGCGGCGTCAACAATGGCCGGCTCACCATAACGACGCCCCTCCATTCGCTCATTAATAAAATGACCAGACTTATCAAGTGGGGCAGTAAAAGCAGCGGTAACGAATTTTTCCTCACTAGCCGCGTCCAAATAAATAATCTCGTTGGTTAGGGTCGGCACTACCGGAATAGTGACATTGCCGCCCAGCTTATCGTGCAAAGCCTTGGCTAATTTTTCGTCAATAATCTGACCGGCTTTGGCAATAATTGTTGTTTTCTTGGTTTTTTGATCCAACCATTCAACATCTTGACGGATAGTCTGGCCAACGGTAATAGCTGGCTCATTTTCTATATCATGAAGAACGCGGCAATAGGGCGCTTCAATAAAACCAAAATCATTGATTCGGGCATAACTGGCTAGATGACCGACTAGGCCGATATTCGGCCCTTCGGGGGTGGCAATCGGACAAATACGACTATAATGAGTAGCGTGAACATCGCGGACCTCAAAGCCGGCCCGTTCACGAGCTAAACCGCCAGGACCAAGCGCTGATAGCCGGCGCTTGTGCTCCAATTCAGCCAATGGATTGGTCTGATCCATAAACTGCGATAGTTGTGAAGACATGAAGAATTCCTTGACCACACTGATAACCGGCCGGGCATTAATCAATTTGTTGGGAGTAATTTCACCAATATCTAAAATACTCATGCGGTCACGGACGATTCTTTCCATGCGCGACAAACCGACACGAGTTTTGTTTTGAATTAATTCACCGATGGCGCGAACACGGCGGTTGCCAAGATGATCAATGTCATCCTCGGGCTCTTGAGTAATATTCAACCGAATAACTTCTTTAATAATGGCCACTAGGTCTTCTGGCCGCAAGATGCGAGTTTCTTTGTTGTTAGGAATATCAAAATTAAACCGTTGATTCAACTTGTAACGGCCGACCCGATCAAAATCATAACGATCAAAGCGGAAAAACATGGAATGAATCAATTGTTTAGCGTTTTCAGAAGTAGCTAAATCACCTGGACGAATACGCTTATAAACTTCCTTAAGGCCCTCGGCCTCGTTTTTGGC
>CAYOAH010000012.1:0-11067 GCA_964401905.1 uncultured Gammaproteobacteria bacterium
TAGCTGTCGGTCTAACGCCTTTAATCAAGCGTTTAGCTTGGCGCTTGGCGATTATTGATCGTCCTGATCAAGTCCGTAAGTTACAAAGTCAGCCAGTCGCCCTTTTAGGCGGCTGGGCGATATTTATTGGCATTTCATTGGCGGCCTTAATCTTCCATCGCTATTTGATAATTGGTGACTTAACTTATCGTCACTGGCTAGGTGTTTGGTTGGGCGGCCTGATTTTGATGATTGGCGGCTCTTTGGATGATCGCTATAATTTGCCGCCGCAGAAGCAATTAATTTTTCCAATTTTGGCAATTCTAGCGGTCATTATTGGTGGTGTTGGTATTAAGAAAGTTACTGGCCTGGATGGCCAGCTAGTCTTTTTGAATACTTGGCAAATCAGCTTGTTCAGCTGGCAGGGGATTATCCGCCATTTTGTCGTTCTGGTTGATTTATTTACCTTTTTCTGGCTGATGGGCATGATGTATACTACCAAGCTTTTGGATGGAGTTGACG
This sequence comes from uncultured Gammaproteobacteria bacterium, assembly GCA_964401905.1. GTDB lineage: Bacteria > Patescibacteriota > Patescibacteriia > Patescibacteriales > Patescibacteriaceae > UBA1359. The sequence goes on from CAYOAH010000012.1 coordinate 502, forward strand.
GCTTGGTTACCGGTTTAGTCGGGATTGGCAGTTTGGTGGTCGGCCTATTTACCCTAACTACTAAGTATTATCAACCCGATATTGCTTTGGCCGCCTTTATTCTAGCTGCCGCTTGCGCCGGTTTTTTGCTGTATAACTGGTCGCCAGCTAAGATTTACTTGGGCGATGGCGGGTCGTTGCTGCTTGGTTATTTATTGGGCGTGTTGGCAATTATTTCTGGCGGCAAGATTGCCATTGCTTTACTGATCATGGGGGTGCCGATTTTAGACATGATCTGGGTGATTATCCGTCGTTTATTTAATGGGCAGAATCCGCTTCGGACCGCTGACCGCAAGCATTTGCACCAGCGGTTAGTTGATTTGGGCTGGGGTGCTAAGCGAACAGCTCTTACTTATTATATTGTTTCCTTGATTTTTGGTTTAAGTGCTTTATTCTTGCAGAGCCAAGGCAAGCGCTTAGCCCTTTTACTAGTAATTATATTAATGACTATCGTGGTTATTCGTTTTTCACTGCTTGACAAGCCCAAGCAAAAACCGTAATATAATGGCATACCTGCCCCGTAAGGTTTTATTTTTTAATACAATCAATAGCGATATGTCTAAATTCGCCATAATTGCCACTGGCGGCAAGCAATATAAAGTCCGTCCCGGCCAAACTATTAAAATTGAGAAGCTGTCTTCTGAGCCGGCCGCTGAAGTTAAGCTTGATGCTTTACTGTTGGCCGATGATCAGGCTCAAGATATTCAGCTTGGTCGTCCGGTATTAGACTCAGCGATTACTGCTAAAGTTTTAGATCATGGCAAGGGAGATAAGGTGACTGTTGTCAAATACAAGAACAAAACTCGCTACAAGAAGACTACTGGTCATCGCCAGCAATTCACCAAGATTGAGATTCAAGACTGGTAATTATCATTAAAACAATCCATCGCTGATGGGTTGTTTTAATTTGTCCTAGGGTGTTGACTAATCTCAATAAAGATGTTAGATTTTAAGCAATGTTTTTATCTAGTTAGCCTGATTTGTCTATGACTGCCAAAAACGTCGCCCTTGGGCCGGTTTTTTTAACTGATAATTTTTCTTTACTTAAATTAGTTAAAAAATTACTGCAAAAAGTCAATCCGCGCGAGCGTGATATTTTATTGCGTCGTTTTGGTTTGAATTCGTCAAGCAAGCAAACGCTAGAGCAAATTGGTGCTAGCCACGGCCTTACCAGAGAGCGAGTTCGCCAGATTGAAGCGGCTGGCCTTAAAAAGATCAAGAAGATGCGCGATCTGGAAAAGCAGATTGGTTTATTGCGCCAGGCTTTGGATGATTTATTGTTAGATAATGGCGGGTTAATGGATAAACAATATTTACAAAGCAGTTTCTTGGCGCTTAGCCGCGAGGCGCTCAAAGATAGTGAATTACCGATTTATGCCAACAATTTTGATTTCTTGATCTCTCGGGTTTTGGCTGAGGACTTTGATCCAGTTGCTTCCGGCTTATTTAATGACTCAATCAAACTGAAATATCAAACGATTGATCATTTGGAACTATTGGCTCAGCAATTAGTGGAACAGGTTCGCCAGGCCAAGAGATTGTTTCTGATTGAGGACCTAATTAAATTAAGCTTTGATTTAGAAGCTTTTAAGGCTAATGCTGATAAATTAGTTAGCGCCAATAAATTAGATTTAGCTAACGCTTTATCCGGTCAGGACAGCTTTCAAGACGGTCAATTGATTAATAAATATAAGCCAATTTATTCAGTTTTGCGAGCTATTCGTGATATTGAGCGTAATAATTTTGGCTCTTGGGGGCCGGCCGATTGGCCCGAGATTCGTCCGCGGACAATTACTGACAAGATTTACTTGGTGCTTAAACAGGCTGATCAGCCATTGCATTTCCGAGAAATTGCCAATCGCATCAATCAGTTTTTTGCTGACAAGCCAGCCAACGCCGCCACTGTTCACAATGAATTGATTCTTGATGATCGCTATGTCTTAGTTGGTCGGGGGATTTATGCTCTTAAAGAATCAGGTTATCAGGCTGGCCGTGTCGTTGATATTGTCGCTCGTATTTTAAAGCAGGCCCGCCACTCTTTATCCAAAGATGATATCATTGACAAAGTTTTAGCGCAGCGCTTGGTTAAAAAGACCACTATCAGCTTAATTTTGTCTAATAAGCAGCTATTTCAGCGTTTGCCCGACGGCACATATTCCTTACAAGAAAAGGCGGCTTAATCTTTTAATTGTCTTTTCTTTTGCTATATCTTATGATAAACTGGAATCAATCTCCAGTTTATTTGTTTATGGAAATAGTTTTAAATTTAGCGCCATTATTCAACTTCTTTAGTTTGCCGGCTGACGAGATGTTTCGGCGGATTATTTTGTATTATGGTTGGATGATTCCGGCGCTAATTTTTTTACATGGAGCTGGTTATGTTTGGCTGGCTTGGCGCCGCCGCCTCTTTTTCCGCAAACAGAAGTTCATGCTTTTAGCGATTGATATTCCTCGGGCCAACGAGCAGACGCCAAAGGCTCTAGAGAATATGTTATGTTATCTCGCCGGTGCTCATGGCACCATTAATTTGATTGAGACTTATTGGGAGGGCAAGTTTCAGCTCGGTTTCAGTTTTGAAATTGTCGGTATTGACGGTTATATTCAGTTTTTAGTGCGCACACCGGTTGCTTTTCGTAATTTAGTAGAAACAGCCATTTATTCACAATATCCAGATGCCGAAATTGCCGAAGTTGAAGATTATATCAATACTGTGCCAAGTACTTTTCCTGACCCTGATTTTGATATGTGGGGGGCTGAATTCATCCCGGTTCAAATGGAGCCGGAGTTCAAACAAGCCCTACCGATTAAAACCTATAAGGATTTTGAATATCAATTAGGCCGGCCGGAATTTTATTTTAAGGATCCGATGGCTCCGCTGATGGACTTGATGAGCTCCTTGCGGCCGGGCGAACAGATTTGGTATCAGCTATTGGTTTTACCGGTGGCGGCGGATTGGTCCAAGATTGGCAAGCCGGCCATTGATAACGTGCTGGGAGTCAAGCCAAAAGACAATCCAACTATTGTTGATATGTTCTTTAATTGGTTTTTAGAAATGATGAGTCAGTTTAGTGAGATGATTTATAGCATCTGGGGTAATATTGAGAATAAGCCGGTCAAAGAAGAAAAGAAAGAGATTAACATGCTTAATCTCTTGCCAGTACAGAAAAAACAGATTGAGGCCATTCAAGAAAAGATTTCCAAGATGGGCTACGGCATTAAGTTGCGGATGATTTATGTCTCTCGCCGCGAGGTTATGAACAAGCCTAAGGCAGTTAATGGCTTTGTCGGCTTTATTAAGCAGTTTAACGCTAACGATCTCAATGCTTTAAAACCGGATACCAAAGTTACCCAGACATCTTCCAACTATTTTTATAAGCTCAGCCAGATTATTCGCAAGAAAAATAAGGTTATCAGAGCCTATAAAGATCGCGATGACACAGCCGGTCGCAAGATGTGGTATTTGAACGTTGAAGAAATTGCTTCGCTTTGGCACTTCCCGATTGAAACAGTGGTTAAAGCACCGCTAATCCAAAAGACGGCTAGTAAGAAAATGGAGCCGCCAATGGCTCTGCCAGTTGAGGATTCACCAGCTGGTGATTTGGCGTTGGATGATTTATTTAACTTAGACAATCAGCCAGTTGATGAACAGCCAGCTGAATCGCCAGCGTCCAGTGAATCAAGTGCGCCGCCAGTTGCCAAGGAAAGCCACCAGGCGCCGCCGCCCAGTAATCTGCCAGGTATTAACGATTGAAACATATGAATCAAGAAGTTACTTTGTTTGGAGAGACAACTTTTCGCAATCAGGGTTATAAATTCGGCATCAAGTTGGATGATCGCCGCCGCCATATGTATATTATCGGTAAGTCCGGCATGGGTAAGTCAACCGTCTTGGAAAACATGATTGTTCAAGATATTAGCAAGGGCCGTGGGTTGGCAGTGGTTGATCCGCATGGTGATTTGGCTGAGAAAATTTTAGAATATATTCCCGATAATCGGGTTCAAGATGTTATTTATTTCAATCCGTCGGATGCCGAATATCCGATTGCTTTCAATGTGGTAGAGCAAGTTGAGCCGCATCTGCGCCATTTGGTTGCTTCTGGGCTGATTGGTGTTTTTCAGAAATTATGGGCTGATTCTTGGGGGCCGCGTCTGGAATATATTTTGCGCAATGCTATCTTGGCGGTTTTAGACTATCCTGGCTCAACTTTACTGGCTATTACTCGGATGTTGTCCGATAAGAATTTTCGCAAGAAGGTGATTGATAAGATTCAGGATCCGGTGGTTAAGGCCTTTTGGGTCAATGAATTCAGCGGCTATAATGATAAATTTGCCTCAGAGGCCGTGGCGCCGATTCAAAACAAGGTTGGTCAGTTTTTGTCCAGCGCGCTAATCCGTAATATTGTCGGTCAGGTCAAGTCTTCAATTGATATCCGTCGAATAATGGATGAAGGCAAGATTCTAATTATGAATTTGAGTAAAGGGCGGATTGGCGAAGACAATTCGGCCTTGCTTGGATCAATGATGATTACCAAGCTGCAGTTGGCAGCCATGAGCCGAGTTGATACCAACGAGGAAGATCGGCGCGATTTTTATCTCTATGTTGATGAATTCCAGAATTTTGCTACTGACAGTTTTGCCAATATCTTGTCTGAAGCCCGCAAATATCATTTAAGCTTAATTTTGGCCCATCAATATATCGAGCAGCTGAGCGATGTGGTGCGGGCGGCTGTATTTGGTAATGTCGGCACTTTGGTTACTTTCCGCGTCGGCGCCACTGATGCTGAATTCTTGGCTAAAGAATTTATGCCGCTATTTACTGAGGAAGATTTGGTCAACATTCCCAAGTTCAATTTTTATATCAAGCTGATGATTGACGGGTTAACCTCTGACCCTTTTTCGGCCAAGACTTTGACCCCACTAAGTAAAGAAGAGCGCCGTCCCAATTTGCAAGCCGTCATTGACCATACTCGTGAGCACTATGCCAGCCGTCGTGATATTGTTGAAGAAGGCATTATGCGCTGGCATCTTAATCAGGAAGATGATGATGCCAAGAAGGTAGCACCGACTGACTCTTTGTCAGATAAAATTGAAATTTTGCCCAATAAAAAAGAAACAGCTCAGCCAGTTGCGTCAGAATTAGCCACAGTGGTTGTTAAGAAGGCGGCAGCCAACGCTTCAACTGAGCAGCGTTATCCGGCTGTTTGTGATGGTTGCAACCAGCCGACAACTACTAGATTTGTGCCTGATGGCAAGCGGCCGGTTTATTGTCCAGACTGTTTGCGCCGCTATCGGGCTGAGCAGGGACAGCGGCAGCAGTTATCCAAATCATCGCCAGCTTCACTTCAGCAATTAAAGAAAGACCATGGCCGTTGATTATTTGAAAATCGGCCGAGCTACTGACTTAACTGGTTGGGAGCGGCGGCTTTATCGTCTTTTAGAGATTATTCCCGGCTTATTATCCTGGGTGACTCTATTGACTTTAATTATTTTGTCTTATTTCCATCCGGTTTGGGTAGCCTTATTTATCATTGCTTTTGATGTTTATTGGCTGCTTTTAGTTATTTATTTGGCTATTATTTTGATATCAGCCTATCGTCATACCAAAAAAAGCATTGCCATTGATTGGTATCAGCGCTGCTTGTCACTCCAGCCAGTTGATTTGGTTTACCAGCCAATGATTGGCCCAGCCATTATTAGCCGGCAGGTGGCTTGGACGGATTTATATCATTTAGTTATTTTTCCTTGCTATAACGAAAGTTATGAAATTATCCAGCCAGGGTTAAAAGCGATTGTTGACAGTTCGTTTCCTAAAGATAAAATGGTTTTTGTCTTAGCCATTGAAGAGCGTGGCGGAGCCGCCATTCAAGCGACAGCTGACCGACTTAAAGCGGAATATGGCGACAATTTTTTTCGTTTTCAAATCGTTGTCCATCCAGATAACTTAGTTGGCGAGCTAAAAGGCAAGGGCGCTAATCAAGCCTGGGCCGCTCAGGTTATCCGCCGGGAATTAATTGATCAGCTGGGAATTGACTATAATTTATTGTTAGCTAGTGTTTTTGATTGTGATACTGTTATTTATGAGCAATATTTTCATTGTTTAGCTTACAAATTCTTAACCTCGGACAAACCCTATCGTCGTAGTTATCAACCGATTCCGGTTTATCACAACAATATCTGGCAAGCGCCGTTTTTTGCCAGAGTGGCGGCTTATTCTAATACTTTTTGGCAGATGATGCAGCAGATTCGTCAAGAAAAATTGTCCACTTATTCATCGCACTCCATGTCTTGGCGGGCGCTGGAGGAAGTCGGTTTCTGGTCAACCAAGATGGTTAGCGAAGATTCGCGGATATTTTGGCATTGTTTTTGCCATTACAACGGCGACTATGAGGTAGAGCCAATGCATTATCCGGTGTCAATGGATGTCTGTATGGACCAAAAAGTGTTGTCAACGGCGCGTAATCTTTATAAGCAACAGCGACGCTGGGGCTGGGGGGTGGAGAATGTGCCTTATCTGATTTTTAACGCCATTAAACGCTGGAAACAGATTCCGAAAAAAGTTTTTGCCGACAAGATTTTTATCCAAATGTATGGTTTCCACTCTTGGGCAACCAACGCCCTGATTATTGGTTTTGTCGGCTGGCTGCCGCTATTTTTTGGTGGCGATCGTTTTAATCAAACCGTTTTATCCAATAATCTGCCCAATGTAACCAGAGTCTTAATGTCAATTGCCATGATCGGCATGGTTTTGTCGGCCATTATTTCTTCCCTATTGCTACCGAAACGGCCGGCCGGCAACCCTTGGTGGCGGCGCTTTAGCATGGTTGGCCAATGGATCTTTTTGCCGATTACCATTGTTTTCTTTGGGGCCATTCCTGGCCTAGAGGCGCAAACCAGGTTGATGTTGGGTAAGTATATGGGTTTTTGGGTAACCCCTAAAGAACGAACTAATTCTTAACTTTGTTATATGCCTTTTATTGATCCCGACCGCTCTGGAACCACATTCTTAAGAATTTTTGCTGTTGAATTCTTGGGCATTGCCATTGTTTTTGGCTTACTGGCAATCTTTTAATTATGACCGATTTGTCTCTTTATAATACCCTTAGCCGCCAATTAGAGATCTTCCAGCCGCAGCAGCCGCCAGTCGTCGGTTTGTATACTTGCGGTCCGACGGTTTATAACTATGCCCACTTGGGCAATCTGCGCGCCTATCTTTTTGCTGATTTGCTAAAAAGAGTTTTGCTATATAACGGCTATGATGTTCAACATATAATGAACATTACCGACGTCGGCCACCTAACCGACGATGGCGACGCCGGCGACGACAAGATGGAAAAGGGAGCTGCCCGTGAACACAAGACGGCTCGGGAAATCGCTGAATTTTATACTAAAGCTTTTCAAGCTAACCTTGCTTCTCTAAATATCTGGCCGCCGACCACTTATTGCCGCGCCACTGATTATATTGCCGAACAGATTGCCCTAGCTAAGACCCTAGATGATAAGGGGTACTTATATAAGACAAGCGATGGCCTTTATTTTGATACTAGCCGAGTGGCTGACTACAATAAATTAAGCCATCTGCCGCTAGAACAATTACGTGAAGGGGCGCGAGTTGATAAGAACCCAGAAAAACGGCAGCCAACTGATTTTGCAGTCTGGAAGTTTAGTCCAGCCGGGCAAAAACGACAGATGGAATGGGATTCTCCTTGGGGTAAGGGTTTTCCCGGGTGGCATCTGGAGTGTTCGGCGATGAGTTTGCGACTGTTAGCCGGTCATTTAGATATTCATTGCGGCGGCATTGATCATATTAATGTTCACCATACTAATGAAATTGCCCAAGCAGAGGCGGCCACCGGCCAGCCGTTTTTTCGTTATTGGTTGCACAATGCTTTCTTAAATATTGTCGGCGGTAAAAAAATGGCCAAAAGTGCCGACAATTTTTTAACCCTAGACAAAGTAGTAGCCGATCTCAAGATATCGCCGCTAGCTTATCGCTATGCCTCTTTGCAAGTTCATTATCGTAAGCCGATGGAGTATAATCCCGATAGCTTAGTGGCTGCCAATCAGGCTCTCTCTGGGTTGTATCGGCAAGTGGCTGATCTAGGGTCAGTCATTGGTCAAATTGCTATTTCTTTTCAAGCTCAATTTCAACAAGCGATTAATAACGATCTTAATGCCGCCCAGGCCCTGGCTATCGTTTTTGCTGTTATAAACAGTCAATTGACGCCGGCCGATAAATTAGCGACGATTTTAGATTTTGATCAGGTTCTTGGTCTTAATCTGGCTGAGAGTCGTCAAATACTGGCCGTTGATGCGGCGGCTATTCCCAAAGATGTTGCTAAAATGTTTGAGCAGCGCCAAGCCGCTCGGCAAGTCGGCGACTTTAGTCTAGCTGATAATTTGCGCCAGCAATTATTAATAGCCGGCTATAAGATTGAGGATGGTCCTGACGGCAGCCAGTTGCGTCCTGTCTAAACAGTATGGCTAACTTTTGGTCTCAACTCCCCAAGCCAATTTTGGTCTTGGCGCCTTTAGCTGGCGCTACTGACAGCGCTTTTCGTCAAGTTTGTAAGAACTATGGGGCTCAAGTGGTGGTCAGTGAGATGGCCAGCGTGGCCGCCCTGGTTCATGACCAGCGCAAAACGCTGGAAATGTTGGCCTTTAAGCCGATAGAGCGTCCTTATGTCGTTCAGCTTTTTGGCGCTGATCCACGGCAATTTGCTGTGGCCGCTCAGATAATTACCGAAAAGATACAGCCGGATGGGCTAGATATTAATTTTGGCTGTCCAGTGCCCAAAATAATCAAGCAGGGCGCCGGCGCTGCCCTCGGGGCTGATTTGCCACGAGCTCGGGAAGTGGTCAAGGCGGTTTTAGATAATACTGATCGACCAGTGTCCGTTAAAATAAGAGCTTTTAATCAAGGTATTAGCGCTCAGCAGTTTGTAGCTAACTTGGCCGATTTATCAATCGCCGCTGTGGCTGTCCATGGGCGCAGCTTAGCGGCTGGTTTTAGCGGCCCGGCTGATCCGACCGCGATTGCCGCTTGCCGGCCTTATGTTGGCGGTCAGTTATTGGCTAATGGCGGGATAGTTGATTTAGCTAGCGCTCAAGCGCTGTTGGCAGCCAGCCAAGCTGACGGTTTAATGGTTGGCCAAGGAGCGCTTAGTCGGCCATGGATTTTTCAAGAAATTACTCAGCAGATAAATATCGATTTGTCGTGGTCCGAACTTAGTCAGTTAATGCTTGGTCATGCTAAATTGGTTGTTGAGAATAAAGGTCAGGCTGGCCTGATTGAGTTGCGCAAGTTTTTGGCCTGGTATGTCAAGGGTTGGCCGCAAGCCTCAAAAATTCGTCAGCAGCTAGTCGCTATTGAATCAATAACTGATTTAGAGACCATTATAGCCAGCGTTTCTTTTTGAAGATGATTAACATTCCGCAAGTGGCTAGCAACATTAATAAGATTACAAACCAAAATCCGTTAGCCTGACTCATAAAAGGCATGCCTTCAACGGTATTCATACCAAAAATGGCGGCAAAAAGGGTTAACGGAAAGACAATAACGGAAAATATGGTCAATGTTTTCATGATATTGTTCATCTGGTCATTTAATAGAGATTCATTGGTGTCATTAAGAACCTCAATCATTTCGCGTTGGTTTTCCAGATTTTCCCAAATTCGTTTAGAGTGATCTACTAGCGAAGAATAATATTTTTTTAGTTCACTGGCCGGCACTAGGCTGCTTTTCATTTCGGTCAAGCTTTGCAAGATGTTCTTGTGATTCTGTAGGATTTTGCGGATTTTGATAATATTGTGACGCAGGGTTAATATTTCGCTAGCCGTATCGCGCTGCTTGCTGGCCAGATCAAAAATAGTGTCTTGGGCGTGGGTAATTCTTTTGCTATGTCCATCTAAAACCTCATAACAGTATTTAATTAGGCGATCCAGTATTTCATACAGGAGGACCGATGACGATTCTAATTCATAAGCCAGTAGTGAGTTTTCATCTTTTTTGCAAATATTAAAGAAGTCCATTAGTGGTGGTAGATCGCCATTATGGATAGTTATTAAATAACCATGACCCATAAAAAACTCTACTTCAGCTGGTAGGACTAAGCCATTTTTAATTATTGGGAAGTGGAGAATAATAAAAATATAGTCTTTTTCTTTTTCAACTGAAGCACGCTCAGCCGAGCTTTTGGCCAATGAGGCCTTTAAGTGATTAAGGGTAAAATGTTGGCGCTTAAGCAAATATTCCAGTTCTGGTTTACCGGCGCTATTGACGTTGAGCCAGCTTAGCGCTCCGGCAGTTTTGGGATTATCAATAATCAATTCTTCAATTTTTTTGGAAACTTGCAAATATTTGCCCATAGTTTTAGTTAATGATTATCAAGACAATTATAGCATAAAGATGACAACGGCCACAACTTTTGGTCAGTGGCTCAATCGCTTAGTTTGTGATATAATAATTTCAGATAAGTAATTATTTTTTATGCCTCAAGAACACTTGAAGTCCAGTTTTGAGCAAGCGCC
>CAYOAH010000012.1:11167-16320 GCA_964401905.1 uncultured Gammaproteobacteria bacterium
AAGATTATGGCTTTAAAAGATAAATAATCATTATGGACGGATTATTTGATTTTTTTGATGGCAGCAGTGGCTTATTGGTCGTTTTGGCCATTGCCATAGTGGCTATCGCCGGCCTGGGGCTGGTTATCTTATGGCGTCATTTGATTTGGCGCTGGTTTAGCCGGCATCGCTACTTTGATCAAGTGGTCTATTTGGTTAAATTACCGAAAGATCGTCAACGCGACCAAAATCAAAATTTTACTGTCCAACAGATGCGCGAAGAAATCGCTTGCGCCGAAACTATTTTCGCTAGTATCGGCGGCTTACGGGCTCAGCGCGGCTTAGGGGTTTGGTTGTGGGGCCGCGATGATCATTTTTCTTTTGAAATTGTTGCCAATCAAGGATTAATTGCTTTTTATGTTGTTGCTCCGCGGCGGTTGGCTCGCTATTTGGAGCAGCAGATCAATGCTCATTATCCTGACGCTACGCTAGAAGAAGTGGCCGACTATAATCTTTTTAAGCCGCAGAGCTATATTGCTGTTGGCAGTTTGAAGACGACCCGTCATTATGCCCTGCCAATCAAGACCTATGACCAGCAAGAAGCCGACTTGATGAACTCCCAACTCAATGTTATGTCTAAATTATCGGCTGACGATAGTTTGGCAATCCAATACACGGTGCGCAGTGCTTATGGTATCTGGCACGGCACGGTTAAAAAAATCGTTGAATTATCACACAAGAATAAATCGGTATCGGCAGCTCTTAAACACGGGCCGTTCGGCGGTTGGTCGGATTTCATGCAAGAATCTTTCGGTAGCAAGAAAAGCCAGGATCAGGCCAATGCCAAACAATTGGACAAGCAGTTGACGGCTATGGAGGGCGATATGCTTAAGTTAATGGAAGAAAAAAACGCCAAAGCTGGTCTGGATGTCAACTTGCGGCTAATCGCTTGTTCTAGCAGTCAAGCCCATTCCGACAATTTGCTCAATGATTTAGCCAACGCTTTGCATCAGTATAATTATTATGAATACGGCAATAGTTTTAGCAATAAGCCGCGTCGCCGGCCAGCCAAGCAATTGATTGAACAGTTTATCTATCGTCGTTTTGACACGAAAGGCAGTTTCTTATTGAATACTGAGGAGTTGTCTAGCTTGTTTCATTTTCCTTTGCAAAATGCCGAGACTCCCAATATTTTATGGTTGACCGCTAAGCAAGCGGCGGCTCCAGCCGATGTGCCCGATCATGGCTTATTATTGGGTCACAATATTTTTCGCGGTATCAAGAAAGATGTTCTTATTAAAGAAGATGATCGTTTGCGGCACACCTATATTATTGGTAAGTCCGGTGTTGGTAAATCGGTTTTGTTAGCTAATATGGCTATTCAGGATGTTCTGAGCGGCGCCGGCGTTTGTGTTATTGATCCGCATGGCGATTTAGTTGATGATATTTTGGCTAGAGTGCCGCCAGAGCGGGCCGAAGATGTTATCTTATTCGCGCCAGCTGATTTAGAGCGGCCGATGGGTTTGAATTTATTAGAGTTTGATGCCAAATACCCGGAACAGAAAACCTTTGTTATCAACGAAATGATTGGTATTTTTGATAAGCTCTATGATTTGAAATCAACCGGCGGTCCGATTTTTGAACAATATATGCGTAATGCCATGCTGCTAGTTATGGCTGATCCCGAATCCGGCTCAACTTTAATGGAAATTCCTCGAGTTTTAGCTGATGCTGAGTTCCGCAATCTCAAACTTTCCCGCTGTGCCGATCAAACAGTGGTTGATTTTTGGCGCAAGGAAGCCGAAAAAGCCGGTGGTGACGCCGCCTTGGCCAACGTTGTCCCCTATATTACTTCCAAACTGACCTCTTTTATTTCTAATGACATGATGCGGCCGATTATTGCTCAACAAACCAGCGCCTTTAATTTCCGTGACATCATGGATAAACGCAAGATTTTACTAGTCAGTCTGCCCAAGGGCTTGGTCGGCGAGCTCAATGCTTATCTATTGGGCATGATTTTGGTTGGCAAGCTGTTGATGGCTGCTTTGTCGCGGGCGGATATGCCCAAAGAAGAGCGCCGCAATTTTTTCTTGTATATTGATGAGTTTCAAAATTTTACCACCAATTCAGTTTGTCAGATTTTGTCAGAAGCTAGAAAATATGGACTCGGCTTGATCATTGCCCATCAGTATATCGGCCAATTGGTGGCCCGCGGCGATACCGCCATTAAAGATGCAGTTTTTGGTAATGTCGGCACAGTTATTTCCTTTAAGATTGGTTCTGAAGATGCCGAGGTTTTACAAAAAGAATTTGCACCAACTTTTGATGCCTACGATTTAATTAATGTCGAAAAATTTACTGCTTATATCAAACTGTTAATTAGCAACACTGCTTCACGGCCGTTTACCCTGAAAACGCCGTGGCCGTTAGCTGGTCAAGAGAACATGGAGCTAGCCAGTAATGTTCGCCAATTAAGTCGCCTCAAATATGGGCAAGACCGGTCTTTAGTAGAGGCGGAGATTAGTCAACGCGGCAAATTTAATTTATAGCTTATGTCCAGTTCAACCGATAAAAACCAAGACCCAGTTAATAATGATGTTTGGCAACCTGACCAGGCCGTTGTTTTTAATCAGCCCGATCAACCCCAGCCGATTTCAAAACATCAGCCGCCAGTTAAAGACAGCCAGCCGCTTGATCAATCAGGCGCTTTGCAAAATATCGCTAGTCGTTTAGAATTGTTGGCTCAAGAATTGCGATCAATTATTCAGATAACTAATCAGCCATCTTTAGCTGATCATCAAGTAATTGACTCATTAACTCAGCCGATTGATGATGGTGATAAGATTGTTGAGGGTTATTTTGACGGCGAACAGATGATTGCCACCACTGGCCAAGCCTATGCTGTTCCAGCCAATTATGCCTCCAAATCAAAGTTAGTTGCTGGGGATAGTTTAAAATTAACCATCGGTCCGCGTGGGCACTTTCTTTATAAGCAAGTTAGCCCGGTAGAAAGGCGGCGTTTGGTTGCCAGCTTGGAACAGGCGCCGGATGGCAATTATTATGCTGTCTATGAACATCAGCGCTGGCGGTTGCTCAAAGCGAGTGTTAGTTATTTTCGGGCGCAGCCTGGCGATCGGATTGCCATATTGATTCCGCGGGATTTACCAGCCAATTTTGCCGCCCTAGAGAACTTGGTTGCCGAATAAAATTATGCTAGGGTGGTGGCCGGACAAAAAAATAATTAACAGTTTTAAGCAGCTGACTGCGGCCGACGAAGAATTATTAAAGAAGGCCTGGAATTTGGCTCGTCATTTGCATGCCGGTCAAAAACGCAAGTCTGGTCAACCCTATTTTACTCATCCGGTTGCCGTGGCCGAAATTTTAGCTGAGAAATTTGCCGATCCGATTTTGACGGCAGCGGCCTTACTTCATGATACGGTTGAAGATTGCCCGGATTGTCTGATGGGTGATATCTATCGCGACTTTGGCACCCAGGTTGGCTTCTTGGTTGATTCAGTCACTAAAGATCGCAGTAATTTTTATTGTCAAGGCCAAGAATTTGATGATGATATTGAGCGGCTGTTGTGGGCCGGCAGTCAAGATGTTCGTTGCTTATTGCTTAAAATTGCTGATCGTCAGCATAATTTGAACACAATAAGCCATTTGCCAAACAACAAACAGATTAGAATGGCCTTTGAAACTCAAGCGATTCTTCTGCCGACTAAAGAGATCTTGGGTTATGATCGGTCTGGGGTAACTGTCGCCAAGGCTATGGCTAATTGGCAGGCCTTCCTGCGGCGCGGTCACTTTAAGAACTTGGTTCAATTGAAAGACGATTTATACAAAAAACAATTTATTGATCTGGATTGCGAAATGTATGATTTGGTTTATAGTCATACCAATGCTATTATTTGGCAGATGACTGATAAAAAGTTGTTTGAAAAAATGCTGGCCGATCAATTATTTAATAAAACCGCTGAGATTTTATCTATAACCAGTGACGGAAGAAACTTTCGAGCCGAATTCCAATTTAGCCAAGGCTATACAGCCAATCCCGACTTGGGCGTTCAATTGGGTATATCTAAGTTTCGCGTTTAATTATAAAATTATGACACCCATCAATTCATTGGTCTCCGATTTGGAACTGGACAAAGAGATGATTGACTGTCTTAAGAACAGGAGCTTGGAGCAGAAGTTTCTTTATCTAGACGACGGGGCCAATTTTTATTATCAGGCTTACAACAAGCCGACAACGCCGCTGCCCGTTGATTTTTCTACCGAAGATTATTACGATTTGGTCGCTGGCCAGTTCAAGAAAAAACAGCGTTTCGCTTTGGTGAGCCTAGGCTGCGGTGATGCTTCCAGCGAGAAGGTGATGTTGAAGAGACTTAAGAAAGAGGGCTACAACTTTACTTATTTCGGTGTTGATTCATCGCGGCAAATGCTAGATTTAGCCGTTAATAATCTGGCTGAGCTCAAGATTGACAATCAGTTCTTATGCGCTGACTTGGTTAGCGAGGACTTTCGCGATGAGATTGCTCAGCTGACCGACGCCTTTGATTGTCGGGGATTCTTATTTCTTGGAGGGACGATTAGCAATGTCAATCAGACCAACATTATTGATAGCCTTTATAGTGTTCTCAAGAAGAATGACTTATTGTTCTTAGATATTAGAATTCGCAACAGCTTAGACAATTCAGAGGATTTACAATTGTTTAATTTTTATGCCGGTTATTTATCGGACAAAGAAATGACTCAGTGGCTAATTAGCCCCTTGCGCAATGTCGGCGTTGATCCTAACTGCGGCAAGCTTAGCCTGGAAATGGTTAAAGAAAAATCTATTGGCGCCATCCTGTTTAAATTTTTCTTTTTATTTAATAAAAAATTCGTTATTCGATTACGCAATGAAGTTATTCATTTCTTGCCGGAAGAACGGGTGGAATTATTGCATATCCGCGCCTATTATCCTGATAATCTTACCTCATTTTTCAAAGAACATGATTTCAAGTTGGTCCAGTCTAGAACTAATAAAGAAATTAGAGACGGTTTCTTTGTTTATCAAAAAATCAGTTAATAAATAATTTTCGTTATGTCTACCCTTTACCGCCAATATCGTCCTCAGAGTTTTGCTGAAGTTTTCGGTCAAAGCCATGTCAAAATAACCCTGTCTGAAG
>CAYOAH010000013.1:0-15248 GCA_964401905.1 uncultured Gammaproteobacteria bacterium
CTAAGGCTTCTGGTAATTTCATAAACATCGGCACCATCTTGGCCAGCTTATCACAAAATTCATAGCCGGCATCCAACACCCGTCCAACATCACGGATAGCCGCTCGCGCCGCCATGGTTCCAAAAGTAATTATCTGCGAGACATGATCGCGGCCATATTTTTCTGAAACATATTCAATCACATCTTCACGACGAATATCAGCAAAATCAGTATCAATATCCGGCATGGAAATACGATCCGGATTTAAGAATCTTTCAAACAACAAATCATAGGCGATAGGACATAATTCAGTAATACCAATCAAGTAGCAGACTAATGAACCGGCGGCGCTGCCACGACCCGGACCGACGACAATTGAATTATCTTTAGCCCAATTGATAAAATCAGCAACGATTAAAAAATAATCAGGAAAACCCATTTTAGCAATAATCTCCAGCTCATAGTCCATCCGTTCTCGATAAAGCGGCTCTATTTCCTCATAAGTTTGGCCGTAACGCTTAACCAGCCCGTCCAAGCATAGCTGGCGCAAATAATCTTGGGCCGTTAAACCATCAGGCACGGCAAAATGCGGCAATAGAACTTGGCCCATCGCTAACTCTAGGTTGCATTGATCGGCAATCTTAATAGTATTACTAACCGCTTCCGGAACTGCGGCAAAGGCGGCAGCCATTTCTGTACTAGGCCGGAAAGAATAATCATCCTCAAGCATATTCATCCGGCCGGCATCATTCTTCTTGTGTTTAGTTTGTAAGCACAATAAAACATCCTGGACATCGCGATCCGAGGCCCTAATATAATGAACATCATTGGTGGCTACCAGCGGGATACCGGTTTCTTGCGACAATTTAATAAATTCCTGATTAACCGCCTCTTGTTCCGGCAAGTGCGGGTGGTCTTGCAATTCTAAATAATAATTGCCTTGGCCGAATAATTGGTTATACTCTAGTGCCCGCTTTTTGGCTTGCTCTTTTTTACCGGACATAATTAACCGCGGGATCTCACCGGCCAAACAAGCGCTCATCGCGATCAAGCCTTGGCTATGTTCTTGCAAGCACTCCCAATCAATCCGCGGCTTATAATAAAAGCCCTCTAAGTGGGCAATGCTGACCAATTTCAATAAATTATTGTAACCAGTCTGGTCTTTGGCCAACAAAATTAAATGATAGCTGCGCTCGGTCTGACTATTCTTGTCGTGGCGCGAGCCAGGAGATAAATAGGTTTCTACTCCAATGATCGGCTTGATGCCGGCTTTCTGACATTTCTGATAAAACTCTACCACGCCATACATGACCCCATGATCCGTCAAAGCTACCGCCGTGGCTCCATCAGCCTTGGCTGCTTCCACCAACTCATCAATCTTACCCATGCCGTCAAGCAAGGAATAGTGGCTGTGGACATGGAGGTGGACAAAAGACTGGTCAGGCATTGGGGGTAAAAATTAGCGGTTTAATAACGATTTTAGTATAACAAAAAGAGCCGGCACTGTCATTTAGCCTATGCGCTAAATCTTAGCAGTTTCCAATACTCCTCAGCTGTTTTTGACCAGCTAAATTGACCGGCCTGTTGGAGTCCAGCTTGAGCTAATTGCTCGGCTAATTGCCTATCAGTTAAGACCTGTTCCATGGCTCGCGATAAGGCTTGGCTATCAGCCGGATCTACCAATAAAGCAGCCGTGCCGGCCACCTCTGGTAAAGCTGTAGCGGCGGCCGTAATTACCGGTCGACCGCAGGCCATCGCCTCTAAAACCGGTAGGCCAAAACCTTCATAAAATGAAGGGTAAACAATTAAACTGGCTAAATTGTACAGAGCCGGTAATTCATCGGCCGATAAATAACCCAACCAATGAATGTCTGACCGATAGACTGACTGACGCCAAGCTCGCTTAGCTGCCCCCTGTTTCCAACCCTGACCACCGGCAATCACCAATGGACAATCTTTAAGCTCAGAGCAGCGCTGGCGTAAATTGTCATAAGCCCGAATAATATTGACTAAATTCTTGCGCGGTTCGCAAGTTGCCAGCGACAAAATAAAACGCTTTGGCAAATCGTATTTCTGGCGGCAATTAACCAAACGCGGATCACTAGGCGCAATCGGCTGAAAATCCGGATTGGCAGCCGAATAAATAACCGTAATTTTTTCTTCAGGCACGGCCAATAATTCCATTAAATCACGTTTAGTATTTTCCGAGATCGCCACTATCCTATCAACTTTATTAATTAATCTGGGTAAGTGTAGACTGGCGTGCCAGAAACGACGGCGCCAAGAAAAAAATTCTGGCTGACGCAAAAAAGATAAATCATGAATCGTTAAGACAGTCGGTATCCGGCCAGTTAGCGGTGTAAAATTGAAATGCGGTAATAACCAGACATCGGCCGGACAATACTTATCCAAACGTGGCCGGTCAAATAGCCAAGCCGCGCCATTGATTAATTTATTGGGACATTTTAGCGGGTGCCAACTAATATTCGGCTTCTCCTTAAGATTCAGCCAATTGTCAGGCCGCTGACGCCAACTGCTATAAAAAAGCTGCCAATCCACTTCGGGATGAGCAGTTGCCAGAGCATCAATTAATCGCCCAGTATACTCGGGAATACCGCTGATCTGTTTAGCTAGCAGCGGCCTAGCGTCAACGGCAATCCGCATATTATTTAACGCTGCCGGAAATCAGCTAGCGACTGATTAACAAAATCTTTGAAGCGCTGTTCAAAATTCAACCGAGAAAATTGCTCGGCTTGTTGACGAATAGTAGTCGGACTAAATGTCAGCTGGTCAAAGCGTTGCAAGGCCGCAATCAATGATTTGGCAGTTTGTTGTTGAAAGAAAACACCGGTCTGACCATCAATCACTGTCTCTAGCGCTCCGCCCTTAGCATAAGCAATCACTGGCCGGCCGCAAGCCATAGCCTCAACCACGGTTATGCCGAAATCTTCTTCTTGCGGGTTTAGAAAGGCCCGGCAATTTTGATATAGCTCAACCTTCTTGGCTTCATCAACCCGTCCCAAGAACTCAATATTGCTAGCCCCGGCGGCCATCTTCTTTAATCTGCCCAGATCAACACCATCGCCAAAAATCTTAACCGGCCAACCTAATTCTTTAAAAGCTTCCACTACCAAATCAAACCGCTTGTAGGCCACCACTCGGCCACCAATCAAAAAATAATCACTTGGTTGATTAACAATCTGAAAACTATCAATATCAACTGGTGGATAAATTACCTGGCTATCGCGACTATAATATTTCTTAATTCTTTTTTGAACTAACTTAGAGTTGGCGATAAAATAATCAACCCGATCAGCCGACTGGCGATCCCAAAGACGTAAATAATTCAGAAACAATGAAACGATCTTTTTCAAAAATTTATTGTAACGCAGCTCAGCAATATAGCGATGAGTATAATCCCACAAATAACGAGTTGGCGTATGGCAATAACAAATATGCGGCACCTCGGGACCAGTAATCACGCCCTTAGCGAAGGCACTGGCGTCAGAAATAACCAAATCGTAATCGGATAAATCAAAAAATTCCACCGCCATCGGCATCCATGGCAAAAACCAGCGATAATGCTTTACTCCGCCCGGAACTCTTTGGATAAATGACGTCTTAATTGTCCGACCGGAAAAATATTTATCGGCATGCTTTTGTTCGTAAAGCAAGGTATAAATATCGGCCTGCGGATACATTTCAGCCAGCACCTTCAGCACCTTTTCAGCGCCGCCATCCTGAGCTAGGTGATCATGAATCAAAGCAATTTTCATAATTAAGCGGCTTGACGATGACGAAGTACGGCCATCGGAGTTCTTAGTAAAATGCGAATATCTCGAGCTAGCGACCAATTCTCAATATAATAAACATCTAGCTTAACCTCCTCTTCAAAACTCAAATCAGAGCGGCCGGAGACCTGTGCCAAGCCGGTAATCCCCGGCTTGATGGTCAGCACTTTTTTGTGATGCCGCTGATATTTAGCCACCTCTTCCGGCAAATGCGGCCGCGGACCGACCAGGCTCATTGAACCGATAAAAACCAAGAATAATTCGGGCAACTCATCAATGCTAAAACGACGAATAAATTTGCCAACCCTAGTAATCCGCGGATCGTCTTTGATCTTGACCATCGGACCGTCATCGCGGACATTGCGGTCGGCTAGCTCAGTATAGCGCAAACTATCGGTGCCTGGCACCATTGAACGGAATTTTAAATAACGGAATTTATGACCAGCTTGACCAATCCGACAGAGCGGCGAACCATCATCCAGGCGGCTAAAGAAAACCGGTCCGGCTGAATCCAATTTAATGGCAATAGCGGTGAGTAAATAAATTGGGCTTAAAATAATAATTAAAATGCCGGAAACAATAATATCAAATAAACGCTTGCTAATCCGTCCCCAACCATCCAGGGTGGTTTTCTTAACTTCTACCACCGGTATGCCGGCTACTTCATCAACCTCAGTCTTCAAAACCTTGGTATCCAACAAATCAGCAATATATTTAAAGGTTAAATGATGCTCATCAGTAAAATCATAGAGCCGAACAACCTCGGCTTTACTTAAATTGGGATCAGCTTGAATAATTTCATCAACCGCTTTTATCTGCAAATATTCAGCTAGTTCCTGAGCTGTTTCCAAGCTAAAATCATCATAATGCTTGACTACCTGGTAACCCCGCGACCGATGGCTAAACCATTCTCTGATTAATTTATCAGCCGAGGCTCCCCGGCCGACAATCACGACTCGGTGGACGCCGGTGCCATAACGAAACAATTGTTTTTGAATAAAACGGACAACCAACCGCGCTAAACTAACATAAGCCCAAGCCAATAACCAGCCGACTAAAATAATAAACCGTGAAGAAAACCATTCACGGAAAAAGAAAATATAAATAACAATCAAGCCAAAACCAGCAAAGCAAGCGAAGAAAACTCGGTTCAACTCGTCAAAACGCTTGATACCACGGGCTCGGTATAAGCCGGCAATCGCAAAAATAATTAGCCAAGCCACCGCTACTACGACTAGCGACCACAAAAATTCGCCAAAAGGCAAATTATATAAGATCGGCCTAATTCCAGTGGCCATCTCGCTAGCCCGCAGATGATAAGCGGAAATACCAGCCAAAAAAACCATTAAAAAATCAACCGGCACCAAAATAAAAGAAAAAAATAATTCGCTCCGTTTCATAAGTGTTAAATTTTAGACCGACGGCCAGCTATAAGCCGGATTCTGTATCCCTAAAGGGACGGCAGCCATTTATCTTGGCCGTCAATTACTCAACGGCTCCAGCGAGCTACTTTGTCTTTTGGCGAACCAAAAGTTTGCTCTTGCTCCAGATAGGGTTTACCACGACTAATCATTGCTGATTAGCGACAGTTGTAGCTACGGCAAGCCGCAACACCAACTGACTTTTCACCTTTGACGATATAATCGCTAGTATTGTCTCTGTGGCACTTTCCCTACGCTTGTCTTGCGGCAAACGCGGCGGGCGTTACCCGTTATCGCGACACGGCGCTAAGCGCCGCGGGAGTCCGGACTTTCCTCTACTTAGTAAGCTAAATAGCGGCTGCCCGCTGGCTGTCTGGTCTAAAATTTATTATACAGCTACCAAGCTAATAGTCAACTGTTTTTAGTTATAGCTTATTGACAAAATTGCTTTAATGTGCTATAGTTTCATAATACCTTAAAAATAAAATAACCAGTATCGGAAAATACATCTAGGCACCACACCCCATAAGCCCTAGCTCTGTCCCGACTCGGTTGGAGGAATACATGGAAAAATTCTTTAATCTTATTGTCAGTGTTGGCTCGGTTGATGGCGTCTGCACCAGTGCCGCCGCCCTCCGGACTGTCTGCCAGCCGGATACAGAAATCATTTTTACCCAGGCTTTCACAGTCGACAAGATCGACCCGACTGCCTGGAAGCCCAACCGAAAAGTCCTCTTTGTGGACTTGGCCGTCAACAACAGGGACGAGTCGATGACGGTGGATTTTCTCCGCCGCATCACTGCTGCTGGTCACCGAGTCGTCGGTGTGCTCGATGAGCATTGCCGCGAAGACTGGGAACAGGCCTTCAGCGAGGCTGGGCTATCGTTCGCTGACCTGCTCATTGAGCCAGTCAGCCAAGCCACCGGCGATATCAAATCATCCGGCGCCCTCCTGCTCTCACTCCTCGGTAAAGAGGTTGATGAGCACACAGGAGAACTACTTGGCGCCGCTGACGCCGGCGACAGAATGAATTTTGACACCCACTTCGGTGGGTTGGTCAATAAGGCTGTCAAAAGCAAAATCGCTGATGACAGTCGCCGAGTCTACTTGGCGAAGCACTTCGCCGAGAACACTCAGCCCGACGAAACCATCCTTGGCTGGATGGCCGAATATGATGAAATCCTCAGAAACCACCAGGAAATCATCGCCGGCCGTCAGGACCTGGGGGACAACATTGTCAGGGTTAAGACAACCAATCTGGCCGTGGATATGACTACCCTGATGTCTGAGCTATACAAGCTCGGCACCAAAATCGTGGTAGTTGAAGGAATGGCCTTCAACAAATCCGTCGGCCATCCCACTCTGCAAATTTCCTTCGGGTCCAGCAATAGCCAGCTGGACATCCTCGGGGCCATCAAAGCCGCTGGCATCACTGCCTCTGGCTTTGCCAGCAAGGCTAATGTTGAGCCGGAAGACGAAGCCGCCGCCTTGGCCGCCGTCCGATCCCTCCTACTACAATAACAAACTTCCGGGCAAGCGGGAAGACAACAACACAACCAAAGAAGCATTCTTGCCGATGCTTCTTTTTTATATCTGTAAGAATATTAAGCCTTTACAAAACAACCACACTATGGCAAGATATTGCCAAACAAAAAAGGAGACAGGAATGTACATTTTATCAATATTCTGGCTGCCAATACTGGCAATCCTACTGCTAAAACGAGGGCTACTCAAGTACGGCTCTTTCAAGCTAACCAGCGACGGACAAGTAGAGTATTTTTGGCTTAGCCGCCGAATAGGCGATCGCTTAGCTAAAAAGATTGCCCACCTGGTCAGTCCATGGCCAGTAAGCGGGGCTCAAAAATTTGAGCTTATAGCTGCTGGACTGTCTGAGGTTCATCGGCCGCACATTTGGGGAACCTGGCAAATTCCCGAAAAATTTTACAAAAAAGCGAGGCCGTTAGCCTCGCACCAAAACATCATCAAAGTGACGTCTTGAGCGTCACTTTTCTTTTCGCCTAAATGGTGGGGGCTATTACACGCGGTTCGAACCGGAAGCCAAAAGGTTGGTAAAGAAAGGTATGTCTGTCGATGAATATTTAGCACATGAGCCGGAGGAGGAAAAGGCTAATTCTAGGCAAATTTCTAGCATTTTGGACTCGGAAATGGAGGTTTGGACAAGAGTGCATTGGCGACTTTCGGAGGAATTATTCTTGTTTTGGTACATTTGGTTGAAAGATAATTTTGTGGAGATGAAGGAGTGGGTGGAGGAGGTGAAAATGGCTATCAAAGACTACTCCTCATCAGAATCATCCGAATGACCAATTTTTTGAACGAATACCTTATAACCAAATGTTTCAAGCCTCCTTTTTGCATTTTTAAGACTGACTTTGCTGAAAAATGGAATTTCTAGATCATGTCCAGATGAGCTAATAATGCCGTAGATAATCGTGTAATCCGAAGCCATAGGCTTGATTTTTGTGTCCTGAATTTTATGATCCTGCGGTAGTTTATCATTTACTTTTTCTCGAAACTTTTCATCAGCTAAAAACAATTCGCCTGAAACTACGCCTTGCGCAAAAAGATGACTTAGAACCGCCGAGCCGCCGTAATGCTTAACATGAACTATAGCCTTGTCCTTTGTGTAAAGGTCACAAAACTCAATTTTGCTATGACCCCCACCATGACTGATATTTTCTCTGTCCATGCAGCAAAAGCTGCTATCTTGTTTCGCTACAGCCTTATTGTATTCATTTTCGTTTTTCTGACTGTAGGACGGTAACGTAATCGGCGCATTCATCTTTTTAATTTCAGCGTATTCAGTATTCACTTGTTCTGAAAATTCCTTCTCTATTTCAAACCATTTTCCATTGCTCAACAGAAAGGTCTTATTCTTTGCGCCATCTACTATTTCACAGTAAACACACTTATAAACCTTCCAATTGTACTTAATTTCAGCGCTACTTGTAGCAAAACAGGTAACTTCATCTTGTTTTAGCTTCTCAAGTGAAATATTGCTTTTTTCTTCATCTGAAAGACTGCTTAAGTAATCGGCAAAACTAATATCCTCTTTTAAATCATCTTTATTACCATCATAGGAAAAACCTGCAACATCTTCCCATTCGACGATTTCTGGGACAGCCAGCCAAGTTTTGTCTAAATTGTGTGCCTTTATATTATCGATTAGTTTACCGTTAAGCTCTAATTTGGTTTTAGGGTCTTTTACTTCTGCAATTTGATCAATCCAAGCAAAATCCTTCTTATATTCCTCGCTTAAAAATTTCTCGTAGCATTGTTTCAAAAAATTACATATACCAGAAATGTCGATTTTCGCTGATACATGGAGCGCGTCATTACCGGTAATGGTTTTTCCAAACAATTCGCTTTTGGAACCACCCGTAATTGACCGAATCAAATCTTGTTCGATATCAATTCCAAAATCGGCAGCAATGCCCGCCCTACTCAGTTGTTCACTGGTATCTTTTGGCACCGAAGCCATGCTTTTCTTATCAATCTTCCTGATCGTATCGGGAGCAATCATGTTCAGGGTCGTCCGTAAACCAAAACGCTCTTCCCAAATTCCGGGAATCATCATCGTCCAGCCATAGCCAAAAGGAATAGCGAATATCCTTTTCTTACCGCTAGAAACAGGAACCTCCAAAAGCAAAATCGCTCTTGAGACAGCATTGAATAGATTGATCTCTCCTAGAGCTGAATTGAAAAACTTTTTTATCCACGAAGGTTTATAAGTATGTGAATCTCCATAATAAAAAACACCGACACCTTCTACCGTTTTGGTTTGAAGGGTGTCACATTTCTTTAGAATGGCAGTATGATCTGTAAATTCCTCCTTTATGAGATAAACCGCCAATTTGTTAGAAGGAGTTTTTTGCATTTTATTAAGTTTTCATTCTTTTTTCTGCGGCCTCTACGTACTTTTTTTCTTTTTCAATTCCGATCCATTTGCGCCCATATTTTTGTGCGACAAATGTAGTCGTGCCACTTCCATTAAAGGGATCAAGAACGATATCACCTTCATTGGAGCTTGCGAGTATTATTCTTTTCAACATTTCTTCTGGCTTTTGCGTTGGGTGAAGCGCACGATTATCTTTTCCTCTGAGACGTTCCTTCCCTTGCACGAGCGGCATCTCCCAAAAATCTCTCATTTGTTTATCACTGCCATCTTTCTGCTTATCAGGATTTATTTCTTTGAGATTTTTATAATTGAATATCCATTTTCCACCCTTTACTGCCCAGATCACAAACTCTGTTGAATGAGTAAACATTCTTCGGGTCATGTTAGGCATCGCATTCGTCTTATACCAAGTAATGATGTTGTTTATTTTAAAATCAAGCTGCTTAAGCACAATCATTACCTCTCCAATGTTATGGTAGCTGCAGGCAATATAAATTGATCCGCCATTCTTCAGAGCCTTATGACATCCTCCGATCCATTTTCGTGTGAATTGTATGTATTCTGGAGCTGTCATTTTATCCCACTGCTCATTTACCATATACCAATCACCACCAGTTTGGTTGCCTTGCCATTTCAACCCATTTCCAGAGAGATTGTATGGAGGATCGGCGAAAATCAAGTCTATTGACTCTTCATCAATTTTTTTATTCAGCGTCTCTATACAGTCTCCGTTGTAAATTAGGTTGGTTTTCATAATTGGATTAAGCGTTAATGGTTTGTTTCCATGAATGAATCACGGTCGGGATATTTTGTATCCAATCTGATGGATCAGTATGCAATTTTGATGTGGCAAGGATTTCCTCGTACAACCCTGATAACTCGGTATGTTTCAAGAACTTGCCTTGCTGTTTCATCTCTAAGAGTATCTTCAGCAGTTCGACAAAATTGCCGATTGAAAGCGGGACTATCTTTTGCGGCTTTCCTTCGTACTCATACTTAATTGCCATCCAAAAAGTATTGATGGTATCCCTATGGAGTCGTGGAGCAATGAATAAGCAATAAGTTTGTTTATCGTTGTTCTTTACCTCGAAGTCACGCAGATGTCTCATGACGGGCTGTCCTTCGTTGTACCACTGGTCTCTTCCTGTAAGCATTGTGACTTCGCAAATGGCATTGAAACGCTCATAGAAGCATTCAATATCAGGCACACCCGCTGGGGCTGTGAATGTAGGTTCATTGTCATCACCGACTGGATAATTAGGTTGGATTTTAAGCGCGTCATTTAATGCATTTAGCCCCAAAGAAGCCATTTTCTCCAAAGTGGTTGGTTTGTCTTCGGCGTCAAAAATGTTTTGCAAGCTAGCAATATACTCATTGATTTTATCCACACTCTGGGACTCTTTATGGTTCTCTTGGTTTTGAAGATCCCTTCTATAATCTCTTAGCTCCTGAATCAACCCCTTCATTTGCTCATCGCTAAAATCATGGAATTCAGCTATTGCGCGAGGTTTAATGTTGAGCTTGATTTCATAGTCTTTAACTTCCTCGAGTAATTTACCGATGATCTCAATATATTTTTCTTTTGTCTCCCACGGTAATTTCGGTTCGTTGATATCGGAGATGTATTCCAAATATTCATCAGCCGACTCGAAGGCAATTGATCTGGAGTCATCGCTTTTCAGCAGGTTTTCGATTTCAACAGAACGACGCGGTTCTAGGTCTACATAATAGCCACCGCCACGAATATACAAATATCGCGTAAGTCTGAAGTATCTTAGGGCGTTGTCACCATAGTCTTTGAGGTTGTTTAGCAACTTTGTTATTTCGGTTTGATTACTTGATCCTAAGAATTCTTCGGCGAATTCCTTTTTATATTGTTCAACAATAGCTTTCTTTTCCTGTTTACTTTTACCCTCTGTTTTTTGTCTCAAGGATATAATTGAATCAGCGTACTTACCAATGTCCTTGTGATTAACAAGAGTGGGAGCAAAAATCGAGAACTCTTCTTTGCTTATTCCTTTTGACGCCTCTCCCAATGAGATCGCCCTTCGGTTAACCTGATCAATTAAATGCAGAACTCCGATAAACGGTTTGATGTCGTCACCGTGTTCGTAGTTATAATCTCTACTATCTGGATTGGGAATCTGCCATTTCAGGAAGCTTCGGAAGAACATTTCTCCAAAGTCGAAGTCTTCTTTCACTAGAAGTTTTCCAAGAGAAGTTATGAACACCTTACCGTCTTTTATGGCGACAAGCCCTAGTTTTTTGAGCGGGTTTATTGACTGTCTGCCTCGCATTGCAGGGTCTTCGTAGTTTTTCAAATTAAATATTTCCTCTGCCTGCTCAAACGGGATAGGTTGAGAAATATCGTCTATCAGAGCGATTTGAGATTTGCTTAAGTCATTGTAAAACTGAGTATTCCCATAACCATAAACTCGATTCTTAATTAGAAGAATCTGGTAGCGTCTTTGGTTTTCACGATCCCATTTTTGACCTTCAATTTCCTGAAGTACTAGAAGGAAATCCCTCAATCTTTCAGGGTTTCGAAGCGTTGTTGTTATTGACCATGGTTTTTTCATACTAATTTACTTTACAATAAAATATTCTCTCGGCGTTTCCTTCGCCGTTACTTTTGCCAGCTGTAAAAGCTTTATAGTCTCTTTCAAAAATCTCTACCGTTCCTTTATCTTTTAAAATTCTTAAAATGTCGTTATCATTTATCCTTGCGTTTGAGCGACCATCCTTAGATTCACCAGTGTTGTTGTAAGAAAGCAGTATGTGCTTGCAGTTTGCATTACGAATTAAATCCTCAAATGCAAAAGTAGCATCTCTTAAACAATAGGAACTTTTAATATGCGAACGATCCATCTTTTTTGCAATGCCTTGAACAGGGGGCTTTTTCCATTCAGCGAGATTTTCCAATAAATGGTAAGCATCTGAATATTGGCGAGAGTTGTACGGTGGATCAATGTACAAAACATCACAGTTGATTTTCCTAATCAATTTATTCGCATCCTCTTTATAAACTTCGTTTTTATGATTAATTGTGTGGTTGATATCTGGCACTTTTAGTTCAATGTGTTGCACCATGTCTAAATCTTTGCGAAAAGCATCATAATGGCCAACAGTATTCGCAACTTTATCGACGGCGTAAATCAAAGAACAGATTAGTATATTTTTTTCTTCTTCCGTTTCTGCAATTTTTTCAATTTCTTCACGGATTAACCCAATTTTTCTTGCATTTTCTAAAGAGAAATAAGTATTTCCAAAGTTTTCAGAGAAATAATTATCTTTATCAGCTTTTAATGAATTTAAATTGGATATCTTCGCCTCAATGTTGCCTAAGGAGGAACACGTTCCTAGAAACGCCTTCAAGCAGGCGTAATTACTAAAAAGCAAGTCATTTGAAATAACTTTTATATTTGGCTTATTGAATCTTTCGCCAACAACCCCTGTTCCTGCAAAAATATCGCAAAACGATTTCAAATCAGCACATTTTTCTGAAACGATATCCTCTATAAACCCAAGTAGTTTATATTTATTACCCAAATAGCGTCTATTTTGAAGGTGAAAGTTATTTTTATCGAGTTTTGAATCATTAAAATATTGTTTATTACTTTTCTGAATCATGACCTCATAAACAGGTTTTTCTATTTCCATCAAATCAAACAAGGTCGCTTGGCTTCCGTCCGAAACATAATCAATATCTGTTTTTTGTTTGTTTAACTTCTCGTGAAAACTATAATGATCGTTCTGAGAAACGATAATAAAATCAATAACTGGTATTCCCATTATTTCGCCAGCCTGTGCGATCTTCTCAATAATTTGATTATCCTTTTCACTTGGTGAAGAATCACCAGAAGGGTGATTGTGGATTAAAATAACGCTAGCAGCGTTCAATTCAGTTGCTGGATAAAAAATCTCCCTCGGATGTAGCAAAGTTTTATCTAAAAGACCAACGCTGACAGTTTCTTTTTTCAGCAAAGTATTTCGTGCGTTTAAATATAAACAAACCAAATGTTCTTTTTTCTTATCTCTTAAATCGTAAGTTAAAGATAAAACATCGCGAGAATTTTTTATAACAATCTCGTTAGTTTTGTTTTCGTCGTAAAACCTTTTGACTAATGATATAGCAGACGCTATTTGCAGGGCTTTTGCTTGCCCAATACCTGAAATCCCTAAGAGATCATCGACGGTTATGTTTAAAAAGTTTTTACCAAATTTTTTAATAATACTTTCGGAAAGATCTCTAACATTCTTGCCCTTAATTCCACTACCCAAAAGAATAGCCAAAAGATCACTTTTTGAAAGCGCATCAGCGCCCTTTTGCATAAATCGCTCTCTTGGACGATCAATTTTTGGTATATCCTTAATTTTTGGCATAGTTTACTTTATTAAGTCATCAACACCGATTCCTAACCCCGCAGCAATCTTCACCACCGTCTCAATCGACGGATTTTGAACGGCTCCCGATTCTATTTTTGCTAGGGTGGGGTATGGAATATCAGCTTTCTTGGCAAGCTCGTCCTGCGTCATGTCTTTTTTAGCTCGCCACGCCTTTATCTTCACGCCGATTGTTTTTTCATTAGTCATAAGAGGGTGGTAAAACTTGGTTACATTATAGCGCGATTGATTCAATTTACAAACTATCCTCACAAAAAATCCATATTGCGCTCGAACCCTCAACCAAAAGGTTTTTAACCTCTAATCTAAGCCATAAAATTTTCTAAACTCATTCAAACTGACCAAATGGTCTCCCCAAAGTTCGAACCATTCCAATCCCCACAAAACCGCTAACTTATACAGTAACCAAGCCACTTTTTCGCAAAACAAAAATCCCTCCATTTGGGAGAGATGTTTGATGGTGGACGCAACAGGATTCGAACCTGTGACCTTACGGATGTGAACCGTACGCTCTAACCAACTGAGCTATGCGTCCTAAAAGTCTCCACCCTGATCCATCGCCTGATTGGCCAACCGATCAGCTTGCTTGTTCAACTCGCGAGGAATATGCTTAAAGCTAACATTTTTAATCTGAGAAATCAAGCTTTTGGCTTGCTCAAATAAAGGCTTGAGGTCGGGATGTTTGACTTTGTACTCGCCCTTGAGCTGCTTAACCACCAGCTCACTATCTAAACGACAATCTAACTCAACTACGCCCAAAGCTACCGCCTGCTTTAAGGCCAGCAATAAAGCTTTGTACTCGGCTTGATTGTTGGTGGCTATACCCAAAAACTCTGACCATTCACCAATAGTTTCACCCGTCTTATTCTGCAAAACCACACCAATGCCAGACGGCCCTGGATTACCACGGGCGCCACCATCAGTATAGCTGACTAGATATTGATGAACAAATTTTTTGACCATATGCTTCGTTTTAATTTATTTATCAGCTGAAAGCCGCAAATCAACAATCTTTAACTGCGGTTCGGCTTGGCCTTGCCAGCGATTGATATCTAAACTATAGACCAAATCCACCTGACTGCCCGGTTGCAAGGCTTGAGCCTGATAGTCTTCAGCTTGACCAAAGGCTAGCGCCCAATAATTGCCCAGTCGCAATTTAATATGCTGCTTATTGGCTCCCATCGTATTAATATCGCGAATCGTTTGCCGGTAGGCTACAAATTTTGGCTGTTGATTGCCCTGGCCAAAAGGAGCTAATTTTTCCAGCCATTCCGCTAATGATAAATCGATTTGATCGGCCGGCAATTCACCATCAATAATTAATTTCGGCCGCAAATCTAAACCGGTCAATTTGGCCGCCGCCAACTTCTTAATATTGGTTAAGAAATTGGGCAGCTGCTGAACGGTCAAGCTAAAGCCGCAGGCACCGGCATGGCCGCCAAAACGATCTAAATTTTTGGCCACCTCTTCCAACTGAGCAATTAGGCTAAAATTCTCCACATTGCTGCGGCCCGACCCCTTGTAACCATTCTCGCTCTTAGTAATCACTAACACCGGCTTGGCCGTTTTTTCTGACAAGCGGCCGGCGACTAAACCAATAATCCCCTCTGGCCACGGCTCTTGGCGCGGACTGACAAAGGCCAGCAGGCTATCGTCAGCTTGTAATTCCAATAGTTCATTCAAACAAAATTCAACTATCTCTTGGGTTTTTTGTTGCCGCTCTAAGTTTTTTTGATT
>CAYOAH010000014.1:0-499 GCA_964401905.1 uncultured Gammaproteobacteria bacterium
TATGTTAATGCCCAAGAAAACTAAATATCGTAAATCACATAAAGCCAAGCGCGTCGGTGTGGCCACTCGTGGCACCACCATTAGTTTTGGCAGCTATGGCTTGAAAGCCACTACCGCCTGCTGGGTGACCGCTCGCCAGATTGAGGCCGCTCGTCGGGTTATTACTCGCTATGTCCAGCGGACTGGCAAATTGTGGATTCGTATTTTCCCTGATCGTCCGGTTACTGTCAAAGGTGGTGAGATTCCGATGGGTAAAGGTAAAGGAGCGGTCGACCATTATATTGTTCCAGTCAAGCCCGGTGTTATTATGTTTGAAATTGAAGGTATTGATGAGAAGCGCGCCCGCGAGGCCATGAATTTGGCTGCTTACAAATTGCCGGTCAAGTGTCAATTTGTCGGCCGCGATCAGCTTAACTAATTGTTTATTGTGAAGACTATGGAATATCGAGATTTGCAAGCCAAGAGCGAGCACGAATTGCAATTGATGCTGGCCGAAAAA
>CAYOAH010000014.1:509-14908 GCA_964401905.1 uncultured Gammaproteobacteria bacterium
CACCGGCCGAGTGGCCCGCCAAATGGTGGCTCGCTTGCTAACTTTATTAAATAATCGCCAGAAATAATTATGACCAAGCAGAATCAGGCCGCTGCCCCTAAACAGGCCATGCGCAAAAAATTCCGCGGCATTGTTGTTAGCGACAAGATGGAAAAGACCATCGTGGTCAAGGTGGAGCGGGTTAAAATCCACCCCAAGTATCACAAGCGCTACACCGTTAGCCGTAAGTACAAGGTTCATGACGAGGCTGGAACTTGCCAGCTTGGCGATCAGGTAACCTTTGTGGAATGCCGTCCGTTATCTAAAGATAAGCGCTGGCGCGTCTTGGCCAATGGCCGTTAAATTTGTTAATTAGTTGCCATCCTTATGATTCAAGTTCAAACCGTATTAAAAGTAGCTGATAACTCTGGCGCTAAGAAGGTGCAGTGCATTCGTTTAATGAAGGGTTATCGACGGCATTATGCCAGCGTCGGCGATATGATTATTGTGGCTGTTAAAGAAGCGGTGCCGCATGCGGCTGTCAAAAAAAGCGATGTCTTGCCAGCGGTTATTGTCCGGACGACCAAAGAAATCCGTCGGGCCGACGGCAGTTATATTCGTTTTGACGAAAACGCCTGCGTTATCGTTGATAAGAAAAATCATGAACCGCGCGGTAGCCGTATTTTTGGGCCTATTCCTCGTGAAGTCCGCCGGGCCGGCTTTGTCAAGATTGCTTCATTGGCACCGGAAGTCTTATAATCCGTAATCAATCTAGTTATGAAGATTAAAAAGAATGATAAAGTATTAATCTTAGCCGGCAAAGATCGCGGCAAGACCGGTAAGGTGCTGCAAGCTTTTCCTCGTCAGCAAAGAGCCAGCGTGGAAGGTATTAATTTGCTGATCAAGCATATCCGGCCGCAACGCCGTGGTGAGAACGGCCAGCGGATTGAATTTCCAGCCCCGCTGCATATTTCTAATTTGCAGTTGATTTGCCCGCAGTGCGGCAAGCCGGCGCGGGTTGGTTATAAATATTTGGCAGTTAAAGAGGGTGACAAGACTAAGGCTCGCAAGGCCAGACTATGCCGCCGCTGCCAACAATTGATTGACTAGTAAACATCATTTTATGCGCTTGAAAGAAAAATATAACAAAGAGATAATTCCAGCCTTGAAAAAAGAATTTAAGTACACCAATCCTTTTGGCGTGCCTAAATTAACCAAGGTGGTGGTTAATGTCGGGGTTGGCCGCTTCACTAAAGACAAAGTTTATATTGAGAATGTCCGTGAAACGCTAGCTAAGATTACCGGTCAGCAGCCAATGTTAAACCCGGCTCGCAAGTCAATCTCCGCTTTTAAAATTCGTGAAGGCATGATTGTCGGAGTCTCAGTAACTTTACGCGGCCAGCGGATGTATGATTTTATTGAAAAATTGGTAGCTGTTTCTTTGCCGAGAATTCGTGATTTTCGCGGTTTGAGCAGCAAGCTAGTTGATCGTAGCGGCAATTTAAGCATCGGCCTTAAGGAAAGTTCCTGTTTTCCAGAAATCCGCGCCGATGAAATTGAAAAATCTCATGGTTTAGAAATATGCTTGGCGACTACCGCCAAGACCAGAGAGGAAGGTTTGGCCTTGTTTAAGCTGATGGGTTTTCCCTTCAAGGCTGAATAAGTTTTATTAACTACTAGAAGAAGACTATGGCTAGAAGAGCGTTAATTGTTAAAGCCAAAAAGACCCCTAAATTTTCCAGTCGGATTGTGCGCCGCTGTTGGCGCTGCGGGCGTAATCATGGCTATATGCGGGATTTTGGAATCTGCCGCATCTGCTTTCGGGAGTTGGCTAGCAATGGCGACTTACCGGGTATCACTAAGTCCAGTTGGTAAATTATATATTTTTACAAATTCCTAAGTTCACCTTATTATGATAGATCCAATTTCCGACATGCTGGCTCGTATCAGGAATGCCGCGGCCGTTAAAAAGGCTGAAGTTGTCCTGCCGATGAGCAAGCTGAAATATAATATTGCCAAAATATTGGAGCGTGAAGGCTTCCTGGCTGGTGTTGAAGTTATTAATCCGGATTCGGCCAAGAATAAAACCGCTGCTTTTGCTGAGTTGCGTTTGGTTCTGAAATATCAGAACAATGGCCAATCAGCTATCACGGCCATCAGTCGGATTAGTCGTCCCGGCCGGCGGGTTTATTCTGGCAAAGAGAAATTACCAGTGGTTGTCAATAATTTCGGTATCGCCATTATTTCTACTTCAGCTGGCCTATTGACCAATAAAGAAGCACGCCAGAAAGGATTAGGCGGTGAAGTTCTGTGCAGCGTCTATTAATTTGTTGATAATTGATTAAGCATATGTCAAGATTAGGAAAATTACCGATTATTTTGCCAGCCGGCACCACTGCCGTTTTGGAAAAGGGAATTCTAACGGTTAACGGCCCAAAGGGTCAACTCAAGCAGGCTATCCATCAATTGATCAATGTAGTTATTGAGGACAGTGCCATCATGGTTAGTGTTGATAATAAGGAGGAACGTCAGCAGCGAGCCTTTTGGGGATTGTTTCATAAGTTGATTGGTAATATGGTTATTGGCGTTAGCCAGGGTTATGAAAGGAAGTTGGAGATTAACGGTGTTGGTTACCGGGCTAGCATTGCCGGCCAGAAATTAACTCTCAATCTAGGCTTCTCTCACCCGGTTGATTTTGTTTTGCCTGATGGCATCAAGGGGCAAGTTGAGGCCAATATTATTACTTTGACCGGTATTGATAAACAATTAATCGGCGAGATTGCCGCTCAGATTCGCCGCAAGAGAAAGCCGGAGCCGTATAAGGGCAAAGGCATTAAATATATTGATGAAGTTATCCGTCGCAAGGCTGGCAAGACTTCAGCCAAATAAGCTACCTAATTTAGAATGATATGAGCAGTATAAATAAGACAGCTAAAAAAATTCGGCGCCATCACCGCGTTCGAGCCAAGATTAGCGGCACGGCTGATTGTCCGCGGTTGAGCGTTTTTCGATCAAACCGAGGGATGTATCTGCAAGCTATCGACGACACCAAAGGTTTGACGCTAGCCAGCGCCCATAGCCGCGAGGTTAAGGTTAAGGGCAATAAGACTGAAGTTAGCCAAGCTCTCGGCGTTTTGATGGCTGAAAAATTATTAACCAAAAAAGTTAGCAAAATAGTTTTTGATCGGGGCAGCAGCGCCTATCATGGCCGTGTTCAAGCCGCCGCTGAAGGCGCTCGCCAAGCTGGCTTGCAATTTTAGTTAATTAGCACCAATTATGACTGAAGTTAAAGATACTATCGTCAGCGAAGAACAAGCCGCTTCAGAGGCTGTGCCCGCTGCTACTGAAAATCAGGCGACTGAGCGCCCTAGCCGCGGCAATAATCGCGGTCAACGGGGTAATGCCGGCGGCCGCGGCCGCGGTGATCGCCGGTCCAACGATCGTCAGCCTCAGGATGAATTTGATCAAAAGATTCTAGACATCGCTCGCGTTACTAGAGTTATGGCTGGTGGTAAAAGAATGCGTTTCCGCGCTTGTGTCGCCATTGGTGATCGCAAGGGTCGCGTCGCTATCGGTTTGGCCAAGGGCTTAGATGTTACTATTGCGGTCAATAAGGCAGTTAATCAAGCCAAGAAGAACTTGATTACCGTGCCGATGATTGACAAGACTATCCCTCATGAGATTAAGCAGAAATCTGATTCAGCTATTGTTCTCTTAAAGCCAGCTAAGCAGGGTCGCGGTATTATTGCCGGCAGCGTAGTGCGGGTTATTTTGGAGTTAGCTGGTATTCATAATATTACTAGCAAGATGTTGGGGTCGCACAACAAGATTAATAATGCCAAGTGTGTTATTAAGGCTTTAAGTAGCTTGAAAAAGCCGGCGGCTAATCATCGTTCAACCAGCAAGCCAGCCGCTGAGGTTAAGATAGAGGCTGAGGCTGAATAGTAAATTAATTAATTTCTTTTTATGTTGACACTCCATACATTAAAACCGGCGGCCGGTTCTAGCAAACAGCGCAAGCGAGTCGGACGAGGCAACGCTTCCGGACATGGCAATTACAGCGGTAAGGGCATGAAGGGGCAGAAGTCTCGTTCGGGCGTCAGCGGTATCAAGCGCATGGCTCTAAAAAAGGCGATGTTGCAAATTCCTAAGTTACGTGGTTTTCAATCTGATAAGCCTAAATATCAAGTAGTCAATTTATCGGCTCTTGGTCACAGCTTTGCTGATGGTGCCGTAATTTCAGCTGATAGTTTGCTCAAAGCTGGATTGGTTAGTCAGGCCAAGAACATTAAGCTTTTAGCCAACGGCGAATTAAAGTTGAAGAACTTACAGGTTAAAGGTCTAAAACTCAGCGCGGCCGCTCAGGAGCAGTTGACTAAAATGGGTGGAAAAATAGTTGAATAAATTACTTTTATGGAAAAATTACTGAAAATTTGGCGGATTCGTGAATTGAGAAACAATATCTTGTTTGTCATCGCCATGCTGGTAATTTTTCGGCTGGCGGCCCACTTGCCAGTGCCTGGCGTCAATGCTCAGGCCCTGCGCGATTTGTTCGCTTCCAATCAATTCCTAGGCTTAATGAATCTATTTTCCGGTGGCGGCATGCAGAACTTTTCCATCGTGATGATGGGGGTGGCGCCGTATATTACAGCCTCAATTATCTTCCAGCTGTTGGGAATGATTGTTCCATCAATTGAAGAAATGAATAAAGAAGAAGCTGGCCGGCAAAAGATTAATATGTGGACTCGCTGGGCAACAGTGCCATTAGCGGTAATCCAGTCTTATGGCATGATTGCCTTGCTACGCCGCTCTAGTTATCAGATTCTCGGCTCTATTGACTGGCTAAGCTATATTACGATTATCGTTACCATTACAGCTGGCACCATTTTCTTGATGTGGCTGGGCGAATTAATTACCGAGAAAAAGACGGGCAACGGCATCTCTATGTTGATCTTTGCTGGTATTATCGCCGGCTTGCCGCAGTCAGTTCAGCAATTAGCCTTGACCTATGATAGCTCTAAGCTGTTTATGGTTATCGGCTTTGTTATTATCGCGGTTTTAACGATTGTCGGGGTTATTTACATCAGTGAGGGGCAGCGCAATATTCCGGTGCAATATGCCCGCCAAATGCATGGCGGTCATAGTTATGGCGGCAGCACCACCCATTTGCCGCTCCGAGTTAATATGGCCGGAGTCATTCCGATTATTTTTGCCGTCTCAGTCATCCTTTTTCCGTCAATGATTGCCCAATTCTTTGTGACTAGCAAGGTGGCCTGGTTGGCCAGTGCCTCAACCTGGATTATTGGTTTGTTGGCCAATCAGTGGTTCTACGGTATCAGCTATTTTATTTTAGTGGTTGCTTTCACTTATTTTTATACCGAAGTGGTTTTTCATCCTGATCAAGTAGCCGAAAACTTGCAAAAACAGGGCGGTTTTGTGCCAGGTATTCGTCCCGGCCAACAGACCAGCCGTTATTTATCGGGCGTCATCCACAAAATTACACTAGCCGGCGCTTTATTCTTAGGTATTATTGCTATTTTACCGTTGATTATGAAATCAGCGACCGGTATGCAGTCACTGGCTATTGGTGGCACCTCTCTCTTGATTGTCGTTTCGGTGGTTATTGAAACCGTCAAACAGATTGAAGCCCAGATGACCATGCGGCAATACGATGGATACTAGACTTTAAATAGATCGTTAACAGGCAGGCTCGCTAGCGAGCCTGTTTTGTTTTAATGGATTGTGATATAGTAGAATAGTTAAATCAATAATTTTTTGGCTATGGCCAGATTAATTTTGTTTTTTTTCGGCCCGCCGGGTTCGGGCAAAGGAACACAATCGGTCAACTTATCGCAGCAGCTCGGTTTGCCAGCAATTTCCACTGGCAATCTTTTGCGTCAGCATAATCAGCTGACCGGAGAACACAACGCGGCCATGAATGAAGGGCAGTTGGTTGGCGATGATTTGATCAACAGTTTATTGATGGAACGTTTGAGCCAGCCTGACGTCCAGCGTGGTTTTATTTTGGATGGCTATCCGCGCAACAAGACTCAATTTGAGTATTTTTATAATGATATCATCGGCGATGAGGACCAGAGCTGCGCCATTGAAATTAGTGTCAGCGATAAGGAGATTTATCATCGTTTGTCTGGCCGGCGTTTTTGCCCCAAATGCGGCGCTGGGTATCATTTAACTTACCAGCCAAGCCGGCAGCCTGATCGCTGCGATGATTGCCAAACAGCCCTAGAACAGCGGCCTGATGATAATCCAGAGGTTATTAAGGAGCGGCTGGCGCTTTATCAGCGAACCATGGGTCCGTTGGTGGCTTTGTGGTGGCAATTAGGTGAGTTAGCTATTATTAAAGGCGAGAAAGATATTGCCAGTGTCCATAATGATATTTTATTAGCTTTGCAAGAACGAGGTTTTCTTAAATTGAAGCCAGAGATTGTATGATTCGTTACAAGAATCCGGAACAAATTGCTTTGTTGCGCGAGGGCGGCCAGAAATTAGGCCGAATTACCGCTCAATTAGCCGCCGCCGTTCGTCCGGGCATAACAACGGCTGATTTAGAAGAATTATTATTACAACTGATTACCGAAGCTGGTGGAGCGCCGGCTTTTAAGGGTTATAAATCTAGTCACCGCGGCCGAGCCTTTCCAACCGCTTTGTGCGCTTCTATTAATCAACAAATTGTTCACGGTCCAGCCACACCAGGCCGAGTTTTAAAATCGGGCGATATTATTGGTTTAGATTTAGGTATGGAATATCCGCTTAAGCAACCAGGGATAGTGCCAGATTGGCCGATCAATCCCAATTCGCCGCATGGCGGTTATTTTACTGATATGGCCGTTACGGTGCCGGTTGGCAAGGTTAGCCAGGCGGTTCAGAAGCTGATTAACACCACCAGACAATCATTAGAGCTGGCCATTGCTCAAGCTTTGCCTGGCCATACTTTGTTGCAGATCGCCCAAGCCATCCAGCCGTTCGTAGAAAAACGTGGTTTTAGTGTGGTGCGTGATTTAGTCGGTCATGGCGTTGGCCTAGCTGTTCATGAAGACCCGCAGATTCCTCATTATGTCTGCAATCAATATGGTGAGCAAGACATCGTTTTAAAGCCAGGCATGGTTATCGCCATTGAGCCAATGATTAGCTTGGGCAGTCCAGATATTGCTGTTGGGCGCGATGGTTTTTCTTTTGAAACAATTGATGGCAGCTGGAGCGCTCATTTTGAACACACTATTGCCATCACCGCTACTGGCCAGCAGATTTTAACGCTACCTGAATGATCGAGCCGATTATTTACTTAGGCATTGATTGGGGGGCTAGTAAAATTGGTCTAGCTATTGGCGACAGCCAGACCAAATTGGCCTTGCCTTATGGCCGAGCAGCCAATTGGTCAGAAGTGGAGAAAATTATCCAGCGCGAAAAAATTGACCAATTGATTATCGGTTGGCCGCGCCACTTGGCTGATCAGACCGCTGATCCCCATCCAGGCTGGCAATATTTTGTTGATCAAGCCGAAGCTAGCGGTTACCCCGTTCATTTGGTTGATGAGCGGCTGACCACGGCCGCCGCTGATCGTTTGATCAACCACCATAAAGCCGCTGCTGACCAAGATGCTATTGCCGCCATGTTGATTTTGCAAAGTTTTTTAGATAATTATGCGGCGCACCACTAGTGAGCGCTTGTTGATTTTACAGCGCCGCCAAAGTCAGGAGCATGATGCCATTATTACCGCTTTCAGTCCGCAGCGTGGATTATTAAGGCTTGGGTGCCGCGGTTTATTCAAGCCGCAATCTAAATTGGCCGGTCATGTTGAGCCGTTAACCATAATTGATGGACTGATCGTTTGGGGACAACGGCCGTTATTGAGCGCGGCTGTCAGTCGTCAGTCCTTTGGCCACTTAAAGAATCAGTTGGCGGCAGTTGTTCTGGCTAGTCAGGTTATCAATCGCTATCAGCGTTGGCTGCCAACTGGCCAAGCCGCTGTTGAGGCCTGGTCAGATTTGAACGAGCTTTTGACCGATTGGGATCGACAGCCGCTGAGTTTAAGTATTTTAACTATTGCCTCTCAGGCTATCCAGTGGCGGTTAGGTAATCGGCTTGGCCACGCCCCTGATTTGGAGCGATGCGTCAACTGTCAACAGTCATTTTCAGCCTCAGCCTGGTGGCGGCCGTTTGATGGCGGGCTAGTTTGCTCAAATTGTCGTTCAGCCGCCGCCGATTTGGAATTATCAGCCGCCGCCCGGCAATATTGGTCAAGACTTTTAACTGACGAGTGGCTTGAATTGACGAAATCGCCCCCATCGCCTACAATTTTAGAGCAGCTAACCGGCTTTTTTAATGAGTGGGTTAATTTTTTAGATCATTATATATGTTAAGAACACATAATTGCGGCCAATTGCGTTTAGCCGATAATGGCCAGTCAGTTACTTTGGCCGGCTGGGTGCAATCCTGCCGCAACTTAGGCGGCTTGCTATTCATTGCCTTGCGTGACCATGACGGTTTGACTCAGCTGGTAATTGATTTAGCCAGTCAGCCGTCAATTACTGCTTTGGCCCAGGAATTGCGTGATGAATTTGTCATCAAGGCCAGTGGCCAAGTGCGTCCGCGGCCGGCCGAAATGGTTAATCCGGACATGGCTACCGGTGAGATTGAAGTAGTGGTTGATAGTCTAGCAATCCTTAATCGGTCTTTACCGCTACCTTTTAATTTAAGCGAGGACAAGGTTGGCTTAGCCAGTGAAAGCTTGCGTCTGCAGTATCGTTTTTTGGATTTGCGCCGGCCCAATTTGCAGGCAATGCTAACGGCTAAAGACCAACTGATTCGTCAGATGCGCTATTATTTTCAAGCTCGCAATTTTACTGAGATTCAGACGCCGATTTTAGCTAATTCTTCACCAGAAGGCGCTCGCGACTTTTTGATTCCTTCGCGTTTATTTCCGGGTCAATGTTATGCTCTGCCGCAAGCCCCGCAGCAATTCAAACAGCTGTTGATGATTGGCGGCCTAGATCGTTATTTTCAGATTGCTCCTTGCTTTCGCGATGAAGATAGCCGTCAGGACCGCCATTATGGCGAGTTTTATCAGCTCGACATGGAAATGAGCTTTATTGATAGCGAAGAGGATATTTGGCAGATCATGGAGCCATTAATGATACAATTAACTGATGAATTTAGCGATAAGCAAATTATTGGTCTAGTTGATGGTCGTTTTCCCAAATTAACTTGGCGTCAAGCGATGACTGATTATGGTTCAGATAAGCCGGATTTGCGTTTTGATTTCAAGATTAAACCGATCAGCCAAATAGTGGCTAGTAGCAGCCTAGCAATCTTTCAAGAAGTCTTAAAAAATAATGGAGTTATCCACAGTTTGGTTGTGCCAGAGACCAATAAATTAAGCCGCAAACAGCTGGATGAATTGGTTGAACTCGCCAAGATTAAAGGCTTGGGTGGTTTAGGTTATTTAATTTATAATGGTGATAATTGGCAGGGGAGCTTGGCTAAGAATTTAGAGCCGTCTCTTTTGCAGGAATTAATCAGCGCCTTGAATTTAGAGGTTGGTCAGACTGCTTTAATTGCCGCCGGCCAATGGTTACCTGTTTGTCAGGCCTTGGGCGCTATCCGCAATCAAATAGCTCAGTGGTTTGCTTTGGCTGACAACAAGCTGGCCGCTTGGTGTTGGGTGATTGACTTTCCATTTTATGAGGCTGGTGAAACCGCCACTGGTTTAGACTTTTCCCACAATCCATTTTCTATGCCCAAGGGCGGCCTAGAGGCCTTAAAAAATCAGCCGCCGCTAGAGATTGTCGCCCATCAATTTGACTTAGTTTTGAATGGTGTGGAAATATCCAGCGGAGCTATCCGCAATCATCAACCGGAAATTATGTATGAAGCCTTCCGTCTAGTCGGCTATGAACAGGCTGAAGTTGATCGCCGTTTTGGCGCGATGATTGAGGCTTTTAAATATGGCGCTCCGCCTCATGGCGGCAACGCTCCCGGTATTGATCGCCTTTTGATGGTGCTCAAGGATTATGACTCCATTCGTGACATTTATGCTTTCCCCAAAGACGGCCAAGGCCGTGACCTAATGATGGGCAGCCCCAGTCCGGTTGATCAGCGCCAGCTGACTGACTTAAATTTACAATGGTCAAAAAGTAAATAATATTTATGGAAGTGCGGACTTGGTTGGAATTAGACCAGGCAGCTATCGCCAATAATTATCGACTGCTCAAAGATCGTTTGCGGCCAGACTGTTTAGTGATGGGCATTGTTAAATCTAATGCTTACGGCCATGGTTTGGTAGATTTTTCACAGCAATTAGTCCAGCTCGGTGTTAATTGGCTGGGTGTTGATTCTATTACTGAAGGACTGGCTTTGCGGCGAGCGGGTATTAGCCAGCCGATTTTGATCCTGGGCTATACTTTGCCCAACTTATTGGTGCAAGCGCGTCAAAGCAATTGTAGTGTGACGATTTCTAGCTGGGATAATCTGCGCGTCTGGGCTGCTCTGCCGGTTGATCAGCGGCCAGCGGTTCACTTAAAACTAGATACCGGCATGACTCGCCAGGGTTTTATAGAACAGGATTGGCCCGAGGTTTTTGAATTCTGGCAACAGCAAGCCGGCCACAATTCTTTAGAAGGATTGTATACTCATTTGG
Organism: uncultured Gammaproteobacteria bacterium; assembly: GCA_964401905.1. Classification (GTDB taxonomy): domain Bacteria; phylum Patescibacteriota; class Patescibacteriia; order Patescibacteriales; family Patescibacteriaceae; genus UBA1359. Next base: position 11,146 of record CAYOAH010000014.1, read on the forward strand.
CCGCCGCCAAGAACCCATCTTTTCCGCAGTTCACTCAACAGCAACTCAGCGCCTTTAATCGCGCCGTCCAGCTAGCTAGCCAATTTCAACAAAAGCCCTTACGCCATGCCGCGGCGACAGCCGGCGCTTTAGTTTTTCCGGAATCTCAATTGGATATGGTTCGTTATGGCATCGGTCTTTATGGTCTATGGCCAGCTTTGGCTGTGCGCGAGTTTTTGGCTGAACAATTGCCGTTGCGGCCAGTCTTGAGCTGGCGCAGTTTAATTGCTGAAGTAAAAATAGTGTCAGCTGGCGCTAGTATCGGCTATGATGGCGCTGAAAAAATGTGGCGCGATGGCCGGCTAGCCATTGTGCCGATCGGTTATTGGCAGGGTTTTGACCGCGGACTATCCAGCATCGGCCATGTTTTAGTCCAGGGCCGGCGGGCCAGAGTGGTCGGCCGTGTCTCTATGGATATGATTACCATTGATATTACTGACATTCCAGAAGCGCAGGTCGGCCAGACTGTCACTTTACTAGGTCGTGATGGTCAGCAAGAAATTACAGCCGATGAGATTGCCTCATTGATTGATACTAGCTGCTATGAGGTAGTCACCAGATTAAATCCATTGATGAAAAAATTAATTAACTAATTTAAAAATATGCCAACCAAGTCAACCAACCAGTCGCCGAAGTTTAGTTTTTTTTATTTGTTATCGCTGATTTCTTTAATCTTTACCGCTATTCCGGCTGGATTAGTCGCTTTCCAGCTGATTAATAAATGGCTACCTGATCCGCTTAGCGGTTATACGGCTAGTTATACTTCCGGCAGTCTCAAATTTGGCTTGTCGGCGCTATTGATTGCCGTGCCAGTCTATTTTTGGGCCAATCAGCAAATCAATCGTGGTCTCTTGAAAAAAGAGTTGGACCGCAAAGCCGATTTACGGCGCTGGCTGATTTATTTTATTCTGTTAGTAACAGCCGTGGTTATGCTCGGCTGGTTGATTGCTATTTTTTATCGTTATCTGGATGGTGAGCTAACTGGTCAATTCTTAGCCAAATCAGCCGTCGCCATTATTATTGCTGCCGTCATCTTTTTGTTCTATCGCTATGATTTGCGCCGCGACCCTAAAACAGCCAGTGATGCTCGCAATCTGCGTTGGTTTGGCTGGCCGGTGGTTGTCGTTCTGGCTGCTTTATTCGTTAGCGGTTTCATGATTGCCGAAAGCCCAAAGCAGGCGCGCCATCGTCGCTACGATGAAAAATTAATCGGTAATTTTTATCAGATTGATAGCGTTTTAAGCACTTACTATCAACAAAATAATCGTTTGCCGGACAGTCTGGATGAATTATTGCCAACACCCTATTTCCTAGATCGTAAAGCGCTGCAAGCCAGCGATGGCCAAAGAATCAGCTATAAGCCACTCGGCGGCACTAAGTATCAGCTGTGCGCCACCTGGCAGACTAGTAATTTGGACAATAACGATGGCGTCAGAACCGTCGGTATTGAAAAGTGGCCGCATCAAAGCGGTTGGCAGTGCTTGGAACAAACTATTTGGAGCGATATTAAGGGAGGGATAGAGGCTCGTCCAATTCAGTAGTCCATGTCGGTCCAGCGCATCACCATTATTTTACTGTTTAACCTAACTCTGTGGTTAGGTACTGGCTGGTGGTCAGCGCAACAGCCGGCGGCCCCGGATGCGCCTAAGTTTGTTTGGCAAAATCGCTGGCCAGAAGTTAGGGTATGGCCGGCCAGCAGCACGGTTGTTTGGTCGCCAGAGCAAGGGAAATTAATCAGCCAAAATAGCCAACAGCTAAGATCAATCGCCAGTTTAAGCAAGATGATCACTGCTTTGGTGGTGCTGGGCGAAGAACCAGAGTGGTCGGCTGCATATACTTTGCAGAATGAAGATCAACGCTATGGCAATATCGTCTATATTTATCCCGGCGAGACTGTAACCATCAAAGATTTGTGGCAAGCTAGTTTAATGGCTTCAGATAATACCGCCACTCAAGCTTTGATTCGGGCGGTCGGCTTAAGTGATGAGCAGTATCAACAGAAGGTGACTGAACTAGCCGAACGGTTACAGATTGGTGATTTGCAGATCAAAGAACCAACCGGTTTGAATCCAGATAATCGGGCTAGCGCTAGCACTATGGCGCGGATTGCCAGTGAAGCGCTAAGCCAACCAGAGGTTCAGCAATCAGCTTTGCTTGATCGCTATACCTTGACTACCAAGTCGGGGCGTCAGCAGTTAATTACCAATACCGATGGTTTTGTTCGCGGTTCAGCGGCTCTGCCGACCGGCTGGCAGATTGCTGGCGGCAAGACCGGTTATATTGATGAGGCTGGCTATTGTTTCGCCGCTCTGTGGAGGAATTCTAATGGCCAGCAAGTGGTTAGTGTTGTTTTGGGAGCGCCGACCAAAGAGGGGAGATTCACCATCACCAAGGCGCTATTGGATTACGCCCAGCAAATATATTACTAACTAGCTGGTCAAATTACTTAACTATGGTAAAATATTAAAAAATAGATATTCAATATGAAAAAATTAATTATTGGTAATTGGAAAATGGCCCTGGGTTATCGACAGAGCCTGGAGCTAGCTGAGAGCTTGGTGCTTAGTCAGCCGCATCGGCCGTTATCAGCCGATGTCGTAGTCTGTCCCAGTCCGGTAGCTATCTCGTCAGTTGCTAATATCTTAGAGGGCACGCCAATTTTTTGGGGTGCTCAAGATGCTGCCGAGCAAACGCCAGGCGCTTTAACCGGTGAAACTAGCTTAGAGAGCTTAGCTGAGTTGGATTGTCGTTTTGTTTTATTGGGCCACAGCGAGCGGCGCCAGTTTTTTAATGAGACTGATACTATTGTTAATGCTAAGTTACGAGCCGTTATAGAGCGAACGACAATGAAACCGGTGGTTTGTTTGGGTGAAGATTTGGCTACTCGTCAAGCTGGTCAAGCTGAAGAGAAGGTTAGTCGGCAGCTGCAAGCCGCCTTGGCCGGAATTATTTTGCCGGCTGATCGTGAATTGATTATTGCCTATGAGCCGATTTGGGCCATCGGCACCGGCCAAACCAGCACCCCCGAGCAGGCCCAAGCCATGCAGCAATTTATCCGTCAAGAGTTGGCGCGATTAGGTTATTCCAATAGTCGTCTGCTCTATGGTGGCAGCGTCAAACCGGACAATGCCGCCAGCCTGCTAGCGATGCCTGATATTGACGGCCTTTTGGTTGGTGGCGCCAGTTTGGCCGCTGACAGCTTTTGGTCCATCGTTTTTGCTCAATAATTTATGTTATTATTTTGGCTTAGCCTTATTCTAGTGGTGGTCGCTTTGGCAGTCTTGTTTTTTGTTTTTTTCCATAAGATGCCGCTGCTCGCCAATATTGATATTGCCAATCTACCCGCCGAACGCGAGGCCGCCAAAAAACAGGCAATTATTGATGAACGGATTCGCCGCCAGTTGGCCCGACATGGCTGGTGGTGGCGCAATTTACTGGGACCGCTTTATCAGCGCTTGAAGGATCTTTTTTGGCGCGGTTATGGCCAATTACAAAAACTAGATCGTCAGCATCTCAAAGCTCGCCTGCAAGCTCAGGGTCTGAATTGGCAGCGGGCCAAGCAATTACTGGCTGACGCCGAGGAGGCTTTGAAGAATAATGATTTGGTTCAAGCTGAGAAATTGGCAGTTGAATCACTGGAATTAGATAAAAGCCAGCTGGATAGCTTTATTGTTTTAGCCGAGATTTATCAAGAACAAAAAAAATACCCAGAAGCGGAAGAGAC
>CAYOAH010000015.1:0-14818 GCA_964401905.1 uncultured Gammaproteobacteria bacterium
GCCAATTATCTGGCCACTCCACTATAAAACCGGCCGCCGGCCAATTAGCTAAATTAGCAATTATGGCTAATAAGATATTTAACAACCAACCAGCTGGAGCAAAAATGAAAACCCCGCCGGCTGGCCACAACCAAGCCAAAGGACTAGCCAATAAAAGAAAAACCGTTAGCCACGGCAATGCCCAGACCACCAGTAAATTAGCTAGTGGCGCAATCAAAGAGATTTGGCCGAATTGCCAAAAAATTAACGGCCAAGTCCAAACTTGAGCGGCTAAAGTTACCGCCAGATTCTCACTAATCACTTTCTGCCGCAACAACGGTATCCGCTGTAACCATCTTTGCCATGACTCAGTCCAATAAAGCAAACCAAAAACCGCGGCAAATGACAAGCTAAAACCCAAATCACCCCAAAAATAAAAAGGATTAATTGCCAACATAACCGCCGCGCTAATTAAAAGGAGATGACCGTTCCGGCCCAGACGACCGCAATAACGGCCCCAGACCAATAATAAACCAAAAATGCCGGCCCGCACTGCCGAAGCTGGCGCCCCAATAACTAAAACATAAATAGCAATAACCAGACTGGCGCTAATTGTTGCCCAGCGCCGCGGCCAGCCCAGAATAATAAAATTATCAATAAACAAAACAAGCAACAGACTAATATTAAAACCGGACACGGCTGTGATGTGGCTTAAGCCGGTAATCGCCAAGCGCTGGCGCCACTCAGCCGACAACCGGCCCGCCCCGCCCCAAACCAAAGGACCAGCCAAGCTGGCGGCTGGCTCTTGCAGACTATTCGCTAACGCCCGAGACAAACGCTCTTGGCCATTAACCAAATAGAACCACCAGTTTTGAGGCTGACTAGCCACCAACTGCCGCTGGTCGGCCTGTAAAATGGCCCGCGCTCCTTGATTGAATAAATAATAGCGGTAACTAAAAACACCACCGACTGGCCATTGAACCAAGCGGCCGTTAAATTGCCAAATTTGGCCGGCCCGAGCACCGGTTAGCCAAACGTCAGGGCCATAAACCAGAACCCGCCCGGGCCAAACTTGCCAGCCGGATTGGCTATGATAAGCAATATCCTTAATAACCATCTGCGATCCACCACTGGAACGAGGCTGCGGTTGGCTGACTAGCCGCCCCTTAATAAACATCTCGCCGTTAGAACTCAAAGACGATGCTGTTTTAACAGCCAATACCAGGGCAGTGTCGGCTCGCCAAAAACCAGCTGCTAGGCATAAAACAAATAGTAAGATTGACCGCTTCAGGTTACCGGTCAAACCAGCTAAAACAATCCCTGATAAACCACCATAAAAATAAGCCACTGGCCAATGACTGGGCCACAACCCGACTAGCGCAATGCCTAAAACAAAAGCCAGCCAATAACGGCTAGCCGGAAAGAATTGTCCCCCTCCGGACATAATTTTATCAATTATCTTTTAAGTAGACGGTTCAACTTGGCGCCGTTGCCAATCCCATAACCAATAGGCCTTTAAAAATAACTCCAATTTGCCATCTAGAACTCCAGCGATATCGCTAGTGCTGACTTCAGTGCGATGATCTTTAATGATTTGACTGCCATATAAAAAGTATGACCTGATTTGCAAACCCCAATCAGCTTTAATTTGCTGACCTTTGAGTGTCTGTTTTTGCTGGTTCAATTCTTCAGCTTGCTGCTGGGCCAACTTGGACTGTAAGACCGCTAGGGCCAACGCCTTATTCTGATGTTGCGAACGTTCACTCTGGCAAGTTACCACTAAACCGCTGGGCAGATGAGTCAAGCGCACTGCCGAATCAGTCGTATTAACACCCTGACCGCCCGGACCGGAAGAACGAAAAACATCAATCTGTAATTCACTCTCGGCAATCGCCGGCGCTTCAATGGCTGGCAATTCAGGCATAACCTCAACCATGGCAAAAGAAGTTTGCCGCAAATGTTGAGCATTAAATGGCGAGTTGCGCAATAACCGATGAGTACCGCCTTCACCGCGTAAAAAACCATAGGCCAGCGGACCAGCTAAGCGCAAGGTGACACTCTTGACGCCAGCTTCATTGCCAGCCTGTTCATCTAAAACCTGGCTAGACCAGCCCTGCCGGTCAGCATAGCGCAGATACATTCGCTCTAATATCAGAGCCCAATCTTGAGCATCAACGCCGCCAGTGCCGGCATGAATTGACAGAATAACCGGCAAGTCGTCGTGCGGTTGATCAAAAAAACGGCTATTTTCCAGCTGCTCAATAATTTGAGTTATTTGTTGCAGTTCAGTCTGCACCAAATCGGCAGCGATGGTATCGGTTTCGCCAGCCGCGGCTAATTCGGCTAAGCCGGCCAAGCGCTGCTCAGTAGTCTGATAATCATTAATTTCGGTTTGAAGGGCTTCAATTTTTTTTAATAACTGTCCGGCCCGTTCTGGATCAGACCACAAATCGGGTGTCTGAGCCTTTTCTTGCAGGGTGGCTAATTGCTGCTGCTTGGCAGCCAGGTCAAAGCCACCTCCCAATTTCTAGGAGGCGTTGACGGACTGCCTCAATATTTTGACCATTGGCTACTTCAAGCATAAAATTACCGCAAGATTGAGCTATACAGGCTAAAAGAATCTTTCAACAACGGCGGCAAATAGATAACGCCAGCCAACAAAGACAGAATAAGTAGGAGCCATTTAATCCAGCCAAGAATTCTTTGCCAATAAATATACCGATAAATCAATCGGGTGTTTTCCCGAACCTCAGCAATGGCTGCTGCTTGTTCAGCTAAAACTCGCCGCAAATCTTCATCCATAAAATAAATTAAGCTAATTGATATCAATATTATAGCAAAAAAATCTTAGCTAACCAATCAACGAATTTGGGCGGTTGGCACCTTAGCTTTAGCTATGGCTAACAACTCAACCATCTCAGCATCAGTATAGACTCTCTGACCGACCAAGCTAGGATCCAATAAATCACCAACCAGCCGGCCTTTTTGCAAATACCAATATTGAGCACCGATCAACTGCTCAGCCAGTAAACCAATGTCGGCTGCCGTTAATAACTCCGGCACTACCGTGGTGCGAAACTCATAATCAAGTGGCTTCTCGGCTATTAACCACTCCGCCGTGGCTCTAGCTTCTTTAGTTAAGCGACTCAAAATAGCGCTAGGCAAAGGCATAATCTGATCATATTTATCCCAAGGAGCTTTAATGTCCATAGCCAGATAATCAATTAAGCCATCCTGCACTAGCTGCTGGACCATTTGGCTAGCTGTGCCATTAGTATCCAGCTTAACCAACAAACCACGTCGTTTTATTTCGGCAATAAATTCCGGCAAATCACGGTGCAAAGTCGGCTCGCCGCCGGTAATAACTACTGCTTCTAAACGTCCTTGCCGTTGGTCTAAAAACGCCCACAGGTCAGCCAACGAATAAGCTGGCTGACCTGTAGTATTTGTGGCACCAGCCGTTGCCGGCCGGACAAGCATGGGATTATAGCAGTATCGGCACTGGAAATTGCAACCCTGGGTGAAAACAATAGCAGAAATCTTGTCAGGATAATCAAGCAGGCTGACTGGCTGCAATCCGCCGATAATCATAGCTAACAGCCGCAGCTATCACTCTCGCCTTCAGCGATAAAGGTTTGGCGATTAGCGAACTCGGCTTGCTTGGCATCGTTCCACTGTTTAACTGGCCGCAAATAGCCAGTAACACGGCTGTAAACCTCACAAGGGGTGCGTTGGGTCTCTAGAGGGGACATAGGCATGGGGATTAAAAAATTAATAAACAAAATAATCAGGCCATCTCAGCCAAGGCTGGTTCAGGGTGAAAACCAATTTCTTCATCACACTTCGGACAATAGAAATGTTCGCCGGCAATATAGCCGTGCTTGGGGCAGACCGAGAAGGTCGGGGTAATAGTAAAATATGGTAAATGATAATTCTCCGCCACTTTGCGCACCAGGGTCCGCACTGCCGAAGCGCTGGGCAGTGATTCACCCAAGAAAAAATGGAGAACTGTGCCGCCGGTATATTTAGTCTGCAAACCATCCTGCAGCTCCAGAGCTTCAAAGATGTCGTTGGTAAAGTTGACTGGTAACTGAGTTGAATTGGTATAAAATGGCGCTTGGTCAATTTTGTCATTATTAGCCACCTTGATATTGGGATAAAGATCACGATCCAAGCGAGCCAAACGACGGGATGTACCTTCGGCCGGCGTAGCTTCTAGGTTGTATAAATGATTGGTTTCTTCTTGGAATTTACCCAAGGTTTCGCGCATAAATTCTAGAATTTCCTCAGCAAATTGGTGGCCGGCCGGACTGGCAATATCACTGGCAATCGGGGCAAAATTAAGCAAAGCTTCATTCATGCCGATCAGACCGATAGTGCCGAAATGATTATTCCAATAACCGCCGAAACGCTCTTTAATGCCAGTCAGATAATACCTGGCATACGGATAAAGACCGCCTTCGGTTAATTTTTCAATAATTTCCCGCTTAGTTTCCAGACTCTCCTGAGCTAGCCGCATTAGATTACCCAGCCTTTGGAAAAACTCTTCCTTAGTCTGGCTCAGATAACCGATGCGTGGCAAATTGATAGTCACCACGCCGATAGAGCCAGTCAATGGATTGGCACCGAATAAGCCACCACCGCGCTTGCGCAGCTCGCGATTGTCCAATCGCAAGCGACAGCACATTGACCGGGCATCATCCGGATCCATATCAGAATTGATGAAATTAGAGAAATAAGGAATGCCATACTTACGCGTCATCTCAAAAATCTTGTTGGCTACAGCCGAATCCCATTGAAAATCCTTGGTCAGATTATAGGTTGGAATCGGGAAAGAAAAAACCCGCCCCTTGGCATCGCCCTCCATCATTAATTCAGCAAAAGCGGTATTGAGCATATCAATCTCCGGCTGGAAATCACGATAACGCTCCTCTTTAAGCTCACCACCGATAATCACATTCTCTTCACCCATCGTCTTGGACGGTTTTAGATCCATGGTGATATTGGTAAAGGGCGTTTGGAAGCCAACCCGAGTCGGAACATTGACGTTATAGAGAAACTCCTGCATGGCCTGCTTAACTTCAGTATAAGTCAATTTATCGTAACGAATAAACGGCGCCAAATAAGTGTCAAAACTGGAGAAGGCTTGAGCGCCAGCCACTTCGCCCTGAACGGTATAAAAGAAATTAGTAATCTGGCCCAAGGCGGTTCTAAAATGCTTAGGCGGACGAGATTCAACCTTGCCGCTAACGCCGCCAAAACCCTTTAATAGCAAATCTTTAATATCCCAACCGGCGCAATAAGCGGCTAAAATCTGCAAGTCATGCAGATGAAAATCGCCATTTTGGTGAGCTTCACGAATCGGCGCGTTATAAACCTTATTAAGCCAATAAGTTGATGAGATGATTGAAGCCAGGTGATTATTTAGTCCCTGCAAGCTGAAACTCATGTTGGAGTTTTCCTTGACCCGCCAATCAGTCTGCTTTAAGTAATCATCCATGATTTTCTCTGAATCAATCATCAATGACAAGTTACGCAAACGAGCATGCTGGTCGCGATACAAAATATAAGATTTAGCAACCTTGATTAAGCGATTGTTAATTAAAGCTTCTTCGACGATATCTTGAATTTCCTCAACCGCCGGGATACTTCGTTCATGAAATTTTTGGTTGACCAATTTAATGACCTCATTGGAAATAATTTCGGCCTTGACCTCATCAGCCTGACCGACCGCTGACATGGCCTTGTTGATGGCGCTGGTAATTTTGCTCTGATCAAAATCAACGATTTCTCCGGAGCGCTTGCAAATCTTACTAATACCTTGACTCATAGGGGTGCGGGTTACTTTTTTAACTTAAGCAGCCGATGCAGCTCTTGGCTCAAATCCTGCAGCTCAAAATCAGAATAAACGCTAGCAAAACGGATATAGGCAACTTTATCAATTTTCTTGAGCTGTTTCATAACGATGCGGCCAATGTCTTGGCTGTTAATCTCGGGTTGGCGAGCCGCCTGGATGTCGCGTTCAATCAAGTTGACCAGCTGCTTAAACTGATCGCTGTCAATCGGTCTTTTCTCGGTGGCTTTGCGCAAGCCAGAAGTCATCTTGTCTCGACTGTAGACTTCCTTGCGACCATCTCGTTTAACCACTAATAAATCTAAAATCTCGGTTTCCTCATAGGTAGAAAAACGGAAACCACATTTCAAACATTCGCGGCGGCGGCGGATCGACAAGCCGTCACTGGCGACTCGCGAGTCTACTACCTTGGTCTCAGAATGGTAACAAATCGGACATTTCATGGTTTTTGGCTAAAACTACATATTGTGCTTGATTAAGTTGTTTCTCCACAAAATGTAGTTGTCTGATGGCTTAATTATAGCACTTTTTCAAAAGCCAGCAAGAGCTAAAAAATGGGCTAAAAAATAACAAAAAATACCGCCCAATAATGAGCGGCATTTTTTGTATACAATTTTTATTCGTTTTATAACAACTTTTTGCGGATAAAAGTTGGAATGCTCAAATCGTCATCATCATCTTCGGCAGATAAGCTGGAAGCAGCTGGCGGCGCTGGCTGGCGGGCTGGTTCTGATTGCGCCTTCTTCAGGGCCGACATCAAGCCCTTGCGATTCTCTTTAACCTCCTCATCAATATCATCACCTTGCCCTTTTTCCACAAAAGTCGTCGGCTTATAAAAATGATCATAGCTCTTGCCAATAGTCTGGTTGTCATTGTTGGCCGAACGATTATCAAAGCCGGTGGCAATGACCGTAACCCGAACCTCGTCTTTAAAATTGTTGTCCACCGAGGTGCCAAAGATTATTCGCGCTTCTTCATCAACCGAATTAGTAATAATCTTGGCGGCTTCATGGATTTCATCCAAAGCCAAACTCGGCCCGCCGGTGATCGTAAACAAAACACCCTTAGCTCCATCAATAGACATCTCTAACAGCGGCGAATTAATGGCCGCTTTAGCCGCCTCAATGGCGCGATTTTCACCAGAAGCTTGACCGATACCCATCAAAGCGCTACCAGCGTTCATCATGATTGATTTAACATCAGCAAAATCAACATTAATTAAAGCTGGAACATTGATTATCTCCGAAATTCCCTGAACACCTTGACGCAAAATATCGTCAACAATACCAAAGGCCTCCAAAATAGTTGTTTTCTTATCAATTACCTGGAAAATACGATCATTAGGAATAGTAATTACCGCATCAACCTTGTCGGTCAATTCAGCTTGCCCGCGTTCGGCAATCTTGCGCCGCTGGGCCCCCTCGAAAGTAAACGGCTTGGTCACGACCGCAATAGTCAAGGCACCAAGATCATGAGCCAATTCGGCTACTACCGGCGAAGCGCCAGTGCCAGTGCCACCGCCCAAGCCGCAGGTCACAAAAACCATGTCAGCTCCTTTGAGAGCGTCGCGAATTTCATTCTGCGATTCAGCCGCAGCATCGCGACCCAAATCGGGATTCATGCCAGCTCCAAGACCCTTAGTCACTGTTTTACCAATGTGGATCTTGACCGGAGCCTTGTTGTAATTCAAATCCTGAATATCGGTGTTGACAACAATAAACTCAACACCTTTAATACCGCCTTCAATCATGCGATTAATGGCATTACCGCCGGAACCGCCGACGCCGACAACTTTAATCTTGGCTGGCGCCTCAACTGCTGGCTTGATCTCTGTCATAAGAATATTAGCTAACGAGCTATAAAATTAAATAGTATGTTTGCTTTGATTGTAAATTATCTGGGTAAAAAAATCAAGAAAAACTACTTTAAAAATAACGACCCAAACCAATCCTTGGCCCGCTTAATCGCCTGTCCAGGTTTAAATCCACTACCAATTGAATCATTGCCGGTCAAGAAATCATAATGGTCACCCCAGGCCACTAAGCCAAGGGCGGTCAAATAACTCAAGTCATTGACCTTATCAATAACGGCGGTAATATTACGATTAGCGCCTAGGCAAACGGGCAAACGCAAATTCTTTTTCGCCAGATCAGTTAATCCAGCCAGCTTAGCGCCGCCGCCCAAGAGAACCACCCCGGCTGGCAACATCCCGGAACGATTAATCTTTTTTAATTCGGCGTCAACTTTATGAAAAATTTCACCGACTCGCGCTTCAATGATACCCGACAAATACTTCATTGGCACAGTCATCGGTTCATCAACTTCGTTATCTGGAGAAATGAGTGGTGTAATATCAACTTCATCATCTTTATCAATTTTCTCCGGGTTGGCTTGGCCAAATTCCAGTTTAATCTTTTCGGCCAGGTTAATGGAGCAGCGCAAACCGATAGCGATATCAGCGGTAATATGGTCAGCGCCAATCGGCAAAATGGCGGCATGCAATAATTGACCTTCCTCAAAAACCGCCAAGCTGGTGGTTAGCGATCCAATATTAACCAAAGCCACCCCCAACTCTTTAGACCGAGCGCTGACCACGGCCTCGGCAGCCGCTAGCGGCGCTAAAACCGGGCTGACGATTGACAGACCAGCCTGTTCAATCGCTTTGGTCATGTTACGAATTTGGTTAGTTAAAGATTGGATGATCAAAACTTCAACCTCCAGACGAATACCCGACATGCCAACCGGATTCTTGACGTCCTCTTGATTATCAACCCGATATTTAATCGGGATAACATGCAAAACCTCATAATTGGCCGGCAATGACAAAGCTTGAGCAGCCTCAATCACTCGGGTAACATCCTCCTCAGTAATTTCATTATTCATTTGGTTGATAGCCACCACGCCCTTGCTGCGCTCGCACTTCAAGTTCGGAGCACTAACACCGACATAAACACTATCCACCCGGACGCCAATCAAACGCTCTGATTTTTCTAAACAAGTAACCACCGAAGAAGCAACCTCCTCAATATTATTGACAATCCCCTTACTAATGCCCGCCGCCGGAGCCGACACCGCACCGATAATTTGCAGTTGTCCGCCAGTGGTCTGACCGACAACTAACCTGATTTCCGTAGAGCCGATATCCAATCCGGCCACCAATGTTTGATCGCGCATATGATTTATTGAAATATAGTGATTAATTGTTCAATTAAATGGGGTAAAAATAATATCAATCCAACAACAATTGCTAGACCGGCAGCCAAGAAAACCGCTGCAGCCATAATATCCTTAATCTCTTTGACATAAATATCTAGCCGCGGCTTTAATAAATCACTAACTCGCTCCACGGCACTATTAAGCAATTCGGCAATCAAGACAAAACCGATTGTCAAAGACAGAATCGCCCACTCTAACAAGGCAAACTTCAATAGGCTTGCCAAGATTATCGCGCTAACACCAATAGTCAATTCAATGGCGAAATTCTGTTCCTCCTTGGCAACTCGCCACAAGCCGTGACGGGCGTAGCGAAAACTTTTTAATAAACGGCGACAACTCAACATATTTTGTATTTCTCAACGAATTCTTGACTTATTTTCTCCATAACTTGCCAGCCGCTGTCAGTGTCATCATCATGGCCTAATAGATGTAAAATCCCATGGGTGGTAATAAAAATTAATTCCCGCCAAATTGAATTACCAAAACGCCGCGCTTGACGAACAATTTGCTGATAGTTAACTATAATCTCGCCCAACTGTCCGTCGCCGTCGCCCGCGAAAGATAAAACATCGGTTGTCCGGTCGCGATGCCGATACTGGTTATTCAAAAGCCGAATACGCCGATCGCCAACTAGAACCAGACTAACATCACCAACCGCTTGCTGCGCTTGCAAAAATAACTGGCTAATCTCTTGCCAACGGCTTAGGTCGATATTCTGCCTAGTTAAATTACAAGCCGTTACCATGTTTAATTACTAATTGCCAAATTATCGGCCGCTAAACGAAAAATATTACTATAGCTCAACAACTTGGTCGTCTCAGGATTATAGGTTAAGCTGACCAAATAATTTAAATCCGACCGACCAACATAATAAGTTAGCCCATCAAGACTAACGGCCAGTTGATTGCGGCCGACATTAACCACATCGGCGGTCTGGCCAGTAAAAATTTCCTGATACCAATCAGTTAAATTTTGGCCGGCCTTTTTGGTCAAAATAACGACTTGGATAAATTGACCATCGTCAGTCCGGAAAATAGCTGATTCATCACGACCCAATTGACTAGTCCAAGCGGCTGGTACCATAGTTGACCAACGACCCTGCTTAACCAGCTTTAATCCGCCATTACTGGCAATCTTACCGCTGCCAGCTGGATTATAACCGGCCCGCAACTCAGCTAAGTCGCCATAACCATCATTATCACTATCAGCTTGGTCAACTTTGGTGCCGACAATCATTTCCTCTTTATCGGTCAGCCCATCTTGATCAGTATCAGCGTCCAGAGAAAAATCATCAGCCATATCAATGGTGCTACTGGATGAAGATGATACCATTGAGTTGTCAGTGGTGGTACTAACGGCCGCATTAACAGCATCCTGCCAATGCTCATCATCAAACTTCCATTGATTATTCTCCCGCAGCATCGTCACTATGGCTACCCGGCCAGTGTCGGCTTTGGTTATGGTTAATACCGCCCGATCACCATTAATATCTTTGGCAATTTGATCAGCTGATGACAGTGATACCATCATTGATTTACTAATGCTAAGCGTGCTGGATTTTTGACTGTCTGACAGGGCGTCCAGACCAACGGTCTGTTCGGCTAATTGATAGGCCTTATCTTGGCTAGCGCCAGCGATAAAAGAATTCAAATATTCTTCTAATGTTGAGGCTTGATCCAGCTTTAAACGCAATTGCAAATAGGCTTGTTCGGGGTCACTTAAATCAACGGCTATCTCGGTTGGCTGTTCGGTAGTGGTAGTTGCTGGCGCCTGATTATCCACGCCAATCGGGGTTGTATTATTCTCAGGGGCTGCCGGCCGAAAGCTGAAAATCGGCTTCTTGCTAAGTGTTAAATAACCGACATAAACTAGGCTGATAAACAAAATCAGCCCGGCCACCATAACGAGAATCCCCACTTTATTGCCAGATTTAGCTTTCGGTCCAAACCGAAAAGCCTTGGGCATGGTGTAGATATGCTGACCAGCCTCAAGGCCAGCGCCGACTTCGCTCTGTTTGACAAAATCAATCTGGTCGGCGGAGACACCGGCTTCGTCGGAATAGGCGATTTTAAAATTGTTAGTCGGTTGGTCCGACATAATTAAGACATCAGCGGCCTAATGATTACTGAGCTAGCTTGCCGCTACCCAATGGATTATAGCCAGCCCTAACCTCATCACCGTCAGTATAGCCATCACCGTCGCTATCGGCTTGCAAAGGATTGGTCTGATAAATATTTAGCTCTTCGGCATCGGTTAAACCATCCTGGTCACTATCAAGATTGGGGTTAGCTTCAGGAACTGGACTGTCAGTGACAACTGGTTGATTTAATTCAGTCGAGCTAACCTCTTCGCCAACAACATTAACAGTATCCATTTCGACACTGACCGGGTTATCGCTACTGGTCGGACTAACGATGATTTCATCTGTGGCCGTAGCCATAGCTTCAGTAGTGGTAACCTCTGTTTCGCCAATCACATTAATCGCCTCTGGAGTAATAATTGGCGGTGGAGTCTTTTTAAAATATTGTAAATAGACTAAGGCGGCGGCCCCAGCTAAAATCAAAACAATCAATATAATCAAAATCAGCTTGGCGTTAAACCCAGACTTCGGCACCACCTGGCTAACCGGCTGAGCAGTCACCGGCAATCCAGCCGGCATAAATGGTTGAGAAGAATTCGGCTGATTATTGGGTTGGCTGGCGACTGGCGATTCAACGCTGGCAAAGATATCTTGAACCGGACCATCAGTGGCCTGGCCAGTTGGCGCTACTGGAATCTGGTCTGGCATTGGATTGTCAGTCGGCTGACTGGCGGCGGCTGGAGTAGACTGATTATTCACTTCATCAAACATAATTTTAGTTTTATAAATAAGCTAAATTATTATATCACAAAGGCTATCATCAACCAAATCAACTATTAATTAGAACAACCAGCCAGCGCTTCATTCTGCCGCGCACTAATATTGCCAGCTGAATCAACCGCCTTAATATCAATCAAGACATTATCGGGACTAACTAAATCAGGAATCACTCCACGGACAGTCTTACCAGACGCTGGCTGACTAATGATAATCACCTTACCGGCAACAGCCGCTCCGTTAGCTCGATATTCCACGCGATAGGCTGCAGTATCGTCGGTATTTCGCCGCCACTCTAAATTAATATCATTCTTAACAATACTCTTAACAACACAGCGAACCGCATCGGGGGCTTTGACATCGAGCGGACGAACCTGGATTTCCGTAGATAATGGCGTCTCCACGAAAGTAGCTTGATCAATCTGCAAGATGGCGGAAACAGCAAAGTAATAAAGCTGACCGTTAATTAAATCGTTGACGGTGGCGGTTAAAGCATTCCTGGGAATATTAATTGGATCACTAAAATATTGGCCGCTACGCAAGCCATAGTAGACCTTATAACCAACAGCGCTGGGGTAAGCGTTCCAAGTTAAGCTAACCGACTGACCAGCCGGCGAGGCAGTCCCTTGCAAATTTACCGGCGAAGTGGTCGCTTGGCTATAGCGGAAAAAATAGAAAGCCGGATTAATCGCTGTCGGGTCAGTGCTGCTAACCACTTTCAGCCCTGGTAAATCGCTGGACTGGGTGTTGGCTTGTCCATCACGGCAATAATAGAATTGCATATTAGTGGCATAGTCAGTCCAGGGCTGCCAACTGCCATCGTTGCGACGGGCTGGCCAAGGATTGGCACACAGAAAAACTTTAATGGCCGCCTCCTGGGAAAAACTGGTTTGGCCAGCCCCAGCGCCGGCCGAATGATCAACGGTCACTTGAGCGGTTGCCCGAACATAAGTTTCGGCGTCCTTCTTGTTTTGCGGTCGAACGGTCGCTTGGTTATCTGTTGAGCTCAATTGAGCCACTGATTGATTACCAACCAACCATGACCATTGCCAATTATAATCAGTGCTAGTAGCCAAAGACTGGCCGTTAGCACTAATAGCGGTAGCATTTAAATCAGCCGAATCCTCTAGGTTGGACAATAATATTGAAGTTGGATCAATCTCAATATGATCAATTTGGCAAACTTGCTTTCCGGTAGTGAATGACCATTGAATAGCTGCTGGAAATTGCAAATTATTAAATCGCAGCGACTGGCCTCGAGACATGCCAATTCCAGCCTGACTCAAAACTCCGGTTGGCCGATTATCGTTAATATCGGCATCGGTAGTCATAACCACAAAATAACGCCGATTCGCATCTAGAGCAGCGGCTGGTCGGATGACAACCTCTTGATTAAAAACACTGACTTCGCGATTAACCGAGCAATAGGTATTGCCAGATGACGGTAATACAGCCAAGGCGCTCGGCTTGATCCAGGCTAGAATTCTTTGGCGCAGGCGGGCTAACCAGCTGAGCGGCTTGGCAGAATCCATAGCCAAATACCTGGTCCCATCAGGACATTCGCGGCTACTGCCATAATCAGCAATCAACAGAAGATTGTCCGATAGGCTGGTTAGGTCAACAGCCTGATTAAAGCTGGCCCGAATAACCGAATTGCGACAGACTCCGGAATCACCATCTTGAGGCAAAGTACCAACTAATGCCGGACGGGCCTGGCAGCAAGTATCGCGACCGCAGCCATTATTAAGACTGTCGCCGCAATCAGCGTCACTTTGGCAGCCGCAACACAGACCCCGCCCAGCCCCAGAACATTGACCACGATTAGCCACGCATGACAAATTGGTACTTAATTGAGCACAAGTGTCATTACCAGGGTCGCAACAGCAGGTACCACAATCAGCTGGGTTGGTGGTAGTCGCACTAATTCCACTAGCCACTCGACAACTTAACGGCGCGGCGCACAATTGATAACCACAACCAATTTGTTGAGTATTAGGTAAATTATTATAAGGGTTAATTCCAGTCGTAGTAGTAGTGGCTAAATTACAAGATTGACCCTGGAGGCTAACAACGCGACATTTTGTTTCGCATTCAGTAGCAGTAGCGAACTGGCCGGTGGCCGCTAAGTCAGCGGCACAAGTTTGGCCAGCACAATGATAATAACCGCACTTACCGGCATCAACTCCGGAGGTTATTTTAGCATTACCAACTACACCGCGACATTTATTGGTCTTTTGATCAAAACAACAAGAAGAGTGGTTGGCGCATTCGGCAGCATTAGCAATCTGCGCGCAATCACGACAAGTGCCCGATGGAGTTGAGGCATCACAATATTTACCAGATGAACCAGTGCAATTGCAGGCAGCGTCCTGTTCCACTTGACTGCCGCCAACCTCTTTACAACCGGAACAAACGCCAAATTGTTTAGTGGTAGTTGCACCATCAACGCTAACCTGGACATCGCCAGCGCCACAAGTATCGGCACAAGTCAGCGGAGCGCAACAACCGGGGTTAATCTTGGTGCTCGGATTATTCAAGCCCTTATCACAACAACACTCGCAAGAATCGGCCGCTTTCTGACATTGATTGTCCTGACAAGCAAAACCGCTAGCACAAACCTTTTGGTCAAGGCCACAGTAAGACTTGTCTTTAAAGGTTAAACATGCTAAACGATTAGCACATTGACTGCAAGGCTTATCACTGCGACAAATATTATTGGCCAGTAATTGCCATTGGCCATAATCAGTCTGGCCAGGCGGGCATTGTCCAGCCGTTAAATTGGTTGTCCAATGGCCATCTTGACAGCTCAACTGATAAGTTACTTGATTAACGCCAACCGGAAAAACAACAGCTTTAACTGGATCACACTCTTGCTGATTGACGCAAATATTGGCATCCGACCAATAGTTAAC
>CAYOAH010000016.1:0-12968 GCA_964401905.1 uncultured Gammaproteobacteria bacterium
TATAACATAAATAATTCTTTAGTTAATAATTACCGATTAATGTTAACGACGGTGACGACATCAAACCGATCATAAAGATATTTAGACGGACCGACTCCCAAACGAATGCAGCCATGCGAGACAGCCTTTCCCAAATGATTAGCACCCTCCCGATAACCATTGGGCCAAATTGGCAGCTCATGAAAGCCAAACTGTCCGCGATCTAAGCCAAGCCAATAAGGCATCCACAAACCATAAGGTGACCAAGCTTTCGGCGACTTGTTAATAACTTGGTATTGACCGACCGGAGTCGGCGTCCGTGGCGCTCCGCTGGAAACGGGAAACTGTTTAAACTTAACGCCAGCCAGCCAATAAGTCAACTCTTGCCGGCTCAGAGAAACGTCCAGTCTAATTGGCAGTTTAACCGCCCCAGCTTGCCGCGGATCAGTCGCCTGATCAATCTCAGCACCATCGTTAATATTATCGCCATCAGTATCGGCCATTAATAGATTGGTACTGAAACGCAATTCCCAAAAATCGCTTAAACCGTCTTGATCCTGATCATTATCAACTAACTTAATGTTCTTAGGGCTGTGCGGCGAATAGCCGGCCAGCAACTCTTGGCGGTCACTATAGCCATCGCCGTCGGTGTCGGCTCGATCAATACTGGTCTGGTAAATATTAACCTCATCCTGATCGGGAATTCCGTCATTATCAGTATCAAGCAAGCCATTGGCGAGAGCTGGAGCAGCCACCAACAGTAATCCAATAACCAGCAGTAGAGAATGCCTGTGTGGCATAGCTGCACTATAAAAATTAATTGATTCCTGTCGCTATTATATCACGGCTAGCGGCCGCGGACAAGGTAAATCTGACTGGACAAAGAGCTAGACAGCGTGTATGATAAAAAGGCTTTACTACCGCCAATGGCGGTCTAAATTACCCCTCTATGGCCAGCAAAAATGACGCCATCAAAATGCCGCCGCAAAATCAAGAAGCCGAGATATCACTGCTTGGCTGTCTATTGATTGACAAGGCAGCGATTGTCAAGATTGCCGATCTGGTCAAGCCGGAAGATTTCTATAACGACATCAACGGCTTGATTTTCGCCGCTATGTTGGCTCTCTATCAGAATCACGAACCGATTGATCTGGTTAACTTAACCGATAAGCTCAAAGCTAAAAATCAACTGGACACAGTTGGCGGCCGCTCTTACTTGACCAGTCTCTTACAGGGCGTGGCTACTGCTGCCAATGTCGTCAGCTATGCTGAATTGGTTAAACACAAATCAACTCTGCGCCGCCTGATCACTGCCGCTTCAGAAATCGGTGAACTTGGCTACCGAGAAGACGATGATTTGGCGCAAGTCCTGGATCAGGCTGAACAAAAGTTATTTGGCGTGTCCCATCAATATCTCAAACAATCTTTCCAGCCGATTAGCGGCCTACTAACTGACGCTTTTGACCGAATTGATGAGCTACATAAGCAAGGCGGCCGTTTGCGTGGCTTACCGACCGGCTTTGCCGACTTAGATAAATTATTGTCTGGCCTGCAAAAATCCGATTTAATCATTCTGGCCGCTCGTCCCAGCGTCGGCAAAACTTCCTTTGCCCTAGACTTAGCCCGCCAGGCCGCTATTAAGGGCCGCGCCAAGGTTGGTATCTTCTCGCTGGAAATGAGTAAAGAGCAACTAGTTGATCGCCTGCTTTGCGCTGAAGCTAACATTAGTTTATGGAAAATGCGCACCGGCCAATTATCTGATCGCGAAGATGATGATGACTTCGGTCGCATCAGCTACGCCATGGGGGCTTTAGCCGAGTCTTCAATCTATATTGACGACTCGCCCAATTGCAATATCATGGAAATCCGGACTAAGTGCCGGCGCCTGCAATCTGAACACGGCCTAGATCTAATTATTCTAGACTATTTACAATTAATGGAGGGTCGCGGCCGAACTAGCGATAATCGCGTCCAGGAAATTGCCGAAATCACCCGCTCACTCAAAGGACTGGCTCGCGAAATTAATGTTCCAGTGGTGGCCCTATCTCAATTGTCTCGGGCCGTTGAGCAAACCAAGCCGGCCATTCCTAAACTGGCTCACCTGCGGGAATCCGGCTCCATTGAACAGGATGCCGATATTGTTATGTTTATTTATCGCAAAGCGGCTGACCGTAATTATGATGCCGAAAGCCTGAGCGATTTTGAAAAACATGTCGCTGAGATTCACATTGCCAAACACCGCAACGGTCCGACCGGCAAGGTTGATTTATATTTTGATGAAAATACTGTTAATTTTAAAAATTTAGATAAAAGCGGCATAACCGCCGGCTAATCAAAGACTATGTTTAATAAACTCAAGCAATTCAAAGACCTGCGCGACCAAGCTAAAACCATGCAGAATGCCTTGGCCACCGAAAAGGTTACGGCCGAAAAACAAGGCGTCACCATTGAAATGAATGGCAACATGGAAGTGCTCTCAATCGTTATTAGCCAAGACTTGCCTAAAGAACAATTAGCCAGCATCTGCCGCGACGTTTTTAACGATGCTGTTAAAAAAACCCAGCGCGTTATGGCCAAAAAAATGCAAGAGATGGGCGGACTGTCCAATCTCGGCCTTTAAACTATGGCTTACCCGCCGCTGGTTCAACAATTAATCCGTTTACTTAGCCAGTTGCCATCAGTCGGCCCCAAAACGGCTGAACGTTATATTTTCTATCTTTTAGAACAAAAACCGGAGCTGATTGAACCGCTGGCTGATCATTTGCGACAGTTAGATCAGGCCTTGACCACCTGCTCGTCTTGCGGCGCCATCAGTCTGACCGACCCCTGCGCTATTTGTAACGACACTAGCCGCTTAAATAATTTGCTCTGCGTTGTCGCCACTAACCAAGACTTAGAAGCCATTGAAAATACCGGTGATTACCACGGTCATTATTTTGTTTTGGGCGGTTATTTGGATACAATCAATGAAATTAAACCGGAAGATCTGCGGCTAGCTGCTTTGGCCGATTATTTGCGAGCTCATCCAGCGGTTAAAGAAATAATCTTAGCCTTTGACCCGACCATTGAAGGCGAAACCACCGCCCTCTATACTAACAAACTTCTAGAAAAATGGCCTGGCCAAATCAGCCGCCTCGCGCGCGGCCTGTCTACTGGCGCCAATTTGGAATACGCTGATCCACTGACCCTAGCTAATGCGCTCAAGTTTAGGCAAGAGGTTAAATAAATTTATTCCCAAAACTTTTTCCGTCTAACCTGCCGATGATAAGTTATAGCAAAGCGATGGGCTTCATCGCGAACTCTTTTTAATAAATGTAAAGCTGGATTATTTAAAGACAGCTGTAGAGCCTGCTTCTGGCCGGGAAAAAATAATTTATCCATCGCCCGCGCTGATCTTAGGCCATTATCTTTGCCTAGGCCAATAACCGGAATCTCCCAGCCAGCCCGATCTAATAAACGCCGAGCAATATTGGCCTGAGCCTTGGCTCCATCAACGACAATCAAATCGGGTTGCGGCCAATCATGGTGAGCCAAACGTCTAGTCAACATCTCCTTGAGCAAAGCGATATCGCCCAAACTGCTGGTAGTTTCCACTCCGGCTAACCTAAATCTTTTATATTCACTGGGGCTAGCCTCGCCATCAATAAAAACCACCAGCGAGCCAACCGCTTGTTTATTATATAAATTGGACAAATCATAACCCTCAATCCGTCGCGGTGGTTTGGCAAAGCCCAATAATTTAGCTAACTCAATCACATCATTGGCATATTTTTCTTCTAAGCCTAGAATGTGACTGCTAGCTAAGACTTGTTCTAGTTGGCGCAGTTGCCAATTCAGTGAACTAATTTTGTGCTCAATCTCAGTAACCTCTTCACTATCACCTTTATTTTCAGCTCTTTTAATTGCTTTAGCTAATTGTTTTTGATAGCTGCCCAATTCGGCTTGGATCTTTTTAACCACCGACTGCTTCTCGCCCTGTAAGAATAAAATGATTTGCTGAATAATTTTTTTATAATCAGCCGCGCTGATCAGCTGCTGGCAAGGGCCCGGACATTGACCAAGCCGATAATACAAACAGGTTTTGGCCGGCAAATTACGACAAGAACGATAGGGCCAAATTTTACGGATAACTCGTAAAGTTTCGCGGGCCGCCTGGCTACTGGTAAACGGCCCAAAAAATTGGCCTGATTCCTCTAGCTTGCGGGTCAAATAAACACGAGGAAAATCGTCAGCGCTAATCGCAATATATGAATAGCGCTTATCATCGCGCCAAACGATATTATATTTTGGCTGATGTTTTTTAATCAAATTAGCTTCCAGCAATAAAGCCTCAATCTCGCTATCGGTTTCTAGCCATTTGATAGCGACAACCTCAGTAATCATTTGCTGTTTGGCTGGCGTTAAGTCTTGATAACGCTGCCAATAAGAATAGACCCGCTTTTGCAGGTTGACCGCCTTGCCGACATAAACTATTGATCCATCTTGAACACAAAATTGATACGAGCCAGAGCAGTTAGGTATCTTCAGTTGTTTAACTTGTTCTAAGGTTAGCATAATAAAAATAAAATAGGGCCGTAGCCCTATTCTATCATCTGCTTATTATTTGAGCAACTATTATTTTTTAATGGCTTGAACCGGGCAATTATCCACCGCCTCTTGAACGCACGGCTTAATTTGGCCGGCATTAATTATCTCAGCCTTAAAATCGTCATTAATCTTAAAATTGTCCGGGCAAAGACTGGCGCAAAGGCCGCAGCCGATGCAATTAGCTTGATCAATTGTCAGCATAAATTTATTTATGACGACGCCCGGTCCAACGATGCTGGGCTGGCGCGTCTTTCTTATCAGTGGTTTGACCCGGGGTGACCTCCACAATGGTCCGGCCACCAACCTGGCTATCGTGAAGCTCCACCATAATGGTCCCCTTCAAAATATGGCGGTTGATAACATAGCCCAACTGTCCATCCACCTTCCACTGGTCACCAATATTGGGCAATTTTTTAGCCATAGCCTGATAACCATCGGCTTCATAGGCTAAACAGCACATCAAGCGACCGCAAATACCAGAAATCCGCTCGCTGCCACGATGATTGATGCCTTGAATCTCGGCCATATCCGAAGTGACTGATGATAATTCAGTTAAAAAACCGCGGCAACAGAGCCCCCGGCCGCAAACTCCTTGGCCGCCAAATAATTTGGCTTCATCGCGGGTGCCAATTTGCTGTAATCGAATCTGCTTATTAAAGTTTCTGGTTAGCAGGCGCACCAATTCACGAAAATCAATCCGTCCTTCCGCCGTAAAAGCAAAAGTCAAACGGCGGTTATCAGCTGAGACGGCGGCGTCAATCAGCTTCATCTCTAATTGGCATTGATCAATGAATTGCTGGCACTGGCTAAGGACTGCTGTTTTGTCAAACTGGTCAACCGTCTGGCAATCATCAGGGGTGGCCAGGCGGACAATTTTTTTGGTATGACCCGACCAGGCCGCCGCCTGGTCATCACTTAGATATTTAAAGCCCAAGACACGGCCCAACTCTTGACCGCTATCGGTTTCCACTAGCAAGCGCTGGCCGATTTCCAAGGTTAATTCACCTAGCTCGCATAGGCTAGGCCGATCCCAAGGATATATCTGCACTAAAGCCAGCTTCATAATCCGTATTGAGCTGCGACTATAGCTTGAAACGATAATATTTTTCAATCACGGCTCCGCCAAGAATCTGTTCAATAGTCTGCTTTTCATCTTTAATGAACTCCTGTTTAACCAAACAAACTTCAGTAAAATACCGATTGACTTTACCGGCTAATATTTTCTCAACCATCTCTGCCGGTTTGCCTTCTTGGCTAAGCTGTTCACGGTAAATTTCTTTTTCTTTTTCAATCTCAGCCATCGGCACCTGATCGGGGGTTAAATAGCGCGGATCATTAGCAGCAATCTGCATGGCGATATCCTTAGCTAAATCACCTGATTCAGCCCGACTAATCGCCACCAGGACACCAATGGAACCACCAGCATGTAAATAGGCGGCCACTGTTCCCTGACTGGTTAAAGTAGCGCAATTACTGAGCACTATCTTTTCGCCAATCACTCCGCTCAGATTATCAACTGCCTCTCTAACCGTCTGGTTGCCAAGATTTAGATTTAATAGGCTATCCAAATCGCTGGGCTGATGGTCAACTAATACCTGCAAGATATTGTCAGCCAAGCTCTGGAACTGTTCATTGCGAGCCACAAAATCGGTCTCAGCGCGCAACTCAATTAAATGACCACGCTGCTGATCTTGGCTAATCCAGGCCTTGATAACTCCCTGGCTAGTTTCACGCTCGGCTCGCTTACCGGCCTTAGCAATGCCTTTCTTACGCAAAATCTCCATGGCAGCCGTCAAATCGCCGCCAGCTTCAGCTAGAGCTGTCTTGCAGTCAACTATACCCGCCCCAGACTGCTCGCGTAAGTTTTTAATTGTTTCCATGGTTATTTCCATATGATTGCCGACTGTTCAGCGAACCGCGGCCAGCTGAACAGTTATGAGTTAAAATATAAAAACTAATTTAGGCTTGTTCTTTAATAACTGGCTGGTGACTTTCTTTAGCGGCTTCACGCTGCTGTTTACCGGTCATAATTGCCTGCTCTAAAGAATTTAACACCAACTCAACACCCTTAGTGGCGTCATCATTAGCTGGAATCGGGTAATCAATACCGGTCGGGTTGGTGTTGCTATCGCAAATAGCGATAATCGGGATGCGACGCTTCAGCGCCTCGGCTAGAGCGGTTTTCTCTTTCTTGATATCCCAGATAAAAATAATTTCCGGAACCTTGATCAGGTTAACTAAACCGCCAACGCCGACTTCCAACTTAGCAGCTTCGCGATCAAATTCTAACTGTTCTTTCTTGGTATATTTAGCCAACTGACCGGTTTTTTTCTTATCAATAATATCCTTATATTTACGGATAGAATTCTTAATAATAAAAAAATTAGTCAGCGTGCCACCTAGCCAATGCTCGGTGATATAAGGCATATTAGTCGCCTCGGCCACCCGGCGCAACGGCTCTTTGACCTGATCTTTGGTGCCAACCAACAAGATATTCTTGCCGGCAGCCACTTCTTTAGTGATGAAAGTCCAGGCTTTCTCCATCTGTTCCTGGGTTTTGCCTAAATCAATCAGATGCAACCCCTGTTTGCTCCCGTAAATATACGGTTTCATCTTGGGATTCCATTTTGAGGTTTTGTGACCAAAATGGAGGCCGGCAGCCAACAAATCAGCCAAAGCTGGTACTTGGGACATAAAAATTCCTTTAAACCGCTGCGTTCCGTCACCCGTAAGCCGAAACGGGCAAGGAAAAATAGAACGCATGAGTCGTTAATTAAAAATTGTTAACGGCTTATTTTATAGCAAAAATCACTAACTAGCTTACAGATTATCTGCCAGTCTGTCAAGCCGCCTGACGGTCAGACTGCTCAGCTTATGGCTGTAAGCCACCTCTTTCCACATCTTCCCGGCTAACACCATTGAATTTGTCTAAATTTCTCAAGACATGGCTGCCCTGACCAGCCGCAATTAATTTGCTGGCGACAGCCTTAGAATCAACCTCAGGAAATTTATCAATAAAATTGGCAACGGTTTCGTATTCTTGTTCATCAAGATAAATGTCAATAATATCCTGCTGGCTTAATGCCGGATAATCATCAATGGAGTGCTGAATTCGATCAAGGGGGCTCTCTTGGCCGCTCTGATCATAGCTACGATTAAGCATAAAGCGTAAATCTTGCTCCTGCTTGTCGCGTTCGTTTGTTTCAACACGGTTACCGCCAGGAAACGCTTCAAAATTTGGCATAAGATTAAAATTAGTGTTCTAACGATTGGCTTATGCGGCCAATTATTTAATTATAGGCCGATTAATGGCAAATTGCAATAAGCCGCGTCAAGCTCTTGATTTTTCTCCGGAGCTATGGTATCTTAACAGCAGCACGCCAGTCTGGGCGTTTATTTTTAGTCTATAGTATGAAAAAAGATCTACATCCAACCTATCATTCTGAAGCCAAGGTCATCTGCGCCTGCGGTAATACTTTTACCACCGGTTCGACTATGGCTGAAATCAAAACCGAAATCTGCTCAGCTTGCCACCCTTTCTATACTGGCAAACAGAAATTGCTGGATACTGCCCGCCGCGTTGAAAAATTCGCCGCCAAGCTGGAGTCTAAAGCCGACACCCGCAATAAAAAAGCCAAGCGTGAAGCTAGAGATAAGGCTCGCGAGGCTAAAGCTCAAGCCGCTAAAGAAGCTTTAGAAAAAGAATTGGCTGCTTAGCTAAAAATTCGTTGTCTATAAATTATCTCCCAGCCGCTCGGTTCGGGAGATAATTTTTTAAGAAGAATATGCACCAAGAACTCAAGACCAAATTAGCTGAGCTCAATAGCCAGCTCAATGACCCGGCGATTATTGCGGATAATCAAAAATTTCGCCGGTTAGCCAAAGAACAAGCCGAGCTAGCCAGCTTGGTGTCTTTAGTAACCCGTCTGGAGTCGGTTGAACAACATTTAGCTGAAGCTAGCCAATTGCTGACCGAGAGCGCTGATGCTGAAATCCGCCAAATGGCCGAACTGGAACAAGCTCAGCTGACTGCTGAACGAGCTGCTTTATCGCAACAATTGGATGAGGCTCTACACCCAGCCGATCCACGCGACAAAAAGGATATTATTATGGAAATCCGCGCCGGTGCCGGCGGCGATGAGGCCGCTTTATTCGTGGCGGAAATTTTCAGAATGTATAGCCGCTTCGCCGAAAATCATGCTTTTAAGCTGGAAATTCTCAACTCCAGCCCGATTGGTATTGGCGGCTACAAAGAAATCACCTGCGCCATTTCTGGTCAGCAAGTTTTTGGCTGGCTAAAGTATGAGAGCGGCACGCATCGTGTCCAACGCGTCCCCGAGACTGAAAAACAGGGCCGGGTTCATACCTCAACTATTACCGTGGCTGTCTTACCAGAAGCCGAAGAAGTGGATATTGAAATTAAGCCTAGTGATTTGCGTATTGATACCTATTGCGCCTCCGGTCCGGGCGGCCAATGCGTTAACACCACCTATTCAGCCATCCGTATCATCCATGAACCGACCGGATTAGTTGTTACCTGCCAAGACCAAAAATCGCAGCATCAGAATAAAGAAAAAGCTTTGCAAATATTGCGCTCGCGCCTTTTACAAAAGATGGAGGATGAACAACGCGAGGCGGCCGATAGCCAGCGCCGTCAGCAAATCGGTAGCGGCGATCGCAGTGAAAAAATCCGCACCTACAATTTTCCTCAAGATCGCGTGACCGACCATCGCCTTCAAGAGTCTTGGCACTCAATCGACCGAGTAATGGCTGGCGAAATTGATGAAATAATCCAGCATCTACAGCAATATGCTAAACAGCTGGCTCAAGAATCCGGCCGCTAAGCGGCCAACCATCAGCCAAACGCAAAATTGGCTGAATAAACACTGGCCGCTTGGTCAAGCTCAACCAGCGCTAATCTCTTGGCTATTATCTTTTATTCTGCAGCAGCCGGCTAGCCACCTTATCGCCTATCATGATCAATTATTAACCGACGGGCAATGGCGGCAGTTGAATCAGGCACTAGCTAAGCTGACCAAGGGTTATCCGTTAGCCTATATCACCGGCCAGCAAGATTTTTATAGTCGGCAATTTATTGTTTCGCCGGCTGTCTTGATTCCTCGACCGGAAAGCGAATGCCTGGTTGATACTGCCTTAGAGTTGCGTTCAAAACTAACCGAACCCAGCGCTTGGCTGGATATTGGCACCGGTTCCGGCTGTTTGGTTATTACTTTAGCTAAAGAATTAAACAACACTGATTATTACGGCGGTTCCGACATCAGCCTGGCCGCTCTCAGAATCGCTCAGGAGAACGCTGATCGCCACAACGCTAAGATCGTTTGGCAGCGTGGATCATTACTACAGCCCTGGTTATCAACTAATTTCAAACCGGCTAAACAAATCTTCCTATTAGCTAACCTGCCCTATCTGGAGCCGGAAAATTACCGCGAACGCTACTCTGAGCTACGTCACGAGCCGAAACTAGCCCTGGTGGGCGGCCATGACGGCCTTGACCTTTTTAAAAAATTAGCCCAGGAACTGCCTTTATTTATTCAAAATCATCCTAACCAGGCTATCCATCTGCTAACTGAAAGCGGCCTACGCCAAGTATCTCTGCTCCAAAATCAGCTAGCGGTCGGTGGCCTCAAGTGGCAGCAATCTTTCCCTGACTTAACCGGCCGACAGCGTTTCGGCTGGTGGCACAATTAAAAAACAACCCGTTAATGGGTTGTTTTTTAATTATAAAATCTAACAAGATTATGCTTTTTCTTCAGCCTCCGTTTTGCTCTCAGCCTTAGTCTCAGTAGTTACCGCTTCCTCGGCAGCGGCATTTTCTACGGCTACTGCTCGCGGCTCTTCCACGGCAACAATAATCTCATTGATCTCGTGCTTATCCGATAGGGCCACACCCTTAGGCAGCTTCAAATCGGCAAAAGTAATGTGGGTATCAAAATCAGTTAAGACAGATAAATCAACATCCAATTCACTGGTTAAATCTTTGGGCAAGCACTCAATTTCCACGGCGTCAAAATTCTTGACCACCACGCCGCCTAATTGTTTGACCGCCGGTGCTTCACCAATAAAATTCAATTCAACTTCAGTGGTAACTTTCTCAGCCATATCCACTTGGAAAAAATCCATATGGATCAACTGGTCCTTGACTTTGGTCTGGGCCAGATCCTTAATAATAACTTGGCGCTGATCCTGACCGTCAATATCAAGAGTAATTAAGCTGGACTCACCGGCCTGATCATAGATTTTTAGAGCTTCAGCTTTCTTGATTTGAATATGGAGATTGTCAGTTTTCGGTCCATAGACTACCGCTGGAATAAACCCTTGGGAGCGCAGCTGGCTCAAGGCCTGCCGACCTGGCTGACGGGTAATGGCGGCTAATTTCAATTCACTTTTCATAACAAAAAAATACTTAACTTAGGGTTAATCGTATTAGCTAGTATAGTTAATCATTGATAATTTGTCAATTTTGGGTAAAAAAATAACCAGCAGGGTTACTGAGTCGTCGTGCAAAGCACTAAAAGTCAATAACCCCACTGGCAACAGTTAAATGGTTTTCTGGCTTTTTATCCAGGCGGCCAGTCGGGCGGCGGCAACGTTAGTAAAGCCATCGCCGAGTTGGATGGCCTCCCAGATGGAGATGAATTGGCACTTGCCAATCATCTCGGCCGTCTTCTCAGGAATTGATTCCTGAGTTTCGGGCAGCTCCAGCTTGCCATCCACCATCTTCAGATCTTCACCCGACATTTGGATGGCGAAGAAACGGACACCACCATCCTGATCAGTTTCGACCAAAGCTGAATTGCAGTTCATTGGGCAACCAGGCAATTCAAAAGTGTTACCCTTGAAACCCGTCTCCTGATGAAGCTCGCGGTCGGCAGCGGCTTGATGTGTTTCATCCTCAGAGGCTAAAAAACCTCTTGGACAATTTTGGACATCTCCACCCTGTTTAGGGCGATTCTGCCAAACCACACCAACCAGAATATCAGTGGCCTGACTGATGTGCTCAACAATCTTTCCATCATCGTTGAGCAAAACGAAAGGAATCGTCACCGATCCACCCAGACCTATCTCACGGTAGGAAAACATGTTGTGGCCGGAAGCAGCCTCGGTGCCAAAGTTGACGGTACCGAACTTAGATTTGATGGCGATGTGCTGAATTTCAGACATGTCAGCCTTCTCACCATTAATGTACAGTTCCCAACCCCAGGTTGAGCCAATCGGTGCTGGCAAGATTGTTGCGTTCAGGATGTCCAGCTCACGCAATAGTGCCGTGAGTTCTTCAAGGTTTTCATAGCTCTGCATGGTATCTCCTTTTTTGGAATATTTTCCTCCGCCCATCATTCTTATTTGGAGGAGGTTTTTGTTAAGATTTACTATATTAGTAGTAGCACATTATCATTTTTCTGTCAATAGACAATGGCCACTAACCATTTCAACAACCTTCAGACTTGGAGTGGCTACAATAATCCGTTCGTTGGCTTCTGCCAACGAACGATCAAGTTCTCCCAAATCCTGCTTAGAAACTAAATCAACCATTACTCCACCGGCCTCATGAATCAACGGATAAGCACTGACGATTTCTAAAGAATGTTTTCTGGTGCACTCTACCACCAGCCAAGCATAACCTTGAGCTAAGTCGACATAATATGGCATTGAAGCCTTAAGATATCTAAACTTAATCCCAATCATCTTCTTGGTGGCTCGACGAACCGAATCAAAATACAGGTCAGCATAAGCCAAGAGCTCCTTTCTCATCTGGCGTGTTGATCTGTCCGGGGCCACGTTTACCTGAATATAATCCCCTCTGGTTACTGGATCAGCCCAGGTGCCCATGCCCTTAGCGGCGATATAACTACAGTCACCACCAATTTTATGGCTGCCATAATCAACAATAAGACTGCCAATATAACCAGCAAAGGTCTGATCATCGGCCCGATAAATCGACATCATCGTACCGCAACGGCCACCTTCGTTAACTTTATAGACAGAGGAACCATCCAAACCATCCAGGTAGCCGATATAATCCACTTCATTTTTGTCAAAGAGCATCGGATGTTCTTCGGCAATCCAACCAATTTTAAAATCAGTCGATCGCCAAAATTTGATAACAACTTCCTCTAGCTCCCAATCAGCAACGAGAGTTTGATCGCCAAACTGATTAATTAGGTCAATTAGCGAACGGCCATTGCCAGCATCCAATTCCTCATAACGCAAACGGAGTTGGTCAGTCAATAATTTAGCTAGGCTAAAAAACTCCGACGGCGTTAAACGTTTTGTCTCTTTCATTCTTAACCTCCTGATAAAGATGGCTGAAAATTAACAATTTTACAGCTTATTGTCAAGATAATACCTCAACCTTGCCTCGGCTGCCACTGAAAACATATCCC
>CAYOAH010000017.1:0-10859 GCA_964401905.1 uncultured Gammaproteobacteria bacterium
CTTAGAGCAGGTGGCTGAACTAAAACAGATCTATCGGCAAGATCCGCAAGCCAAGCAGATATTGGACTATGCTCAGCGGTTGGAGGGCTGTGCTCGGCATGCTTCAACGCACGCTTGCGGCGTTTTGATTACTAAAGATCCGTTAACTGAATATACCCCCATCCAGCATGCTTCATCAACCGACCGAACAGTTGTTTGTCAGTATTCCCTGCATCCAGTTGAAGATTTGGGCTTGCTGAAGATGGACTTTTTGGGTTTGAAAAATTTGACAATCATTGAATCAGCTATTCGTATTATCAAAGCCACCAAAGGGGTGGAGATTGATATCAATCAGATTCCGCTTGATGATCAGGATGCTTTTGGTCTTTTTCAGCGCGGTGAGACAACCGGTGTTTTTCAATTTGAATCGTCAGGCATGAAGCGTTATCTGCGCGACCTCAAGCCGACCAACCTGGAAGACATCATCGCCATGGTGGCCCTGTATCGTCCTGGCCCTATGGAATGGATTCCTGATTATATTGCCGGCAAGCATGGTCGCAAAAAACCGCAATACCTGCATCCAAAACTGGAGCCGATTTTGGCCAAGACCTATGGGGTGGCTATTTATCAGGAGCAAGTCATGCAGATTGCCCGCAGTTTGGCCGGCTTTACTATGGGCCAAGCCGATGTTTTGCGTAAAGCCATGGGTAAGAAGATTGCCAAACTGCTAGCTGAGCAAAAAGAAAAATTTATTGCCGGTTGCGTGGATAATGGCGTTAGCCAGAATCTGGCCGAAAAAGTTTTTTCCTTTATTGAACCGTTTGCCGGCTATGGTTTTAATCGTTCTCATGCTGCCTGTTATGCCATGGTGGCTTACCAGACCGCCTATTTGAAGGCTAAATATCCAACGGCTTTTATGGCGGCCCTGTTGGCGGCTGATCAACAAAATAGCGATCGGGTGGCGATTGAAATTGATGAGTGTCGGCACATGGGCATTGAGGTCTGTCAACCGGATATTAATCAATCTTTTGATTCTTTCACTGCTGTCAACGAGGCCTTAGTGGACAAGCCGACAATCCGTTTCGGCTTGTTGGCTATTAAAAATGTCGGTGAGCACATCGCTGAGGTTATTAAAGATGAACGCAAGGCCAATGGCCACTATCAAGACATAGCCGATTTTTTGCGGCGGATTACCGATAAAGATTTAAATCGTAAATCACTGGAGAGCTTGATTAAGGCCGGTGCTTTTGATACTTGGCATGATCGCCAGCAGTTATTGGATAATTTGGATGTCTTATTAAAATATAATAAAGACTCCAATCAAAATCGTTTGAGCGGTCAGAATAGCCTATTTGCTGGAGTTGGCGGCGTGGAGCATCAGCCGTTGGTTCTGCGGTCGGCACCGCCAGTTAATCGTCAGACTAAGCTGGGTTGGGAGCGAGAGTTGTTGGGCTTGTATATTACTGAGCATCCTTTTGTGGATTTTAAGAAACAGCTAGGCTCGGCGCTGACGCCGATTAAAGACTTAGCAGCCCTTAATAATGAACAAAATGTTACGATCGGCGGCATGGTGGTTAGCAGTAAAAAAATAATGACGCGGGCTAATCAATCAATGCTGTTTGTTAAACTGGAAGATGAAACCGGCAGCACCGAGGTAATCGTTTTTCCAACCCTATTGGCAGCCAGCGGCGAGGTTTGGCAAGATGGCCAAGCTATTTTGTGCCAAGGAACAATTTCTGATAAAGATAACGAACGAAAAATTCTAGCGGACAAGGCTATTTATTTAACGCTGGATAATTTAGCCGATCAATTGGCGGCTTTTCGTGAGTTGCCTGGTCAGAAGCGGCGGGCTAAGCCAGGCAATTGGTCAGGGCCAGCCGCGGCCAGTTCGGCTGATCGGCCGGCAATTAGTGGGACAGCCAGCAGCTTGGCTGAACCATTTGATTTAATTTTAAATCAAGAGTTTGACCAAGACCAGTTAGTTCAGTTAAAAGAAATTCTATTAAAATATCCCGGGCCGAGCCAGGTATACTTAGAAATCAATCTAAACAATAATAAACAAAGGATAGCGACTGGATTTAAGGTTAATCGCCAGCCTAAACTTTTGGCAGAACTCATGGCTAAATTTGCCGGAATGGTCAAGTTTTAGCTATAATAAAAGAAGGATACTTTTATTAAAATCTTTTTATGCCTGTAAAAAAAATTAAGGCCACTGCCGCCAAGGCTGGCAGTGGTTCAATTCAACCGGCCGCTCGTCGTTCGGCTGGCCGTCCGCCAAAAGCTCGTCCAGCGCGGCCAGCAGTTCGGCGGCCAGCCAAGGCTCAGCCGGCGGCCAGAAAAAAAATCGTTCGTCGTCAGCCGCCAGTTCAACCCAAGGTGGTGGTTGTCACCAATCAGCCGTTGATTACTGACGAAGAAATGACTGTCTGGCAAACCGTCCGCCAAGAAAATGACCGGCCGGAACAGTCGGCGGACAGCTTAGCGGTGCCAGTAAATCCGCCCAGCCAAATGCCGGCTGATGAACCATTTATTAATCAATGGCCGGCAGTTGATAGCTATGCGCCAACCGAATCTGATCAGCGCTCCGGTCGTCTCTACCGTCGTTTGGCGCTGTTTTTCATTGGCTTAATTGCTATTGTCGTAATGGTGATGTTCTATTATTCATTAATTCGGGTTAAGATAACCATCTATCCCCAGGGTGATCAGCCAGCCCGTCAGCAGACAATTGTTCTGACTGACACTGTGCCGGTGACCGAAGGGGCGGCGCCGGCCAAGTTTTTGCAAATCAACAGTGACTATCGGCAAACATTTAGAGCGACTGGTCAAAGCCAGGCTACTAGTTCAGGAAAATTGGTTGGTCAGGTAACTTTGGTCAACACGACAGCCAAAGATCAGCCATTGCGAGCGACCACTAGATTATTGACTGCCAATGGCGTGCTTTATCGTTTGCGAAATTTTGTAACAGTGCCGGCCGGTGGTCAGATTATTGCTGAGGCCTATGCCGACCAAGTCAAGGCAGAGAACGCCGTAGCGGCGGCCACCAAATTCACCATACCGGGTCTGTGGTCTGGCCTGCAGGATAAGATTTATGCTGTGGCCAATCAGGATATCAATTATCAGAGTGATGGTCAGCCAATAGTTTTGGCGGCTGACTTGGAGCAAGCAATCAGCCAGGCCAAGCAAGCAGCGGCAGCTCAGGCCAAAAGCCAACTCGATCAACAGGCTGGTGGCGAAACCTTAGTCTATTGGTTGGATGACAGTCAGTGGCCGGTCAGTAGCGATGCCCAGGTTGGCGATCAGAAAGCTGAATTTACCGTCACTGTTAAAGTAGCCGCCGGCGGGGCCATAGTTTCCGCTGAGGCAATCAAGGGTTTACTCAGTCAGTCCGAAGATGCTGCTAAGGTTGATGGGCAATCGTTATCCTATCAGTTATCAGCTTGGCAGCCGCAGCAACATCAGGCGCAATTAAATGTCAGCTATAAGGCTGAATTAATTGGTGACCAAGCTGATCAATTAGTTGATAAGCGGGCGTTGGTCGGCCTCAATCGCCAGCAACTGGAAACTTATTTATCTGGCCAGCCGAATGTGGCCAGCTATAAGATTACTTGGCAGCCGGGTTTCTTAAGCAAGGTGCCGGGAACAGACAAGATTCAATTGCAGCTTGGACGTTAGTTTATTTCAGCTCCAATATTAAAAAACCGCTGCCGATTGGCAGCGGTTTTTTAAGCGGTAGAATATCAATAATCTAAATATCTAAATTGGTAACTTTTTTGGCATGAGTCTGGATAAAGTTTTTGCGAGGGGCCACTTCGTCGCCCATTAGCATTTCAAAAATTTCACTGGCCATGGCGGCGTCTTCAACCTCGACTTGGCGCAGAACGCGATTTTCTGGATTCATGGTCGTTGACCATAATTGTTCCGGGTTCATTTCACCCAAACCTTTGTAGCGCTGGATGTGTAATTTGGCTGGCGCCTTGGCGGCCTTGCTTGGCTCGTCACCCTGGTCAGCGTTGTCGTCAGTATTTGATTCGCTTTGACTGGAATTATCGTCATCATCTTGCTCATCGCTAATCTCTACTACGGCCGACACGCCGCCGAGTTCTTTAACTATTTTGTCCTTTTCTTCGTCGGAGTAAGCATAGCGGGCAGTTGTTCCTTTTTTAATTTGGTAAAGCGGTGGTTGGGCGATATATAAATGGCCGCTAGTTACTAGCGGGTTAAAGTGGCGGAAAAATAGGGTTAACAAAAGAGTCCGAATGTGGGCGCCATCAACATCAGCATCGGTCATAATAACGATGCGGTGGTAGCGCAAGCGGCTAATGTCAAACTGATCATCAATATTGGTGCCCAATGCAATGACCATATTTTTTATTTCGTTGTTCTCCAGCATTTTGTCCAAACGCGCTCGTTCAACATTGAGGATTTTGCCGCGTAGCGGTAGGATGGCTTGGAAGCGGCGGTCGCGGCCTTGTTTGGCGCTACCGCCGGCGCTGTCGCCCTCAACGATAAATAGTTCGCATTCTTCAGCTTTACGGCTAGAGCAGTCGGCCAGCTTACCGGGTAAAGTGGCGCTATCTAGAGCACTTTTACGCAAGATGGCGGTACGGGCGGTACGGGCGGCGATGCGGGCCTGAGCTGATAGCAAACATTTGCCGATTATTTGTTCAGCTTCTTTGGGGTGTTCTTCTAGAAAGGTGGTTAAGGTCTCGCTGCAGACTTGTTCAACATAGCCCTTAATCTCAGCATTACCCAACTTGCCTTTGGTTTGGCCCTCAAATTGTGGGTTGGGTAGCTTAACACTGACAATAGCGACTAAACCCTCGCGAACATCATCGCCAGTCAGATTATCCTCTTTTTCTTTCAAGATATTCTTGGACCTAGCATAGTTATTGAGAACCCTGGTTTGAGCGCTGCGGAAGCCGACCAAATGAGTGCCGCCCTCCATATTGATAATATTGTTGGCAAAAGCCAAGACGGTTTCGTTATAACCATCATTATATTGCAGCGCCAATTCAACTTTAATATCATCTAATTCTTTTTCAGCATAAAAAACAGTCTCATTTTTGACTTGATTGTTACGGTTGAGACTTTTAATATATGATCTGATGCCGCCTTCAAAGTAAAA
Source organism: uncultured Gammaproteobacteria bacterium (assembly GCA_964401905.1). Taxonomy (GTDB): domain Bacteria; phylum Patescibacteriota; class Patescibacteriia; order Patescibacteriales; family Patescibacteriaceae; genus UBA1359. Next base: position 5,105 of record CAYOAH010000017.1, read on the forward strand.
AGCATAATCCTTGGAACGATGTCCGGGGCGGCGGTCGTGCAGCTTAACGGTTACACCTTTGGTGAGATAGGTTTGCTGACGGAAATGATCAAGAATGGTTCCCCATTTGAATTCGGTAGTATCAAAAATAGTTCCATCGGGTCGGAAGGTAATGGTGGTGCCGTGCCGATTGGCATCGGCTTTGCCAACTTTTTTGGCTGGTCCGCTAGGCTTACCGCACTGGTATTCTTGTTCCCAAATAGCGCCATCGCGGTAGACGGTAGCCTTCAAATAGGTACTTAAGGCATTAACTACCGAAACGCCGACGCCGTGCAAGCCGCCTGATATTTTATAACCGCTGCCGCCGAATTTGCCGCCAGCGTGAAGCTTGGTCATAACCGTTTCTAGGGCGGAGACGCCGGTGGCCTTATGAATGTCCACCGGAATACCGCGACCGTTATCAGCCACTTCAACTAGACCATCTGGCAAAAGAGTGATCTCTACCGAATCGGCATAATTAGCCATTACCTCATCAAAACAATTGTCAGCCACCTCCCAGATTAAGTGGTGGAGACCGGTTGCTGAGGTTGATCCAATATACATGCCGGGACGTTTGCGGACCGGCTCTAAGCCCTCAAGGACGGTGATTGCTTCAGCGCTATATTCAGCCGTGGCTTGTTGGAAGTTCTTGTTCATAACTGTTTTTACATAAAAAATATAGCCGGATAGGCTAAGTGCTAACTTAAGTATTTTAGCAAGAAAACTGGTGTCTGGCAAGCTGTTGGCCTGAACTTCCAGCTTGTTTTTCCGGCGGCTAATTGATACAATAATAAAGCAATCGTCTAGCGGTTGTTATTAAAATTATCTTCGTGAAAAAAGCTTTATTTAGCAATAATTTACCTGACGACGCAGCAACTGGCCAGTCACCGGCTAGGCACTATTCGTCATCATCCGGCAATTGGTTGTGGATTGCTTCGGCTATATTATCAGTTGTCTTCATTATCGTTATTTCTCAACTGGTTGTGGTTTGGGGACAGCAGGCCAAGGTTAAAGATCAACCTCAGCCACCGGCTGGCCCGAATCAAATTGTTGAGCAGCCAACATTGCAGTTTGGCCAAGATGCCGACCCGGGGACGATAATTCGGCAGGATCCAGATTTTAGAGCGGACCAATTAGTTTTTAACCAAATTTATCAAGCGCCAACCACTAGCTGGTCAGCGGCGATTTTGGCTAATCAAGCCCAGACAGTGGAACTGCCGCTCAATGTCAAGAGCCAGGCGGCTAATTATTATGAAATACGCCGGCGCTATAACCTAGAACCGCTGATTAAGAAAATAAACGAGCAGGGGTCAGTAATTATTGATAATCCATTTGGTGAACCCGAGCAGGATTTTTTTAGTTTTTATCAGGCGGCGCGCCAAGATAAATGGCCGGTTATTATTACCAATGATGTCATTTTTTATTACTATCAGAATAATCTTAAAGAAGTTTATAAAGCCCTAGAGGCTGGTCTTTATGATGGTTTGTGGCAAATTAGCCTCAATTTATTTGATTCAGCTAATCGGCGTTATCAGGCGGCCGCTAGCCAGGCGGCTAATGGCAATGATCCGCTGTTAGAGGCCTATCGTCTCAATGTCCAGTATTGGGCAGTAACCCTAAATTTATTGGCACCCAAGAATGGTCAAATCAATTCGGATAGTTTGGCGGCAGCCACCACGGCTTTTCAGACTGGCGATGATCAAATATACAAGATGCCAACTCTAAGTAGCGACTTAAAACAAGAAGTTGAACAAGAGGTGGCGTTGATTCAAAAAGCGGATGGTTCAAAATTGTCGCCGCTTTTCGGCCAACTTTTTGATTATCGGTTATTTAAGCCAGATGCCAGCTATCAATCGGGTGGCCGATTGGCCAATTTCTCTTTAGCTAGCCAATGGCTTGGCCGACCATGGCCAGTTTATTATCGCAATCAAGATTGCCCTGACTGCCAGCTAGATGCCGATGATTGGCGGATGGATTTTTTGGCGGCTAATATTTTGGCTCGTGATTTGTCCAGTAACCAGGAGGTCAAGAATTATTGGGCCAAGGTTTACAAAACTATCAGTTATTTCGCTGGTTTGCGTGACGATTTGACCTATATTCATTATGTGAAAGCCCAGCAAGATGTTTTAGCTGGCCAATCTTTGGAACAAGTGGCTCGCCTTGATGAGCCAGCCCGAGTGGCGGTCTTGGACAAGCTGCAAGCGGCTGTTCTGAAAAATTCTTTTTCTATTGCCGATGGCGGTCGTGATCGTCGTCAGTTAAAAGAGCGCCCTAACATTGGTTTGCGGGTTTTGCAGGAGCGATACTGGCCTGGACAAAATATTGACTGGACTAAGATTAGCCCTCAGCTGGATAATTATATCAACCAACAGTCAGCTAAGGATTGGCAGGCTAATCAATTTTGGTCTAGCCTGGGAACGCTTAAAGATTGGTTAGCCAAGATTTTAGCGGCTGATAAGTCATGGATTCGTCCAGCTTGGTGGCGAGATCAACAACTGGCGCTAGCCAAATTCTATTTGATCAATTGGCAATTACCGGCCGATCAATGGTCGTCAGTTTTGCCGAGCAGCGGATTGGCGCAAAACACTGTTATGGCGGACAGCTCGATCGCCGTTGATACCAGCGGCTTGCCGGCGATTGAGCGGCAGATTGCCACTGCCAAAATGTTGCGGCTCGCTTTGGCTAAACTCCAAGTCAGTAATCTGCTATCAGAACAGCGCCTCAATGAAACAATTGACACTTTGCAAGTCATGCGAGATTTAGCCGTTAAGCAAGCCAACGGCCAGGCTTGGACCAAAGACGATCAAACCGCGGCCGGTAATTTTTTTCAGCGGAGTCTATTGAAAGCTGGCCGCAAGACCATTAGTGATAAAATCAACAATCCGGAGCCGTCGCAACAAAGATTGCGGGCTCGTTTAGAGATTAGAAATATTGCCGGGCAGACGATGATTTTAGTTGGCCCAGTTATGATGCCTTAATTTTATAATATTATGCCTATCAAAAAAGCAGTTTCTACCAATAACTCCTTACCGGATCGTTTGGGTGATGGTGATATTTCTTTAAAACAATTATCATTCGGCTTGTGGTATTTGCGTCATCGTCGATTATTTTATAGTCTAGCTATCGGCACTTTAGTGGTGTTGGCAATTGCTGGTTGGATTTATGGATTTTATGGCCTAGGCCGTTATTTCATTTTTGATCGCAGCCAAGATCGACAGTCATTGCTGGAGATAGCGCAAAACGGCGTTAACTTGCTGGCTGGCCGGACCAATCAACCGCTAAGCATTAGCGAGGTTAAGGTTTTTGGCAATAATCCCAGCGACCTGCTAGCCGAGATTTATAACCCGAACAATCGGACAGCCGTTTATTTTAAATATTCTTTCATGGCTAATGGCCAGCCGATTGTTCAGCGTGAAGGCTTCGTTTTGCCTGGCCAGCGTAAGTATTTGGTGGCTACCGGCCAGCAAGTTCCCGCCGGAGCCGCGGTGCAGTTGGCTATTTCGCAAACTTTTTGGCAAAAGCTTAATGCTCGGCAGATTCCTGATTGGTCAGCCTTCTTATCTAATCATGATCAATTGGCTGTTAGCGACCGGCAAATTAGTTTTGCCGGCTTGGGCGGTCAGGCCGTGACGCAGGTTAAGTTTCGTCTGGACAATAAAACTGCCTATGGCTATTGGTCGGTACCAATTTTAATGTTGGTTTATCAGGGTGATAATTTAGTCGGCGTTAACGAGCTAGTCTTGTCCAAGTTGAAATCCGGTGAATCGCGGGCGGTTAATTTTTCCTGGCCTGGCCTCAGCGGCGCCGACCGCTTGGAGGTGGTGACGATGGTCGATTACCTTAATACCAGCAACTATCTGCCGCTGGAAGATTAGCCTATGGTAGGAAAACTTCGCCAGTATTGGCGGCGCAATGATTGGCTCTTAACAGTAGCGATGCTGCTATTACTGGCGGTTGGTTTGACTGAAATTTATGGCGTTTCTTTGGGACGCGGCGGCGTTAGTCTATTGGCTTTTCGCAAGCAGTTGATTTTTAGTCTAGTTGGTTTAATTGGTTTTATTGCGTTATCTTTATCGGATTATCATCGTTGGCGCGGCTATGTCAATTATTTTTATGGGCTAGCCATTGTCCTTTTGGTGGCAGTTTTATTTTTTGGCAGTTCTATCAACGGAACGCGCGGTTGGTTTAACATTCTTGGTTTAGGCTTACAACCAGTAGAGTTAGCCAAGATTATTTTAATAATTTTTTTGGCCAGTTATTTTTCTAGCCGGACGGTGCGGATTGATCAATTGAAAAATTTTTTTAAAAGCGGGCTGGCAACCTTAGTGTTAATGATCTTAGTGCTTTTACAGCCTGACTTTGGTTCAGCCTTGCTTTTAGGGGCTATTTGGCTGATTCTAATCCTGGTTATCGGTTTTGATCGCAAATATTTATATTGGTTAGCCGGCTTGGCTATTATCGGTATAGCCGCTGGTTGGCTGTTTTTATTTACTGATATTCAAAAAAGTCGTATTCGCTCTTTTCTTAATCCTGATCAGCAGACCTTTAGCCAAAGCTATAATGTCAATCAGGCGATGATTGCTGTTGGTTCAGGCCGCATTTTGGGACGCGGCGTCGGCTTTGGTTCGCAGACGCAATTAAAGTTTTTGCCAGAAGCGCAAACTGATTTTATTTTTGCCGTTATTGCCGAAGAGCGGGGACTGTTAGGCGCCGGATTGGTAGTCTTGTTGTTTGCTGTGATTATTTATCGCGCCCTAGCTGTTTTGCCAAAGATTAAGGATGATTTCGGCTGTTTCGTGGTGGTTGGCGCCATCGGCTTGTTGGCGATTGAGGTTTTTGTTAATTTGGCAATGAATATCGGTCTTTTGCCGGTGGTTGGCATCGCTTTACCGCTAGTTAGCTATGGCGGCAGTTCGTTGATTGCCAGCTTATTATTATTGGGCTTAGTTAATAGCGTCATTATTCGGGCGCGCAGTTAAGGCAAATATATGGACACCAATGACTTGGAAAGATTAATCGATCGTCAATTAACTGAAGAGCTGGAGAAATTAAACTTGCGCAATGATTCAATTTATCCGATTCCCGACAGTATTCAACATATTTGGCAAGTTTTTATTGATGGCCAGCCGGTTGATCATTATTCGCATTTAGCCGCCCAATCAAAATATGGAGTTATGAACCTAGGCATTAGCCCGGATTTGGGCCAGCATATTACTTTTCAAGAACCAGGCGGCGGCGGGTCGGTAATAATTCCTTTTGTGGTCATTCAAGAGCAGCGAGTTGTTGATTTGAGGAGCTTAAATAAAAAACAGGATTATCAAATTTATGCTGGCTTAATTGAACAGCAGCGTGATCGTCAGAGTGGCTTAGTTTGGAACGTGCCGCGCGGTTATGTTAATCAGGGCGACAGCCATGATCAGACAGCGGCCAAGGAGTTGACCGAAGAAACTGGCTTATCTGGTCAGCCGTTTTTATTGCCTGGCCAGTCGCTTAATCCCAATAGCAGTTATTTTGAAACCGGCAAGGATAATGGCGTGCGGATTTATGCAATCAACTTGGGCTCTGATCGGGCTGCTTGGCGAGACAGTCAGGTTGTCTTATTGGATAATCATCAGCCAACCGAAGTGCATGAGAAGGTTGGTCAATGTCGGTTTTTCCCATTAGCGGAACTATCTCAACTAGGGGATATGTTTTCAGTGGCAGCCGAGGCAAGGTTGAGGTATTATCTTGACAATAA
>CAYOAH010000018.1:0-10755 GCA_964401905.1 uncultured Gammaproteobacteria bacterium
AATTTAGCTAATTGGCCGGCGGCCGGTTTTATAGTGGAGTGGCCAGATAATTGGCAGATAGCAATTGTTGTGGCTTATTATGGGCTAACAATGGTTTTGCTTAGAAGATTGAGATGAAGAGACTAATTTTTCACCTTGCTTTTCCAAGGTCTTTTTGTTATGCTAACAGCAGTTTGTATTGATTTCTATGACTGAATTAGCTAAAACCTACGAACCGCAAAATTACGAAGCGGCAATTTATCAGCGCTGGCTAGATAGCGGCTTTTTTAATCCAGATAATTTGCCCTTGCCAGCTGAAGCGCCTGGCTACACTATTGTTTTACCGCCGCCTAATATTACTGATAAGCTACACTTAGGCCATGCCGCCATGCTGGCCATTGAAGATTTGTTGATTCGTTATCATCGGGCCCGTGGCTATCGGACCTTGTGGTTACCTGGCACCGACCACGCCGCTATCGCTACCCAGAATGTGGTTGAAAAGTTGCTCTATCAGACCGAAGGCAAGACTCGCCATGATTATGGTCGGGAAGAGTTTTTGCGGCGCGTTTGGGAATTTGTCGGGCCAACCAGAGAGACAATTTTACACCAGATTAAGAAAATGGGCGCTTCGCTGGATTGGTCGCGGATGGCTTTTACTATGGATGAACCGCGGCAGAAAGCGGTGCGGACCATGTTCAAGCAGATGTATGATGAGGGGGCGATTTACCGCGGTGAGCGGGTGGTTAATTGGTGTCCGCGTTGTCAAAGCACTCTGTCCGATGATGAAGTTGACTATAAAGAGCAGCCGGCCGAACTATACACTTTCAAATATTCAGCTGATTTTCCGATTGCTATTGCCACCACTCGGCCGGAAACCAAATTAGGTGATACGGCGGTGGCTGTTAATCCGCAAGACGAGCGTTACCAGCAATATGTTGGCCAGACCTATCAGGTTGATTTTTGCGGCCAGCCACTGACGATTAAGATTATTGCTGATCGGTCGGTGGATATGGCTTTTGGCACTGGCGCGGTCGGTGTGACTCCGGCTCATTCCATGACTGATTGGCAATTCAAAGAAAAACATGACTTAGCCGTGGCTAAGGTTATTACTCCTGATGGCTTGATGGCTGACAACCTCGGTCGTTTTAGCGGCCTGTCAGTTCCAGAAGCTCGTCAATTAGTGGTTGCTGAGCTAGGCCAGCGCCATCTGTTAATTAAACAGGAAACCATTACCAATAATTTATCTATCTGTTATCGTTGTGGCACCGCTATTGAGCCTTTGCCATCTAAGCAGTGGTTTATTAGTGTTGATCGCCCCTTGGACCGTTTGGGCGGCCGGTCGTTAAAACAAGCCGCTATGGCAGCGGTGGAACAAGGCCAAACCAAATTCGTGCCCGAGCGGTTTCAAAAACGCTACTTGGATTGGATGGCCAATTTGCATGATTGGTGCATTTCTCGGCAGATTTGGTTCGGCCATCAGATTCCGGTCTGGTATCGCGGTGAAGAAATAATGGTCAGTGATACCTCTCCCAGTGGCAGTGATTGGCAACAAGATCCGGATACTTTAGATACTTGGTTCTCGTCGGGCATGTGGACTTTTTCCACTTTAGGCTGGCCGGACAATTTTGTTGACGGCCAAAAAATTGGCGATTTAGCCCGGTTCCACCCGACTCAAGTTTTAGAAACTGGTTATGATATCTTGACTCTGTGGGTATCGCGGATGATGATGATGACTCTTTTTGCTTTAGGTGAAGCGCCATTTGCCGATGTTTATATGCATGGCCTGGTTCTGGATGAACATGGCAAGAAAATGAGCAAGTCCAAGGGTAATGGTCTTGATCCGCTGGATATGATTGAGCTTTATGGCACTGACGCCGTTCGCCTGTCGCTGTTGATTGGTATTACTCCGGGTAATGATTGTCGCCTGGGGGCCACCAAAATTGCCAGCTATCGTAATTTTGTTAATAAGCTTTGGAATATTGGCCGCTATATTTTATCAGTTCTGCCCGATCAAACAGTTTTTGTCCAGAATAATATTGACTTAAGTCAAACAACTTGGGCTGACCGCTGGATTCTTGGCCGCTTTGATAAATTAATTGAGACGGTTAGCCAGCGCATTAGCCGTTATGAATTTTCGTTAGCTGGCGAGGCCTTGCGTGATTTTACTTGGAATGATTTAGCTGATTGGTATTTAGAAATCAGCAAGATGGAGCCGACTAGCCAGAAGGCTAATATTTTGGCCCATATTTTTAAGAACTTGCTGATTTTGTGGCAGCCGTTTATTCCTTTTGTGACTGAAGTTCTCTGGCAACAACTAGGGATTGATCAGCCGCTCGTGATTGCCAAATGGCCAGAACCATTGAGCGGTGACTGGGCGGATGCCGAATCTTTTACCATGGTTCAGCAATTAATTACTGAAATTCGCAATTTACGCAGCCATCAGCAAATTGCCCCTAGCCAAAAACTGTCAGCGCTGATTATTGCCGGACAACAGGCCGAAGCCTTAAACGGTCAGATAGATTTATTAAAAAAATTGCGCACCGGTTTAGAACAAGTGGAGATTGTAGCTGCTGGTTCAGCTCCGGCAGATTCTTTGGCTGGTGCCTGTGGTCAGATTAGTTTTTATTTGTTTGGTCAAATTGACCAAACTGGCGCTCAAGAAAAGATTGCCAAGAAGATTGTGGAGTTGACAGCGGCGATTGAGCAGCTGGTTGCTCGTTTGGCTAATCCTGAATTTACAGCTAAGGCACCGGAGAAAATTATCCTAGCCGAAAAAAATAAATTAGCTGACTGGCAAGCCGAATTGGCGGCTCTAAATCAGCAAATAACTAAATAATATGTGGTTTTTTAATCTATTGTTATCGTTATTGGTCGTGGTAATCACTTGGTCGCTAGCCAGTTGGTCGGCTAGTTTTAGCAAGCGTTGGGCTAGTCGCCACAAAGACGATAAGCTCAATCCAACCATGCGCCTGATTGTTCAGCGGGCGGTTCAAACGGTTATCTATATTTTAGGCCTATTGGCTATTGGCCAGATTTGGCATGTTGACATCGGTCCGCTCTGGGCTGGACTAGGTGTTGCCGGCGTGGCTATCGCTTTGGGCCTGCAAGAAACTTTATCCAATCTTTTTGCCGCCTTTTTTGTCATTATTGATAAGACTATTCGGGTTGGCGCTTATTTGAAATTGGATGATGGCACGGTGGCCAAAGTTGAGGATATCTCTTGGCGCTCCACTCGGCTGAAGGCAGCCAGTGGCGAGCGGATTATTATGCCTAACCGTTTGTTTGCTAATCAGAAGGTTATTAGCCGCAGTCAGACCGATAAAGATTGGATGGTAACTATTGAGGCCATTGCCGGCCCGGGCAGCCAATTGGCCGAGGTTGAGCAAGGCGCGTTGGCGGCTGGCCAGATTGTGGTTAAAAAATATCCGGCCAAAACGGCTACGGTTAAGTTTTATTTTGATGAATTGACGGCCGCTGGTTTAAAATTCAAATTAGCCGTTAGTATTGACAGCGCTGCTAATGAAACGGCTGCCCGCCATGAATTATTAAAGAATCTGATTATTGAGCTGGCCAAGCGGTCTTGTCCGCTAGTTGGCCGCTAATTATATGATTAAAACTGATGCCAAATTGATTGATGAGCTACTGGAGCGTGGTGTTGATGAAGTTATTGTTAAAGATCAGCTACGCCAAAAATTATTAAGCGGCCAAAAACTGCGGATTAAGTTAGGCATTGATCCAACCAGTCCCAATCTGCATTTGGGTCGCTCCATTCCCTTGCTTAAATTGCGCGATTTGCAACAGTTGGGCCACCAAATTGTCTTGATTGTTGGTGATTTTACTGGCGTTATTGGCGATACTTCGGACAAGGACAGCGAGCGGCCGATGTTATTGCCAGAAAAAATTAAGGAAAATATGGCCGAATATCTCAAGCAAGCCGGCCAGCTGATTAATTTAGATAGTTGTGAATTTCATTATAATAGCGAGTGGTTAGGGAAATTAACTTATAGTCAAATCGGCGAGCAAGCCGATCAATTTTCAGTGGCTGAATTTATTGCTCGGGATAATATCCGTCGCCGTTTAGAAGCTGGCTCGCGGGTATCGCTACGGGAAATGCTTTATCCGCTAATGCAGGGCTATGACAGCGTCATGGTCAAGGCCGATGTCGAGCTTGGCGGCACTGATCAACGCTTTAATTTATTGGCTGGCCGTAAATTACAAGAACACTTTGGTCAGCAACCGCAAAATATTATCATGACTGAATTGGCTGAGGGCACTGATGGTCGTAAAATGAGCTCCAGTTGGGGCAATACTATCAATTTTACCGATGAACCGCAGGCCATGTATGCTAAAATCATGGGTATTGGCGATGATTTGATTGTCAAATACTTTATTTTAATGACGCGCCGCCCCTTGAGCCAAGTCAAGGAATACGAGCAGGCTATTAAGGGTGGTGCTAACCCGCGCGATGCGAAAATGGCGTTAGCTAAAGAAATTGTCAATATTTATCACGGCCAGATTGCCGCTGATCAAGCCGAAGAATATTTTATTAAAGTTGTTCAGCAGAAGTCATTGCCGGAAGATATTGCCACCATTGCTTTAACTAAGAGTGACTGGCCGATTATTGATTTATTGTTAGACATTAAGGCGGCCACCAGCCGTGGAGAGGCTCGGCGGTTGATTGACCAGGGCGGTGTTAAATTGGCCGAGCAAACGATTACTGATAGCCAGTTATTGGTTAAATTGAGCGCTAAGCCGGTTTTATTGCAAAAGGGCAAGAAACAATACTGGTATTTGGTTGCCGAATAATATGAATAGTTATTATTATAATGATATAACTTCTAGGTTGGCTGAATTAATTAATCAGCAGTTGCCAGAGCCGATGGCTCAGGCTAAAGATATTGTCATTCCGCCACAAGCTGACATGGGTGATTTAAGCTGGCCTTGTTTTCAGGCGGCTAAAAAACTGGGATTGGCCCCAGGCGTTTTAGCGCAAGACTTGGTCGCTAAGTTGGGAACTGGCCACAACCCATTAATTTCTGGCTGGCAAGCCGCCGGTCCGTATTTAAATATTAATTTGTCAGCACAATCATTGGCTGAGGCAGTTTTAACAGAAATTAATCAAGAGAAAGAAAATTATGGTCGTTTGGACGAAGGTCAGTCTAGGCGAATCATGATTGAGTATTCCAACGCCAATACCCACAAGGAATATCATATCGGCCATTTGCGCAACCTGTTTTTTGGTGACAGTATCCAGCGGATTTTAAATTTTGTCGGTTATCAGGCTATTCCTGTTTCTTATCTCAATGATTTTGGCATCCATGCGGCCAAGGTGTTATGGAAGCTGGGTCAGCAGCCAACTGAGCAGATGATCCCAGATAATCGCGGTTATTATTTGGGACAGCTATATGCTCAAGCTAGTCAGGAATTACTCAATGATCCAGTCGGCCAAGGTTTGGTCGGGGCGATTATGAAGCGCTTGGAAGCCAAGCAGCAGCCGGAATATGGCCGTTGGCAAGAAACCCGCCAATGGAGCGTTGATCAGTTCAATGATATTTATCGTCAGCTGGACATCCATTTTGAGCAGACTTTTTTTGAAAGCGATTATTTGGATGACGGCCGTCAATTAGTGGAAAAAATGTTGGCTGCTGGCCAATTAGAAAAAAGCCAAGGCGCTGTTCTGGCTAATTTGGAGAATGAGAAGCTGGGTGTCTTATTATTTTTACGCAGCGATGGCACCACCCTCTATCCGGTAGCTGACTTGCCGCTGGCTAAAGACAAGTTTAAGCAATACCAGCTGGCCGAATCTTGGTATGTGATTGATGAGCGGCAGAGCTTGTATTTTCAGCAGTTGGCCGCTGTTCTACATCGTCTGGGTATTAATCAGCCGATTCGTCATTTGTCTTATAGCTTTGTTAAATTACCAACCGGTATGATGGCTTCGCGCCAAGGCAATGTCATCACCTATGAACAGCTCAAGCAAGAGTTGTTAAACAAGGAATTGGTGGAGATTCAACAACGCCATGCCGATTGGTCTGAAGAGCAATGTCAGCAGGTTGCTTGGCAAGTAGTAGTCGGCGCGTTAAAATTTGAAATGGTTAAAATTGGCCCGGACAAGCCGATTACTTTTGATCTTAATCAGGCCCTGAGTTTTGACGGCTATACCGCCGCCTATATTCAATATGCGGCTGTCCGCTTGGCGGCGATTCAACGACAAGCCGCTTGGCCGGAATCGTTAGTTGTGCCAGCCGCGCCAATTGAGGAAAAAGCTATTTTATTGACAGCGGCTCAGTTTAATCAGGTTATTAGTCAAGCAGCCCAACAGGCTGATCCGTCAATACTGGCCAAGTATCTATTTAATTTGGCTCGGCAATTTAATGATTATTATCAGCGAGTGCGGATTATCGGTTCCCAGGAACAGGCTTTCCGTTTGCGGCTGGTGGCGGCGGTCCGTCAAGTTTTAGATAATGGTCTTGGGCTTTTGGGTATCCAGGCGCCAGACCTAATGTAAATTTATGTTACCTAATGAATTATTAGATCAATTGCGCTCCGAACTAGCGATTGTTGCTGATGAATCCAGGCTAGGCGTGGTTTGGCAGAAATATCTTGGTAAACAGGGCTTAATCAAAGAACAGGTTAAAGCGCTGTCAGCCTTGACGATTGAGGAAAAGCGCCAACAAGGACCGGCCTGGCAAACAGCTCAGCAGACCGCTCAGCAATTATTTGATGATCGTTCAACTGAACTAGCCGCGGTTAGCCGGCAAGCGGCTTGTCAAGAGCAAGCCCAGAATATCAGTTTGAAGCCGGTTAAGCTCGGCCATCTGCATCCGATTACGCAGACGATTCGCCAGCTCAATGATTTATTTATCAAGATGGGCTATAGCGTCATGGAGGATCGGGAGATTGAAACTGATGAATTTTGTTTTCAGCGCTTGAATGTGCCGATGGATCATCCGGCCCGCGATATGCAAGACACTTTTTACTTGCAAGAACCGAATATTTTATTGCGGACCCAGACTTCATCGGTTGAGGCGCGGTTGCTAGCCAATTATCGGCCGCCCTTTAAGGTGGTTTGCCCAGGGCGGGTTTATCGCAATGAAACTGTTAATAAGAGCAACCATTTTATTTTTCACCATTATCAAGGGGTGGTTGTTATGGAAAAAGCCAGCTTGGCCGATTTGTTTGGCACTTTCACGGCTTTGTTTCAGGCTGTTTATGGCCCAGAAGTGAAGATTCGTTTCCGCAATAAATATTATCCTGAAGTTGAGCCGGGTGTTGGGCCAGATATGCAATGTTTTAATTGCCAAGGAGCTGGCTGCCCAGTTTGTAAGGGAGTTGGCTGGATTGAAATGGGCGGCGCCGGCTTGATCCATCCTAAAGTTTTGGCCATGGCTGGGCTGGATCCAGAGCAGTGGCAAGGCTTTGCCTTTGGTCTCGGCCTTGATCGCTGGGCAATGGCGCGGCATAATATTACAGATATCCGCACTTTATTGGGCGGTAATTTAGGTTATAAACCATACAGCCATGAAAATACTCTATAGTCAAATTAAACAACTGGTGCCCGGATTGGTGGCTACGCCAGCGGAAGTTGGCGAAGCCTTAACCATGACCGGGATGATGCAAGAAAGCTTGACTGCGGTCAACTACAATGGTCAAGCCGATACTTTGATTGGACTAGAGGTTCGTCAAAATAGAGCCGATTGTTTTTCGGTTTTAGGCATCGCCCGCGAAGTGGCGGCCTATTTCAACTTGACGCTCAAATTGCCCGATATCAAGCCGAGGTCGCCGACCGATTTTGTTCTGCCAGTTCGGATTGAGACTGATCAAGTTCGCCGTGGTCGGGCGGTTAAGTTGTCAGGGGCTGTCGCCAAGCCATCACCGCAGTGGTTAGTTGATTATCTCGGTCTCTATGAAATCAAGAGCGTTAATCTAGCTGTTGATTTATCCAATTATGTCATGATATTGACCGGCTATGCCTCTCATCTAATTGATTATGATCGGCTCGATGGTGATGTTGTCTGGTCGGTTAATGACCGAGCCGTTAAAATTACAACTTTAGATGGCAGTCAGATTGATTTAATTGGCGGCGAACTGTTAATTAGTGATCGTCGGGAAATTATTGCTTTAGCTGGTATTGTTGGCACTGATTACGCCGCCATCAAACCGGAAACGGCCAATATTTTAATGGAGATGGCTGCCTATAACCCCAGCTTAGTGCGGCAGAATTCACGCCGTTTGCATATTGTTACCGAGGCTAGCAATAAACTAGAGAAAGATTTAAGTTTAGCTAATCTAGATTACGCCTTTGATTTGTTGGTTAATTTATTAGTTGACCAAATTGGCGTTCAGATCGCTAGTCAGTTATTTGAATATTATCCTCAACCGGTGCAGCCGCTGGAAATTAAATTTGATCCGCAGTTAGCGGCTCAGATGGGCGGTGTTGAGATTAGCTCGTCGCAAAGTCGGCAAATATTACAACAACTGGGCTTTGTTATTGATGATAAGAACAATCTTTGGCTAGTGACTGTGCCGAGCTGGCGGACTGACCTAGAAATGGCCCAGGACCTGGTGGAGGAGGTTTTGCGGCTCTACCGTTTTGATAAAATTCCGTCTATCTTACCCGCTCTGACCGTTACTCCAGAAATTACTTTGCCGCTGACCAAGGCTAAAGAACAGTGGCGAGACTGGTTGGTAGCCCAAGGTTGGGATGAGGTTTTATCTTGGACAATGGTGACTAGAACCAATAACCAAGAAGCTAATTATTTGCCGTGGTCAATAGCCAGCACCCAGAATGCCATCAATGAAGATTATCCTGATTTGCGGCAGACAATATTGGCCAGTTTGATTCAACAATCTCGCGAGTATCTTAAAAAACAGGTGCCGGACTTGCAAATTTTTGAAATTGGCAAAGTTTTTGGCCGTTCCGATAATGATTATCAGGAAGCCGAGCATCTAGGCTGGCTGTTGGCTGGCCAAGAGGCTGTGGTGGAGCGGCTGCGTCAGACAGTTGCCGGTTTTTTGGGTTGGGCTGGAGCTAGCCAAGTAACCTGGTTCAAATTGGACAATGTCCCGCCGGCCGGCAATCCTTACGCTACTTGGCAGATTCAGCTGGCCGGTCAGCCTCTAGGTATCTTGTGCCAATTGGTTGATGATTATAACGGACAAACTATGGCTGCCGCCGAGATTGATGCCAACCAATTGATCAATTATTTGATTAGCTCCGGTAGTTCTCCGGCTACAGTGGAATTAACTCAGAAATTAATTAGTCTGGATGCCAACTTGGAATTGGATAACCGCCAAGCCCTAGACGCTGAGTTGGCCGACATTACTGCCAAGGTCGGTTATGAGGGCTTATGGAGCTTGTCGGTAGTGGATGAATTTGCTTTACCCAACGGTCGTTATCGTTATACGGTGCGGGCGGTTTATAAGGAATTAGATGATCAGTCAGCCAAAAAACTGCACTTGCAGGTTTTTGGTCTAAGTTAGCCAGCCATAATCTATGGGTTTATTGCGATTGGCGCGGCGGATGGTTAATCTGACTATTAAACAGTTCTATTCGCCACAATTTTTGCGCTATTTTATTGTTGGCTGCAGCGCGGTGTTGCTGGATATGGCAACACTTTATTGGCTGAAAACAATTATCGGTTTGAGCGCTGTTTGGTCAATTGTAATCAATCAATTAGCCATGTGTTCTTATGTTTTCTTACTAAATAAATACTGGGTATTCACTTCATCGGGCGCTTTTGCCCGCCAGGCGGTCCGTTATTTTTCGCTGGCTGCCGCCAACTACCTAATTGCGATTATTTGGATGTGGACATTTAATGAGCAGTTCGGCTTTAATTATTTGTTAGTTCGGCTAGTTAATATCGCCTTGTCAACGGCCTGGAATTTTTTGCTTTATCGGTTTTTTGTTTACGCCAACAAAAGGTGATTGACGGCGATAGCCAATCAAGTTTTGATTGACAGCCCACTAGGCGCGTGCTATCATTTTGGCATAATGTTAGGTAGTTTAGCCTAATCTTAAGTAAAGTAAAAAGTATGGAGCTTCATGACAAAGAGTTTTTAGAGTATGTTGTCAAAGCCATCGTCGGCAATCCGGAAGATGTTTCCGTTGACCGCACTGTTGACGAAATGGGCGTCCTGTTGACCTTGAAAATCAATCCGGCCGACATGGGCTATGTTATCGGCCGCCGCGGCCAGACTGCGCAGGCCATCCGCACTTTATTAAAGATTGTCGGCGCCAAAAACAGCGCTCGGGTTAACTTGAAGATTTATGATCCGAATGGCGGTCAGCGTCCGCATCGGGAGTTTCATCAGGAACAGCCGACTGAAGAAAAGATTGATACTTCTTCAGTAGAAGATTTAGCTATCTAGTACCTGTGCTCATAATAAAAAGACCAGAATTATTCTGGTCTTTTTATTTTATGCTATAATAGTACATATGCTATTCCAAATTATTTCAGTTTTGCCTGAGTCTTTCGGCTATTTAGACCAATCAATTATTGGTCGCGGCCAACAGCAAGGCCATTTTCAAGTAAAAATTCATGATTTGCGGAATTGGTCGCTCAATCAACAGCGGCGAGTTGATGATACGCCCTATGGCGGTGGTCCGGGCATGGTCATGCAGGCCGAACCGATTGCCAAGGCCTTGGAGGCAATTAAAACTAAGTATAAAAATAAGAAGATAGTCTTGTTATCAGCTAAAGGCAAGACTTGGACTCAGGCGCGAGCCCGTCAGTATAGTAAATTAGATGAGGTAGTGATGATTTGTGGTCGCTA
>CAYOAH010000019.1:0-10651 GCA_964401905.1 uncultured Gammaproteobacteria bacterium
CGTGATGAGGGTGATCGGATCACCTTAAGCCTAAAGGTAGTTGATGGCGATCGGATTGATAATCAACAAGAATTGTGTTTAATAGTCAATAATATGGATGCTGCTGCTGAATTGTTGACTGCTATTGGTTGTCGGACCAAGGCCTACCAAGAGAGCAAGCGGGAGCTTTGGCGGCTAAATGATGTGGAGATAACTATTGATGAATGGCCGCACCTGGACCCATTTGTTGAAGTGGAAGGACCATCTGAAGCCGTCGTTCAAGCAGCCAGTCGCCAAATCGGTTTTGATTATTCGCAAGCCTTATTCTGCGCGGTGGATAGGTTGTATGAATTAAAATACGGTATTGCTAAAGAAGTGATTAATTATCAGACGCCGCGTTTAGTTTTTGGTCAAGCTAATCCGTTTGTTAATTAAAGTGATTATTCTTTAAAATAATATTATGAAAAAATTGCTAATTGTGCCCTTATTGTTGACGGTATTGCTGGTTGGTGGCTGTTCTCTAAGTAATCAAGCTAAAGCGCCAGCTGATGATGACCAAGCTATTGATACGGTTGAAGAGGTTGTGCCCGAACCGGCGCCTGAGCCGATGCCAGTGTCGGAGATTCCTGGTCAGTCAGCGCCAGACCCGCAGCCGCTAGTTGCTAATCCGGCTGATTCAGCCGTGGCCTGCACCATGGACGCCCAGATTTGCCCCGATGGCTCGGCGGTCGGTCGCGTAGCGCCAGATTGCCAGTTTGCCCCTTGCCCGGGCGAATAAACTTGAATGGTTTTATAAAAAATTAAGCCCCATCACTGGTGATGGGGCTTGAGTTATGATATTAATTGAACATCCAGGGCGTGACCGCCGCGGATGGAAATCACTCGACCAGTCGGTAGCCGGCAATGGTCAATCATAGCTAGAGCCCCTAAGAGATCTAGCAGCCGATGATTAACCAGTTCGTCCAGTAATTCTGGAGCGGGCCGCTCAGTTGGCCAGATTAAGTTTTTATGATGCGGCCAGAGGCCAGTTTTGGCTGCCACCTGAGATAGGTTTGGCTAAAAATGATTAAAACTATTGACTGCCAGTGGCCTAGCCGAGAAATATTCAGCTAACTCTGGGCTTGGCCATTGAAAGCTTTTGGTTAAGCAGCCGAATTTGGGAAAATCGACCGCTATCTTGATCTTTAGACCAGCAGCTTTATTGGTTGCCCAACGGACTGAACGCTGGCCTATTGACACCGACTTTTCCTCGGTTATTTTTAACCAAGGAATCTGTTGGTTGGTTGTCAACAGGTTGGGTTCAATCGCTTGCCATAATTCCAGCATACCGCCAAAATATGGCGGCCAGGCTGAAGCCTCAATAATCACTCCATCTAAGCCAGTCCACCTCAACGGTAGGATGTGTTCCGCAATATTAAGCTTGTTGTCTTGATATTGCAAAATAACCCGGTTCTTCTTTATTCTGACCAGTTTCCGGTTAATCGGAACAATATTAGTCCCGATATCCCAGTGCCAGCCAGGTTCAGAGCAGGGAGTTAGTCGGAGATAGGCCGGGCGACCGAATAAATTCGGTCCGTTAATCAGCACTTCTTTAGTTAACGAGAGTTTTTGCATCATCCCTCCTTTTTTATCTATTATTTTTTTGTTAATTTACTGCCTGCTTCTTGGCATAAAATTGGCTTAGCGTCAATGATTATAGCTGGCGAGGGGGTCTATTTTATTTTTGGAAGATTTTTTTCTGATTTGCGTAGTAAGTAATATGGCCACTTAAATGCTTATTAACTAAAATGATAATTTATGAATAAAAGGATTGCTTTACTAAGTCTAACCGCTATAACTGCTTTGGCGGTGACCGGTGGCACGGCTTTGGCCGCCACTAATTTTCGTGCTAATCAATCAGTCGGTCAAGCCAAGGCTGGTAAAATGAATCGCCAGTGGCCGGCTGAGCTAACTGAAGCGCAACAAGTTGAGATGAAAGCTCAAGTGGAAGCTAGACAAAATGAAATGAAAGCTAAAATGGCACCGATTGCGGCAGCTATTACTGCCGGTGATTATGAGGCCTGGGTTACTGCTCAAAAAGCTTTAGATGAAAATTGTCCGCTCTTGTCTAAAATTACCAAGGATAATTTTAAGCGCTATATAGAAAGCTTTAAATTACGCCAACAGACTGAAGTCATTGACAAGGAGCTAGGCATTGACCGCGGTTTTGGTGGTCGCGCCGGCTTAGGATTTGGCCAGGGGCGTGGTCGCCTGGTTAACAATAATTTAACTGCCAAATAATTAACACCTCCATTAATTTATATAAAACAAGAACAGGCGATGCGGGTCGCCTGTTTTTGTTGTGATTGTTGTGCTATAGTATAGTAATCTTAAATTTATTAATTATGCGCGTCCCGATTCGTAAGGGCGGTAAATATACTTTTTTACAGCCTGATCCACATTTGACCGCGGAAAAGTTTGCCAAATTACAGCAAGAATTGGAGCGCTTGACCAAGGTGACTCAGCCGCGAGCCATCATTGAGGTTCAGCGCTTGGCCGAACTGGGTGATTTTTCGGAAAATACCGCCTACCAGATGGCCAAGGGGCGGTTGCGCGGTCTCAATCAGCGGATTTTGGATTTGCAAAATCATCTTAAGCGGGCGGTGATTATCACTAAGCCGCTTAATTCAGCGCTGGTCGGCCTGGGCAGTCAGGTTACTATTGAAATAAATGGCCGCCAACGGACTTATCAGATTTTGGGGTCTTCGGAGACTGATCCGGCCGCCGGCATTATTTCGCATAATTCGCCAATTGGCGCTGCCTTGATCGGCCGTCAAGTGGGCGAAGTGGTTAGCCTTAATTTAGCTGGCCGCCCAGTACAGTGCCGCCTAATTAAGATTAATTAACTAGGTTAAGCCAATCATTTTCTACCGCCGCCAATTCGGCCTCCAGCGCCTGTAATTGCTGGACTTTCTCCGGCTGATAAGCGGTCGGTTGGCTGGCAAAATAGGCCAGCAATTCTTCTTGCTGGCGGCGTAATTGCCCGAAGCGTTTTTCCAGCAAGCTGGCCTGACGCTGTTGAGCCTTGGCGGCTAAATAGCTTTGCTGAGCAGCAGCCTTATCTTTATTGGGTTCAATCGAAATTGCGGCGCCGCTGGCCTGACCGGGCAATTGGCCGCTTTCCAGATAATAGAGGTAATCAGTATAACCATAAGGATAACGGCGAGCTTGGCCATTTTTTAATTCAATAATATTGGTTGCCAACAATTGAGCAAATCCGCGGTCGTGGCTAGTAAAGATAATGGTGCCATTAAATTTGCTTAAAGACCGTCCCAGCGCTTCGGCGGTGGCAAAGTCTAGGTGGCTGGTCGGTTCATCCAAAACCAGGACATCGGGTCGCCCCAGCAAGAGACCGGCCAAACAAAGCCGTGATTTTTCACCGCCGCTCAAGACGCTAAGCGGTTTTTTTAGGTCTCCTTCACTAAACAAAAAATCGCCAGCCATTTTTAGAACAGCTTCGGTCTTGATATCGGGCGCGGCCTGTTGGCGCAAATAAGTTCCGACCTGCTCATTGTCAGTCAGCATTTCGGTTGATTGCTGAGTATAATAAGCCTTAGCTAACCCGGGCAGCCAGCTCAGTTTTCCACCTAGTGGCGGCAATTGGCCGAGCAGGGTCCGCAGCAGCGTTGTTTTGCCTTGGCCGTTATCGCCAAGAACAATAACCTTTTGGCCGCAAGCGATTTCTAGATTAATATTGGCTACAATTTGATGATCACCATAACCAATGGTTAGACGGCTGGCGTGGAGCGACCAATTCTTACGTTTTTCCACGCTGGGCAATTGGATTCTAACTTGGTTATCCGGGGTTGACCCGGTAATTTTTTGGCCGGCCAGCTTATCTAGTTGTTTAATCTTGGATTGGGCTTGAGCTGCCTTGGAGGCTTTATAGCGGAAACGATCGACAAAGCTTTGCAAATGCTCAGCTTGGCGTTCTAGCTTTTGATTGTATCCGGCTTGACTGTCGGCTTGCTTGGCTTTGTAAGCTAAATATTCCTCCAGCGGCCGCGGAAAATGATAACTGCCGTTGGCAGTGATCTCTAGCGTTTCCTGGCAGGTGTTTTTTAAGAAATAACGGTCATGAGAGATAATCAGGAAGCTGCCATTATAAGTTTTTAGAAATTGCTCTAATAAAATTTGAGTGCTGAGATCCAGATAATTAGTCGGTTCGTCCAGTAATAGTAAATTTGGCTCTGGCAGTAGCATAGCGGTCAGTTTGACGCGCATTTGCCAGCCGCCGGATAAATTATCTAACGGTTGGGCTAAGTGTTCCGGCGTCAGCTGGAAGCGACTAGCCAGACTTTGGCAGCGCCAAGGCTCTTGGCCGCTGGATCTTAATAAGTATTCCAGAGCGGTTTCTTGGGGTCGGAAAGCGGTTTGTTGTTCCAAATAACCAAGGCGAGTCCCAGGGTTGATGACAACTTGGCCGCTATCGGCCTTTTCCTGGCCGATGATAATTTTAAAAAGAGTTGATTTGCCGGCGCCATTGCGGCCAATGACGCCGATTCTTTGTTTATCGGCCACGGCCAAATTCAACCGGCGAAAAATCAACTGGCTGCCATAGGTTTTGCTTAGGTTTTGGACTTGTAAGCGGGATAGCATATTAATCCATCATAACAGCCGGCGGTCTATTTTTACAAGAGCCTGTTTTTTTGCTATGCTGGAGTTAAGTTAATCAGCTGATTACTATTTTTATTATGTCTAACGGTGTGCTTATCGGGGGGTTGATTGTTTCGTTTTTAGTCTTAGCCCAGGGGGCGGACATTTTGGTGGCCAACATCAAGGCTATGGCCGCCCGCCTTAGAGTGCCGATTTTCTTTCTTGGTCTATTGCTTGGTTTATTTACCAGCATGCCTGAATTGATCTTGGGCATCAGTTCATCGCGCTACGGCCTAAATAATGTCGCCTTGGGCAATCTGCTTGGCGGCATTATCGTTTTGTTTGGTTTAGTTCTTGGCTTGGCGATTATTTTTAATAGACAGATAAAAACTGATGGCCACTTGGCCACGGTCGCTCCTGGTCCGCTCTTATTCTTATTGCCGCTAATTTTAGGTCTTAAGGGCTGGCTTAACCGCTGGGATGGTCTGGTGATGATTATCGCTTATCTGGCGGTTGTTTATTATAATTATGGCCATCATCAATCGCCGACCGGCGATTCGCCAGATCAATTATTAGCGGCCGCCGATGCTCGGCCGCGCGGTTGGTGGCGCCGTTTTTTGGATAGCCTGCATCGGGCTGTTCATAGTTTTAAGAACATCAAGCTTAAGCGTTTTTTGGCTAATCGTCATCTATGGCTAGGGGTTTTTGGTTTTTTGCTGATTTCTTTTTCTAGCCAGTTGATTATCAATTTCTCTTCTGAATTATTACGGCGCTGGGGCTGGTCGCCACTGCTGGTCGGTGTGTTAATTTTTTCTATCGGCACCAATTTGCCAGAAATTGCCGTTACGATGCGGGCCTTAATCAAAAAAGCCGGCGCTTTGTCCATCAGCCATTTAATTGGTTCAGCGGTCAGTAATGTCTTGATCATCGGTGTCTTATTGCAATTTGGCCGTATTCCAACTAAGCCGGCTTTGTCTTTCGGTTTATCGGCGGCGGCAATCCTAGTGGCTAGCGGTTTTTTCTTAATTTTTTATAAGACTGACAAATGCTTTCGCCGCTGGGAGGGGGTGGCTTTGTTAGCAGTTTATCTAGCCTTTATAGCTAGCCAGCTGATTTGGGCTACTTAGTCATTTTTTGCTATAATATAAGGTAAGCTTATTAATTATTTATTTTTATGAACAACAAGCATTGGTTAGGTATTGTGCTGGCTTTGGCCGGCAGCTGGCTAACGGTTGGAGCGGCCCAGGCGGCTACCACTATTTCCGGCAATATTATCAGCCCCAATTGGACGGCCGCCAACAGTCCCTATATTATTAGCGAAAATATTGAAGTTTCGCCGGGCGCGACTTTGACGATTGAAGCGGGCACGGTGGTTAAATTCAAGAAGAATAAAGGCATTACCGTCCGCGGCACGCTGAAGATTAATGGCAGCAACAGCAATATGGTGGTGCTAACCTCAGCCGAAGCGACCACCACGCGCGGTGATTGGGCTGGTATTACTTTTGCTGATGAGTCAGTTGATGCCGAGTTTGATAGTAACGGTAATTATATCGGTGGCAGCATTATTAAATATGCTGTTTTTAGCCATAGTCAGGGTCTTAAGCTGGACAATAGCCATCCTTACATCGTCAATAGCAATTTTTTAAATAATACCACGGCTATTACGGTCAGCGGAGCGGCGCCAACTGATACTTCTCTAAACGCCGCCGCCGATACTCACAAGCTATTGATTAGCCGCAACAATATTACCAACAACACCAACGGCCTAATTATTAATCGCGCTTTTTTGGCGCAGCCGATGGTTTTTGATCCCAGCGGCCTGACCTCCAATCAGATTAAGGCCAATATTGTTATTGACGGCAATGCCATCAATTATAATCAAGAGGGGATTTGGCTGCAGCAAGCCCAGCGGGCGGCGATTTTGAATAATCAGCTTAACTTTAATAATAATTACGGCCTGAAAATTAGCGCCAGTGCTCCTGATGCCATTGTCCAGCACAATACCATCAATTACAACAATATCGGTCTGGAGCTGGCGGCTCGCGGCGCCAATATCGTCAAGAATGCTATTGCCTACAATAATCAGGCCGGCCTGAATTTCCTTAGCACCAACAATCAGATTAACAATAATAATATTTATGGCAATCTGGGCTATGATCTGCGCAGCACCTTGACTGGTGGCGCTTTAGCCAATAACTATTGGGGAGCGGCTACAACCATCAATGCCAGCTTGCCAACCAGTTCTAGCTTTACCATTGAACCGAGATTAACCGAACCGACGGATATTGCCAGTCTGGCCACGCCGACTATTAATGATTTTGCTGCCTCCACTATTTTGGATAAGATTTTAGTTAGTGGGACCAAGGATGCCAGCGCCGATATTTGGATTAACGGTCGTCAGACGGTCGCCCTGGACAGTGAAGTCACCTGGAGCTATAGTCTGCCCCTAGAGATGGGGACCAATGATTTTAGCCTGCTGTCCAAAGATGCTTCCGGCAAAGTTAGCCCAACCGTCAACTTCACCATCAGCCGGCTAGAGAATAAATTTGTGCCCGTGCCGACTATTAATAGTTTTAAGCCGACCACCGATCAAACCACTCAGGCGCTAAGCGGCAGCAAAGACATCAATACCGCCATTATGATTAACGGCCAAGAGGCGGTAGCGCTAGACAATAAGGCTACTTGGCAAGCAACGGTGGCCTTGAAATACGGCCGCAATGATTTTTCCATCGTTGCCCAGAGCGCTGCCGGTTATCAAAGCGATCCGCTAGCTATTTCCATCCAGCGGCCGGATACGACTGGTCAGCAGGTTTTGACCGCTGAAGCGCAAGCGTCAGCCGGTATTGCTACCGATACTGCTTTGACCAAGAAAATGGCCGGCCGTATTTTATTGCAAGTTGAAGCCAAGGGCGAGGCTTGGTATGTCAATCCGCTTAATGGCCAGCGGTATTTCTTGGCCGGTCCGGCCAATGCTTTCAATTTGATGCGCCAGCTGGGCTTGGGAGTTAAGCACAGCGTCATTACCGCTAAAATCGTTGATAGCAAATTATTGGGCCGCATCCTGATTGATGTTGATGATAGCGGCAAAGCTTATTATGTTCATCCGACCACCAAGAAATTATATTACTTAGGCCGCCCGGCCGATGCTTTGCAGGTGATGCGTCAGGTCGGTTTGGGTATTAATAATCAGAACCTACGCAAAATCAAATTAGCCCAATAATATTGACGATTCATTGTTTTTTCCAGCCCGACCCTTGTCTTTATTGACTAACACTTGTCAGCTTTTCAGTAAAGGTATATAATATCAATAAGAATGGCAGGTTTACTGCCAGGTAATAAATCATTACACCTATGTCTATGACAAAGGCTCAATTGGTTGATGGTTTGGCTAAGAATTGCAACCTTAGCAAGAAAGCCGTCAACGATGTCTTGAACGAAATGTCCACCATGGCCTACAAAGAGGTCAAAAAGAATGGTGAATTCATCGTTCCTGGCATTGGTAAATTGGTTAAGGTCCAGCGCAAAGCCCGCATGGGCCGCAACCCAGCGACTGGCGCTCAGATCAAGATCGCGGCCAAGACCGTGGTTAAATTCCGCGTCGCCAAGGCGGCCAAAGACGCTGTGGCCTAGTCTACTGCCTCTAGTTTCTTTACCAAAAATCACCAACCCCCATAAAGGGTTGGTGATTTTATTTATACTTAAATATGACTATACAAAACAAGGACTATAGAGAAATAAAAACTAGTTTTTGCTTTTTGGACGAAACTGGTTTTCTTAATAATGGAAAAGACAAATATTTTGCTTTGGGTATAGTAAAATGTCAAAAACCAGAAAAATTATATAATCTACTCAGAAGCGTTAGAGATAGAAACAATTATCATGAAGAATTAAAATGGGCGCAGATAAATTCACCTGTCAGATTTAGGGTGGCCATGGATTTTTTTAAATGTTTTTTGGAAAACGCCGACACGGAATTTAATTGTATTATTCTTAATAAAAACGAGTTAGATTTTCAAACAGAATATAATAATGATTTGTCAAAAGTATATAGAAGCTTTACTATATCGCTTTTAAAATTAATTGCTGGAAAAGCGCCAGATGAACTATTGGTCATTCTGGCTGATAATTATTTTACCCCTAAAGATTTTGAGCTAGAAGAAACAATTAAAAAATTTACTAATAGCCATTATCAAAAGTTTGTTGTTGCTGGTGTCTGTCAAATTGATTCTAAGTCTTCAGATTTATTGCAATTAACAGATTTAATATTGGGCGCAATTGTTTATGATCTTAAAAAGATAGACGGTCTTATACAGGGGGTCTCTAATACTTATAAAAGAAAGTTTTTAAATTTTTTATATCAGAGACTTAAAATTAAAAAATCATTTTTTATAAATACTGCAGAAATTAGAACGAGAAATTATGTTCTGTCGGGGGAAAAAATTAGGGCAACCATTTTTGATTGCCAACGATCAAAAGTGAAAAAGTTTTTTAACAAAAAACAGGCCATGACCCACAATGGGTGACGCCTGTTTTGTGCAGCGATTATGAGTAATAATAACTGCAACAATAACTATAGCAAAATTTATTTATAGAGTCAACAATTATTATTCACTCCAACTGCTGACATATTGCCCCAGACCGGCTTTGCTTAACTTGTTGTGCAATTTGGTGCGCGAACGCAAGAAGGTGAGCAGCGAGCCCAGTTCAATCAGGTAGCGATTGCCGCGAATGCGATAGGTAATCAGCTGGCCGCTAATAGCTCGGCGAATTGTCTTGCTTTGGACGCCGCCTAGTTTAGCTGCCTCAGACACTGATACCCATAACGGATTGAGCAGGGCGCGGTCAGCTACCGCCGGCGCGGTTGTCGGGTTGGCTTTGAGGGTATGATCGGTAGCGGCAGTGATTCTCGGCATATAGTCTAGGGATAGTTAGACTTTAATAAATGGTGGTTGGCGGCGCTGGGCCGTTTTTTAGACTTTAGTCTAGTTATATTTAGACTAAAGACCGGAAGACCAGCAATTATCTAATAATTTAAGTCTAGTTTTAATTAGACTTAAGTAGAGAACATTTTAGCTTTTTTGTCAAATAAAGTCTAGTCTAGTCTGGACAAAACATCGGATTTCCTATTGTAGACCACTGGCCAAAAAAAAGCAAGCCCTTGGCTGGTAG
Source organism: uncultured Gammaproteobacteria bacterium (assembly GCA_964401905.1). GTDB lineage: Bacteria > Patescibacteriota > Patescibacteriia > Patescibacteriales > Patescibacteriaceae > UBA1359. The sequence continues at coordinate 9,784 of CAYOAH010000019.1, forward strand.
CATTGATTGGCTTGTTTTTCTGCCGACTTTATGGTTAAATGAATAGCGCTATTTGACTGTAACACTTATCCATTTTTATCGTATATATAATCGTAGCCGAACATGACGAAATCTTTAGTCAAACAATCCAGCGACCGCCTGCTATTTTTACGCCTCAAGATCAAAGACCAAGCCGCCTTTATCCAGGCCTATGAGGCCCATCAGGCGGACATCTATCGTTTCATCTATTTCAAGGTCAATTCCGAGGCCGAAGCCCAAGATCTGACTTCCACTGTTTTTCTCAAAGTTTGGTCAGTCGTTCAGGCCGGTAAATTGAAAGGTTATAATACGCTGAAAAGCTTGCTTTACACGGTGGCCCGCAATACTGTTATTGATTTTTATCGGGACAACGGCAAGCTTAACAAGGTTTCCTTGGATAATCAGGACGAGCCGATTGACATCATTGATGACAAGCCGGGCGCCCACGAGCTGGTCCAGCAGGACAGCGATCTGCAGATTATTTATCGGGCCTTGGGCGAACTAAAGCCAGAATATCGCGAGGTTATCATAATGCATTTTGTCAATGAATTATCAGTCGCTGAAATCGCCCAAGTAACCGGCAAGAAACCGGGCAATGTCCGCGTCATTATCCATCGCGGTTTAGAGGCCTTGCGCAAGCTGGCCAACGAGTAGTATTTTCTAGATTGAATATATGAATGATCATTTTGTCAGCCAACAATTAAAGAAGCTGCGTCAAATCACCCCCAATGCCGACTGGGTCAGCCAGCAGCGCCAGGTGATTATGGCTCAGGTTTATCACGGCCAGCAGCCGGCTAGCTTAGCGTTTAGCCGTTGGTCGGATTTTTGGCTATCTTTGAAATATGCTTTT
>CAYOAH010000020.1:0-3006 GCA_964401905.1 uncultured Gammaproteobacteria bacterium
TAATCACGGATGGCATTATATAGAATCGCGTAGTTATAGCGGTAATTGGCGCCATTCTTAGTGCCTGGATCATTGGTGATAAATTGTTTTTTGCGCGGATCAAAGCCGATAATTACCAGCATATGTCGCTCTGGGCCCGGCTGTTTAAAATTGGGGTTATGTAACAATTGGCCGTTCATTGGAGCGATAATCAGGTTGCCCCTGGTTAATTCATTGATAATATCGTCAAGGGTTGTTCCCTTTTTTAGTCTCACTTTGTCGTATTGGAAGTATTCTTTAAATATCCAATTAACCGTATCCTGAGCCGAGCTATCCCGTGATTCGCCGTGTTTTTTCTTAAGCCAATCAGCCAACTTGGTGATTTCTTTTAAGGCTATTTCCTTGGTTAAACTCTGCTGGTGCGCCCATTTAATGGCCATCAAGGCTGAAGCTTCTTCGCAGCCATGTTGTTGACGTTGGTCAGCCCAATTGCCGAACGGCGCTTGAGCGGTAAAGGGCACGGCCGCCAGAGCTATTAGTGGACTAGCCAGCGTTAACAAGAGCACAATAATAATTTTTTTCAGCATAACTATATTATAGCCAACCGATTAGCCTAAGGCAAACAGCCGCTAGCCATAACAGCGATTAAGTGGTAAAGTTTTAATGATTATTATTTACCATTATTGGTCCATGCTAGATCAAATACTGACTATTCTCATTGCCTATCAATATTGGGCTCTATTAATTATTGTTTTTTTTGCCGCCTTACTTAATATTACCCCAGCTAGCCCAGCTCTAATTGCCACTGGTTCGCTAGTTGCTTTGGGTCGCCTGGATTATTCTTTAGTTTTTTTCTTCGGCTTGGCCGGTTCGGTTGCCGGTGATTTATTGGCCTATAGTTTAGCTTTTATTTATGGCCAAGACGTATTGATTCGTCTTGGTTTCAGGCGCTTGCTTAATTCAAATAAGTTTCAACAGATTGAAAAATATTTTACCCACAATTCAACTCGTACCATATTTGTCAGTCGTTTCTTCTTGACTAGTTTCGGGCCAGTTATCAACTTGATTGCCGGTTTAGCGCGAATCGATTTCAAAAAATTTATTATTTGCAGCTTGTTCGGCCAGATAATTTATGTTTTACTATTGACCAGTATCGGCTATTTGGGCGCTCGCCATTGGCAATATATTTCCAATCTTTATGGCTATCTAGCCTCAGTCTTAGTGCTAATAGCTGTTTATTGGATTTATCGCCGTTTCTTTAGTCGGTCCTTAGCCTAATCATTCATTTGTATATTTTTATGAACAGTTTTCCGCCAAGCGAATATGTTTCCAGGCAACCCAATCGGAGTGGCTGGATTGAGGTGATTTGCGGCTCAATGTTTTCTGGTAAAACTGAAGAATTAATCCGCCGTCTCAAGCGAGCCAAGATTGCCAATCAGCGAGTGATGATTTTTAAATCAGCTGTTGACACTCGCTATCATCAGCAGAATATTGTCTCTCATGACCACAATAATTTGGAATCGATTCCAGTGGCCGCGGCTCAAGAAATACTGGGAATGATTGGTGATGCTGAGGTAGTCGGTATTGATGAGGCTCAGTTTTTTGACACCGAAATTACTAGCGTCTGTAATCAGTTAGCTAATCAAGGCGTTCGGGTGGTGGTGGCTGGCTTGGATATTGATTATCTTGGCCAACCCTTTGCCGCCATGCCCGCCTTGTTAGCGATAGCCGAATATGTTACCAAGGTGCAGGCGGTTTGTCTGCGTTGTGGCCAGCCCGCCTATGTTTCGCACCGTAAAGTTAGCGGTGGCGGCCAAGTGGTGTTGGGCGAGAAAGATATTTATGAACCGCTGTGCCGAGCCTGCTATAATAGTTCAAAATCTTGACTAGAATGCAGGTAAAATGTTATTATATAATATAGTTAATTAATTAAATTACTAGTTGTTATGAAAGATTTTAATCGAGGTGGCGGCGGTGGTCGATTTAGTGGACCAAGAAGTTTTGACAGTAATCGCGGCGCTCGTCCTAGCGATCGGTTTGGCCGACCAGCGATGCATTCAGCGGTTTGTGCTGATTGTGGCCAGTCTTGCGAAGTGCCGTTTAAGCCAACTGGTGATAAGCCGGTTTATTGCAATAATTGTTTTGGTAAAAAGGCCGGTTTTGATAATAATCGTTTTGAACGACGAGACTCAGAGCGGCCGAGTTTCCGTCGCGATGATCAGCGAGATTCAGCCCGCCCAAGCTTCCGCCGTGATGAACGAGATAGTCGGGGTGGCGCGAATGATTATAAGCAGCAGTTTGAAATGCTTAACACCAAACTGGACAATATTTTAAGATTGTTGACTGCTAAACCAGCTAACGACAAGGTTTTTGAAAAAACCGCTCAAGACGAATATCCAGCGATTAAAGAGGTTAAGAAAGCTGCCAAGAAAGAAGTTAAAGCTAAGAAGGTTGTTACTCCTAAAAAAGCGGTCAAAAAAGTTGTCGCCAAGAAGAAAAAATAAATTTATAGATAAAAAAGGGAGCCACGCCATGCTATGACTCCCAGTTAGAGTAGAATTGAGGAGATTAGGTTTTCTGAATAGCTTTTTCAATCTCTTCAGTCCAAATCGCCTCTTTAAACCCGCAGAGATTATTCTTTAAGAAGGCAATCCTTTTCTCGGCGTTAGCTAATACTTCCGCCAGAATTGTCTTATGACCATTGCCGTGCTGCTCTAGAGCATAGAGAATATACTCCAAAGTTTCAACGGCCATAAAAATCAGCGCCTCTAGCATGCGGTTTTCACGAAGTTCCTCCATGATTGCTTGAGCTTCTGGCGGAAAGTCTGGTCGTTCACTGGTGATATGTTGTAAAAGATACGCCCGATGAAATTGATTGTAGATGCGTTTATCCAGTACTGAGAATTTGTTGATAAAGGCCTTATATTCGTCAATATCATCGTGCCCTGTTTTGTCCACCAGACAGATATCTCTTCCTAGCAGGCCTTCGCCGTAATCATGAACCAAAAATGCGTTGAGAACCAGTTG
>CAYOAH010000020.1:3106-10295 GCA_964401905.1 uncultured Gammaproteobacteria bacterium
CTAAGAGCTGTCTGGCTATCGGTCACTATTTCTAGGACGCCTGGCCAAGCATGTTCAATTGCTTCTTTAAATTCTGGCATCTTCCTTCTTCTCCTTCTTTTTGTTTTTATTTCTTTGTTGAGGAACCAATGGTTGATTAATTATCTTAGTTAGCTATAATTATTTTGTCAAATTAAAATAATATATTATATAACCTCAAAGACATGGCCGAAGAAGCAATTTTAAGATTTGATAAAGTCAGTTTTGAATATATCCACAAGAAGCCGATATTAGATGAGGCCAGTTTTGTGGTCCGCAAGGGAGCCAAAATTACTCTAATGGGTCAAAACGGCGCCGGCAAGAGCACTATTTTTGGCTTAATTAAGGGTGAACTTAAGCCAAAGCATGGCCAAGTTTCGGTAACGGCTGGCGCGACTATTGGCGCGGCTCGACAGATGATTGCTCAAGAGCATTTGGCATTAACGGTTGAAGATTATTTTGCCACCGCTTTTGATGTTGTTCCGGGTAACCTTAAAAGTCGGATTAGTAAAGTCTTGGAAGCGGTTAACTTAGATATTCCGCTGGATAGAATCGTCGGTCAAGCCTCTGGTGGCCAGCAATCGCGGTTGCTTTTGGCTTATTCTCTGATTCAGGATCCGGATATTTTGCTATTAGATGAGCCGACTAATAATTTGGATCGGCAGGGGATTGACCATTTGGTAACTTTTTTAATCATGTATGACAAGACGGTTATTGTCATTTCCCATGATGCCGATTTTTTGAATTGCTTTACCGAAGGCGTTATTTATTTAGATGTTTTTACTCATCAGACCGAGCTTTATGTCGGCGATTATTATTCCGTTGTTGAAGAAATCCAAAAGCGGATTGAGCGGGAAGTGATGCAGAATGCCCAATTAGAAAAAAGAATTCAAGACCGCAAAGAGAAAGTTAATTTTTTTGCCAATAAGGGCGGTAAAATGCGCAAATTGGCTCAGAAGATGAGAGAAGAGACCGAAGAGCTGGAAGAGAACAAGGTTGATGTTCGCCGTGAAGATAAGACTATCCGGCGCTTTGAAATTCCAGCCCAAGAGAATATTAAGGGCGATATTGTTAATTTAACTAAAGTAATGGTAATCAAGGACCAGCAGCCAGCCTGGTGCGCCATTAATAAGTCATTGGGTCGTCAGAGTCGTCTTTTGGTTACCGGCCCTAACGGTATTGGTAAAAGCAGTTTGCTCAGGAGCTTGGTGGCCAGGTCAGCGGCTGACAACACCATCGCCCCGCAAGTGACTATTGGTTACTATAGCCAAGATTTTTCGGCTCTAGACTTTCAGCAGACGGTTATTGATTCGTTGCGCAGTATTTTGGCCGATGGTATTGATGAACAGGAAATGCGTTCAACTGCCGCCGGCTTCTTAATAACCGGTGAATTGATGGAGCGGCAGATTGGACAGCTATCTGAGGGTCAAAAAGGCCTATTATCTTTTGCTCGTTTAGTTTTAATGAAGCCGGGCTTATTGATTCTTGATGAACCGACCAATCATATTAACTTCCGCCATATTCCAGTTATTGCCGAGGCGATTAATAATTATCAGGGAGCGATTATTATGGTTAGTCATATGGCTGATTTTGTTAAAGAGATTGAATTTAGCGATCAGCTCAATTTAGGGAATTTATAATTCATAGCTTAAGGCTAGCTGTCTATGCATTATAATGTCGCCATTATCGGCGGTGGTCCAGCTGGCTTAATGGCGGCCGGGCGAGCTGGTCAACTAGGGGCTACAGTAATTCTTTTGGAAAAAAATTCTCAACTAGGTATTAAGTTATTAATGACCGGCGGCGGCCGCTGTAATTTAACCAATCAGCGTGACAATCAACAACTGGCGGCTAGCTTCGGTCGTGATGGTCGCTGGCTGCTATCTGGGTTGAGCCACTTCGGACCAGAAGAAACCATTGCTTTTTTTAATCAGCGTGGTTTAGCTACTAGGCTAGAAGACGATGGCCGTATTTTTCCAGCCAGCGATAAGGCTCAATCGGTTTTGCAGGTTTTAATCGATTATTTATCAGAATTTCGAGTCGATATTCAATTGGCGGCTGAAGTGAAGCAAGTGGCAGTTGATAATAATAAAATCACCAAGCTGCTGCTAGTTAGTGGCCAAGAGATTAGGGCTGATAAATTTATTATTTGTTCTGGTGGCCAGTCTTATCCAACTACCGGATCAACTGGTCGGGCCTATGAGTGGTTAAGACAGCTGGGTCATCGGATTATTGAACCACGTCCGGCTTTAGTGCCGATAATCTTAAAAGATCGATTTATTCAAGATCTGGAAGGCTTAAGTTTGCCAAATGTTGAAATTAAAGCTTATCATCATGAGATGAAAATTTGCTCAACTCGAGGCCCAGTAATCTTTACGGCTGATGGTTTGAGCGGGCCGGCTGGTCTGAATATTAGTCGCTTAATCAATCGTCAGCCGCTCCAAGAATTATTTTTACGGCTTGATTTATTGCCTGATTTGAGTTTCGAAGAGCTGGATCAGCAACTACGAGCTGAGTTTGGTTCCAGCAATAAAGCGCTTAAGACTGGCTTGGGCCAATTTGTTCCAGGACGCTTAGCTGAAGTTATTATTAATATTCTAGGTCTGACCGCCGCGCAGCCGCTTAACTCTATTAGCCGTTTTCAGCGCCGGCAATTAGTTGGTTTGTTAAAAGAATTTAATTTGGCGGTTAGTAGCTTAGCTGGTTATGAGCAGGCAATGATTACCTCTGGTGGTGTTGATTTGGCTGAGGTTGACCAAAGGACCATGCAATCAAAGATAATTAGCAATCTTTACTTAGCCGGAGAATTATTAAATTTAGACGGTCCGACCGGTGGCTACAATTTGCAACTATGTTGGACAACTGGCTATTTGGCTGGTCAAGCTGCGATGTGCTAAAATGGGCTCATTAGCTTTAAATCTCTTAATATGCTAAGAGCAATTAGAAACAGACTGGTCAGGAAAAACTTGACTCACAATTTTCGGATGATTTATTTTAGTCGGATTACTATCAATTCGGCGACTCAGTTGATGGGTTTATTCTTGCCGATTTTTTTGTATCAATTTTTGGATTTCAGCTTGTTTTGGGTAATTATTTATTATTTAATATCGGACTTGCTTTATGCCAGTCTAGTGGCGGTTGGTTGTCGGCAGCTGATGAATCGCTTCGGTATTAAACGTTCACTACAAATCAGCGTTTTTTTCGGTGCCGCTTTTTATGCCGCCTTCTTTTTAATTAATCATTATATTGTGACCAACAGTCAGTTGGTGGCTGGTTATCAGCTGTGGTGGTTGGCGCCGACCATTTTCTTTTCTTTGTTTTTCCGCCTAACTCACTGGATTCCTTTTCATACTAATGTTGCTAAGTTAACCGAGCACCAGATTCGGGCTAGTCAGCTCAGCTTTATGGAGGCGACCATGATGGCTTTGGGCGCGGTGATGCCAATTATCGCCGGCTTGGCCCTAGAATATCTTGGCTATAGCACTTTATTCTTTTTGGCGGTCAGTATTTATTTAATTTCTTTAATTCCTTTTAGCCAGTTACCGCTAGTTAAAGAAAGATTTTCCTGGACCTATAAGGAAACCTGGCGTCGTTTTTTGTCCAAAAAAATGCGTGGCAGTGTTCTGGCCTATGCTGGCGATGGTGCTGAAAGCGTGGTTGGCGCCATTATTTGGCCAATTTTTATTTGGCAGTTATTATCTGGCAATTATTTACAAGTCGGCGCCATCTCTTCGGTTATTATCTTGGCCACCATTATTTTACAAATTATGGTTGGTAGTTTGATGGATAATTTGCCCAGTCGCCGCTGGTTGCGCTACGGCACCCTGCTTTATGCTTTCGGTTGGATATTAAAGGCTCTGGTTAATAGTGCTTTTCAGGTCTTCTTGTTTTCTACCTATCATAACCTGAGTCGAGTTTTTGCTCGCACCTCTTTTGATGCTCTGAATTATGATATCGCCGCCGATCAGGGCCACTATGTTGATGAATATACGGTTATTCGCGAGATGGCTATTGTTTTTGGCAAGGCTCTAATGTGTCTTTTTATTATTTTAATTAGTCCATTTCTAGCTTTGCGTTACTTATTTTTAGTAGCCGCTTTGGCCTCTCTACTGATGTCATTATTAAAGCCTGACCAATTGGCCGATGATTAGGGTCTTGTTGGTTACTTGGGAAAAATTTGTTATACTTTAGTATATTTATTTAAATTAATTAAACCCTAGTCTATGAAGAAAATTTTATTAGTCGCGGCTATTTTTTCTTTAGTCCTGACGGCCGGCGGATTAGTTCTGGCCCAGGAAATAACCGAGAAGATTTCTAGCCCCAATGAGATTAAGAATTATACTCAAGTTACCCGGATTGGTAATTCACTTTATGGCATTAGAGTCAAGGAGCAGACTGGCACTACAACTAATTTGAAGCTAGAAAAGATTGCCCATCCTCAAGATATCGGTTTATTCAGTAAAATTCAGAAAATTGGTTCAGCTTTGTGGGGTGTTAAGAAAAATAGCGCCAGCCAAGATGTCAGTAATCAGATTAAGAAAGAAGCTGAACTCAAGTCGGTCAAGTTGCCCGAGGTCAAGCCTGTGCGCAAAATAGAGGTTAAGCCGGAAATGGCCGCTTGCGTTAAGACAGCCATCGAAGACAAGGATGCTGCTCTCAAAGCGGCTATCACCGAACATAACCAGGCTGTTTTTGATGCTATTGACGCTCGCACGGCTTGCCAAAAAGCGGCCATTGATCAAACTTCATCTGAGCAGGGCGCAGCTAATCGGCTCTGTCTTGAAGCTTATCAAAAAGCCGTTGTAGAAAATAAAAAGACTTTCCAAAATCATAAGAATACCAATTGGCAAGCTTATCGTGATGATCTTAAGGCCTGTCAGTCTACCCAGACAACTACTACCGCCAGTATCGTTGGCCTGGAAGAATTAATCATTGAGGACGGTGAAGATTTTGTTGAATAGTTAATGGGTTGATAAAGATTTTATTGATTCTTAAAAAAAAGAAGGTTAGCGCCTTCTTTTTTATTTGACTTAACTATAATTTTGTGTCATAGTTGGACTATTAAATTAGATTCGAGTCTCTGTCGCGTTTTAAGTGGCCTAGAAAATCGGGTCACTTATTATTTTATGACTGAACAGACTGGACCTCAGCGTCCCATTGATTCTTCCATGGAAGTATCACTATCTTTTGCTGATTTAGGAATCAGCGACTTTTTATTAACCGTTTTGGCCAAGTTGAATTTATCGGTGCCGACGCCTATTCAACGTAAAGCGATTCCAATTGCCATTGCTGGCCAAGATTTGATTGGCATTGCCCAAACTGGCACTGGTAAGACCTATGCCTTTGGCCTGCCAATGATTGAGCGGCTGGATAAGACCAGCGGCCAAGGCTTGATTATTGCGCCAACTCGTGAATTGGCTTTACAAGTTGGCGATAGCTTGCAAAAACTCGGTCAATCTTTCGGTCTTAAGGTGGCCGTTTTAATTGGTGGTCAGCCCTTTGATCGTCAATTAGCCACCCTGCGCCGTGATCCGCAAATTATTGTGGTTACCCCCGGTCGCCTGATTGATCACCTTAAACGTCGAACCTTTAAATTGGATCAAGTTGATGTTCTGGTTTTGGATGAAGCCGACATGATGTTGGATATGGGTTTTGCCCCACAAATTAAAGAGATTTTGGAGCAAATGCCAGCAGACCACCAGACCATGCTTTTTTCAGCAACTATGCCGGCGGCTATTGTTAAAATAGCCACCCAGTATATGAAATTGCCAGTTAGCATTGAAGTGGCCCCTCCTGGCACGACTGTCGAGCGGGTTGATCAGGAAATTTTTGTTATTAAAAACGAGGAACGATTGGAATATTTACAAAAGATTCTCCATGACCACAACGGCTCGGTTTTGGTATTTGTCCGCACTAAGCACGGCGTCAAGGCGCTGACTAATAAGCTTAAGAGCGCTGGTCAGCGAGCTACCGAGATTCATTCCAATCTAACTCTAAATCGCCGTCGGGCGGCTTTAGATGATTTTAGAAGCAAAAAAGAGCGGATCTTGGTGGCCACCGATGTCGCCGCTCGCGGATTAGACATTAATGGTATTGAGCTGGTGGTTAATTATAATTTACCAGATAGTTGTGAGGATTATGTTCATCGTATCGGCCGCACCGGTCGAGCCGGCCAGTCTGGTAAAGCTATTAGCTTGGCCACGCCAGCTGAGCAGCGGATGATTTATTCAATCGAGCGTCTGATTAATAAGAGCATCAAGAAGACCGAGTTTGCCAAGCTTTATGCTATGCCGGCCCCGCGTCGTTTCGGCGGTAATCGTCGCTCCGGCGGCCCGCGTCAAGCCAGGCGGCAGCCGTTTTCACGGTAATTAGCGCTCTTGAAAAACAGCCCATCAGGGTTGTTTTTTTGTTGTAACTATTTTTGTGCTATAATATTGGCGTAACTATTAATTATTAATAAATCTATGAAACAAGCTCACTTTATCATGTCTCTGGCTGCCTTGTTGGCGGTGACAGCTATTGTTATTACTGCTTTAGTTACCACCAATAAAGTTAATAATCAGGATCGCTTCTCGTCAATTGGCTCGGGAACAGTCTATGCCAAGGCCGATATCGCCAATATTCAGGTTGGTTTCAAGAGCGGCATTAAAAAGACCGCCGCTGAAGCCACCACCGAAAGCACCACTAAGATGAATAATATTATTGCCGCGCTCAAGAAATTAGGTATTGAAGAAAAAGATATTAAGACTAGTGATTATAATCTTAGCCCCAGCTATAACTGGACCAATTCTAAGGGGCAAGAATTGGTCGGCTATGAGGTGTCGCAAAATTTGACTTTGAAAGTTCGTGATTTGAATAAGATTGGCGATGTTATCGCCCGAACTACTGAGCAGGGGGCCAACCAGATCGGTAATGTCAATTTCACTATTGATGATGAATTTGAATTGCGCAACCAGGCTCGAGAGCTAGCCATTGAGAAGGCTAAGGAAAAGGCCGTTTTAATTGCTAAGCAGTCCGGTATGAAGCTTGGTGAAATCAAGGGTGTCTATGAGAATGCCGATTCTTCACCGCGGCCGGTCGCTTATTCTAACGCTAAGATGCTAGACAGCTCAGTATTAGGCATGGGCGGGGCCGAGTTAGCCACACCGTCGGTTCAAGCTGGTCAGAATGAAAT
>CAYOAH010000021.1:0-9767 GCA_964401905.1 uncultured Gammaproteobacteria bacterium
TTTGGTTGGTCGTCAGGCCAAGCCGGGCGATTCCTTATATATTGCCAAACAATTAAGTGAACGGGCCCAGTTATTGGCGGTCAGTTTTGATCGGGCCGAACAGAATAAATTAAAATTGGCTCTGGCCAGCCAGCGCGTTTCCGAGATGGCGGCCGTGGACCAGCAAGCCGATCAGCAGCAGGCAGCGGCTATTAGCCGAGAATTCAAACAAACCGTCAGCGATGTTAAAGATAAATTAGCCCAGGCCGAAACCAAGGCGGCGACTGCGGCCTTAGTCAAGGCTAGCCAGCCGAAAGCGGTGGCCAGCAACAAGACTGAGGATACTTTTAGCGCCGCCACCGGCAAAGACAAGACCGGCCGGCTCGAAGTCAGCCAGCCGTTGACTGCCACCGCTACCAAGACACCGAGCCAGATTATTGAAGAAGCTGAGCAATTGTTTGATAAGCAAGAGTATTCCGCCGCCATTGATAAGTTAGAGGCGGCCAGCCAGCTGATGGACAGCGCCAAATAAGCGCTCTAATTGAGTTGTTCCTTGTATTGATATAATTCTATCAAGATTAGGCTGATTGCCCGGAGCATGAAGCCAGCCTACCCCTCCTGGCTGGTTTCATCCTCCGCGGCAATTACTCTATGTAAGCTTGATAGAGTAGTTGAGTGTGAGGCTTAGCTGAAAGCTAAGATGGCAGGACCGCAGGTCGAATTGACGCCTAAGTCAATGGTCAGGAAACTGCCCGGCACTTAACAATAAAGTTCGCGCTCGTCCAACTAAACCGTTGTGCGCGGTTTAATCATTGGCAGCGCTTTACTAGATAAGCCAACTTTTAAGGCTTATCATTAATTAATTCGTCTGGTAAATGATAAAGATTTACCAAACACAAACGACACTATGAATAGAATTTCCAAAGTTTTTGTTTTGGGTCTAGCCATTGTCGCTTTAGCTGGTTTCGGCAAAATTGGTACTACCAATGCCGCCGCTCAACCAGGCAGCCTGATCAAGATGAACGGATTATCTTCCGTTTATTATCTCGGTGCCGACAGCAAGCGCTATGTCTTCCCAAACTCAACCGTTTATTTTTCCTGGTACAAAGATTTTAGCGGTGTTGTGACCATCTCTCAGAGTGAATTGGAGTCATATCCTTTGGCGGCCAACATCACCATGAGACCGGGCACCCGCTTAGTCAAGATTACCACCAATCCAAAGGTTTATGCCGTGGAACCAGGTGGAACCTTGCGCGCCATCCCTGACGAGGCTACCGCCGTCGCTTTGTATGGCAGTAATTGGAACAAACGCGTTAGCGATGTCGCCGATGCTTTCTTCACCAATTACAAGACTGGCAACGCTTTAGCTGCCAACGAAGTGCCAGCTGGCTCTTTGGTGAAAAATGCCGGCAATGCCGCTGTCTATTATTTTGATGGCACCAATTATCGGAGTATTGCTAGCGAAGCCGCTTTCAATGCCAATCGTTTTAGCTTTGATAACGTCATGACCATCAGCAATACTATTACTGCTGGCGGCACCGCTATCACTGCCAACGAATTCGCCAATCCGGATTCTTCCGCGACTGGTATCGGCACTATTCCTGGTCAAGGCACTGGTTTGACTGTCGCTTTGAGCGCCAGCACTCCTGCTAGCCAAGATGTACCTCAGAGCGTTGCAACCACCATTATGAAATTTAATGTTACCGCTGCTAATGACGGTGATGTTAACGTTACTGGTGTTAAGTTTACTGCTATTGGCTTGGGTGATGCTCAAGATATTGATCAGGTTTCTGTCTTTAATAACAACAATCGTTTGAACAATTCTGCTCGCGATGTTGATAGCAATAAAGAAGCTCAAATCAATTTCTCTCAGCCTTTCACTGTTGCCAAAGGCACAACCGCTACCTTTGAAGTTCGCGCTAAGATTTCTGGAACCGCTAAATACGGTTTAAGCATCAATAAGGCTGCTGATATTGCTACTACCGCTACTGTTTCTGGTTCATTCCCGGTTAATGGTAATATCATGAGCGGTGTTGCTGTTACTGTTGGTCAATTGACTATTGCTCAAGATGGTTCAATGTCTGACATTAAACTAGGCGACAAAGCTGCTGTTATCGGTAAATTCAAACTATCTGAAACCAGCGGTGTCGAAGATGTTACTTTAAATGCCATCTCTTTCAAGAGAGATGCTGATGGTACTGCTGCTGATGACGATGTTGAAAATTTGGAACTTTATTTTGATGGTACTAAGATTGCTAGTGCTTCTGCTATTAATAATCGTTATGTTACTTTCAATTTAAATTCTCCAATTACTATCGCCAAGAACACTTCCAACAAACGTTTGGTTGTTAAAGCTGATGCTATTGACGGTGCCAGCAAGACTATTGGTTTAGAGGTTGCTTCTGAATCCGATGTTGTTGCCACTGGCAGCCACTATGGTTATCAGGCCAGAGTTGTTGAAAAAACTGGTGGAACTTGGAATGGTACAAGCTGGGATAATCTAGCTACTATCAAAGCTGGCGAAGTTACTTTGGAAAAAGTTAACGCTGCCAATACCAAACTTCGTAAAGATACTCGCGATCAAGAAGCTGGTACTTTGAAGATCAAAGTTAACGGCAAAAATGCTGAAATGTCTAAGATTATCTTAACTGTTGATTCAGTTAATGATACTGTTGCTGGCAATACTGCTTTTGATAAGATTGAAAATGTTGAAATTTTCAACCGAACCAACAATACTACCTATGATTTATCTTATGTTTCTGGTTCAACTGTTAATGCAGGTGCTACCAAGAAATATCAGAACGATAGCATGGGCTTAGTGTTGACTAATGGTGTTGTTAACGAATTAGTTATTCGTTTAGATACCAAGAGCACTGCTAGCAACCAGAGCTATACTTTTAAGTTGGCTAGCGCTACTACTGATTTAACCTTAAAAGAAACTGGTAATGACACCACTATTTCTGATGTCACTCCAAACTCTGTTTCTTTCAAACAGGTTACTTTAGAAGAAGCTTCTGCTACCTTCTCTAACATGGCTTTGGCTGATGTTAATGTTATTACTGGCGCTTCTGATCAAAAAGTTTCTGAATTCAATATCAAGGCTGGCGAAAGCTCTAAGGTCTATGTTAAAGAATTAACAGTTACTAAGAATGCTGGTACTTTAGCTGTTGACAATACTACTATTTCTGAATTTAAACTTTGGAAAGGTAATACTGTTGTTAAATCTATGTCTTCTTCTAATATTAGTGGTGGTGCTATCACTTTCACTGATTTAAATGAAGAAATTCCAGCTAATGAAACAGTTCGTTATTATGTTACTGCCTCTTTTGTTAAGGACAGTGCACAAAATGACAAGACTGTTAAGTTTGAAGTTACTACTGCTTCTATCGAAGATATTGACGGTAAGACTGTCAGTGTAGCCGCTTCTACTCCATTAGTTTCAACTCGTACCATTACTATCAAGGGCACTGGTACATTGACTGCTGCTATGGATAACAATAATACCGCTACTAAGGATAATACTTATCAATTAGCTGGTACTCAAGATGTTGCTGTTGCTTCAGTTAAGATGAAGGCCACTAACGAAGATGTTAAGATTACAAAGCTTAATTTCTTTGCTGATGCTGCTTCTGGAACTTTAAGTGATGCTGAAATGGTCCAAAATATTAGCGAAATCGCTTTATATGATGGAACTACTAAGGTTGCTTATACCAACAATATCGCTAAGACTTCTCAGGTCACTGGCTTGAGCTTGGTTATTCCTCAAACTGAAAAGACTTACACTATCAAGGTTAAGTTAAATGAGTATGGTAAGGATAAGACCGCTGTCTTAGCTAAGGATATTAAATTCTCCTTAGGTGTTGTTGAAGCTCAAGGCGATGTTTCTGGTGATGACATTGTTGTCACTAGTATTGACACTGCCGCTGAAGTCGGCTGGTCTAAAGCGACCGGTATCACTGCTACCAAGTTGGCGACTGTTGGTATGGTTAATAGCTACAGCGGTGTTAACATCGCCAACAGCTTGGCCGTGGCCTCAGACAATAACGTGGCTATCATCAAGGTCACTGCTCCTAGCTATGGTAATAATACTACCGATACTGGCAGTGAACTTAAGACCGTACTTGAGAAGGTCCGCATCCAATTGACCGGCAACGGTTATAAGGATGGTGGCAACATCAAGATTCAGCGCATTGGCGGTAGCGGCAACACCTATACCGTTATTGAAGGCGCTGGTTTGGACAATATCTTAGGTGGAGGTGGTGCGGCTGATGATGATGATAACTATGCTACCTTCAACACAGCTAGCTGGGATGCCATCGATAAGGAGGTTACTGCTGGCCAGGAAGCCCATTTCTTAGTTAAGGTTGAGAGTTTGGCTGCTTTTGTTGCCAACACTTCCTATACCATCCAAATCAAATTGGATGCCTTAAACGGAACTGGTGCCACTGTCTACAACTTTACTTGGAAGGAGAACACCACTGGTGCCACTTCTAAGTATGATCTCCGCATCCCTGGTGTTACCACCTTGGATGGACCTCAGGTTACTAACTAGTTCTCTAGTTTTAATCTGAATCGAATTAGATCGAATAGGTCTAATATAATAAAACCACCGCCCTTCGGGGCGGTGGTTTTGTTTTAACTGATCAATTATTTTTGACTTAATTAGTTTTTGTTTCAATGTTATTCAATCTTCAACCCTTGACAGACTAGCCTGATTATCCTAGGGTGAAGACAAATAATAGCTGTTCGGACTAACTATCAACCGGATGGCTCAAGGAGAGAAAATGAAAAAGGCAGTTAAGGTTGTCCGTGGCACCGTTGAGGGCCTGGGTTGGGTAGCTATTGCCCTAATTATCGTGGCGATTGTCACGATATTCGTTGATGAAGATTAGAGTGTTTTTCTTGACGATTACTAAGATCGTCAATCAACCTCTGTCGGCCGTCGCTAGATTTATCTAGCGGCGGCTTTAATTTTTTCCCATATCCATTGACATTTTTATTTAAACCATCTAAGATAGCGGCAAATAGCACCTTTAAGGGAGGAAAAAATGTTTAAAATTGTTAAGGTTGTTGGTTGGTCCGCCGTGGCCATAACCATCGTCGGTTGCTTCTTGACCGGGGTGGTGTTTATCGCCCTTCGCCACGATTGTTAGGGGGGGCATGATGAACGACAAGCAACAACGTGAGCTGCGAACAGTGACTGTAATTCTGATATTAGTGCTGGTTATAATCACTGCTACTATCGCCACTATTGTCTGTTGGCCAGATCAGTGGCCAACCAAACCACAACAACAACCACTGGTCACTGGGTGACTTTTCAGACCTCTGCCATAACCCTCCGTAAGTGGCCGTCGATGGCGCCATCTGTCGGCGGCCAAACTTTCCACTTCCCATGGTGGTCTCCGAGCCGTCAATCCTTGTTGGTTGACGGCTTTTTAATTGAAACAAAAACACCCTCAGATGAGAGTATTTTTGTTGCGCGGGCTTAGACGATTTTGCCGATTTTGTCAAAATGCTTGACTTACTGACTCAAATAGTATATATTTAGGTCAGTATAATAACCTAAAATAAGTTATGATAATTATTAGGCAGATTCAGAAAGACATAGAAAAAGCATTGTTTAAAGGTAAAATAGTAGTGCTTTATGGTGCTCGGCAAGTTGGCAAAACCACCTTAGTCAAGAAGATTATCGAACAGCACGAGTCTGATTCGCTTTATTTAAATTGTGATGAGCCTGATGTGCGTAGTGCCTTGACTGACAAAACTTCAACCGAATTGCTATCTTTTATCGGTTCTCGTCGACTTGTAGTTATTGATGAAGCTCAGCGAGTTAAAAATATTGGCCTAACCTTGAAATTAATTGCTGACAATTTTCCTAAGATACAAGTCATTGCTACTGGTTCTTCGTCCTTTGAGTTGTCAGGTAAGATTGCTGAACCGTTGACTGGTCGGAAAATAGAATTTTTTCTTTATCCTTTTTCAGTGGAAGAGTTAACTCAGGTATATTCTCGACTAGAAACTAACAGATTATTGGCTGAAAGATTGGTTTTTGGCATGTATCCTGGAGTTACCTTTGCTGGCGCAGACCGAGAAGAAAGAGTCCGTGAATTAGCCACTAGCTATTCATACAAAGACGTGCTGGCTTATCAGGATATTCGTAACCCTGAACTTTTAGAAAAGCTTTTACAAGCCTTGGCTCTTCAGGTTGGTAGTGAAGTTTCTTATACCGAATTAGCCCAATTGCTCGGGGTTAATAAGATAACGATTGAGAACTATATTCGTATTTTGGAGCAAGCCTATATTGTTTTGCGAGTCGGTCCATTTTCTCGCAATATCCGTAATGAATTGAAGAAAAAACGAAAAATTTATTTTTATGACTTGGGTTTGCGCAATGCTTTAATAAATAACCTTAATCCTATTTCTTTACGCCAAGATATTGGCGCTCTCTGGGAAAATTTTATGGTTATGGAACGAGTGAAGAGAAACAATAATCTTGGTATTACAGCTAATATCTATTTTTGGCGGACAACCGACGGCAAAGAGATTGATTATGTTGAAGATTCAGGTGGAACACTTGCGGGCTACGAGTTCAAGTGGCAAAAGAGTAATTTTTCCATACCCAAGGAGTTTTTGCAGGCCTATGACGGCAGCGTCGTCAAATTGGTTAATCGTGATAATTATCTGGAATTATTACTTTGATTGGTATTATGTACTAATTTAATTTTTATGGAGGGGGATCAAGCGTTAGTTTTTGAGCAATTAAAAAAGGCGTCAGAAAATAAATACCGAGACATTAAAAGCCTTTTTTGCCCAGCCCTGGGGAGAGCGGTGGTTTTTAATGCTGACGGTTTTCATCATTTACGTTATTATAACAGTCGGAGTGAGCGACCAAAACGAGTCCAAGTTAATAAATTGACTTATTTTAAAAACGTTCCCGATGTTTTATCTAAAACCACCACAATTCAAGAATACAGGAGAACCATCTGCTCAACCGGCAAAGCAGATCGCAGTGGCTATCGTGCGGTAAGCGTGGTGGAGTGGTTCGGCTTTATAGCTATTATTAACTTGGAGAAAAAAATTAGAATTAAGATAGTGGTTAGGCGAATTGGCCAACAAGACGGTAAATATCACTTTTGGAGTGTTATGCCTTATTGGCGGTTAAATAGCGGCATCAGGATTACTGGTGCGGCTGATTTAGAAGATGATTAAAAAACAAAAACACCCTCAGATGAGAGTATTTTTGTTGTGCTTGCTTAGCGGCTTTTAGTTCATTGTTGAACTTAGCCGAACGGGGCCTTCGCCCACAAGCACTATTTTATAGTAGATGATTTTATAGTTTTTGTAAAGATTAGCCCATTGGCTTAATTTGACTTACTCAAAAAATCGGCCAATTAATCTCTTTCTTGCCTTCCCGTTAGTTTTTCTCTATACTTAAAGCAGCGTTTTGGCGCTGCTTTTTGCTTAATTATTACTCAATATTATGTCGCGAGCCTGGTATCGCTTTGTTTTGAAGCTGGGGGTTTATGCCAGCTTGGTTTCTTTATTTTTGGTCAATAAAGGTTATTATTTTCCTTACATCACTTCCAAGCAGCTTTATTTTAACATCCTATTGGAAGCTTTAGCGGTTATCTGGCTGGCCTTTGTTTGGAAATATCCGGCTGATCGGCCCAAGAAGTCATGGCTAACTATCGGCTGGCTGGCCTATCTAGGCGTAGTGCTGCTGACTTGTTTGACTGGTGTTGATTTCAATCTTAGCTTTTGGGGCGACTTGGAGCGGATGCTCGGCTGGTTCCCGCTCTTTCATTTTTTCTTATTATACTTAATTGTCGCTACCGTTTTCCGCAACTGGCGCGATTGGCAGCCGCTACTAATGACCATGGTTGGCGCCGGCACTTTGCTTAGTTTGGTTGGTATCTTTCAAAATTATAGTGCCTCTACTTTGGGCAATGCCGCCTATATGGGCACGCTGATGCTGATGTCCATGTTTATTGCCGCTCTGTTGATCGGTCGTAGCCGTAATTGGCTAACCGCCGCGCCCTATTGGTTGGTTCTAGTGCTTCTTTTTGTTGGCCTGATCCGGGCCGATATCTCCGGCGCTTATGCTGGCTTAGCGGCTGGCGCCTTGCTTTATGCCGGATTGATGACTTTTTTAAGTAAGCACAAGACTGCTAGGCGGATCGGCTGGATTAGTTTGGGACTATTAGTGGTCGGCATTGGCGCCGTCTTTGCTCTGCGCTGGTCGCCGGTCTTGGACAATACTCAACTCGGCAAGATTTTTCGGGACTTTTCTCTACAAAATAATACTCTTAATACCCGGCTTTATTCCTGGACCTGGGCTTGGCGTGATTTGCCCAAACATCCAATCCTCGGAGTTGGTTATGGTAATTTTGCCTTTACTTTTGATCGTCAATTTCAAGGTGAGTTCTATAAATTCTCCAAGGGGGAAGATTATTTTGACTGCGCCCACAATAATATTGTGGAGATTGCCACTACCACTGGGCTACTTGGTCTAGCTGCCTATCTGTTTATGTTTAGCTGGGCGGTGATTTATTTAATTAGGGCTTATCGGCACAAAAAGATTGCCCTGCCGGAATTTGCCGCCTTGGCCGGCTTCCTGATGGCTTATTTTGTCCAAAATCTGGCCCTCTTTGACTGTTTAGCTAGTTATCTGTTCCTGATGATTATTCTAGGATTTATCCACAATTTGGACAAACTTCATGAGCCAACGGTTCGTCCTAGTGCTAGCGATTGGACTAGTCGCGAAGTGGCTATCTTGATAGTTGGCGGTCTGGTGGCGGCTTGGGTAGCTTGGGCGGCCAATATCACCACCATGCGCATGCTGACCAAGACGATTGACGGGATTATTAAAGTCAATCAGGGGCAGGCTATGGATGCTCTAGCGGCTTTCAAGCAAGCTCAAGCCGAAAGGTCGCCGCTGATACGCGATGCTCGCTCAGCCATGGTTAATACCTGGGTTAGTGGCAATTATATTTTGGAAAAATTGTCACCTAGCCAGTTAAAGGAAATTATTAACCATGCCAATCAGGCCACCGTGGATAACCTTAAATATAATCCCAACGACAGCTTCTTGAATATGCAGCGGGCCCAGTTCTTGTCTTTGGCTAGCCAGATCAGTCGTAATAATTTATCGGTCAGCTATAGTCGCGATGGTTTAGCCGCTGTGGAAAAATCCATTGCTAATGGTCAGGAACATATCTTGCCCTATTATGTCAAAGCCCAACTCCTATCTGACCTTAACCAGCCCGATGAAGCCATCGCCACCCTCAAACAGGCCTTAGCTATCAGCTCGGATTACTGGGATACTTATTGCCATCTCAGTCGTTTGCAGCTGCAAGCTCAGGTGGATATGAACGAAGCTTATGGCTATTTGGATCAATGCCTAGATAAGGGCGGGGTAACCATGCTCGGCCCGGGCAATTATTTGAACGAGGCCATCAAGCATTACCAGCAAGCCGACGATGTGGAGCGCTTGACCCTGTTAACCGAGCAATTAGTTCGTATTTATCCCCAGGGCGCTGAAATCTGGCTGAAACTGGCCGATCTCTATCACAAGCAGAACCGTCCCGAAGAAGCTCAATACGCCGCCCAGCAAGCCATCCAGCTCAAGCCAGAATACCAGAAGCAGTTAGAGGGGATACTGAGGGCGGCTGAATCTAAGTAACTTCAGGCTATAACCTTATGAAGAATGGGTAATTCCGAGTCAAATTTTATGAAAAAACTTAGGCAGATCTTAAATTCTTGGAAACAAAAGATTATCCAAGATTTAT
>CAYOAH010000022.1:0-9007 GCA_964401905.1 uncultured Gammaproteobacteria bacterium
GGGATGATGAGCGATCACTAAATCAATATCCCCCAATTGCTTGGCGGCTCATAATTCCGGCCCTTCCATCTCAATGCCGGCTCGGACTTTCTTGATTTGGCCGCGCGTTAAATCAACCAAAATACGGCTATCGGCGTAAGGGTTGGTTAGTTTTTCTAAATCAAAGTCAGCTTTGGCTGTTTTAGATAATTGCCGGTATTGTTTTTTAGCATAGCGCAGATGCTCTCTAACCGCCGCTTGTCCGCGTAAATCCGCTTCAATACCCAGCTTAATTGCCAACTGATAAATTTCGACTGTCGTCATAAATTATTTTAAAATATTACCCTCAATAATTGATCGCTCATTGTTTAATTGCCACTGCTGCAAATTATCCACAGTTTGTCCGGTCTTATCTTTAATCCAAGCCGACCAATTAGAAAGATTGCGCTGAAAAGATGGCCAGCCAATAACTAGCAGGCCGCCAATCATTATAATTAAAATAATGATCGCCAACGACCAATAAGCTCTCCGCCAGCGCTGCTGCTTGGCTTCGCCGCGCCAGGCCTGTTGCAAACTATCTCCGGTCAATTGGGCAAAGTCGTTATCAATCTTTGGCCCTTGAAGATTAAACATAACTTAGATATTAACCTGTCTTAGGGCGGCAATCCTCTCTTCAACCGGCGGATGACTCATAAACATTTTAGCCAAGGCAGGAACACCGCGCTTATTCTGAAAAGGCGAAGCAAAATATAAATGAGCTGTGGCCCGATTAGCAACTTCCAACGGTTCCGAGTCGGCGCTAATCTTTTGCAAAGCGCGAATAAGACCGTCAGGATAGCGAGTAAGCAAGGCGCTATTGGCATCGGCTAAGAATTCCCGTCGTCGCGAGATGGCCATTTGAATCATTTGCGCAAATAGCGGTGCCAGAATGGCTAAAATTATGGCAACTATCGCCAAAATCGCTTGCAATTGCCCCGAATCATGATTATCTTGCCGTCGACGGCCGCCGCCCCAAAATGACCAGCGAGCAAACCAATCAGCCAATAAAACAACAGTTCCGACCAAGACTGAAACCATGGTAGCTAGCAAGATGTCCCGATTGCCAATATGCGACAGCTCGTGCGCTATTACTCCCTCCAATTCGGCCTTGTCCAATTTGGCTAGTAATCCGCTGGTAAAAGCGACGGCTGCGTGTTTAGAATCGCGACCAGTGGCGAAAGCATTGGGGGCGCTATCGTCAATGACATAAATTTTGGGCATTAGCAAACCAGCGGCAATACAAAGATTCTCTACTAGACGATACAGCTGCGGCGAATCGTCAGCCTTGACTTCTTTAGCTCGACTCATCGCCAAAACTATCTTATCACTCCACCAATAGCTAACAAAACTAGAAACCAACGCATAAATAAAGGCAATGTATAGCCAGATCGGATTATTATTGGCCTGGCTAAAAACAAAGCCAACCATAATAAGCAAGCCGGCACTCAAGGCTACTAGCAGCCAAGTTTTGTGCCGATTACTATCAACTTGCTGATAAAGATTCATAGCTACCGCAACTAGAAACTAACCTTAACTGTTTCTCGTTGGCTATCTTCTTTAATTTCAAAAAATTCGGCCGCGCTAAAGCCAAGTTTTTTGGCAAAAATATTAGTGGGAAACAATTGCAATTTGGTGTTGAAATCACGAACATTGCCATTATAAAAACGCCGCGCCGCTTGAATCTTGTCTTCGGTGTCAGTCAATTCCCGTTGCAATTCCAAAAAATTCTGATTGGCTTTTAAATCTGGATAATTCTCGCTCAAAGCAAACAGATTTTTTAATAGCCCCGAAAGATTATTCTCGGCTTGTTGCTGGTCGGCCAAATCACCGCTATCCTGAGCGGCCATAGCCTGATTGCGAGCCTCAATCACCTTCTCCAGTGTTTCTTGTTCATGGGTGGCATAGCCCTTAACCGTCTCTATTAAATTGGGAATTAGGTCATAGCGGCGCTTGAGCTGCACATCAATATCGCTCCAAGCTTCAGCTAGGCGATTCTTGCTAGTAATCAGGCCGTTATAAACAGCGATTAACCAGACGACGATAATGGCGATGAGAGCCATTAAAGCATAAATAATCCAAGTCATAGGTTTGTTTAATTATAAAATATCTAAAGTCTAATTAAGGCTAGCTTGATCTGGCCGTCGGTAAGCGGTAAATCCTTAGTAATTAATTGGCCATCGGCAATCCAGCCATTAACGATTGACTGACTTAATGTTTCACGGGCAATCAGGTCTTGCCACTCGCTAAAAGCGGCCTCAGCCAAACGACTATCGCCCTGCCAATAAATAACGGTTTTGTCTTGCAAGCTGAGACCGGCCTGTTTGCGCAACAAATTAATATTGCGCACTAATTCGCGAGCCAGTCCCTCGCAAATTAATTCCGGAGTCAATTCAGTGTCAAGACTAATCTGCCAATCATCAATTTCCACCGGCCGTTGAATTATTTGCTTAACATTTAATTCATCGGCTAATATTGACCAGCCGCTCGGACTAATAACGGCTAATTTAGTCTCATTGGCACTGACTGTTAATGAAGCCAAAACTTGGCGCACTTTCAGGCCAGCTAAATCACGTTGAGCTAAGGCTAATTCGGCTATCTGACGGATAGCTGTCATTTCCAGCAAACTGACCTGATCAAGTGGTAAATCATTGGGCCAAGACAATAGATGGACCGACTGGTTGGACTGTTGATAATTATAGCCGGTCGTTTTTTGCCAGATAGCTTCCGCCAAGAACGGGGCGAATGGCGCTAACGCTATGGCTAGACCCTGCAAAACATAGCCAGTGGTCAATAAAGCCGCCGCCTTATCGTCATTTTTTTCCTCCTTAAAACGATCACGCGACCGACGCAGATACCAGGCCGATAAATCATCAATAAACTCAGCTAACGGCCGCGTCGCTTTCGGTAAATTGTAAGCCTCCATTTGCTGATTAATTTCAGTGAATAATTGATGCAAACGGGAAACAATCCAGCGGTCAAGGATATTGGTTGATGACCAATCACTTATTGACAAAATCCGCCTATTGTCGCCGGCATACAAATCATAAAACTTATAAACATTCCAGGCTGGCAGAATAATCTGCCGAACTATTTCTTCAACTCCTTTCTCGCTAAAATTCAAGTTTTCCGCCTGAGTAACCGGTGATGATAGTAAATAACAACGCAAAGCATCGGCGCCATATTTTTCTAACAACAATCCGGGGTCGGGATAATTCTGCAAGCGCTTGGACATTTTTTTACCATCTTCAGCTAGGACAATGCCATTAACAATGACGTTCTGATAGGCGGCGCCAAAACCAAGTCCAGTGCCGATAGCGTGTAAATAATAGAACCAGCAACGGGTCTGATCAATCCCTTCGGCGATAAATCTGGCTGGAAAATTATTTAAAAAATCATCAGGATTTTCAAAAGGATAATGGGCTTGAGCATAAGGCATAGAACCGCTATCAAACCAAGTATCCAAAACATCGGGCACTCGCTGCGCTGTGCCGCCACAATCCGGACAAGGCACTGTAATCTTGTCGACAATATGTTTATGCAAATCATTAACTTCTTGACCGCTAGCCGCCGCTAGCTCGCCAGCCGAACCAAAAACCTGCTGCCAACCGCAGGAACACTGCCACAGCGGCATAACTGACGCCCAATAGCGCTGCCGGCTAATTGACCAATCGCGAGCGCCTTCCAGCCAATTGCCAAAACGACCATCCTTAATATAAGCTGGCGACCAATTAATTTTTTGAGCCTCCTTAATCATCGTCGGCTTTAACTTAGTAATATCAACAAACCATGATGAGGTGGCATAATTGATTAACGGAGTATCACAACGCCAGCAATGCGGATAGCTATGCTGATATTTTTCTTTGGCAAACAGTTGTCCATGGCTTGCCAGATATTTAATGATTTCAACATCAGTTGAACTGTGGTCATCCTTGGGCTTAACGTTGAGGCCGGCCAATTGACCAACTTCAGATTTAATGGCACCATCCATAGCTACATGCTGGACAAATGGCAAGTGATGTTGTTGACCGAGGCGCAAATCATCTTCACCAAAAGCCGGCGCAATATGAACGATGCCAGTGCCGTCTTCAGTATTAACAAAATCAGCGGCATAAACCTGCCAGCCATTATCTTTATCTGATAAATCCGGCTGATTATAATAGGCGTCAAACAACGGCTGATATTTGAGGCCGACCAGTTGGGAGCCCTTATATTCTTCAGTTGTTTCAAAAGATTGATCTTTAAAAACATCAGCCAGACGTTCTTTAGCCACAATATACTGTCGCTGGTCAACAATGATTTTGCTATATTCAATCTCCGCTCCGACGGCCAAGGCGACATTGCCAATCAATGTCCAGGGTGTGGTCGTCCAGGCTAAGATATAGGTATTGTCATCAACAGTCCAATCGCTAATTTTTTGACCTGGTTGTAATTTAAATTTAGCAATGCAAGATAAATCTTTTATATCTTTATAGCCTTCAGCTACTTCTGATTGCGACAAAGTCGTTTCACAGCGCGGACAGACATGCATTGAACGATAGCCCTGATAAATTAAGCCTTTGTCCCAGAGCTGTTTGAATACCCACCAAACCGATTCCATAAATGGCAAATCCATGGTGCGATAAGCATTGTCCATATCAACGAAACGACCGAGTCGATGGACAATTTTTTGCCAATCATCAACATAACTCAAAACCTTGGAGCGGCAAAGCTCGTTAAACTTATCTATGCCCAGCGCTTCAATATCTTTTTTGTGCTGATAACCCAACTCTTTTTCAACGATGTTCTCAATCGGCAGGCCATGGCAATCCCAACCCCAGCGGCGATTAACCCGATAGCCTTTCATAGTCCAAAAGCGCGGCACAACATCCTTCATAACACTGGCAACTATATGGCCATAATGCGGCGTGCCAGTGGCAAATGGCGGGCCATCATAAAAACGATATTCGCCTTGCGGCGCTTCTTTGCTAATAGTTTGTTGAAATATCTGCGCTTGATCCCAAAAAGCCAAAACTTCTAATTCGCTTTGCGCAAAAAATGAGGACGGCTGGTCCATAAAATAATTCATTTATAACTGTCTAACGCTTTTAATTCTACTGGAAAATAAAGGGATTGTCAAAGACAATCAGGCTCGTTTATCAGACAAATCAATCACTGTCAAATGGTTCTCTTGAAGATAATCACTATCAACAGCATAGAGAACTGGGGCGAAATTGGTAGCAGCTAACTCAGTTTTAATAATCTTGCCAGCAACCATGGTTTGGCGATAAATCTGGTTATAACGAAAATAGCGATTACCTCGCTTGACCAAATAATGGTCAGTGGCAAAAACATGGAACTTTTGCGGCAAGGGTTGCGGTGACAATATTTGCCCCTTAAGGTGATTGTCAGTCAGCCACAGCTTGATTTGCAGCGGCTGATCGGCGACATTTTTAGCCTTAAGATCAATAAAATTATAGAGAATAGTGGCTCCGCTACCAAAGGGCAATGTCCGACCTGAATCAGGAAAGACGTCTAGCGAATGATGGTAGCGCTCAATTATTTCCCAGGGTGAATGCCAGAAAATCCAATGAAGAAAATTGGACAACTGACAAAGGCCGCCACCAACTCCTTCAACCACTTGGCCACCAGCTAAAAGCATGCCATCAACATAACCTTTTCGGCGGCTAGGCCGGCCGATAATCTGCCATAAAGAAAATATTTGTCCCGGTTCAATAATGACACCACTGATTGATTTGACGGCCTGTGCTAAATTGATAATTTTACCCTCCTGCAACCGCGGATCGCTGGTGCCCAGCGGCCGCCGCAAGACCGATTGATGTCGAGCGATGATAGCTGGAAAATAATTATCAGACCGTTGATAATTAATTTGCTGATTGAAGAAATTAGCGGCCGACCGAATGAATTGCCTAATAAAAATTATCAGCGGTTTTAGTCGCGGATAGCGGCTGGACCACGCTGGCCGCCGCGGCTGATCATGGTCTGACAGAAGCTGTTTGAGCTGGCTTATTAATTGCTGATTCATGGCTAGTAGATTGCTGTTTTAAAATTATTTTTTTATAATAAAACAATTACTATAATTTGCCAAAATGACATTTCAACTGCAAGCCAATTTTCAACCGACCGGCGACCAACCACAAGCTATTGCGACTTTGGTTAATGGTTTGCGCCAAAATTATCGCCAACAGACCTTACTAGGGGTTACCGGTAGCGGTAAAACTTTTACCGTGGCCAATGTTATAGCCGAGATTCAAAAACCAACCTTGATTATTTCCCCGAACAAAACTCTGGCTGCCCAGCTGCACAAAGAATTCAAGGCGTTTTTTCCGAATAACGCTGTCCACTATTTTGTTTCCTATTACGATTATTATCAGCCAGAAGCTTATTTGCCACCAACCGATACCTATATTGAAAAAGAGGCCACCATTAATGAAAATATTGACCGCTTGCGCCACGCTGCCACTCAGGCCTTAATGACTCGCGATGATGTCATTATTGTGGCTAGCGTTTCTTGCATTTACGGCTTAGGTGAAAAATTGGATTATCAGCTGTCAAGCCAGAGCCTAACGCAAGGTGAAGCGATTAATCGTCAAACAATTATTAAGAAACTGCTGGAAATGCAATATCAGCGTCAAGATATTGCCTGCCGCCGCGGCCAATTCCGAGTGGCTGGGGAAACCATTGATATCTACTTGGCAACCGGCGAAGCCATTGTCCGAATAGACCTGTTTGATGACCTTATTAACGCAATCTATCTCTGGCCAATTGATCCGGAAAAAGAAAAAGCACGGCCGGCCAGTCTATTAGATTTAGCTGTCAGCGCGGCGCAAAAATTAACCGAGATTACCATTCTACCGGCAAAACACTTTATGACTCCGTCGGATCGGATGACTGAAGCATTGATAGCTATCCGCCAGGAATTAACTGAACGGATAGCTCAGCTAAAGAAAGAAAATAAACTATTGGAGGCTGAAAGGCTGGAAAGGAAAACCAATTATGACCTAGAGATGCTAGAACAGGTTGGTTATTGCAATGGCATTGAAAATTATTCCCGCCATTTATCGGGTCGGCCGGCCGGATCGCCGCCGGCCACTTTACTGGATTTTTTCCCACAAGACTTTCTAACAATTATTGATGAGTCCCACGTGGCTGTGCCGCAGATTAACGGTATGTTTGCCGGCGATCGAGCCCGCAAAGAAGTTCTAGTTGATTTCGGCTTTCGGTTACCCAGCGCCATGGATAACCGACCTTTAAGTTTTACTGAATTTAACCAAAAAATCGGCTCAGTAATTTATACCAGTGCTACGCCTGGGCGCTATGAGTTGGCTAAATCGCAGCGAATAGTTGAACAAGTCATCCGGCCGACTGGACTGCTGGACCCGCAAATTGAAGTTCGTCCCAGCCATGGTCAAATTGCCGATGTTATTAACGAGTGTCAAAAAAGATCCACCCTCCAAGAGCGCGTTCTAATTACAACACTAACCAAAAGAATGGCTGAAGAATTAGCTGACTATTTAACTGAATCTGGACTAAAAACCAGTTATTTACATAGCGATATTGATACCTTGGAGCGGATTAACATCTTGCAGGACTTACGTGGCGGACGCTATGATGTTTTAGTCGGCGTCAATCTCTTGCGCGAAGGATTGGATTTACCGGAGGTTTCTTTAATTATTATTCTTGATGCTGATATGTCCGGCTTCTTGCGTAACGAAACATCATTAATTCAAACTATTGGCCGAGCCGCCCGCCATATTAATGGACAAGTCATCATGTATGCCGACCGAATAACGCCAGCCATGGATTATGCTATTAAGGAAACCCGAAGACGCCGCCAGCTACAAGATAAATATAATAAAAAACACCGGATTATTCCGGCAGGTATTGTTAATGCTAACTGGTCAAATCTAGAATAATCTGCCTATCGGGCCAAATAACAAATCCGCCGCAGCCCGCCGTCTTCGACCAAAGTATAGATTGTTGGTTCTGACGAATCCTGACTGTCGGGATTAATAATCAGCAGACTGCTAGTGGCGGAAAACTGCCAACCATATTTGGCTTGCAAATCATCATCAAGACCGAGAGCGATTATCCGGCCATTCTTACTATTAATAATGGCCGCCTTTTGACAATCACGGCCACATGACCAGCTGGCTAAATGAAAATGACCGGCCAGATTAACAGTTTGGCGCTGGTATGATTGATTGATTGCTTGCTTTTCTGAACTGCTTAATTGATAACCAGACCAATCAATATCAGCTGGATTGTCTGAGTTAATATCGGTCAACCAATCAGCGGCCGATAATGGCTTGGGGCAAGCAATCTTAGCAATGTCTCGCTTGGTAACCGCCGCCGCTGGCGGTAAATCTGGCGGCAATGGGAAGTCTTGTGCCGCCACCGGCATTGGACTGGACTGATTGCTGGTATCAGCCGCTGGCTGGTAGCTGCGCATAACCTTGATACCGGCCAAAATATTGGCCAGCACGAAAGCAGCTAACAAAATCCAAATTAAACGCTTATTCATATCCTTTAGTTATTACCCTCCTTGCGAAAACTAACACTGATAACTGGCTCGTATTTTTCTTGATACTCATCAACAACCACCACTGGCTCGCCCTTGGTTAATTGATTGATAACCGCGTCAGCCAAGAGGGCTTTATCATTGGCCATTTCATCCTTAAGATCGTCTAAGCGATCCAGCTCGCTGCGTAAATCACTATCAATAGCTTGAATGACCATTTTGCGTCTTTCGCGAATAGTTTTTAATTCTTCGGTTAATTTTTGATATTCTGAAGAATTGGCTAAGGCATCACGATAAACAGCGCTTAAAGTCTTGCGTTCACCTTTTAATTTCTGCAATTGATTAAACATTTCTTGGGCGGTTTTCATAGCTTGACAAAAATACTAAATTATGATAAATTGACCGGTCATTACGACCACTTCTCAAATATTTAAAGAATCCCTGAATGGCTAAGATCATTCGCTACAGCCG
>CAYOAH010000023.1:0-8175 GCA_964401905.1 uncultured Gammaproteobacteria bacterium
GTGTCTCAGTCCCAGTGAGACGGGTCATGCTCTCACACCCGCTATCCGTCGTAGCCTGGGTGAGCCATTACCTCACCAACTAGCTGATAGACCATAGGCTTCTCCCAAAGCGCCGGAGCTTTGATGAGCTATCATTCGATAGCGCATAATATCGAGTATTATCCCAGATTTCTCTGGATTATCCTCGTCTTTGGGGTAAATTACCAATGTGTTACTCTCCCGTTTGCCATGGCCTGGAAACCAGACCATTCGACTTGCATGCCTTAGACACGCCGCCAGCGTTCATCCTGAGCCAGGATCAAACTCTCAAATAATATTGAAGAGAATGTTTAGCTCTCTTATAAAGAATAGTTTTTGAATTAGCGCCTGTTAGCGCTAAAATCGTCTGCTGTTGTTAATGTTCAGCCAAAAAATTGGACTATCAAAAATACTTATCTAACCGCAGTTAAACAAGTATCTGTATGATAGATGATTTTACCCCGACTGTCAAGAGCCCTAAAACACTGGCTATTTACTGCCCTACCTAAGTATTATTCAAATTTGACCGATAGAAAATAGCAGCCTCTTCTGGCGGCATTGAATTAACTATCAACCCCGAACCAATCTCTACTCCGGCCCAAATATTACCGCGCGGCTGGACCTTGATAATAAAATGTTGATCAGTAGCCGAGATTACTTGATGCAAGCAAATATTATAAGCCATCCCTAAAGCTTGCAGCCGCCTTAAAATCAAACTAAGACCGGTGGCCAAAGATCTAAGCTCCACTTGGCTAGCTTGGCCGATATTATCTTGATGCCGTCTAGGCAATATCCAGGCCTCATACGGAAAACGGCTAGCATACGGGGCAATAACCGCGACGTTATGATCTTGCCAAACCAATCGTTCAGTTGCTGCGACTTCTTTAAGAATCATGTCACAATGCGGACAATGACCGGTGCGCCGTCGATAGCGCTTGGCTGCTGACAATTCAGCGCGAATAGCCAGCGGTAACATCTTGGTGGCAAAAACCTGTGAATGAGAATGTTCCAACGAGGCTCCAGCGTCATGGCCATAATTCTTAAAACAAAGAATATAATCTAGCGGCGGCTGCTTACTCAAGGCAATTGTCCGTCGGGCATACATTTTTAAAACCATGGCCAATTGGTCAATAGTCACCTCGGCCAATGATTGCTCATGCCGCGGCGTATCAATTATAACCTCTTGCTTGCCCAGAGCTTGATGATTATCCATTTCCACTGCCGGATAAATATTGTTGATAGCCGCTACCTGCCATTTCTTGGCTGAATTAGCCGGTAATAACTCAATGACATTGTTATAGTCCAACTTCTCCGGACAAAAAAAACAACTAGCAGCCACGCGCTGATCAATTTTAGACTTAGTTATTTTTTGATTCTTGGGCCGCGCCGCCCGACCCGGACTAATAATTACTTCTTGCGCCAAAAGATAGTCGCGACGGATTGCTGATCGCTTGATCATATATTAAAAACAAAAATTACTACTATTACCATAATAACATAACTAAGCGCCAAAATAAAAACCGACCCCCAGGAATCAATGTCTTTTTGCCTGATGCCTGGAAGCCGGTTCGTTCTAACTATTTATTAATTATTAATAAGCTTTCTGCAGGTTGGTGCCCTGATAAAAATAAGCTAATACTTCCTGCCAAGTTTTATGGCTATCAACAATCATTAATAAGGCGCCTTGAGCACTCATACCAACACCATGGCCAAACAGCGTTTTACCACTATCCTCGGGCACAATCACTGATTGCAGCCAAGCCTTTTCACCGCCGCCCCAAACCTCATTCCAGCTGCGGGTCCGACCATCACTGCGAGAAAAATATGGAGTAATGGCTAACTCATTTTTATAAGTCACGATAGCGCCGGCAGTTTCATCAACCGCCTGAGACAAACGCGGCATACGAATTTCGGAGTTATAACCGCGATAAACCTGATCATAAGTAGCATCAACATGAAAATATTCATCAGCATGCTTAGTGGAAGCGCCAGCTAAGCCAAAGTCAACGCCACGATAATAGTGGTACAAAGCATAGGTGCGGGCTGCAGTGGATAAAACTTTCTGAAATTCCACTGGCGAAGCATTGCTAGTTTCGGCTAAACCTTTTAAATAACTATCAATCGGCAATTCATTAATCAGCCAAACCTTATCGGTTTTGGGTGTATAACGATATTCTAGGACACGACGAAACTTGTTGTCATTAAGACTGGCGCTCCAATTAGGATTATTGCGATAATCCATCAGTTGAAAAACACCGCCATTATCAGACCGACTCACAAACCTTAAATAATTGGTGGTTTGATAATTATTACTACCAACAGAAATATTATATTGACGACTATCGCGAGCATAATTAACCGAAACAATGGTATTAGCCGACACAGCGCTGACTAATAGATTATCGGCCGCCCAAATATCAAAGGACTGTTCGCTAGTAATTCTCTGCGGCTGATCACTATTAAATAAACCAACTCTAATCAACGGCTGCTGGTTCAGCTTCTTAACATAATTAACCATGCCGCTACCAGCTTGACTCTCGTCGTTGCTAGTTTGACAGCGTGGTGAAACCGACCGCTCAGCCGCGGATAAGGCAATACAAAAGACATCGTCGGTGACCGGAGTGGCTGGATTAACCGGCGCGGTTTTTGGCTGGCTGGCGGCGGCAGCTAAACGGATCTTTTCAGCATCAATCGCCGCCGCTGATGGCTTGGTTAAAGAAATGCCAGGCACATACTGCCCTTTGGCCACTTTTACTACCTGTCCCAGCTTATCATAGCCGGTAATATACTGAACATTAACCGGACTAGCCGCAGCGGTTTTGACCACAGAAGCAGCCAAGCTGCTATTACTAGAATTAATGGCAAACGTTGGCTTAGCCTGGTTGGCATCAATAAAAACACGAGCTAAACTATTTTTAATCGGCTGCTGATTATAAACTAATTGAAAATTCTCCTGCAAAACACCGACATATTTAGCCTCTGGTCCAGCAATCTTAAAACTAATTACAATTTTTTCACCAGGTTTAACGTTCTTAGGTAAACTCAAGACTTTAAAAAAAGACGCCCAGCTAGCATGCTGGACTTTGGAGGTGGTTTTTAAGAATGGTCCGGTCTCTAGAGCTGTTTGCCCGGCTGGCCAAACAGTTTGCCCGCGATTAACAAAAGTTAAATTGATAGTGGCCTCTTGCCCTGATTTTAAAATCAGGTTGGTCGTATAAGGAGTCACCTCACCAGCACTGACCGGCTCAGCGGCTAAGGCGGTTGGCACTAGCAATAGCTGCTGCGCCCGACCGACCAAATCTTGAGCATCGGCCTCAAAGCGCCAGGCGCTTAATAGCTGGGCACAAAAAATAACCACTAAAAAAACGATGGCCAAATTAAGAACCGCCTCAAGGCCGGTTTTCTTCTTAGCCATCGCTTTTTTGCGAGTTAGCTGATAATTTAGGAAGGAATCATGGAGTGGAGTTGAATTGTACATATTTTTTTGTTTTTTGTTGGCTTGGTTATTTTTTTCCACAAGCAACTGACATTAGTATAGCAAAAAAAACGAGAAAAGTCAAGATTAATGTAGACTTATCTCTCTAATTGAGTTGCCAACTTAGCAAAAGCCTGTTAAACTGATTTTACTGTCTTGACCACCAAGATTCAGACTATTTTTTAATTGTAAATAATTTCCAAGTATGCAAGTTAATACCCAAGAAAAAAAATCCCAACTAGAGTTGACGGTTGAGTTGTCAACTGAAGAATTTCAACCCTATATTTTAGAAGGTGCCCGCCGGATTGCCAGTGAGATTAAAATCCCCGGCTTCCGCAACGGTAAAGCGCCATATGATTTAATCAAGGCTAAGGTCGGCGAAATGACCATTCTAGAAGAAGCGGCCCGAGTTGCCATCAACCGGACAATTGATGAGGCGATCAAAAAAGGCGCCGACGAAAAAATGGTCGTCGGCCAACCACAAGTTGATATCAGCAAGCTGGCACCAGGTAATCCATTAGAATACAAAATCAAACTAACCCTGTTGCCAAAAACCGTCATTAGCCGATATAAGGAGCTTAATATCAAACAAAAAGCGCCGAAAATTCCTGAAGCGCAAATTGACCGGACACTAGACCAGCTGCGGGAAGCTAACGTCCAAAAATCCCCCAGTTTAGAACCAGTCAAAATGGGAGATTTAGTAATTGCTGATATCCATATTTCAGTAGATAAAGTTCCGGTTGAGGGTGGCCAAGGTCATGGCGTTAATATTATTTTAGGCAAAGATTACCTAGTCCCCGGCTTTGACCAACAACTGCTCGGAGCCAATATCGGCCAAGAATTAAAATTCCAAATCAATTATCCAGCCGACCATTACCAAAAAACACTGGCTGGCAAGCTAGTTGACTTTAAGGTCGTTATTACTGAAGTAATGCATCGCCGTTTGCCAGAGCTAGACGACCAGTTGGCTAGGAGCTTTGGCTTTGAAAAACTGAGCGACTTAAAGAAAAATATTGCTGAAAGCTTGGCGGCTGAACAAAAAAAACAGCTTGACCATCAAACAGAAGCAGAAATGTTTGAAGAATTGATTAAATTAGCGGATATTGAGGAATTACCAGAGACATTAATCAATCGCGAGACCGAAGTTATGTTGGATGAATTACAACACAACTTGAGCCAAAACGGTGGCAATCTTGATGATTATCTTAATAATCTTAAAAAGACTAAAGAACAATTCGTTCTGGAAATCTTACCTCAAGCCATCAAGCGTGTTAAGACCGCTCTGATTGTTAATGAAGTAACTAGATTAGAAAAAATTACCGTTACCGCTGAAGAAATTGATAAGGAATTAGGCCAACTTAAAAAACATTACCAAGACAATCAGGAGATTCTTAAGCGGCTATCAACTCCGGGCTACAAAGACTATTTAGCTAACGCTCTAGTCAGCAACAAGACGGTTCGGGCGCTACGTGATTGGAATATTGCCATCGAAGCATCGGCTGAAGAAAAAAAGCCATCAACCACAGCAAAAAACACCGTCAAAAAATCAACCACCAAGGGCCAGACTGCAACCGCCAAAAAGCCGACCAAATAAATGAATTATGCCCGTCGTCGCCGTCAACAAACGAGCCAGTTATGATTATGAAATCCTGGAAGATTACGAGGCAGGGTTAGTTTTGACCGGCTATGAAGTTAAGGCGGCCAAGGCCGGACAGGTTAGCCTAAAGGGCAGCCATGTCATTTTTCGCGGCGGCCAACATGGCCAACCGCAGGCCTATTTGATAAATTCTCATATCAGTCTTTACCGTCTGGCTGGCGCTATCGGCGACTATGATCCGACCCGCAGTCGTCGACTGCTGTTAAATAAAAAACAACTCAACCATTTGTTCGGCCGAGCCTCGGCGGAGGGCTTGACAGTCGTGCCGCTCAAACTATATACTAAGGACAGTTTGCTAAAACTGGCTATTGCTCTTGTCCGCGGAAAGAAAAAATTTGACAAGCGCCAGGCCATTAAAGAGCGCGAATGGGAAAGAAAGCGCCGAACCTTGACAAAGCAAGCAATATAGTTGGGGATGCCGGGTTTCGCTCATGAGATCGCGGTGTCCGATTGGGCGAATAGGTGCTGATTCCACCTAAAACAATCAACCAATATAGATGCCAAAAACATCATGGCGAAAGCGGCCTTCCGGTTGTCTTTCGCACCAGTCGCCGCTTAAATAGCCGCGACCATCGACGCTAACGATGCCTAATGATTAGTTGTCGGTGTCATTTTATTAGGCTGTGACTTGGAATTAATCCACCTGGTTGAAACCGAGCCAAGAATCTGATCAGGTCGCTCTGGAAATTTTTGTCTGATTTCTCATTTCCAAAGTGTAAAAAAATTAGACTATTATTCGTAGAACAGTCGGTTACCCCTTGTGATACAGGGGTTCAACTCCCCTCATCTCCACATCCCAACTTATTAGCGGATTGGCCGCGATGGCGGAACTGGTAGACGCATCGGACTTAAAATCCGACGATCTTAAAACATCGTGAGGGTTCGAGTCCCTCTCGCGGCACGCTTTTCAACAACAATATTGCGGGTATCGTATAATGGCTATTACATTACCTTGCCATGGTAGAGATACGGGTTCGATTCCCGTTACCCGCTCACGCTATAAACTCTAATCAATTATAATTACCAGCCATGCGGCGAACTTTTCGCAAGCCAAAACCAAAAGAAGAAAAAAAATTCCGCACTAATCACCAAATTACTTTGCCGGAAGTTTTTGTTATTGATGAAAACGGCCAATCATTGGGAGTTATCCCGACCAGCGAAGCTATCCGCCTAGCTGAGGCGGCGGAATTAGATTTGGTTGAGGTTAATCCTAACGATAACCCACCGGTTACCAAAATTCTAGATTATGGCCAATTCCGCTATCAGGTGGAAAAAAAGATGCAGCAGCAGAAAGCCAAGCAAAAAAAAATTGACATGAAAGAGGTTCGTCTATCAATCCGCATTGGTGATCATGATTTTAATACTCGCGTTGATCAGGGCCAAAAATTTCTACATAAAGGCAATAAATTAAAAATAACCGTCACGATTAGGGGGAGAGAAAGACAACATCCGGAAAAAGCCGAAGAAACACTAGATCGTTATTTTAAACAGCTCGAAGGGTTGGTGGAAAGCCCATTATCTATTGAGGAACCCTTGACAAAGCTGAATGGAAGATTTAGTATAGTAGTGGTAAATAAAAAATAGCCGATTATTTCAATTATTGACTGAAATTAGGTGTAAAAACCTATTTTTATTATTCTAAAATATGCCGAAACTCAAGACTTACCAGGCCGCCGCGAAGCGGGTATCCCTGACCAAAACTGGCAAAATTATGCGCCGCAAAGCCGGGCAGGATCACTTTAATGCCCGCGAAGACGGCAAAACTGGCCGCACTAAACGGCGCGATCTAACGATTGCTCCAGCTGATAAAAAGAATATTCAGAATCTTTTGCCCTATTGCTAGGCAGAATTCTCTTAAACTACTAATATGACTAGAGTCAAACGAGGAACTACCCATGTTAAGCGCCGCACCAGCTTACTATCCAAGGTTAAGGGTTTTCGCTGGGGCCGCAAGAATTTAATCCGCCTAGCCTCAACCGCCGCAACTAAGGCCGGCGCCAATGCTTATTTTGATCGCCGTAAAAAGAAGGCTGACTTTCGAGCTTTATGGCAGATTAGAATCGGCGCTTTTGCTAAACAGCATGATTTATCCTATTCTCGCCTGATTGCTTTATTGAAAAAGGCCAATATTACTCTGGATCGCAAGAGCCTAGCCGATTTGGCGGCCAATCACCCCGAGGTTTTAACAAAAATCATTGAACAAGCACGTTCATAAGCCAAAATTATGAAATGGCTAAATATTGGACAAATCATCGTTTCCGTCTTGGTTATTCTGGCTATTCTAATGCAGAATCGCGGAGCCAGCATGTCCGGCTTGTTCGGCGGTAGCGGTGATATTTACCGCACCAAGCGCGGTATTGAAAAAACCCTATTTATCGGAACTATTGTTTTGTTAGTAATTTTCTTCGGCCTATCTGTGGCCGGTTTGATGATTAACCAATAAAAATATGAACCAGGGCAAAATGAATAAAGTCCGTTTGATTGAAAAAATTGCTGAAAAGATTAATGTTAATAAAAAGCAGATTGAGCAGACCATTGACTCATTACTGGAAATAACGATTGATGAATTGAAGTCTGGCAACACGGTGACCCTAGTCGGCTTCGGCAGTTTTATTCCCAAGAAACGCCACGCTCGCGGCGGCGTCAATCCCCAAAAACCGCAAGAAAGAATCAATATCCCGGAAGTAACGGTGGCTAAATTCAAAACTGGTAAGGCCCTAAAAGACGCTCTAAAAAATCAGCGCTAAGAATTGCTTTTTTAAAAAATATTAGTTAAAATCCAAATTGGCTCCCGTGGTGAAATGGATATCACGCTTGGCTTCGGACCAAGTATTTTGGGTTCGAATCCTGACGGGAGCACTGATGGCCCGGGCTGGGTAGCTCAGTTGGTTAGAGCGTGGCACTCATAACGCCAAGGTCGTGGGTTCAATTCCCACCCCCGCCACCAGAAAATAATATAGTATGCGCCCATAGCTCAGTTGGTAGAGCAGTTGCCTCTTAAGCAAACGGTCGCAGGTTCGAATCC
>CAYOAH010000024.1:0-7845 GCA_964401905.1 uncultured Gammaproteobacteria bacterium
GAATTTGGTCCGGCCGATCAACAATAGCTAGCCGCCAAGCTAATCGCCTAATCAACGGAGTAGCGACAACGGCCAAGGAGAAAGCTAGAAAACTAGCAGCCAAATAAGGCAACATATTATTTTTGTCTAATCAGCCAAACAAGCATTCCGGCTAAAAAACCGATGCCCAAAGGATGATTT
The DNA here is from genome assembly GCA_964401905.1 of uncultured Gammaproteobacteria bacterium. GTDB lineage: Bacteria > Patescibacteriota > Patescibacteriia > Patescibacteriales > Patescibacteriaceae > UBA1359. Next base: position 181 of record CAYOAH010000024.1, read on the forward strand.
AAATAAGGACTGAAAAAATGAACCGCAGTCAAAACCAATAAACCGATAGCAAGCGCTTCGCCAACTGGACCGCAACGCCAAGACCGCCAGGCTAGCCGTCCCAACCAGATAAAATACCACAGAGCCAGCAATAAACCGAATTTAAAAATAATATCTAGCCAACCCCATTCAAAAGCGTAGGTAGTATAATAACCGCTGCTCTCATTCTCCAAAATTCGCGGGTCAGCGGAGCGATAAGTGATTGTGGCGCCAAATCCCTGCCCTAAAAAAGGACTCTGGCTAATAGCCTGTACCATTTTAGGCAATAATGACCAACGTGACGAAGCGCCAGCTTCACTATCTAAATTACCCAGCCGCTCTTCTAGCAAATCACCGGCATTAAATGATAATTGCGGTTGCGGCCAAGGAAAACGGACAATAACCACAATCAAAACTACTGACAAAAAACTAGCTAGCAGTAGGCTTAAAGACCACCGCCAAACTATCGGCCAGCGGTAACGCCGCCAAATTATTATTGACAAAAAAAACATGACCAACACCAGGCCAAACCAAAAACTACGAGAAAACCCAATAATAATTGGAAATAAGCTTAAGCTAAGCGCTAACAAATAGAGCCGACCTTCTTGACCGATTAGCCAACGAGACCAATTCCTCAAAGGCAACCGGCCAGCTAATTGCCAAGCGATGATAGCTAAAAAAATCAAGAGATAAACCTGCGACTGGATAAAGACCCGATAAAACTGCCCGGACAAACTAGTTATCTCACCGACCTGCGTATCACGAATCAAACGATAGATGACCATTCTTAATCCTGGTGAAAAATGACCAAAAGCATACAACAAAAAACCGGTTTTAGCGGCTAACCAAGCTAGACCAGCCACAACAACCGAGCTTAATTGGTTGATTGACCAGCGCGGAACAGCTAGTATCGGTAAAAATATCAACCAAAATAACCAGCCGTTGGCATCAAAAAAAATATTAGCCAATTGATTACCGCGCCACCAAGCATTAATGGTGGAAAAAATTATCATCGCCAGCAAGATTAACCAACCACTATCTTTAAGCCGTTGCCACAATTGTTGCGGCCAGGATTGATGACGATAGATAGCCCAAAACCATTGAAAAAACCAGACCGCCATAATAATCAGCCAGATAGCCATTCGCCATGACAACTTAAAGCCGCCCAAGTCTAGTGACAATAAATAACCCTTGGAACTGATTAATAAATCAATAGCTAAAACATACAGGCCCCATTCCAACCGACGGATTGTCAGCCATAGAATAACCAAACAGCTAACAACAAAAATAGTTGTACCGATAGCGGGATAAAAATAGCCTAATGCGGCCGACAACTCTAACAAGATAATAGCTTCAAAAATATAGCGCGCTGTTTTCCAAGGAAATTGCATAATTTGCTAATTATCGCCAGCTTAAAGATTGGCCAACTTGTAAATCATGGCGGCGGATAAAACCGCTCGGCATTTCCAAGACAGCGTCAACCGGCTGATCAGGCTGATACTCAGCTTGAGGATCATGGCCCTCCGGAGCAGCATTCTCGGTAAATTGAACTATCTGCCGATCGCGAAGCCAAATAAAATCTAAAGCAAAGCTCATATCGCGCATCACCATAGTTGGCTGTGCTAAAATCGGCCAAATAAAAAGCAAACCGCAGTCGGGACAAGGCTGATTTTGGCGGCTAAAACCGCGATATTGCTGACGCTTATCAGTCAAGACATCAATATTGCCCAAAAATTGCTGGCTGGCCGAAAATAGTTTATACTCGCCGCGAAAAACTGGCCGACGATTACAAAAATAAATCACTCCGCCCAAAATAACGACGGCCAACAATAAACTGGCCACTATCAATTGGCATTTAGTCATAATTTGGCAAATGATGCTTGGCTCGCAAAATAGCTTCGGCCTGCTTATATTTCTTAACCCGCGATAAAAACGGTAATAACTTGTAAGCAAAACTGGGCAACCAACTACTGATATGACCACCGCCAGCCACGGTGAATAAGAAATCGTCATAAAATAAACCGATTTTGTCGTTTTCTAACATGGTCAACCAAACATCCCAGTCCTGAAGGCGTTTAATCTTGTTGTCAAAGCCGGGGAAATCTTGACGGCGCACCAAGGCTGAAGTGTGGACATAGGGCTGCCGACGTAGCTTTTCGGCATCAAACGGCCATAAACGAAATTTTTTCCAGCCGAAACGGAACGAAGAATAGCAATAACTAACCTGCGGATTGGTTTCCAGGGCTGATAACATTTTAGCTAAAGCATCGGAGCGCCAACAAATATCAGCATCACTAAATAGCAGATAGTCGCCGCTAGCCTCGGCCAAACCCCGGTTACGGGCCGGATTGGACCCTTGATTAGCTTGAACAATAATCTTATAGGGCAGTTTAGCGGCTTGCAGTTTTGGCTCCCACTCGGCTAGAACTGATTCTAAACCGTCAATTGAGCCATCATCAACAATAATTATCTCCAGATCACGATAAGTCTGATTTATCAGACTATTAAGGCAAACACCCAATTTATCAGCCTGATTATAGACCGGAATGATGACGGAAATCATAAATTATAATTAGTGCTTATTAATAAATTGAACCAATTTGGCAGCCAATGTCGGCCAAAGAAAAGCCGCTAACCGAGCCTGGCCGGCTTGGCCAAGCTGCTGACTAAACGCCGGATCATCCAGAAGTCGGCTGACCGCGGTAATAATTTCATGACTTGAGCTTGGATCAACCATTAGGCCGTTCAAGCCATCAACCACCGCATCAGCGACACCGCCGGATCGACCGGCGATAACTGGCTTGCCGGCTTGATTAGCCTCTAAATAAACGATGCCGAAACCCTCAAAATCGCCACCCAATTGACGGGACGGCATAATAAAAATGTCGGCTAATTGATACCAAGCTGCCCGCTGCTGATCATCGGCATCAGTTATAAAAATAACCTGTGAACTAACCGCTAAATCACTGGCTAATTGTTGGCAATCCTTCAAATATGGGCCATTACCAACCACAATATAACGCAAGTCAGGATATTTCTTAATTAATTCAGGTAAAGAACGCAAAACCTGATCAACGCCTTTACGCTCTACTAGGCGGCCGACGGTTAATAAAATCTTCTGATCATTTAGACCATGCTGTTGACGCAGTTGCTGTTGATAAGTATCGCTGATAACTGGCGACGTTGTCTGATTTAAACCGGGATTAATAATTATCAAACGATCAGCGGCTGGCGGCCAAGCCTGCTTGACTAGTTCGGCGACATAGCTATTGGCGGCAATCACAGCTGAAGCGCGAGCGATTATTCGTCTGGCTAACCAGCGCTTGCGTGGCCGCTTCATAGCCTGACCCCAGTCCATGCCATGAAGGAAAATGCCATATTTAATCGGCAGAAGATAAGACAACAACCAAACCGCCGTCCCTAGCGGTAAAATTTGACCAACCAGAACATAATCAATTCGCTGTCGCTTAATGGTTCGCCAGATAGCCTTAAAAGATTGCCGCCATGGCCAAAAACCGCCGGCAGCCTGGAGCTGATTCTGCTTATTGTCCAAAATGATGAGCTCATCACCCCGCGGCCAAGCTGCAGCTAAGTGGCTGTAATAATGGGCGATACCGCCATGAAAGGGCGGGTATTCTAAGGTAACCAAAAGACAACGCATATATTAATCAGCCGGCTGACGGCGAAAAGATTTTAAAATACTGACAATATCCGACCACCGCCAAGCCTTGACGGCGAACAAAGCGGTTAAGTAAATAAAACCGCCCCAAGCCACTAAAATAAAAATATTATCAATAAATTTTGTTTGCCAAACCGCCAAACCCATCAAACCGGCAGCCGCTAGAATCCGCAACAGGCCGCTTAAAAGCTGAGGCGACTGGCCAAGAATTGATTTTATCTGGCTAATGCCCAGAACTACCATTAAAATATTAGTCAACATTACCGTTAGGCTGGCGCCAACAACACCATAACGTGGAATTAAAAAGAGGTTGGCGGCGATACTAGCCAGCAACACAATCAACATATTGTAGGTATTGCGTTTCTGTCGATCGCAAGCATTGAGTAGCGAACCAATCGGATAACCAATAAACATAAATGGCAAGGCGGCCAAGCCTAAACGCAGCGGCCAGATAGCCCCAGTATAACCATCACTGAAAATCATCACCAATTTATCGGCTGTCACCCAGCCGCCAATGGCAATCGGCAAAGAAATAATGGCTGAATACTGTATCGCCCGAGTAAAAGTAACGCCCAGCTGCGATCGGTTGCTATGCCAATAAAGACTTAGGGCCGGATAAAGCGAGGCGACAAAAGCCATCGGTAAGAATTGCAAAGCATTAATAATCTTGAACGGCACCTGGTAAATACCAGTAGCCACATCACCGACCAGCTTGGCCAGCATAACTGAATCCAGATAAGTATAGGCCCGTTGGGCAATCGCGTAGCCGGCAAAAGGAGCCGCCAATAGCCAAATTCTTTTTATCTCCGACCAATGCCAAACCGGCCAGGGCTTAATTCGCCAATAGCGCCAAAGGACCAAGAATGAATAGATGAAATTATATAAACTAGCCGCGACTAGCGACAGCATTAACCAACGGACACCACCGCCGTGGCCCAAAATAAAAAGACTGCCTACGAGCACGATTAGCTGAAAGATTATTGATGATAAACTCTCAAACTTCAAATTATGGAAAGCCCGTGAACAGGCAAAAAAAGTTAAGGTAAAAGAATCTAAAACCATGCAAACAATTGATAAATAAACCAATTGCCGGGTCAGTTCAGGAAAATTTAAAACATTAACCAAGCCAGCCAGAGCCAACGACGTCAGTAGCGCTAACGGCAATTTAATAGCCATGGCCGAGCTGAGCCAAGCATTGGCCCGGCTATTATCTTTAGCGATTTCCCTAGTCAGAACATTACTAAGACCAACATCAATAAAAATCAAAAAAATACTGGTCAAAGAAATGGCCGTATAATACTTTCCTAAATCAGCCGGCCCCAGAGTTCTGGCGTAAAGCGTAAAATAGGTCAAGGAAATGACCTTTTGCAAAATCAAGGCTAAGGTAAAATAAGAAGTGTTTCTGGCAATATTAGCGACGCGGGTAGACATAAAAATCAGGCTTAAAGCTATCTTCAATATACAACATTTAAGCGGAGCGGGCAACAAAAAACACCGGCGAACCGGTGTTTTTGAATATAGAAAAGTAAAAGAACGCTGATTAACGCTTGCTCCACTGCGGGGCGCGGCGAGCGCGTTTGAGACCCGGCTTCTTACGCTCTTTAATGCGAGCATCGCGAGTCATCAGACCGCTGGCTTTAAGAGCCGGTTTAACTTCTTCATTCATCTTGACCAAGCAACGAGCAATACCATGAGCAATCGCTTCAGCCTGACCAGACTTACCACCGCCAGTCACCAAAACTGAAAAATCCAAACTATTCTGCAGACCAGCTACTCGCAATGGCTGAATGACTGCCGCCTGATGAGACAAAACCGGCAGATAGGCAGCCAGGGCTTGACCGTTAATAACGATAATGCCGCGACCTTTTTCATATAAACGCACCTGAGAGGTCGCTGTCTTGCGTTTGCCGACAGCTACAATATACTTGCCGCTAAATTCCCGGGTCAAGGTATAGTCAATAGAATCGTCAATAATCTTGGCCGGAGCCTTTGATTGACTATCTTCTTGTTCTAAAATATCCAATTCTTCCATCATAATCGTAGACTAGTTAATGATCAGACGCTTGAGCATGCCTTCACGCAAGCGGTTGGCCGGCAACATCTGTTTAACGGCGCGGCGCAAAACTTGATCCGGCTGGCTAGCCGCCAAGTCGCGCATCTTGGTGGTCTTGAGACCGCCTTGATAGCCGCTATAATGATAATAATTCTTTTGATCTAATTTATTGCCAGTAAAAATGACCTTGGTAATATTGTGGACATGAACAACAGCGCCAGCATCAATATTGGGCTGGTAAGTCGCCTGGTTCTTGCCGCGCAGCAAGGTAGCAATCTGAGTGGCTAGCCGGCCAATCGCTTGTCCGGTCGCATCAATTTCGTGAATTTCTCGTTCCATCATAAGCAGACAATTAAACTAATTCAAGACGAACCTGTTCGGCTCCATCGCCCTGACGCGGTCCAAGATTGGTCAAGCGGGTATAACCGCCATTTCTGGACTGATAACGCTCGGCCAAACTCAACGCTTTGGTTATGGCCTCAGTCTGCGGCAAAACAGCCATCAAGCTGCGCCGAGCTGTCAAATCGCCAGCTTTAGCTACAGTTAACAGGTGCTCAACCATCGGCTGAACGGCTTTGGCCTTAGCCTTGGTAGTAACAACAAATTCATGCATAAGAACGCTGGAGGCTAAATTGCGCAACATCATTTCACGCGGACCTTTCAAGCGACCTAAAATTATGCCTTTATTTCGGTGACGCATACAATATCCTTAAAACTCTTTAACTTAAAAAATTATTTAGCCTTAGCCTTGGTTGGCTTTTTAGCTGGCTTAACGGCAGTCTCTTTTTTGGCGGCCGGTTTCTTGCTTGGCTTCTTAGCCTCTTCTTTGACATCGTCAACCTCAACCACATCCTCAATTTCTTCAGTCGGCTGATCAACAACCTGAGCAGTGTCAGCATTGTCGCCTTCCGGCAAATCAGCTAAAGCGGAAAACTGATTAATTAAAATATCATTAGCATCAGCAAAAGCTTGGCGTGGCGAGGTGGTGCCATCGGTCAAAACACGCAAAATCAGCTTATCCCAATTAACCATATTGCCGACACGAACATTCTCCACAGTCAAACCAGCGGCCATAACTGGCGTATACATGGAATCAATCTCAATATAGCCGATTTCTTTTTTAGTCTTGAGGCGATTCTCAACCATCTCGTAACCGCGGCCATTGCTAACAAAAATCTCCATTGACAAACTAGCTTCCTTGGTGGTCAGATTGGCCAAAACCAAGTCCGGATTAACGATTTCCACTTGACTATTGGGAGTAATATCAGCGGCGGTAACTACTTTCTGACCGCTAACATCTAAAGTAAGCTTGCAAATCTCGTCGCTAAAGATCTTTAACCGCAATTTCTTCAAATTCAAAACGAGAGCTAAAACATCCTCTTGAATACCGGGCAGACCCATGAATTCATGATCAGCGCCAGCAATTTTGACACCGACGACAGCCGCGCCTGGCAAAGAAGCCAGCAGTACTCGTCGCAAAGCATTGCCGACGGTCGTGCCATAGCCTGGAAAGAACGGCTCAACGACAATCAGCTCTTCATTGGGCTGGTTGCCTGGCAAAACAGTCATTTTTTGTGGCAAAGCAATTTTTTCCATAATGGATGTTTTAAATTTGAGCTAAAGATTAACGAGCGTAGAACTCAACAATCATCTGAGTGTTAATATTCTTTTCCAAATCTTCTTTCTTGGGTTCATGTAAAACCTTAGCCTCCAAATCAGTAACTTCTAAAAATAACCAGCCTGGGGCTTGAAAATTTTTCTTTAACAATTTTTCGCCCAAACCGTTAAAAATCTTGTTGCGCTGCTGGCTAGCCTTAACTTTAACGATATCACCAGACTTAACGCGGTAAGATGGAATATCTACCCGGCGACCATTGACAGTAAAATGAGCGTGAGCCACCAACTGACGGGCTTT
>CAYOAH010000025.1:0-5888 GCA_964401905.1 uncultured Gammaproteobacteria bacterium
GTAGTTCAGTTGGTTAGAACGCTGCCCTGTCACGGCAGAGGTCGCGGGTTCGAGTCCCGTCGACTCCGCAGAACGCCTATATTCTAGGGCGTTTTTTGTATATTATTAAAAAGAGGCCCATTGAGCCTCTTTTTTATTTTAGCAATTAGTTTTTTCTTCAATCGTCTGCTTGCCGCGATTGATATCCCAGGCACTAGGCGACAGATCGGCGTGGAGCAGCAGCTTGGGCCAACGCTCCTGCAGAGACTTAATCATCTGATGAGCCACTTGGCGCAAGGTTGGGTGAACGGTTTGATTGGAGCGCAACTCGGCGGTATAAACTGTCGCCGGTAAGCCGTAAGTGACTTTGCAGGGCACTAAAAAGCCGAGAGCTAAATAGTATTGTTTTGTCGCTTCGTCAGTCGGCAGAGCGGCAACAGCCTCAATTTGTTTGGCAATTAACGTCATGGCCTGCTGGCGCAAAGCATCAGGCAATTGCTCTAAATACCAGGTATGAAAACCGTGTTTGGCGGTCAGTAGCGGCATGCGGCAGACACCGTTGCGATGGCGCTGAATATCGCGGAAAGAGCCGTAATCCAAAAGGAATTCAAAGGTGCAGCTGCCCAATTCAGCCAAGAAATAGGGTAGGCCAGTTTTAGGCGGACGATTGGTGATAGTCGTAGTTTGTTGGTTTAATTCTTCGTCATTAATATTGGTTGAGAAACTAAAGTCGCTTGGCTGGTTAGTTTTATAATAATAATTGTCAGTCAAAATGTTTCGGCGATAGTTTTCTTGTTGGTCATCAATTGTTTGGCAGAAACTGTGTGGGTAATGTTCCTTAAGGATTTGTTCTAACTGGCCGGCAATCTGGCGAACCTCGGTTAGCGGATATTGGCGCAGCCAAGTTAGTTTGTCATAGGCTTGGCGCAAGTTTGTATGCCAACTCAGCTGAGTAGTAATGCCGGCTGGTAGAAAAGAACGTAAGATATCAAAAGCGCGAGCGTTGATAGCCCGTTGATAAACTTTATCGTCTTGATCAGCTTGGCAAGGATAATGCTGGCGCAAATATTCTTTAACCGGTTCCATGGCTGATTTATAGAAGTCCATCCAATCGTTAATAATTTTTTGTGATCGCTCACTGTTTAGCGGATCAATAATTGGCTGTTTAGCCATATCAACATAGCGGGTGCTGGTTTCTTGGCCGCAATAGAGCGGCCAGTCTTGCAGAGCTTTGTCGGCTAAAATGCTTAAGCCCTCAATAAAAAGGGTGGTGCTACCGCAATCGGCGATACTGGAGTGGCCATAGCCGACGTAGAAAGTTTCCATAAACTTGCCGGAGCCGGTCTGGCGAACTTTTTCAACATGCTTGGCGACACTTTCCGGACTGCGCGAATAAAGCGCCTGCAGCATCGCGGTATCTTCGGGGTTGAACTCATCGTAAAGAAAAACTTGAGCCATAAAGGTAGTTTAAGAATGGTAAGCTTATTGTATCAGTCCCTAGCCAGCCAGTCAAAGCTTGGCCAATTAGCCGAATTGCTTTACAATAAAGATTAGTAATTAGCTTAATTTATCGTTATGGACTGGTTATCAGCTTTAATTCTGGGCATTGTTGAAGGGATTAGTGAATTCTTACCAATCTCTTCAACCGCTCATTTGCGGTTATTTAGTCAGTGGCTAGGTGTGGCCAATAGCGACTTTAGTAAAAGTTTTGATATTTTTATTCAGCTGGGAGCGATTTTGGCGGTCTTGGTTGTTTATTTAAGAACATTGTGGCGGCAGCCGCGGATTATTTGGAAATTAGCGGTGGCTTTTGTGCCGACAGCGGTTATTGGACTAGCCGCCTATCCTTTAGTAAAAGGTCAATTAATGGATAGTTTTGGGCTGATGGCCGCTACCCTTGGCCTGGGCGGTTTATTTTTGCTCTGGTTTGAGCGGCGTTATCAGTCCAAACAAGCCATAATTAAAGAGATTGATCAGATAACCTATAGACAAGCCGTCTTAATTGGTTTATGCCAGTCGGCGGCTATAGTCCCGGGGGTGTCTCGTTCGGCAGCGACAATTATCGGCGGCCTAGCTCTGGGGCTGAGTCGGTCGGCCATTGTTGAATTTAGCTTCCTGTTGGCTCTGCCAACCATGCTCGCCGCCACTGGACTAGACTTATTGAAAAGTTCGTGGTCACTAGGTCGCCCTGAGATTATTGTTCTAGTAGTCGGCTCGTTAGCGGCTTTTGTGACTGCTTGGCTAAGTGTCAAGTGGTTGCTTAGTTTTGTCCGCCAGCGTGATTTTCGATTGTTTGGTTGGTATCGGATTGGCCTGGCGGTATTGGTTACGGCTTATTTGTTGATTCGCTAAGTCAGCCTATTTTTGTTATAATATTAAAATAAAAATAAATTTGAACTTTATGCGCGTTGCCATTTTTGATATCAAAGTCGGAGAAAAAGCCTATTTTAGCAAGGCGTTATCTGGTCACGAGTTGGCTTTTAGTGCCGATAGTCTAACCGAAGATAATGCCAAGTTGGCCAAGAATTGTCAGGCAGTAATGGTTTTTGTCGCTTCCCGCTTGACGGCTGAGGTGTTAGCCAAGATGCCGAAATTGAAATTGATTGCTGCTCGTTCCACTGGCTTTGACCATATTGATTTGAAATATTGCCAAAAGCATGGCATTACTGTTTGTAATGTGCCGTCTTATGGTGAAAACACGGTGGCTGAGCATGCCTTTGCTTTAATTCTGAGCTTGTCGCGCAACATTCATAAGTCTTATTTGCGAACGATGCGCGAGGATTATCGGGTTGAGGGTCTCAAGGGCTTTGACTTACAAGGCAAAACCATTGGCGTTATCGGCGCTGGCAAGATTGGCTTGCATCTAATCAAGATGGCTCGTGGTTTTGATATGGATGTCTTGGCTTATGATCCACGCCAAGATCACTTTTTAGCCGAAGTACTTGGTTTCAGGTATGTTTCTTTAGAAGAATTATTAAAACAGTCAGACATTATTAGTCTACATGTGCCGGATAATAAGTTTACTCATCATTTAATCAACCGGCAGAATATTGGTTTAATCAAGAAGGGGGCGCTGTTAATTAATACAGCTCGCGGCGGAGTAGTGGAAACCGAGGCTCTAATTGAAGCCTTGGACAAAAAAATCCTGGCCGGCGCTGGGTTAGATGTGATTGAAGGCGAAAATTTAATTATGGAAGAAAAACAGTTAGCCTATGATCAGGAGACAGCCGACGAGATGATGTCTTTGGTCAAGAATCACATTTTGCTCAGCAAAGATAATGTTATTTTTACCCCACACATTGCTTTTTATAGCCAAGAGGCGATTGAGCGGATTATGGAGGTCAGTGCCGATAACCTTAAGGCCTTTGTGTCTGGTCAGCCACAGAATCTAGTCAAAGCCTAATTAAGCATGGAGCAAGTTTTAGACCTACATTTACACTCTCGTTTCAGCCGCGCCTGTTCATCCAGCTTGACGTTGCCCAATATTGAGCAGGCTTGCCGACGCAAGGGCATAGACATTATTGGAACAGCCGATTTTACTCATCCGCAATGGTTCAAGGAAATCAACGAGCAATTAGTAGAAATTGAACATAGTGGTTTATATCGGTTAGCTGAAGCAATTGATAGTCAAGTTAAATTTTTATTGAGTACAGAAGTCGCTCTAATCTATAAGCAAGGTGACAAAGTGCGCCGTCTGCATTTAGTTATTCATGCACCCAATATTGAGGCGGCGCATCAGCTGAATCAAGAGTTGGCTAGTCGTGGTCTAAACTTACGCAGTGATGGTCGGCCGATTTTGGGCTTGACCGCTCCAGAGCTGGTCAAAATTTGTCGTCAGATTGACCCGCAATTTATAGTTTATCCAGCCCATATCTGGACACCGTGGTTTTCGGTCTTTGGCTCCAAGTCCGGTTTTAACAAGCTGGAAGAATGCTTTGGCGAGCAGACTGAATTTATTTACGCTTATGAAACCGGCTTGTCTAGCGACCCGCCAATGAATTGGCGCTTTTCCGAGTTGGATAATCTGATTTTGCTATCCAATTCTGATGCTCACTCTTTGGCCAATTTAGCCAGAGAGGCCAATATTATTGATTTGCCGGAGTTGAGTTATCAGGCGTTTTATGATATATTGAAGAACAAGGACAAATCAAAGGTGGTGACGACATTAGAGTTTTTTCCTGAAGAAGGCATGTATCATTTAGATGGCCATCGCCAGTGTAATTTTGTCTGTCCGCCGGTCGAAACTAAAAAGTTAAACGGATTATGTCCCAATTGTCGTCGGCCATTAACTATTGGCGTCTTGAGTCGGGTTGAGGAGTTGGCTGATCGACCAGAGGGTTATCGGCCGGCCGACGCGCCTAATTTTGAAAAATTAGTCGAGTTGGATAAGATTATTGCCGAAAGCTTGGGCGTGAAAAGCCGCAGTTCTAAAAAGGTTCAGGTGATTTATGAGCAATTGTTAGAGGCTTTTGGTAGCGAGTTGACTATTTTGAGAAAAACTGATTTGGCTGATATTAAGACGCAGTTTGGCAGCTTGTTAGCTGAGGCCATTAGTCGGGTCCGTCAGGGCCAATTAACAGTTGAGCCAGGTTTTGACGGTCAATACGGCACAGTTAAGATTTTTAATAATCAAGAAAAACAACAATTTACCTTGTTCTAAATATATGAAAAAGGCTTTTACTTTGATTGAATTATTAGTGGTTATTGCTGTTATCGCCCTACTTTCAACTTTGTCAGTAGTGGCCTTAAGTAACGCTCGGGCCAAGTCTAGAGATGCGCGGCGATTATCTGATATTAAGCAAATTCAAACCGCTCTGGAAATGTATCTGGATGATGCCGGGATTTATCCTGCCTCACTACCCGTTGGTAGCCAGATTGCTTATGGTAATTCGGTTTTTTTAACTAGTATCCCTGGTGATCCGATGGGTGGCAATCAATATAATTATGCTCAAACTGAGAGTGGCCATAGTTATACGCTAGATTTTATTTTAGAGACCAAGTCGGCTGACTATGAACCGGGAAATTATCAAGCTACGCCCAAAGGTGTTTTGGCTGGTGGTAGCGGGTTGGTACCTTCGTTCGTTTGTGGTGATAAACTAATTGATGGTAGCTATCAATATGGGACCGCCAGCGAGTCTGGTTATTGCTATATGACCCAAAGTTTAAAGCGGGACTCTAATCATCGCAGATGTTATAATAATGATCCTGGGTTATGCGAATCGAACGGCGGACTTTATGATTATGGCCATTCAGATAACATTTGCCCGACCGGCTGGCGCTTGCCCAGTACAGACGAAACACTATTCATTCAATTAGCTGATCAATCTGGAGAAGGATTTATTGGGTACTATAATTCCAAAGAAAGTTCTTACAAGAATGACACTAAATATATCATGTTGGATAGTGCCGATTATGTTTTAGATGTAGGTAGTCAGTCGGTTGTCGCCATTCCATGGCCGGACAGCGCTGTATCAGTTCGTTGCATCAAGGACCCATCTTAAATTGTTAGTTAAAAAGACTGTTAGTTTTGGCTCTTGACAGTCTTTTTTATTCGTGTATAATAGGAAACACAATTGAAGTTAATGTTGGCTAGGCCAACCTCTTAAAGACTTATAACTCTTGTTCCGCAGCAAATTTTAATTTTCTGTTGCGCGGCAAAGGTTATAAGTTTTTCTAAACTTATAAAGGGACATTAACAATACGAATAAATCGTTAGATCAGATAGCATAAATAGCTGTATAATCGCTGATGATTATATGGCGTTGATAATAAAATTAAAGATTTTAGCAATCCTTTAGAATAGGATTGTGGGAAAATCTCGTTAAGGGTCTATGGTGGATGCCTTGACTCAAAGAGACGATGAAGGACGTAGCAGCCTGCGATAAGCTTCGGGGAGGTGGCAAGCAACC
>CAYOAH010000026.1:0-5819 GCA_964401905.1 uncultured Gammaproteobacteria bacterium
ACGTCAGATCGACAAGGATTTCTTAATGCCGATTGAAGATATCTTTTCCATTGAAGGTCGCGGCACCGTGGTGACTGGTAGAATTGAACGCGGTATTGTCAAAGTCAGCGACGAAGTTGAATTAGTCGGCTTGGGCGACACTCGCAAGATTGTCGTCACTGGCATTGAGATGTTTAACAAGTCTTTGGACCAAGGTATGGCTGGTGATAATGCCGGTATTCTCTTGCGCGGTATCAAGAAAGATGAAGTTGAGCGCGGTCAGGTTTTGGCCAAAACCGGTTCAATTACTCCACACACCGAATTTGAGGCCGAGATTTATGTCTTGACCAAGGAAGAAGGTGGCCGCCATAAGCCGTTCTTCAAGGGCTATAAGCCGCAATTCTATATCCGCACCACTGATGTGACCGGTGAAATGGAATTACCGGAAGGCACCGAAATGGTTATGCCTGGTGATACCATTACTTTGAAAGTTAAATTGATTACCCCAATCGCGCTAGAGGACAAGATGCGCTTCGCTATCCGCGAAGGCGGTCGGACCGTTGGTTGCGGTGTGGTTTCCAAAATTATCAAGTAGAAGATAGATAGTCCTGCTGCCACTCTTGGTGGCAGGATTATTCTGTTTTTTATAGATCAATAAACAGCTAAAAACATGTCTGACAAGAAAGCCGTACCTGCCGATTACAAGCAGAGGATCAGAATCAAAATCCGCGCCTTTGATCACAAGATCATCGATCAATCAACCAAAACGATTATCGATACCGTGCAACGCACTGGCGCCAAGATTTATGGGCCGATTCCGTTGCCAACCGAAAAAAAGAAATACACGGTCAACAGCTCAACCTTTGTTCATAAAAATGCTCGTGACCAGTATGAGATGCGTATTCACAAGCGTTTATTGGATATTATCGATCCGGCCAGCAAGACGGTGGAATCGTTGATGAATTTGAGCTTGCCAGCTGGTGTCGATTTGGAAATTAAGATGTAAAAATACCAAATTATTTGGTTTTTTAGATAATTTTCGGTTTAGTCAGGGTTTGAAAAACCTCGCGGATTTTTTCCGAGGAGAAGTCTTTGAACCGACAGCTGAGCCGATGGGAGAAATTTTTCGTTAAATTCAGTTCAACAAAATTAGATTCAACCCCTATGGTTAATTGGTTTTGCGGTGCTGGTTTTGCGGAAAAGCCAGTTTTTATTTTTTAAGGTGATCCGGTTATGAAGTTTATTTTAGGCAAAAAATTGTCCATGACCCAGATTTGGCGCAATGACCTTGTCGTCCCGGTGACTCGCATTCAGGTGGAGCCCTGCGTGATTACGCAGATTAAGACTGTCGCGACTGATGGTTACCGAGCCGTCCAGCTGGCTACCGGCCAGCGCAAGATCAAGAATATCGCCAAGCCGCAACGCGGTCATTTTGGTGCTTGGGGCAATTTTCAATACCTGCGAGAATTCAATTTAGATCAAGAGAAGGAACAGTCAGAAGCCAATTGGCAAGCCGGACAGCAAGTCTCGGTTAACAGTTTTATTCCTGGTGATCGGGTTCAGGTAACCTCAACCAGCAAGGGCCGTGGTTTTCAGGGTGGCGTTAAGCGGCATGGCTTTCATGGTCAGGGCCGCACTCATGGCGTTAAAGACCAGCAAAGAATGCCTGGTTCAGTCGGAGCAACCGGTCCAGCCCACATTTTTAAAGGCACACGCATGGCCGGCCGCATGGGCGGTGAGCAAGTGACTATTAAGAATTTGGAGGTTATTGAGGTTGATGAAGCCAATGGTTTTATTTATTTGAAGGGAGCGGTGCCAGGTTGGACTAACGGCTGGGTATCGATTGTCGGATCTGGTGATTTATTGATTGCCGAGCAAGCGACTGCGGTTGAAGAAGCTGAGACACCAGTTGTGGAAGATGCTGCCGAAGCGATTATTGATAATACCGAAGAAAGCGTTAGCTCAAAAGAGAGTGCTGATCCGATTGTTGAAGATGTTGTTGAGCCAGAAGTTAAGGAGGATCCAGCGGTTGAGACTGTGGTTGAGACCGAAGAGAAGCCAATGGCTGAGGATTCGGCGACCGATCAACCGACAGCTGAAGAACCAACAGCCTAGTTTTGCTTAGCTAAATTAACCGTTATGATTAAATATCAAGTTTACAATCAACAAGCTGAAGTCGTTGGCGATCAAGAGCTAAGCCAGGCAGTTTTTGGTTTGACTGTCAATCCAGCCCTGGTTCATCAAGCGATGGTAACTCAGTTGGCCAACACTCGTTCAGTGATTGCCGATACCAAAGATCGCAGCGAGGTCAGCGGCGGCGGCAAGAAACCATGGAAGCAGAAGGGCACTGGCCGCGCTCGGGCTGGCTCTAGCCGTAGTCCGATTTGGATTGGCGGTGGTGTTACTTTTGGTCCGACCAATGATCGTAATTTTACTAAAAAGATTAATAAGAAAATGCTTGGCAAGGCCATCTGTATGGTTTTTAGCGATCGGGTTGCCAGTCATGATTTGATTATTGTTGATGATTTGGCTGTCAAAGACGGCAAGACCAAGGAATTAAAAGCGACTATTGAAAAATTATTGGCGGTTGACCAGCAAGGTAGCCAAGTAGCTAAGCCGCGGACCCTTATTTTGACTGGCAGCAGCATTGATTCCGTCAAGTTGGCTGGCCGCAATTTACCGCGGGTTCAGGTTTTGAATGATCAGAACATTAATGTGGTCAGCTTGCTTCGGGCTAATAAATTTATTATCAGTCAGCAGGCGATTGCCAGCTTGCAGCAGCGTTACGGCGCTGCGGCCGCTAAATAAGCTATTTGTTAAGATATCAGTATGGAAAAGCAGAATAATACTACGGCGGTTGTTGATGAAAAGATCGCCCAAGCCGATCGTCAGACGATGCGCCGCGGCCAACTGGCTGGAGTGTTGATCAAGCCGGTGGTGACTGAGAAAGCGGCGGCGATCAATCATTTGAATCAATATGTTTTTATGGTGGCTAATAAGGCCAACAAAATTGATATTGCCAAAGCCGTGACAGTTTTTTATGGCATTGAACCGGTAGCGGTCAATATTATCAACGTTGCTGGCAAAAAAGTGGCGCGTGGTAAAGTTAAGGGCCAGCGCAGTGATTGGAAAAAGGCTATTGTGACTTTGCCTGCCGGCAAGACCATCCAGATTTACGAGGGTGTGTAATATTTACTAAGTTAAGCGACGATTATGCCTATCAGAAAAGCTAAACCGACAACTCCTGGCCTGCGTGGATCCAGTTTTGATAATTTTAGCGATATTACCAGCACCATTCCGGAGCGCCGATTATTAGTTATCCGTAAACAAAAAAGCGGCCGCAATAATCAGGGTAAAATTACCGTCCGTCATCGTGGCGGCGGCCACAAGCGCTATATTAGAATTGTTGATTTTAAGCGCGATAAATTTGATATTCCTGGTCAGGTCATGACCATTGAGTATGATCCTAATCGTGGCGCTCGTTTGGCTTTAGTTCGTTATGCCGATGGTGAAAAGCGCTATATTATTGCTCCGGTTGATTTGCAGGTTGGCCAGTCAATCTTAAGCTCGCAGAAGTTAATTGAAATCAAAACTGGCAATGCTTTGCCACTAGAGTATATTCCCGCCGGCATGCCGGTTCACAACGTTGAATTACGGCCTGGTTTCGGCGGTAAGCTAGCCCGGGCGGCTGGCAACGCTCTGTATGTTATGGGGGTGGAAAAGAAATTTGCCCAATTAAAAATGCCATCTGGCGAAATCCGCTTAGTTAGTAAGGCTTGTTTGTGCACCGTCGGTCAGGTTGGCAACCAGGATATTGCCCGGGTTAATCTGGGTAAAGCTGGTCGAACCCGCCACTTGGGTATTCGTCCGACAGTTCGTGGTACCGCTATGAATCCGGTTGACCATCCACATGGCGGCGGCGAAGGCAATCAGCCGATTGGTTTGAAATATCCTAAGACCCCTTGGGGCAAGCATGCTTTAGGTGTTCGCACTCGCGACCCGAAAGCGGCCAGCAATTCTTTAATTATTCAGCGCCGCAAGAAGAAGCGCTAAGCTTTGTTAATTTATATTGACCAGCCTATGTCCAGAAGTTTAAAAAAGGGCCCTTATATTAATGAACGGTTGATTGCTAAAATCAAGAAATTGGCCGTTGGCGATAAAACAGTTATCAAGACCTGGGATCGTGCTTGCACCATTACTCCGGAAATGATTGGTTTTGTCATCGGCGTCCACAATGGTCGTCAGCATACACCGGTATTGATTAGCGAGAACATGATTGGCCATAAGCTTGGTGAATTTTCACCAACTCGTAAATTCGTCAGTCATGGCGGTAAGATGGCCAAGACTCAGGCCAAGGGCAAGTAATTTAGCTAATTAAGATTCAGTATATGGAGATTACCGCACAAGCCAAACATATTCGCGTTTCGCCTCGCAAAGCCGGACTAGTCGCCGGGTTAGTCCGCGGCCGCCAAGTCAATGAGGCTTTAGCTCAGTTAAAATTTGTCAACAAGAAGGCCGGCCGCTTTATTAGCAAATTGTTGGTATCAGCTATTGCTAACGCCAAGCATAATTATGATTTGACTGCCGATAACCTGACCATCAAACAGATTTGGGTCGGCAAAGGCGCCACCTTTCATCGTTGGATGCCCAAGGCGCACGGCCGGGCGACTCCACTTAATAAAACCACCAGCCATATTACTATCGTTTTGGGTGAAATTAAAGATAGCGGCTTAAAAACTGCTCGGCGAGTTGAGGCCGAAGCGCCGATTAAGTTAAGCGAATTGGCTAGCAAGGGTGAGAGCAAAAGTTTGGATAAGGCTGATCAGGCTAAAGAATTAGCCAGCGAAGCCGAAGCCAAAGCCGAGACCTTTGAACAAGCAGCCAAGCGTGATGGTGGTTCTAAGTCTGGTTTTGTGAAGAAAGTTTTTCAGCGTAAAGCCGGTTAATTAAATTATTCTTATGGGACACAAAGTTAATCCAACAATTTTCCGCACTGGCATCATTAAGACTTGGCCATCTAAATGGTTCAAACAAGGCCAGCAATATATCAAGAACTTGCAGCAAGATGTCAAGTTGCGCGATTTTCTTTTCCGCAATTTACGGGCCGCCGGCTTGGATCGTGTTGAGATTGAGCGCAGCGCTAACAAGGTTTCAGTTAGTCTGTTCGTGGCTAAGCCCGGTTTAGTTATCGGCCATGGCGGCGCTGGCGCTGAAGATTTGAAGAAAAAACTGCATAGCCAATTTTTAAAGACTTTTCGCCTGCACGACATCAGTTTAAATATTAGTGAAGTCAATCGGCCCAATTTGAGCGCCAATATTTTGGCCCAGACCATGGCTCTAGAATTGGAACAGCGGGCGCCTTTCCGCAAAACCATGAAACAGACCATCAATCGCGCTGAGCGTTCTGGTGCTTTAGGGGTTAAGGTGATGGTTGGCGGACGGTTGAATGGCGCCGAGATTGCGCGGACCGAGGTTTTGACCTCTGGCAAAGTTCCTTTGCATACTTTACGCGCTGATATAGATTATGCCCGCAGCACTGCTTATACAACTTTTGGTACCATTGGTATCAAAGTCTGGGTTTATCGCGGTGAAGTTTTTGAAAATGTTGAGGAGGTTAAAGGCGAAGTCGTCGGCCAACGGCTGCGTTAGTTTATAAAAGTTAAGCAGATTAGTATGTTAATGCCCAAGAAAACTAAATATCGTAAATCACATAAAGCCAAGCGCGGCGGTGTGGCCACTCGTGGCACTACTATCAGTTTTGGCAGTTATGGCTTAAAAGCCACTACCGCTTGCTGGGTGACCGCTCGTCAAATTGAGGCGGCTCGTCGAGTTATTACCCG
>CAYOAH010000027.1:0-3510 GCA_964401905.1 uncultured Gammaproteobacteria bacterium
TTCGGAAGAGTCCGGTAATTTCTATGTTGACAATATGATGCTGGAGATTTCCAGTCAGGGTAATCAGGGCTACCGTCCTTACCGTCAGGCAGCTTATACTTATGAAAAAATATTGCCTGAGTACTTACGAACTGCTTGCTATATCCAGAGCGGCGATAGTCTAATTGAACGACCGGACGCTCCAGCTGAATGCGATAATTATGCTCGAACCTGCCTTCCAGCTGAAGCTGATTGCCAACTGTTCACCAATAGTCTAACCGGTGATAGAATACCAGCCAAAATTAATTTACAAAATTATTGTCCAGCCTCGTGTGTCGGCTTTGCTTCATATTGGCAAGAACCGACGATATTCAATGATGGTCGCGAAAAACAATTAATTCCCAGGCTGGCTGAAACTTGTTCGGCGACGGCAGTCGGCTGCACTGAATTTACCAATTTGGACAATTTAGCCGCTGGTGGCGAAAATAAAGAATATTTCAGCTATCTCCGACAATGTGTTAAACCAGACGAACCACAAGCTAATTGTGCTGAATTTTATAATTGGCAAAATACTGCCGAAACCGGACTACAATTACGTTCTTATACTTGGCAGGCTAATCCTGATGGTTCACCAAAATTAATTGATCAAAAACAAGCATGCTCGAGTACCTCAATCCAGATTAACTCGCCTAGTTATAATCCTGATTGTCGTGAAGTTCGTAATCAGGCCGGCGAAGTTTTTTATATTGCTTATTCTAAAACCATTACTTGCAGCGCTAATTGTTTAAGCTACCGACTATCAAAACCTAATATTATTGAAGACATTACCGATGTCACCAGCTGTCAAAATGAACCAGGCGGCCACTGGTTAAGCTCTAAAGCAGAGTGTGTTGTTTGCCGAGGTGGCGGACAATGGAGCGACAATAATCAGGCTTGCATCTATCGTGGTTTACCTGCTGAAAGTCAATCTTGTGAGGCTAGTCAAAATACTTGTAATCGTTATAGCGGAACTGGGGCAGCTGATTGGCGGCTGGTTCTAAATCAAGATTTTGATAACGGCTTAGCAACTGACTGGTCTGGAGCGGCCACCTCATCAGAAACAATTAGGACTGCCGGTTACTCGATACTAACCAATGGTCATAATGTCAACATCAATCTCGGCACTGGCAGCTTGAACGATGGCGCTAAATATCGCTTGCAATTCTTTGCCAAATCTTTAACCGCTGGAGCAATTATAAATAGCGTCAGCCTTAAAAACGGTTTAGCGGATATCGCTAATTTTAACCTGCCGGCAACTGGTATAAATCTAAAAAATAGCGATTGGCAATTCTATAGCTTAGACATAACGACTGCCATTAATATTGCCGATGAAGAGACAGCTAACTTTCAGCTTCAACTGACTGCCGATAACCGTTTTTATCTAGATGAAGTTCGTTTAATGGAGGTTAATGATGAATACTATCTGCTAGAAAATAGCCTTACTGTCCCTAGCGTCTGTAATCAAGATTATAATGGTTCTCCGGCAGCTGGCTTTATGTTGGGCTGTCAACAGTATCAAGACAACAACGGCAATACTCATTATCTACACGGCTTTACTGATCTTTGCCAAGAATCAGCCGTTGGCTGCGAAGCCATGCTGAGCACTAATAACTATACTAATTACTACTATCCTTTTCAGCCGATTAATAGTGATATTGATGCCGATATCACCCCAGCCGATGAAGTTATCTATGCTGTTTATGACCAAAATAAGCTATGCTCGGCTGCCAATAAGGGCTGTCAAAAACTAGGCAAGGAAACTATTTATCAAGATCAAGCCGTTTATCAGGCTACCTATCTAAAGGTTGATCCGGATCGCTATCGTTCAGCCGCCACTAATCCGATAAGTTGCTCCGCGGATGATGTTGGTTGTCAAACACTAGTTGGCGATACTAGCGGTCTGAACTTCTTTAAAGATCCTGGCGATCAATTGTGCGAATGGCGAGCCGGAGAAGATGGCACCAGCTTCGGCTGGTATAAGCGACCAGTCAAGAGTTGCAGCCAGACCGCTAACTTCAAGTTTTGTGCCGATAATCAAGATTGTTCCAGTATTAGCTCAACCAGCCAATGTCTGGCCAGCCAAGATTTAGTCGCTTGTCCAGTTAACAATGGCGTTGGTAAAACCATTGGTGTTGGCGGTGACATTGTTCGTCAGCCGCGAGTAGACAACCAGGGACAAAACTGGGTTGGTCTCTGTCCCGCCACTCAATCCGGCTGTACTGAGTATATTGACCCGTTATCTAGAATCAATGGCAATATCATGACTGACCGGCCAGTGGCTAGTACCACCTTTAGCCAAACTATACCGTTGGAGGCTTTCACTAGCTACATCTTGCAAGTTAAGGCCGACCAGCCGATTGATAGTGGGGCAATTAATTGGCGCTTGAGCGGCGACTTCTGGTTGATGAACGGACAAAACAAGCTGATCGCCACCTCTAGCGACCAAAATCTATTGGTCAATCAGTACAGTGAAAATGCCAGCAATGCCTCTGGCAATGGCTATTACGCCAATGCTATGTTTATGACTAATGGCGCCACTAATTTGACAATCAATATCCCAACCTCATCAGCCGCCAAGATTAAAGATATTTCAGTGCGCCCAGCCATTGTCAGTTATCAATTGAATAAAGATTTAAATAGTTCTGAATGCACCGATGGCAAGACCAACTATGACCAAGGCTGCCTGCTCTTCAATGAACGCAATTATCAACAGAATAATTATTCCGCTTTGCTATACAACACTAATTTAAGCGCCAATGATGCCAATGGTGTTAGCCTAAAATCATCAGACGGTAGCAATAATGCTAATCGCTTAATTAAAGTTAAACCTTCAAGAACTTGCGGTAAATGGTTAGAATGCACTACTTATAATTCGGTCCAAGCTGATGACGGCAGTATCAAAAAGATTTGCACCTCCTTCGGTCTATGTGATAGCTTGGATGCCTATAATAACTGCGCCCATTTTATTGATCTGCCAACGACTCCGGTCAACCAAACATTTGGCGGCAATCTAAATACCGATCAAATCAGTAACCTAACTGGTTATAGCAAAGTTGGCGCTACCTCCACTGGTTACTATAACGACTTTTATCATCTGGCGGCTATGACCGAGGTTGGTAAGAATATTGAACAGGATATTAATGGTAGCTTTGAATTTACCACTGGGTCGCTAGCCAGCGATGGCCAACAGTTAGTCTATGATTATACTGCCAACAATTGGACGGATTACTCTAACTTAGCCAAGTTAATTGTCAGCCCGCAGCAGGCGATTAATATTGACCGAAGCTTTAGTAACAATTATCTAGCGCCGGATGGCAATAATTTCTTGCGCTTAACGACTAAGCTCCAAGGTAATGATGGTTTTTACGGCTATGTCAAAACTGATCCCAACAACCTGATAAAAGTGGACAGCGACACAGTTTATAGTATGTCAGGGGTGGTCAGGACTATTAATAATAGCCGCGCCGGCTTTAAGGTCTGGGAATATACTTG
>CAYOAH010000027.1:3610-4879 GCA_964401905.1 uncultured Gammaproteobacteria bacterium
TGGTCAGGACTATTAATAATAGCCGCGCCGGCTTTAAGGTCTGGGAATATACTTGCAAGAACCCCAGTACTAGCACTCCTTGTCGACCTCAAGACATTGCTGGTAATATTAACAATATTACTAATAGTCTAGTAATTGCCAATACCAACGGTAAGTGGCAAAACAAGGTTTTAGCATTTACGACCAAGTCTGATACTAAATATATCCAGCTTGAGCTTGATGCTTATACCGAAAATGGCGTTGCCTATTTTGATAATATCCAGCTCAAGCCTAGTTTGGCTTATCGCGCCAATGGTGCTAATAATCAATTTATTGCTCCAACCTGTCGGCTTTATCCGGAGGGTAATAGTTTGTCCTGCGACTATAAATCTAGCGGCAATTCAGTTATCCGTAAAAAGGGGTTGATGGGTTATTGTTTGGAATATGATCCAGCCAATGAGAAAAATTGTCTACTGTGGTATCCGTTAGATAAAATTGCCGCTGATCCGATTGAAGAGGGGGTTGGCTATAATGGTAAACGGCCGCTATATTATTGTTTGGAAGCGGCCAATAGTTTAGAGTTTGAGTATCGGCATGCCTTTTATAATGGCGGTGGTGATTGTAGCGATGATAACTGCAAGAGTGGGGGCCATGGAGATGGAGATGGCAATTGGGTCCACAGCTCTTGTCCAAGCGGCTATATAAATGTGGAAAAAGAATATAGCGATGATTCCTGTACAGCCTCTAAAGAGGAAAGATGTTGGTGTGTCCCAGTCAACGATGATTCTTCTAATATATTAATGATACCAGATGGTAGCTCCAATAATTATGGTAAGAATACTAGACAAAATATTCAAACAATAAATGATGGTTGGTATATAAAAAAAACTGATGATTCCATAGCTGAATACTGGAATGATGGTGTTTCTATATCCACTATGAGTAGTTCATCTATTAAGGATTTTTTTACGAGGCTTCTTAATGGAGAACAATATTTAACTAGCGAAGTCTATCGCGATCAATTTGCCATAGTTATATCTAACACCAGCACACCAAGCAAGGCGCCGGTTTACTGTACTAAATTTGCCAAAGTAGTTGACGATAGCGGCAGCAACGCCTATTGGTCGGATCGGGTTAAAGATGGCAGCTCCTTTATTATGCCTTGTTATGTCCCCAGCCCAACCAGCACCGGCTTCAATTCAGCTGACTGTTTATTTAATCAATCATCGGTGCCGTTCGCCTCTATCGGCTATCCGGCCAATCAGGGTGGTAGCCCCGAAGACTGGGACA
>CAYOAH010000028.1:0-4232 GCA_964401905.1 uncultured Gammaproteobacteria bacterium
CACTTCTCAAATATTTAAAGAATCCCTGAATGGCTAAGATCATTCGCTACAGCCGTATAACTATTGCCTATGCCTGTCTATTGTTCGGACTGGCCGGTTTAGTTTTGCCGATCTTGCCGGGCTGGATTTTCATGCTAATTGGCCTGGAACTGCTAATTCGTTATCAGCCAGCTAATAACTGGGCGCCAAAAGTCAAGAATCGTTACCAAGGCTGGGCGGATAAATTGCAGCAGTGGCGGCAGCCAGCCAGTCGCGACAGTCATTAATTAGTCAGCTGGCGCGGTATATTCGTTCTCAACAATAGCAATAAGTTGCTCAGTTAATTTGATATGGCGAAGTTCATCATCAATAATCTTGGCAACCGTTTGACGATCAACTGGATCGCTTAAAAAATTCAATAATTCTTCGCATAATTCCTTGGCCCGGTATTCACTGGTTAGACCATTGCGCAAATTGAGCAATAAGCCATCTTGGCTGAGCATGCATTGGGCCTCCATAATATTATCATTCATATTATTGATACTTAGCCACAATCTGGCGAATTGATAAACGATGCTGATTGGATTCGTCAGAGAGAATCTTCAAGCTTTGACGAAAAAAATCATGGCGGCCAGAAGGCAGGCAGCCTTCAACGCCCATGTCCAGCAAGGTGGCATAAAGCCACATTAGACGATTTTCTTCTTCCTCCTCCAAGTCCAATTTCTTAAGCAGCTCAGCTTGATTGGCTGATGGATTTTCCATAAGAATAGTGCTTAATAATTTATTAGTTAATTATAGCAAAAACTAGTCTATCCACCAAGAACAGCTTATTGCCGCTGTTTAATTTTTTCTTGAAGCAATTGCAGGAAGCCGTCCTGATCAATATTGAGCAGCTCCATCTGGCCGCGCTGGCGAACCGCTAATTGACCAGAGGCTATTTCTTTATCGCCAACAACTAAGACATAAGGAATTTTTTCAGCAGCGGCCTTGCGAATTTTATTGCCAACTGTTTCATCGCCCTCATCAACCTCTATCCGGATATCATTGTGCCGCAATTTATCAGCTAATTGCTGACAATAATCATGGTGCTGGTCATTAACAGTTAAAATCTTAACTTGAACCGGTGATAGCCACAACGGGAAAGCGCCCGCATAATTTTCAATTAATAAGGCAATAAACCGTTCAAAGGAACCAAACAACGCCCGATGCAAGACATAGGGCTGCTCGGCTTGACCTTGAGAATTAGTATAATTCATGGTAAAGCGCTCTGGCAGATTGAAGTCAAACTGCAAAGTGGAACATTGCCATTCACGACCCAAAGCATCTTTAAGTTTAAAGTCCAGCTTTGGTCCATAAAAAGCCGCCTCGCCTTTTTCTTCTTTAAAATTGAGACCCTTTTCAATGGCTACTTTCTTCAGAACCTTCTCGGTAAATTCCCAGCCCTCATCAGAGCCGGCATATTTGGCCTTATTTTCTGGATCGCGTAACGATAAATAAACATTAATCAAGTCAGTGTCAAAACCGAATGATTTAAAGATAAACAAAATAAAGTCAACCACCCGCTTCAGCTCATCTTCCACTTGATCGGCGCGACAGATAATATGGGCATCATCTTGGGTAAAACCGCGCACCCGAGTCAAGCCAGATAATTCCCCCTTTTTTTCATAGCGATAAACCGTGCCGCATTCAGCATAACGCAACGGCAATTCACGGTAAGACCGTGGTTTATTTTGATAAATTTCAATATGAAATGGGCAATTCATCGGCTTAAGCAGATATTCTTCCGACTCTTTAGCCTTAATCCCCTGCTGGCGTTCTTCTAAAGTTTGACCAGCCTCCAGCGGCGGATACATGCTGGCGTTATAAAATCCCCAATGTCCGGAAGTTTCCCATAGGATTTTATTGCCGATATGCGGGCTACGCACCAAACTATAACCATTGCGTAAATGTTGATTTGACCAAAAATCTTCAATTACCTTCCACAGAATTGCTCCCTTGGGATGCCACAAAGGTAAACCTAAGCCAACTTGCTCATCAATATGAAAAAGATCTAATTCACGACCTATTTTACGATGGTCACGCTGTTCGGCTTCAGCTAATAACTTTAAATAGTTTTCCAATTCGGCCGGATTAGCAAAGGCTAGAACATAAATTCTAGTTAACATCTTATTCTTTTCATTGCCGCGCCAATAAGCCCCGGCCAACCGATGCACTAAAAAACCAGCCTGGCGCAAATCAGCCGTGGAAGCAACATGCGGTCCGCGGCACAAATCGGTAAATTGACCAACTGTATAATAGCTAACCTCAACTTCGCCCTGAGCTTGTAAATCAGCAATGATTTCGGCTTTATAAATCTGGCCGACGGCTTGCTCGGCAGCCAAGGCGGCGGTGGCTGGTTTCATTTCTTGACTAAACGGCAGCTCGGCAGCAATTAGTTCTAACATTTTTTGATTTAGTAGCGGCAACTGGTCTTCACTTAATTTATCTTTGCCAAAATCAAAATCATAATAAAAGCCATTGTCAATGGCTGGACCAATAGCCGGACGAACATCGGGATAAAGCTCGGTGACGGCAGCGGCTAAGATGTGAGCCAAAGAATGACGAATAACTTCTAGAGAATAATCAGACATATTAATTAATGAAAAAATAAAAAACCTCATTCCAACGATAAACAAAAGTTCATCGCTAGAACGAGGCTTTTGGGCTCGCGGTTCCATCTAGCTTCCCGTTGGCGGGCTCTTGATTCAAATCAGCGACTTAGGGCCTAGCGGCCGATATGTTCCCGCGGTTGGTTGGCGCGGCAATCATCGCTATATAGATATTTATAGTATAGAACTTTAACCAAAAAGGTCAAGCACACCAAACTCTTGACATTTTTTAAAAAAATGATAATCTCTAAGGAAAGGTTTGTTCTGTGAAATGAACCTGGGGAATAAGCCGAAAGCAACGAGCGCTTCTAAGTTGAAGCAATGTTCGGGCCCTGTCCCATTATGGGTGTATTATGGGTTGCTTCTTATTCCCCAATAGTTTTTCAACGCCAGCTAACCTGGCCTTCCGGTAACCGCCACGCTCCCTCTCACGGCGGAAACCAATTCGCACCACGCTAGGCTGGTCTTCGGATCAGCCTTGTTTTTTTATTTTCGCTTAGCTCGTGACCGATCTAGCTCGGTTAAATATTGTTTGCGTAGTCGGATACTCTTGGGCGTAACTTCTAAATACTCATCATCATTCATAATACTTAGAGCGATCTCCAAAGTTAGCTCTAGCGGCGGCGTTAGCAAAATAGCATCATCAGCCCCCGAGGAGCGCATATTAGTTAATTGCTTGCCCTTGATCGGATTAACAGCCAAATCATTACCTTTAGCCACATTACCGATAATCATGCCTTCATACACATCAATATTGGGGCCGATATAAAGCACGCCACGCTCTTGCAGGTTCCATAATGAATAGGCCAATGCTTTACCGGTAGCCATAGAAACCATAGAACCGACTTGGCGGCTATCAATTTCACCAACATGAGGCCGAAAACCTAATACATGGCTACATAAAATACCTTCCCCCCGAGTGTCAACCACAAATTCCGTTCGATAGCCCAATAATCCGCGGGTGGGAATTTCAAAACTGAGACGAGTTTGACCACCATGTTGTTTCAAGGCAGTCATCTGCCCACGACGACGCGATAATTTTTCAATAACAATACCAGCAAAGCTGTCTGGCAAATCAATCGTTAATTCTTCAAAAGGCTCCAGCTTTTGGCCATCAACTTCTTTGATAATTACTTGCGGCTGAGAAACTTGTAATTCATAGCCTTCACGGCGTAAATTTTCTAATAAAATAGCGATATGCAATTCACCACGGCCTGATACCTTGTAGACCGCCATATCGGAAAAATCAACCTTAAGACCAACATTGGTTTCCAGCTCCTTCTCTAGGCGTTCCTTAATTTGACGACTAGTAACAAATTTGCCTTCGCGGCCGGCAAATGGCGAATTATTGACCAAAAAATTCAAAGTAATAGTCGGCTCGTCAACATGAATAGCTGGTAATGGAGCCTGGTCAGCATTAGCGGCAATAGTCTCACCAATATAAACATCGGCTAAGCCAGCCACCAAAACAATATCGCCAGCTTCAGCCTGGCTAACTTCTTGGCTTTGTAAGCCTTGATAAGTGAACAGCTTGCTGACTTTACGGCGGCGTTGGACACCGGCTAAATCAGTAACCACCACCTCTTGAGCGGCCCGCAAAGTGCC
>CAYOAH010000029.1:0-4069 GCA_964401905.1 uncultured Gammaproteobacteria bacterium
CCTTACCGATGGAGGATTTTTCTTTATTGGATACCAATAGCGATATGGTGCTGATTAGTCAGTTCTTAACCGCCTTAGTGGACCAGAAAGCGGTTGAGGCTATTAGTCTGGTCAATCAGCTAGTTACTGACGGCCGCGATGTTCGGGTTTTTCTACAAGATTTAATTGAGCTTTTACGCCAGCTGCTATTAAGCAAAATCAATCCGCAATTATTGCCTGATTACCAAGCGCAGTGGGGTGATGATGATGCCTTCGGCTTATTGGATTTACGTCAGCGGTTATCTACTAATCGTTTAGTCCAGCTATTGCAGGTTTTTTTGCAAGCTTTTAATGAAAGCAAGGAGGCGTTTATTAGCCAATTGCCGATTGAGCTGGCGATTGTTAAGGTTTTGCAGCCGGCTGAGCCGCCAGCCGCCAGCCGTCCGCTAAGCCAACCTAAGCCGCCAGTTGATAATCAGGAGCCTGATAAGATAAGCGAACCGGTTAATGATGTTAAGGGTGGTCAAATAACCAACCAGCCGCCGCTATTGATTGATGATTTATTGAATCAATGGCCAACAGTCTTAGACCGGGTTAAAGGACGCAATGCCGGTTTATCGGTCATGCTTAAGGCTTGCCAGCCGCAAATAGATGGCCAGCAAGTGTGTCTGCTCTTCCGCTATAAGTTTCATCAAGATCAAGTCAAGCAGCCCAAAATCAAGCATCTGTTGGAAGAGGTTTTAGCTGAGGTCTGTCAGCAGCCAGTGGCGATTACCACTAAATTATTGGCTGACTTGGATATCAAATTGGAGAAGCAACAATCATCGGCTGAGCCAGTCTCAACCGCTCCGTCAAACGATTCATCAATTAATAATTTGTTAGAAATCTTCAATGGTCAAATCGTTGGCGAAGCCTAAGCGGTTAAAAATAAGCAAGCCCATTGGCCCATCAGTCGGTTTGGCCCTCGGCGGCGGCGGTGCTCGCGGATTGGCTCATGTCGGCGCTTTTAAAGTTCTGTCTAAAGCTGGCATCAAGATTGATTGTATCGCTGGCACCAGTATCGGGGCGATTATTGGCGCCTGGTTAGCCCTAGGCAAGCCGTTAGAAGAGCTGGAAGAGCTTTGTCTTTCTTTTGATCGTTCTAAAGCCTGGCGGCAATTTGTAGATATCGGTAATCCGCGTTATTCATTCTTGGCTGGCCAGAAAATCAAAAAATTCGTCAACCAGCTGTTCGGCCGGAAACAATTTACAGATTGTCAGATACCATTGGCTATTGTTGCTACTGATTTGGCCAATGGCCAGGAAGTTGTTTTACGCCAGGGCAGCATTGTTCAAGCAGTATTGGCTAGCATTGCTATTCCTGGGCTATTGCCGCCGATTAAGTTCAACCGGCGCTACTTGATTGACGGCGGTTCGACTAATGTTACGCCAGCCAGCGTTGCCGCTCAGCTTGGCGCCAAGATTGTTATTGCCATGGATTTGTCAATTCAGCCATCGGCGCATTTTCAAGCCAAGCCGACTTTGTTTACGACCTTGATGCAAGCCTACACTATTATCCGAGAGCAATCGGTTAAATATCAATTAGCTAAAACTAAGGCCGACCAGCAGCGCTTAATTATTGTTCGTCCGGTTTTTGATGATATTATTGACACTTTTCAGTTTGATCAGACAGCAAATTTTATTAAGCTTGGCGAGGAGGCGATGCGTCGTCGCTTGCCGGCCGTCCGTCAAGCTCTTGCCAAGCTAGGTAAGATATGATTAAATAAGAGCGTTCTTCGGGGATCGTCTAATGGTAGGACGACAGGTTCTGGCCCTGTTAATCGAGGTTCAAATCCTTGTCCCCGAGCATTAAGGAAAAAACAGGTTCTAGGGAGTCTGTTTTTTTGTTATCTGAGCCAAAAATTCCAGGTTCGAATTTTATTCCTAATTCACTAATTTTTGAGTTAGCTTTTCGAACTAGCTCTAGATGTTTGGGTAATGATACTATAATTTTTCGGTCTTTTATTAGTAGGTTCGACCCAAAACCAAGTAAAATAGCTTTTTTATCCTGTAAGTTGCCATTTTCATAATTATGTTTGGCATAGCAGGCAAAATCAAAAATATCAATTGCTAAATCGGTCCATTCATTGGTAGATTGTTCAGACTTGGCTAATTGTTCTTGAATATTATGAAGCTCTTTGTTAATTTCAGCTCGTCTAAAACTAAATTCTTCATTGCTAATAAGCTCGCCGTTGGCATTGTCTGGAGATATTCTGAGGGTTAAAAGATTGTCCATACTTTTTTTGAGATTAGATTGTCGCTTTTGTAATGATTTTAAGATAGCTGTTTGACTGAATTGTTCTTGGTTGTTGGCATTATTTATTTGTTCAATATACCAATCTTTCATTTGTTCAGATATTTTTATTGACTCTAAGACTCCAACAACTTGGCGATCTAGTTCTTTGGACTCAATTGATTTCTGATTACAATGCCGATTTTTTGAATGAGGGCATCCATAGTAAACATATTTTAAGTGGCTTGGATTTTTCATTTCTTCTATTGTTAGGCCACATTTTGGACAGGTAGAAGTATGTTTTGATGAGAATTTATTTTTACAACCTGAGCAAATTGTTTGCTCTTGAATGTCTGGAGTGATTATTGAACCGCAGTCGGCACACTTAAAAACTCCATAAAGAGCTCGATCAGCTTTGTTGATTATTCTTGGTCTAGAGCCACCTTTTGTATTTAAGATTGATTGGATTATATTAAAATCGTTTTCACTAATCATTGGCTCGTGAGCGCCACGATACCAATTGCCAGAGCCGACAGGATACTCAAATTCGCCATAGTAAAAGGGGTCTGACAGCATTTTATAGAATACGGAAACCGACATCGGCTTGCCGCCCGTCTTTCTTCTGACGGGCGTTTTGTAGCCCCAATCATTATTAAGCATTGTTAAGACTTGGCTCGGTCTATATAGGCCGGTGAGTAGTTTTTCAAAAGCCAGTTTAATCAAATGAAAGCCATCAGGGTCTTTTAATAATTTGTGTTCGCCTTGCTCGCAGTATTTATCGTTTAAATATCCAGGCTTGGCTATACCAGGATACCATCCTTTTTCAGCTTTGGTTCTCAAACCACGCTTAACATTAAAACCAAGGTCTCTTATATATTGGTTAGCCATTCCTAGTTCGATGATAGCTATTAGAGTATTGTCGGTTGGTAGATATTGGCTATCAATGGTTCTAATAATCTTGATTTTACCTTTTTGCAACAAATCCATTAGTTCGCCTGAATCTTTAGGATTACGGCTAAGACGATCTAGCTTCCAACACAGAATTCCATCAGCTTGATTACTAGATATCATTTCAATAGCCTCATTAAATCCTGGCCGGCCAATATCTTTGGCCGACCTTGATTCCGAAATTGTTTTAACTATTTTGATATTTAGCTTTTTTGCCAGCTTAGTCAGTTCGTTAGTTTGCGATTCAAGACTAAGTAGTTGCCGGTCAACATCATCAGTCGATTTCCGGACATATAATATATAGCGGATATTATTTTCGATTTGGTTCATATTTTAGTGAATGATTATAGTTGTTTTCTTGAAAAAGGGCAACCATAATTATTTATTGTTTATCTGTCAACCCCCTAGGAATTGGCCTATAGACTGCATTCATTTGGTTATAGAAGGCCAAAGCTAATACTTCGGCCTCCGCATAATCGAGGTCGCATCCGTAATCTTGGCGGTATATTTCAATGAACCGCTCGATTGATTTACGGGGTAAATGCATAGTCAGGTGAAAATGTGCCTTCCTAAGGGGGTTAAATTTTCAACTGACTACTTCAGGCTATATAGCTGGGAGTTTCCTTGCCCCTGTCGAGCCTGCAGGATATTATCGGTAATCAAGTCATTAATAGCCTCTTTAATTGAACTTTCCCCAGCACCGGCTGGTCTAATAGCGTCAATAATTTCCTTTTGGCATTGTTCTTGGTTGCCATTGCCTTGGAACAGCGCAACAATGTGTTCGGCAGCTATTTGTGGCTTTGATTTTGTGTCCTTATTTTCGCAGGGGCCAAGATATTCAAACTTAAACATTGATGAGTCTTTTTCGGG
>CAYOAH010000030.1:0-3620 GCA_964401905.1 uncultured Gammaproteobacteria bacterium
GCCGGTTTGGCGCATTAAATTATCGGTCAAGGTGGTTTTGCCGTGATCAACGTGAGCAATAATAGCAATATTACGAATTTCCATAAAATAAACAAAAAATACGCCCGGGGCGTAATTCTGAGTTAGAGAATGCTTTTTTAATATAATAGTTTTAAGACAATTAGTCAAGATAAAAAATGGTTATTTTATTATCTCTAGATTTTATGGTAAAATAAAAACAATCAATAATTATAAACTTATGTCTCAACGATTAATTATCGCCAGTTTATTATTCGCATCAGCTTTGGGGCTATCCGGCTATGCTCTGGTTAATCATAACCGTCATCGCCAGCCAACTAGCACCCCAGAAACGGCAACGACAACCGCTAATCAGCAAAAAGCCGAATTAATATTTTACTACGGCGATACCTGCCCGCATTGCCATATTGTTGATAACTATATTAAAGATAATCGGATTAGCCAGAAACTCAATATAACAAATAAAGAGGTCTACAATAACCAAGATAATGCTGACGAGCTAAGAGCCAAAGCCAAACTGTGCGGCATACCAGACAATGCCTTAGGCGTCCCCTTGTTGTGGAATGGCCGTGATTGTTTAGTCGGCGACCAGCCAATCATTGACTTCTTAAATGACCAAATCAACTAACCGTTTATGAATAAAAAAATCGGTCTCCTATCGTTGAGCGCGCTAATAACGGCTTTAATCGCTAAGCCAGCCGCCGCTGTCTGTCCGGTCTGCACCATCGCTGTGGCCTCCGGTGTCGGTTTTTCTCGCTATCTGGGGATTGACGATACTATCACTGGACTCTGGATTGGCGGCCTAACCGTTTCCATGATCGCCTGGACCATCGATTGGCTAAAAA
Source organism: uncultured Gammaproteobacteria bacterium (assembly GCA_964401905.1). Lineage (GTDB taxonomy): Bacteria > Patescibacteriota > Patescibacteriia > Patescibacteriales > Patescibacteriaceae > UBA1359. Next base: position 864 of record CAYOAH010000030.1, read on the forward strand.
GAAAGAATATTCATTTCCGGGGCCGCAATTGGTTAGTAATTGTCGCCTACATAGCCATGATTATCAGTCCGCTATATTTCTATGGCATGTTTGATAACGACAGCTGTGTTTGCGGTATCAATAAACTATTGCTAGGACTGATTAATGGGGCAAGCGGTTTCTGGGCCGGCGCTGAATGGTATGTTTACCTAAAAGCCCGACATGGCAATCGCGCCTATTTTCCTTTTCAAAAAGTAGTAATGCCAATTAGCCCATTAATTATCTTAAGCCTAGTTTTTTACTGGCTGCTTAAATAAACAAGTATGGAAAACGATAAAATTGCCGATCTTAATGAATTCATCGCCAAAGTAGACGCCATGAAGAAGCAAGATAAGATGGACTTATCATCTGATCAAGACTTGACGATTGCCATCATGAACTTAGTGGGCATTGAAGAACACTTTTTCTTTTCTGGCGCCAAAACCGGCAAAACCGCTTATTATGACTTGATTAATGAAGTGCGGGAAATGCGCAAAGAATTGCTGAAGAAAATAATCAAGGAGTATGAAGGCGAAGTCTGGTGTATTTCCAAGCACTTACTAGCCGCCAGCTATCGCTTAATGGAGGTTGGCACTAAGCAATTATCGGCTGGCCGTAAAGAAGATGCCTATAGTTTTTTTAATAAGGCGTATGAACTATATTCTCTTTTTTGGGGCTTAAATATGAAATTAATCGCTACTGACGATATCAAGAAAATTGACGATCAAGCGATTAACAAGCAAGACCAATCTAAGCAAAGCTTGGCCAGCAAGCTGGGCGCCATGGTTAAAAAAGCGATTGACTGCTGTATTGAATAATTATAAATAGTAGTGCTTGATCGGCTGGAGCTGATCATCCAATTCATAAACTAACGGCTGACCGGTTGGTATTTCTAATTCCACTATTTCGGCCGGGCTAATTTGATCTAAATATTTAATCAGGGCTCTAAGGCTATTGCCGCTGGCCACAATAATAATCCGCTGATTATTTCCCAACAGAGGCGCAATAACTTCCTGCCAGAAAGGCACCACCCGGACAACCACATCGGCCAAACTCTCAGCGCTAGGCACAACAACCCCCTCATACTGTGGATCGTTTTTTTGATTATACTGATTATCATCACTAATCTCCGGCGGCCGGACATCATAGCTGCGCCGCCACAATTTAACCTGCTCGGCGCCGAATTGTTCAGCCATCTGCTCCTTATTAAGTCCTTGTAAATTGCCATAATGGCGTTCATTAAGCCGCCAATCGGCTCGCCAAGGAATATCTTGCCCCATTGCCTGCAAGACTAATTCCATCGTCAGCTTAGTCCGCTTTAGGCAAGAAGTGAAACCAAGATCAAAAGAAAATCCGGCCGCTTTCAACTTTTGGCCGGCAGCTTTGGCTTGCTCTCGACCCAAATCGCTCAAATCAACATCGGTCCAACCAGTAAATAATTTCTGTTGATTCCAAACACTTTCACCGTGACGCAATAAGACAATTTTAGACATAATCTATAAATTACTAATAAAACAACTATATTATAGGCCAAGATAGTGCCAGAGACAATAAGCGGTTAACAGGCCACTTAAAATAAGATATTTCCGCTCTTTAATCAATAGGCTAAAAGGAATGATCAATGTCGGATACCAAGGGGTTAGCCATTTGGTGTTTATAAAAAATAGCGCCATAAAAGACCAGACAATAAATTTGAGCGGCTGATATTTTCTAAATAAAAAGAAATAGAGCGCCGCCAAATAAGCTCCGACAAATAAAAGCAACCGCAATACTTCGGCCACGCCAGTTGGTAGCTGGTTGCTGGCCATAATCAACGGTGAACAGGTATAAAAACAATGCTGATTGGCAAAGGCCAGATTTTTGTGCCAAAAATTTAACGGCGTCAGGCCAAGCATAGCAAAAAACAATAGCCAAACCGTCGCAAATAAAACACTACCCAGCCAAAACCGCCGCCAATTAAAAATCTGATTTTTAAACCAACTAAGCGGCCATAGAATAACCGCAGTTATTTTAATAAAACCGGGGGCCAATAATCCTAACTGGCTAAAATTAGTTTTTATCTGGTTAAATAACAGCCACAGCAAAATCAGGACAATAAAAACTTCTTGATGGCCTTCGGTTAGCCAATTGATTATTAAGGCCGGATTCAGCCAAAAAAGCCAATCTAGATAGCTGGGCAGGTTAAATTGGCGCCGACAGCGACTAAATAAATAACCGCTAAGGCCAAAAGCCAGCAAAACCAATACTTTGTAACTAAAAATAAAGACTAATAAATTGCCGGCTGAAACCAAAAAGGGCAAGCCAATGGTCAATAAAAAAAGCGGCCCGTAGGGTGACGGATAATTCAGCCACCACAGTGATCCTAATTGCCAAGATTGCCGCCCTAAACTAATTGGCTCAGTATAGGGATTAAAATGGCCGTAGTAGAGCATGTCGGCGTTAAGGGCATAAGCTGCCACGTCCCTAGACAATAGGGGCACAGTGACCAAACTAATGATAAAAATAATAGCCGCCACTGCCCACAAGAAATAATTATTACTAGCCGGCTTAATAATAATCAGGGCTAACCAAGCCAGAAGGTAGCAGCCAAAACAAAGAGCCAATAGACAATAGCCGTTAAAACTAATGTTTTCTAAGTGCTGCTGAAAAAAATCAGCACGGGTTAAAGACAACCAGGCAATGATTGTGCTTGGAATGATAAATAACATGGCCGCTAAAAATAGCGGCCAAGAAAAACCA
>CAYOAH010000031.1:0-3452 GCA_964401905.1 uncultured Gammaproteobacteria bacterium
CGCGCCGACTATTATTTAAAGCAGGCTTTAAAGATAGAGCCGAAGAATCCGCGTTATCTTGACACGCTGTTGGAAATTAGTATAATTAGAAAAGATCGCGTTACGGCGGTATTAATTTTTGATACTTTATCTGAGGTCGACCCCAGCAATGCCGGCCTGATTGAATATCAAGAGGAGATCCGTCAATTATAATATCGCGCCGTTGTAGCTCAGTTGGTAGAGCACTTCCATGGTAAGGAAGGGGTCTCGGGTTCAAGTCCCGACAACGGCTCCCTTTAAGACAAGCCGTTATGGCTTGTTTTTAAATTAGCGCCTGTGTCAACAATCAGCCTATTTTTTACTGCCGCTATCTGGTCTTACGCCGGTCACCTGGCCACTTTTCAGTGGACCGGGCTTGGCTTGACTCGCTGGTCTTATGTTCCGGACTTGATTGCCTTAATATCGCTGATTATCATTCGGCGGCCGTTTAGCCGTCGCCGCGGCTGGTTGGTTGTTGAACAGGGTCTGCTGGCTAGTTATTTTTATCTTAGTCAAACTATCAAGTTGCGCTTCTTTGGCTGGCCGCTGATGCCCAGCGATTTTTCGGCGGCCGCCAGCTTTTGGCGGATTTTAGGCGATATTAATCATTGGTGGCAAGTGGCATTAATTGGGCCATTAGTCTTGTGGCTGATATTAATTATTATTAATTGGCGCTGGCCGCGACCGCAAATTTGGTTTCGTTTGGGTTTAGTTGGCCTAGCACTAATTACTATTTTTCAATATCCAGCTCGGCCGCTAGCCGTCTTAGACAAGCTGTTTGGTAATTCTTACTGGGACCAAAAAACCAATTATGCCCAGCGCGGCCCCTGGCTTTATCTCTTGCAAGAGAGCTGGCGCCAACAATTAGCTTTTCAATTACCCAGCCGGGCTGAAGTGGAGCAGGCAGCGGTTCAATTGAATTATCGGCCGACTCCAATGGTGACAGCTGGTAGTTCTACGCCCAATATTTATTTCATAATCGTTGAATCTTTGTGGCAGCCGGATTTACCGGCTGTGCAATTTAATCGCTCACCATGGGCCGATAATTGGCAGCAGCAGGCCGGTTTAGGTTTAGGCCATGGTCTTAGTCCAACTTTCGGCGGCAAGACGGCTAACGCCGAATTTGAGCTGCTCTGCGGCTGGCCCAATGTTCAGGCCGGCACTATTTTTAATGGTGGCATCAAACAGCAGGCGCCTTGTCTGCCTTATTACTTAAAGCAACTGGGCTACCAAACCGCGGCCTTTCACGCCAATGTGCCGGCTTTCTGGAACCGGCATAATGTTTATCCGCTGCTTGGTTTTGACCATTTTTACAGCTTGGCTGATTATCGTCAGGACGATATGAATGGCGAATTTATGGCCGATAGTAGTTTTTATCAGCAGACGCTAGATAAAATTAAAGCCCAGGATCAAAGCCAGCCCAGTTTCAATTATTTATTGACTTATTCCAGTCATTTGGGCTATCCGCTTAACGTCAGCCGGCCGGCGGTTATTAGCACCACACCGGCCGTTGCTGACGTGGCCGAACGCTATTTTAATTCTATTTATTATAGCACTAAAGAATTGGCGGAATTCTTAGAACAGCTCCGCCAGGTTGACCCGGCCGCAGTCGTTATTGTTGTCGGCGATCATTGGCCGTTTTTGGGCGATGATAATATTGGCTATCGTCAAGGCGGCTGGTGGCCAGAAGGCCAGTTGAGCGCTCAGCAGGTCTGGCAACGATCAATAACGCCATTGTGGGCCCGTCAGGCTGATGATTATTGGCTAAAAGATAGACAGCTGGCTTTTTATCAGCTGCCTGATGCGCTTTGGCAACGGCTGGGTTTTGGCCATAACCCCTTTACTACTTGGTCAGCCAGTTCTAGCGCTAGTTGGCGGCCATTGGATTCACTGGGTGAGCCCGGAGTAATTAAAAATCAAGCCGGAGATTATCAGTTTTGTTACCCTGAATCTAACGATAGTCAATGCTCAACAATTAATCGCCAAAGTCAAGCGGCTCAAGCCTTGATTTTAGATATTTTTCGCGGTCGGCAAGATAGCCAAATTAGCATTGACGAGGCCGATTGATTATGCTAATTTAGGGATACGGCGCTAGCGCCTAATTTTTGGGTCGGTACCAAAGCGGTCAACTGGGGCAGACTGTAAATCTGCTGGCTTATGTCTTCGTAGGTTCGAATCCTACCCGGCCCACCATTTAATTCTCGTTAATTTTTAAGCTTATTTTTATGTCAAAATTAGGATCAAAGACCGCTAAAAATCTGCAGGATGCTTTTGCTGGCGAATCAATGGCCCGCAACAAATATACCTTTTTCGCTTCAGTCGCTCGCAAGGCTGGCTATGTGCAGATTGCTAATATCTTTGAAGAAGCGGCTAACAATGAAAAAGAGCACGCTAAATTGTGGGCTAAAGCCTTGGGTTTGATTGGTGATACTTCAGCCAATTTGCAGGCAGCCATCAGCGGTGAAAATTATGAAAATCAGATTATGTATCCGAAAATGGCTGAAGAAGCTGAAGAAGAAGGTGAGAGCGAGATTGCTGAGGCTTTCCGCAAAGTCGGCGAAGCGGAAAAGGCTCATGAAGCCCGTTATCGCCAATTATTGATCAATCTAGATAATGACAAGGTTTTCAAAAAAGATCAACCAGTTCGTTGGAAATGCAATAATTGTGGCTATATCCATGAGGGCCTAGAAGCGCCAGAAGAATGTCCATCTTGCCAGCATCCGCGAGCTTATTTTGAAGTTTTTGTGGAAACTTACTAATATCACCACTATGACTGAATTGCGCCAAGTTTATCGCTGCAATATTTGCGGCAATATCACTGAAGTCCGCCAGACCGGCGGCGGTGAGTTGGTTTGTTGCGGCCAGCCGATGGAATTATTAGTGCCCAATACGGTTGATGCCAGTCAAGAAAAGCATGTGCCAGTGATTACGGCTGCTGATGGCGGTGTTAAAGTGACGGTCGGCCAGGAAGCGCATCCGATGGAGGCGGCCCATTATATCAAATGGATTGAATATATCGTTGGAGCAACCAGTTATTTTCAGGAATTACAACCTGATCAGGCGCCGGAAGCTCTATTTGTCGGCGCGCCTATCGGCGGTCAAGCCCGCTGCTATTGCAATATCCATGGCCATTGGGCTAGTATAAATTAAGCTTTTAGCTAATCAGATAATTTTCCGCTTATGTCTCAAGACAATATGATCAAGCTGGAGTGCACGGTCTGCAAGTCTATCAACTACTTTTCTCACAAGAATAAGAAGGTGATTAAGGACCGCTTGGTAATCAAGAAGTATTGCCCCAAGTGCAACCAGCACACCGAGCACAAGGAAACTAAGTAGTTTCAGTTGGCCCTAGCGGCCTGCTGCGGGATTAGTATAATGGTAGTACAGGACTCTCCAAAAGTTCTGGTGTGGGTTCGATTCCTACATCCCGTGCG
>CAYOAH010000032.1:0-2305 GCA_964401905.1 uncultured Gammaproteobacteria bacterium
AATAGCAAAAACAACAAAGTGAATTTAAATAGCTTTAAGGCCTCCTGTTTATGGTTATCTAAATAGAGCAGGGCCGGCCGGCCGATAATCAGATAGCCGGTCACAGCGGCCGAGATAACGAACATTAGCAAGAACGCCACCGGAGCAATAATGCTATCGGCGCCGCTGCCAAAAATCTTGTCGCCGCTAGACATCAACAAGGCGAGTAATGAAATATAGGCAACAGTCCAAAAAGCATTAAGCAGACCGGCTTTAATTAGATTAGTGGGTTTCATAAATATTTTATTTACTCTTCAATCTTCTCAATAGAATAACCAAGATCCTGAAAAGTTTCGGCAAAATACCACTCGCCATCATTGGAGTAGGCAGCCTCATCAAAAAGCACTTCAACTTGACCATCAATCTTAACAATCTTGCCCTGAAATTCATGGTCGCTATAAAGACTTGAATCAACATCGCCGCGCTCACCGCCCAGGCTAAACTCACCTTCATCAGGCAAGTCAAAACCGTAATCGGACCGAAAGCGATCGCGGACAACATTCCACTGATCTAAAGGTATTTTAACCTGGTAAAGCGGCGGACAAGACTTTGGTCTTTCCGGCCGATCAGGAATACCATCAAGCTTAAAAAAATTGGTGGTCATAAGTTTATGGTTAATTTTTGGTTATTTTAATTAATGAACTCTTGATAAATCGCTCAATATATTGAACGGCTTCTTCTTTGGCATCGGGCGGACTGCTGGCCACCCAAACGGCTCGGTTGTAAAGCGTCTGAGCGTCCATTTTAATCCAATAGCCGTTGATAAACAAAAAAACCAATAGTATAGTCACGGCTAAGCGCTTATTGCCATTCTGAAAAGGATGGTCTTTGATAATCAAGTAAAATAAAATCGCTGCTTTTTCCACTAGGCCATGAAATAATAATTTGCGATCAAAGGTTTGAAACGGCGTAATAACACAGCTTTCTAACTTCTCCGGGTATTTAGAATCAAATTCCGGAATCGGCTCATCCCAGCTCATGGTTTCTGTGGCCAGAGTGTGGGTAATATGCTTAATTTCTTCAATTGTAATCGGCTTCAAGCGCATACTTTATTCCCGCCCTAATAATTTAAGGGTTTCACCATATTCTCGAAGGACCATTCTAACCCCCCGCTCAATATCACGGGCCGATTGGCTAGTCATGGCCGTATGGCTTAACCCCGAGATAGATTCGCGGGGGATAAAATAAGTCTTGCCGATTTTTTCAGCCTTAATCTGTTGCTTCTTTATTTTATAGAAAACAGCCACCCGGCTAATGTTCAACAGCTTGGCTAATTCGGCTACAGTAATATATTCTTTATTCTGATTTGACATAATTATTATATTTAATTGCTCTAGTAGTAGTAGTTTACTCTATGTTAAGTTGTTAGTCAATGACTTAACATAATGATAGAGTCATGCCAACCAAGATTGACCCCATTATCCACAGTTCTTTGGCGGTATAATTTCGCCGCTGACGGCGTAGGAAAAGATAAATGGCGACAAAAAACAAAGCAATTCCCGACAGACTGCTTAGTTGATGAGCCCAAAAGCCGATATACGGCTCTAGTAGCGGTTTGTAGGTTGTTTCTCTAATCGTTGCGTTAATGAGCGCCAAAACTAACAGGCAAAACCAAAATAAAATGACTGGTTGGTATTTTTTTAGCATAATTTAAAAATATTAAGACACTCCTGTTTAACTATTCTTTACCCAAATCATTTTTAACTTCTACCGGATGATTAAAGTCGGCCTTTTTAGTTTCTACAACTATAAAATAATTAACCTCGGACGATTGACTGACAAACTGCCAAGACCCAGCAGGCTCATTAAAAAAACCGTCTTTTTTCACTAAATAAATAAAGCCATTGTCTTGGCTAATATACCGACCGTCCTCTGGAGTATGCACCACTAGCTTTAATGGATGCTGATCATCATATTGATAAGGATACTCTAAATTGACGTTACGATTAGAATAGATTGAACGCATGATGGCAATAGCCGATCTGTCTGAAGCAAAAACATTGCCAAATTGAGATTTTAAATAGTTATCCTTAATCTCGGTTATTGAGCCATGCATTAAATAGCCATGCTTGGCGCAGATATAATCTAAGAAAGCCTCTAATCTAATGCCTTCGGTCTCTAAATTCTTGACTTTATCCGCACTAATTTTGATAACATCATTAGAGTTTTTTGGCATTAACTGATCAAAAAAATCATCCATCTTTTTCTCAATAGCTTGGGCGACTTCTTGACTATGCGGCTGTAAGAAATCCAATTTTTCCATAAG
>CAYOAH010000033.1:0-2063 GCA_964401905.1 uncultured Gammaproteobacteria bacterium
AGAAACAATTTCGTTTAACCAAGAAAAAAGATTTTGATCGCCTTTTCCAGGCGGGCAGTCAGAAGTATTATGGTAATAAATTGGCTGTTCGGCTGGTGGCTAACAGTTTGAGTTATAATCGGTTTGGTTTTATGATCAGCCGCCGTTTGTGCCGGCTGGCTGTTGGTCGTAATTTAATTCGTCGCCGCCTGGCCGCCCTAATCAAACAAGATTATCTTAAACTTCAACCCGGCTACGATGTGGTTATTTTGTTATTAATTAAGCAGTCAACTATCAAATTAGCTGATTTGCAAGAAGAGCTAGCTGAGGCTTGGAAAAGATTGCGAATAATAGTATGATGTTTATTAGAGCATTAGATAATTTTTTAGCCGCTATTGCTTGCCAGATAATCCGGTTTTATCAAAAATCGCTATCACCGGACCATGGATTTTTAAGTCGTCGTTTTCCTGGCGGTTATTGCCGCTTTCGTCCAACCTGCTCTGAATATTCTCTGGCTGCCTTTAAAAAATATGGTTTTTTAAAGGGCGGTTTATTGGCGAGCGGTCGGATCTTGCGCTGCCATCCATGGTCTAAGGGTGGCTGGGATCCGCTTCGTTAAATTTTAATAAATATATGGGACATATTTTTACAATTATTTTTTATCAACCAGTACTTAATTTGTTGGTCTTTTTTTATAATGTTTTACCGGGTCATGATATCGGCTTAGTTATTGTGGCCTTAACTGTAGCCATCAAATTGATTTTATGGCCATTATCGCAAAGGGCTTTAAAGTCGCAACAGGCAATCAGCCGGTTACAGCCTAAAATCAAGGAGGTACAAAATAAATATAAAGATAATAAAGAGGAACAGGGCCGGGCGATGATGGCGCTTTATCGTGAGGCTAAGGTTAACCCGACATCATCTTGCTTGCCGCTTCTAGTTCAGCTACCGTTTTTGTGGGCGGTTTTTCGGGTGTTTCGCGATGGACTGTCCAACAAATCATTGGTATTGGTTTATCCATTTATTAGCCGTCCAGAATTGCTGCAAACCACATCTTTTGGTATAATAGATTTAGCCAAGCCAAATATTTTTTTGGCGATTCTAACTGGGCTGGCTCAGTATTTTCAAGCTAAAACAGCCACCCGACAAACACCGCCATCGGGCGGTGGACAGGCTGAAGAATTGGCGTCAATGATGAACAAGCAGATGTTGTATTTTATGCCAGTGATGACCGGAGCTATTTGCTGGACTCTGCCGAGCGGATTGTCGTTATACTGGTTCTTGTCTAGCATTCTAACTGTTTTGCAACAAATTTATTGGTTTAAAAAACATAATAATTTAAATTAAACAAGCCATATGATTCTTTATCGCCAAATTATTAAACAGGCCTGGCGCAACACCATTAAAAATAGCTGGCTGTGGGTTGCCGGTGTTTTGGCCGCCTTATTGACCAATGTCGGCCAGTATAGTAATTTGTTCGGCTCGCTGGACGGCACTAATAGCTGGTTAAGAATCAATCAAAATTTAGTTGAGTTTTGGTCTAAGGCGACTATGGTTATTAAGGGCGCGATTAGTAGCCCACTGCTTTTATTAATCTGTGTGCTTATTGTTGTGTTGGTCTTGGTGGTGTTATTTTTGGCGGTTAATAGCCAAATCTTTGTAGTTAAGCAGGCTGAATTAGGGTTAAAGTCTGGCGAGCAGCCACTTCCTCGACCAAAAGCTGGTCTATGGAAGCAACTGGCTGGCAATTGGTCAATATTTTGGCCAGCGGCCGGAGCAATAGTCGCTACCAAGGTTTTGTTGTTAGTGTGTTTGTTAATTATTAGTTTATTAATGGCGGTAATTTATGCCATTCATCAGCCGATTATCAGTTCTTTTTTATATCTTCTCTTATCTTTGTTGGCGCTAGCCGCAATTTGGCTAGTAGCAGTCTGGACGCGCTACTGGATCTTATTGTTATTGACTAGCAAGAAAAGCAATCTATTGCTATCAGCTCGACAGGCTTGGACAATGCTCAAGCAAAACATTCTAGTCAGCCTAGAGATGTCAATAATTATTGTATTAATAAATCTGTTGGCCTATTT
>CAYOAH010000034.1:0-1847 GCA_964401905.1 uncultured Gammaproteobacteria bacterium
TGATGGCTCGATAATATTGCGGCTGATGCAGGTGAAAATTGTCACGCTGACCGGTAATTGCCATTAATCGCCAAAAATCGGCAAAACCATCTGGCCCGACTGCTTCAATCACCACTCCCCGTTTGGTAGCTAAACGGATATTGTAGCGGGTCTTGGGATGCAGCTGCCGTAAAAGAGCTTCCTCGGTTTGACTAATATCTAAGACTCGTGTTTGGCTAGGCTGAATATCGGGCCCGCGGACCAAACCAAGCTCATTGAAATCCAATCCGGCTGGCTGATGATCCGGCTCAATCCGCCAGAAGATAGCCCGTCGGGCAACTAACCATGGCTTGATATCGGCCAGCATCTGCGGCCACCAACTGGATAATGATTGATCATCGGCCCAAATTGGTCCGCGCGGCGAATAATAATAGGCATATTTGCCGATAAGCTGCCGTCTAATTAAGCTAGCGACGGCCACTAATTTTTGCTGGTCGTAATAACCAAGGCGCTCAACTTTATAAAATTGTTGCTGCAAACCAAGCCAATCAGTGCTTTGCAACAACTCGGATTGACCGTATTGCCGAATAAATTCATCAGCCGCTTGATTGTCAATCGGTTGCCACATAAATTAACGGAGCTGTTGTAAGGCTGACTTAAGCCGTTGAGCCGGGTCACTAATACTAGCATCAACTTTGGATAAGGCGCGCCGAGCATCAGGAGCGCTATAGCCTAATGCAATTAAGGCTTCCTAGTCATCTCTACTGGCAGCGGCTTGGCCGCCATCTAAGCTAGCTGCCGGTAAAAGGCCAGCTATTTTGCCACGTATTTCTAAAATCAACCTTTGCGCCGTCTTGCCGCCAATACCAGACACTTTAGTTAATAATGATTCATCACCCAAGATAATAGCTTGCTTGATTTGTTCAACATCGGCTAAAGATAATATGCCTAGGGCCGATTTGGGGCCGATACCGGAAACGGAAACCAATAATTCGAATAACGACAGCTCATCAAGACTAGAAAAGCCATAAAGATCGGCGGCGTCTTCGCGAACGCTATGGTAAAGATAGGTTTCAATAGGCTGGCCGCTAGCCGCCGCTTCCCAAAATCGCTCACCGACAAACACCTGGTAGCCCAAACCATTGTTATCAATAATCAGTGATCCGGGTCGCTTAACTAAAACTTGGCCGCGCAAAAAAGCTAGCATAAATTAATTTCGCTTAATTCTAATTAATCCCGAGGTCGGCACAACCTCAATGCCAGCTTCTTCCAATTGATCAAGCAGCAGATTCATGCCTAAAGAATCGCTAGCCATATGGCCGGCAATAACAACATTAATATGATTTTTCTCGGCCTCGCGGCGATGCTCTTCGCTCATGTGCATCCCGACTACGGTGCCGATACCGAAATTGGCCATTTTTTCATAAATATCTTTGGAACCGCTGGTGCCACCGGTAAATTCAGTTACGGCAATCTTACCGCAATGATTATCGGCTTGGCCGGCAAATAAAGTTGGGCCAGTTTTATGCTTGGCCGCTAAAGCATATTCAGGGATAGCGGACAATAATTTAACCAAGTCACCAACCCTTTTTAACTTGGCCTGTTTATTTTTAATCAAATCAACCAAATAACGAGCACCGAGATTATCGGCTGGGGTATGGATACAGATAAAGTCTAGTCCTAGCAATTTAGCCATATCTACCGACCGATCATGATTGGCCGGAGAAACACCGCGGCTGACCTCACTAATCCGCGGCCTAATAACTGATTCGGCAATATTAATCGGCACACCGTAATCGGCTAAAACATCAGCTTGCAAATCCATAACTTCGGATAAACCAGCCAGTCCCAATCCCTCAGGGTGGTGA
>CAYOAH010000035.1:0-1811 GCA_964401905.1 uncultured Gammaproteobacteria bacterium
ATTAATTAAGCTGATTAGCGCCGCTTTCAGCCATAGCCAAACAAAGATAACCAATCCAGCCAGACCCAGTTCGCTCCAAAAATTCAAGAAAATATTGTGTGGGTAAAGATAAATTTCCAGTGGCTGCCAAGTTGGTTTAGCTTTTTTATCAGCTGATTTTATCCAAATTCCTTGATGATGATAGGGCTCTACTATTGCTTGATAATTAGCTAGCCCCGCCCCGGTTAACCAGCGGCCATCACCAAGCATCTGCCAAGTTTCTTGCCATTGCGACTGACGAATTTGACCGGACAAGTCAGTTAGCCGCATTTTCTGTTCAATCATCACCTGATAATCCGGCCGCTGCCCAATTACTATTCCAGCGATAACTGTCACTGCCAAGACCACCAAACGGCTCCGCCGACTAGCTAGTAAGCCCAAAATAGCTAAGGCCGCCGCTAAGCCAATCATTGCCCCCTCGCTATGCGCCCAATAAATAGCCAGCCAGCCCAAAATAATGCTGCTAATTAGTAATAAGTTAGACCAATTAAGCCAGCCCTGAACTTTTTTCAAGCGATAGATCAAATAACCAAGTAAAGCCAAGCTACCTGGCCCAGCAAATAAGCCAATGGCGTTAGGATAGCCAAAAACCGAGGTCGCTCGTCTAGTGGCCGCCGCCGCCCAAAAAGAATTGGCAATTAAATTACCTGTCCAATACTGATAGCCAGCTATTAAGCCAACCACCAATAAGCTGCCGGCTAAATATAAATAGCCACAATCAATATATTTTGTTCCACGCGGAACATTCCAAAAGAGAATAAAGACTAAGATTGGCTCAATAAAATAGGCCTTCCATAGGCCCAAAGCGCTGGCGGTATTACCGCCGACCAGTAAAGCCAGCCAAGTGATTAATAAGACTAAAGTGATCTCAATAGTCAGCGGATAGGCTCGCCAATTCTTAGCCCGAGAGCGCAGACTAGCCCATGGTTGAGGGTATTGTTTAATCAACCAAATGGCGGTAGTTAAAAGAATCAATTCTTCCAAAATAGTCATTGGCAGAGGTCCAATCTTGAAGCGCAACAAATAAGTCGGCAGCAAGCCAGCTAGCAAGCTGACGGCCAGTGGCCAGCGCCGCCAAGCCAGTCTGGACCAAAGAACACCGACCAGTAAAGCAATCAACCACATATTATTTATCCAATTGCTGTAAATTTTTTAATACCCAAGTATTATTTAGCGGATCATAGAGGGCAAAAGTGGCCGGATAATAAACTCCACCTAAGGTTCCCGGGTTAACGCGCCAAATATTATCGCTTTGCTCTTGCCACGGCTTATGGGTGTGGCCATAAAACAAAACATCAACCGGACCGTCATTGAGAACAATATCCTGATATTCCGGTTCATGACAAACTCCAATGGTGCGATTATTAATTACAAAACGACCATGACGGCCCAAGTTGTGGAAATTGGGCCGCGAGGGAATATCGGCTGGAGCGTAATTATCGGCATTGCCTTGAACAAAATAGAGCTGACCTGGCCACAGAGACGCTAACTGCTGAAAACTGTCGCTATCGGTCAAATCTCCGCAAAAAACGGCCTCTTGGACACCCTCAGCTTGGCACCATTTAGCCCACAGTCGTAAATTAACTAAATTATCGTGTAGGTCGCTAAAAACCGCCAACATATTAATTAGCCACGCGCCAAATTTCGTCTAGGCTAGTTTCGCCGTTGGCCGCCTTCAATAAGCCGTCGTGGGTCATCAATAGCGCCCCCTGGCTAATAGCTAATTGTTCTATCTCGGCATCAGTAGTTAGCGGCTGTTGAATTAATTTTTG
>CAYOAH010000036.1:0-1640 GCA_964401905.1 uncultured Gammaproteobacteria bacterium
CCAGATCAATTAAAAGAATTACATATACAAATTAGTAAACAATAATTAATAAAAATAAAACCCTCAACCATAAGTCTGCAGGCAGAGGGGCAACTGCTTTCGGCCTGCCTTTGGTGCGATTAGCAATTAATGGCACCATTTAAACCAATGGTTGGTTCAAACATGGAAAAGGCAAAGATTGTCTTTTTGTGTCATTAACCCTAACACAGAAGTTAAAAAATTGCAAGACTGGCGGTTTTATGTTAGCGTAGCGGTATATGAATTACTTTTTTATCTTGGGCAGCCATCCAGCTCTGTCGCTAACTGAATTGGAGGCCAGATTACCTGGTCGCTGGCAGGTTGTTAATGATAATTTGGCGCTAGTCAGCCAAACGGCCGAATTGTCGGCTGACTTATTGGAATATCTTGGCGGAACCATTAAATTTGGTCGCGTTATTGGTCAATTGAAACAACTTAATGAAGAAGCGGCTCAAGTCATAGCTGAACAATTATTGGCGATCGCAGCGGCTGACAAGAAGATTTGTTTCGGCTTGTCTAATTATGATCGGCGGCCGCTTAGTCGTGATTTAGGCATAAAAATAAAGCGCTCTATTCAAGATGCCGGTCGTTCGGCCCGCTGGGTAATTAGTCGGGAGGCGGCTCTTTCCAGTGTGGTGGTGGAACAAAACCATCTATTGGCTAGCGGCGGAGAAATAGTTCTGTGGCGGCAGGATAATTGCTGGCAATGGGGGGTGACTATGGCTGTTCAGCCCTTTAAGTCGTTATCGGCTCGTGATTATGGCCGCCCAGCTCGTGATGATCAGTCCGGCATGCTGCCGCCCAAACTAGCTCAGATTATGCTTAATCTAGCTGACTTTGAGCCGGGCGATAGCGTTTTGGATCCATTTTGCGGCTCCGGTACGGTTTTGCAGGAGGCGGCCCTAATGAAAGCCGGGCGGATTATCGGCTTAGATAATTCAGGCGTGGCGGTGGCTAATAGTCAGATTAATTGGCAGTGGCTAGCTAATCGTTGGGCAGTTGAGGTTGAGCCAGAAATCGGTCTAGCTGACGCTCGCCAGGCCTCAGCTGAATTGGCCGGCCAAAGAATTCAACGCATTGTTACCGAACCATATTTAGGACCGCAGCGCGGCCGGCGTAATTTCGCGGTTATTGCTCAAGAATTGAATCAATTATATAGCCAAGCTCTCGTTGATTGGCAAAAAATAATCGCCCCGAGCGGGCGAGTGGTGATGATTTGGCCAGTATTTATTGACGGTCAACACCAGCAATTGGTCCGACCAAACATCGCTGGTTGGCGTAAGGTTGAATATAGTCGATTAGCCCGACAAGTTTGGCCCAAACAATATACCCTAGACGGTAATCTACTCTATGGCCGGCCAGGCCAGGCGGTTTGGCGGGCGATTGTCGGCTTGGAGAGAGTTTAATTATTGATTAAAAAATTACAGACATCACCATCTTTAACTAGATATTCTTTGCCTTCTAGGCGCATCAAGCCTAATTCTTTGGCCTTAGACTCACTGCCAGCGCGCAGTAAATCTTGCCAATTGATTACCTCGGCCCGGACAAAACCTTTAATAAAATCAGTATGAATCACGCCGGCAGCCAAGGGGGCTGGCGTATTTTTAATGACTGTCCAGGCC
>CAYOAH010000037.1:0-1536 GCA_964401905.1 uncultured Gammaproteobacteria bacterium
CGTCAATTGGCGGAGAGTCTAACGAATCTTCCAGCTCGACAACGGTAGCGATGCCCTCTGATGCCGCCAGCTTAAGACAAATACTCTTAGAGTCAGGGATGGATAAAACAATGTTAGATCAATTTAGCGACCAGGAATTACTTGATGCTTATCAAGAAGCTATTAAACAATAGTTTATGAAAATGTCTTTTCGCTTGCTTTGGGGCGGTTTAGTATTAGTTTATTTATTACTTGGTGTAAATAGCTATACTAAAGCGCAAGAGGCTGACATGATAGCGGCCCCAGTCATATCACCTCCAGTTGCCGGCCTGCCGGTTGTTGATACAACTTCCTGGTTAAATAGAACAACCGACAAGATTACCAGTTATATTACTAACCAACTGTGGGCAGCTTTTAAGAAGGCGACTACTAAAACGTATAGCTCCTTATTGCGCAAATACGCTAACGAGTTTGCCAATCAAACAGCTCTTTATGTAGCTAGCGGTGGTAAGGGGCAAAAGTCTGAGTTTTTTACCTACACTTGGTCAACCTTTGGTACTGATTTAGCCAGGAATGCTGCTGGAACATTTGTTGAAAATTATTTTACCGCCCTAGAACAAGGCTCGGCCAAGACAGGCACAAGCAAGAAGGATATTTCTTGTGGTTCTAATACAATTCATTTAACATTAGCGTCAACATCAACCAATTCAAGCTGGTATGATGAGAACGACGAAACATCATCTAGTTTAACTTACCATATAAATAATGAGCCAACTATTTATAATAATTTAGCGGAAATACGTGATCATTTGTTGTATCTAGCACCGCTTGATACAGCGGCTATAGACCAATGCATAGAAACCCTTAGACAAGCCAATATAGATCTACTCCAGGGTGGTGTTAATACCGCTAGCAATGGCTTCAATTTTAAGAAATATCTCGGCAGTGATTTTGATATTTGCCAACCATCTAGTATATTGGTTGGTTTTAAAATTGGTTTAGGCTTAAGCGGTGCTGAGGCTAATCCTACTGAAAATTTATGTAACGCCCGTGATGCTTTTTACGGAATTGGCAAAGATGGAGCAACCAGTTCTTGGGCGACTGCCATTCAGCAATCCATTAATAATCAGCAGGCTTACTTAAAGAATGTTCAAAGCATTTTTGATCCGCGGGCCAATGATCTTGGCATTGCTTTTTCGTTAAGCTCGCGGCAAGATACTATAATTAGCACCTCAACCGAACTTGGCAAGCTGGAGCGACTAGCCAACAACGAGCAAGAAAGAAAAACTAATGCCGGCGGCAAATATTTAGAACTACCAGGATCATTAGATTTAAAACTTTGGGACACTTCAGCCATGAAGAGGGAGACATTTCTTTCGCAGACAGGCGATATATTATTGGATAGCGCCAATCTATTTATTTCGGTCTTGACCAATAAGTTATATGACAAGTACATGGCCAAGCTGTTAGAATTATTAGCCGGTCAGGACGATTCTAAGGTTACGGAAAAATTGAATAATTTTTATTCTTCCAATAGTTTTGGCCGAGCTGAGTCAG